>CANGIF010000012.1 GCA_947453885.1 Flavobacteriaceae bacterium
ATTATGCTAAATCTTTTCAAGGTTTTAAAACAAGAATTTTAGCAAAAATAACAGCATTAACTTTGGTACAATTCATCAATAAATTTATATTTGATAGACCAATAAATAACATCAAAACACAAATAATTTAATTACACCCAACGGGTTAAATCCAAATTTTTCATACAAAAAATGCGCATCTGAAGTTGCCAATCGCCATATTTTGACTTGCTGTAATTCGGGTTCGGTCATCATAGCATTTATTAGAATTGATGAATAGCCTTTTCCGCGATGGTTTGTTTCAATAAAAACATCCATTACATAAGCAAAAACAACATAATCTGTTATAACTCTACAAAAGCCAATTTGATTGTCATCAAGATAAATTCCAAAGCAAAAAGAAGCATCTATGGTTGTTTGAACTTCAACTGTAGTTCTTCCTGCAGCCCAATAAATATCTTTGAGAAAATTTTGAATAAATGCAACGTTCAGTTTGGATTTATCTTTGGAAACAGTAATCATGTTTTTTTTTAATTAAAGAGTGTCGAATGATTGTTTTTAAGGTTATTACATCAAAAATTAGTTGTTATTAATCTTAAATAGCAACGGTTTACTTGGACTAGCATCATTCTCAAATGAAGCAATTTGAAGATTTAAAATATAACTTCCGTCTTGAACATCATCATCAACATAAATCATTTCAGTAATGGTACAATTTAGTCTTGCATCATCGTTCAAATTATTTATATTTTTCACGTTCCAAAAAGCTTTATGAGCCAATAATTTCCCTCCATCTTCTTCCTTATCTACACTTGGCAAATCAATTAGTAAATGTTGAATCCCTTTTTCTCTAATGAAAATCGCTGCCTCTTCAGATAAATAGGGTGGATTGGTTTTTGAATAGTTTTTATGCATTTTAGACAATAAATTCGGTAAAGTTCTAATTACTAATGCATCCAAATTTTGGTTTTTTGCAATTTTGAGAGCGTTCGATATGTTTTTTGACGAAATCACTAAATCTTCTCCAATCCTTTCTGGTGCAACTGAAATTAATTCAGTCGTAAAAAAAAATTGTTTCAAACATTGATTAATCGAATACAATTCATGTGTAATATGACCAAGACATTCTGTATGTGTTCCATGTCCGTGAGGATTGAAAAAAATATTATTGAAATTGGTAGAACTCCCTTCTGATACTTTTCCTATCCAATCGCCAAACTTTACTGGTTGAATTTCAGGTTTATCAATATACCAAGCGATTGGGTTTTTATCAGTATTTGATAATGGTATTGAAATATCAATTGGTTTTGAGAGGTCAATTTGAAAATTATTTATGTTTGCAATCATATTGGAAAGCGATTTACGAAAATTTTTCTATGTTACTTTTTACTCCAAATTTAATAAAAAAAGAGCTGATGAGATTCCATCACTTAAAAACTTTCCTTTTTTAGTAGTCCTCAATATGTTTTCCTCAATAAAAAGCAAATGATTTTCAATATATTTTTCCGATTGTAGTTTGAGATAATCCAAATAAGTTGTGCCAAATTCGTTTTCAATTCGGTCTAAAGAAATTCCCCAAATGGTTCGTAAACCTGTCATAACATATTCGTTATATCTATCGGTCTTAGTTAATATTTCAGTTTCTGATGGTAATTTATTTTCGGATATTGATTTTAGGTACAAAGCATTATTTGACACATTCCAACCTCTTTTTTCTCCGTCGTAACTGTGTGCCGAAGGCCCAATTCCGATGTATTTTTTACCCAACCAATAACTCGAATTGTTTTTAGAAAAATAATTTTCCTTTCCGAAATTGGACAATTCGTAGTGAATAAAACCATTCTCGGATAGTTTATCTACCAAAATCTGAAAATGCTCTTGAGCCACTTCATCGTCTGGTTGTGGAATAATTCCTTTTTGGATAAAGGTATGCAAAGCCGTTTTAGGTTCAACCGTTAAAGCATAACTAGAAATATGTGGAATAGTAAAAGACAAAGCGGTATCGATATTCTGAAGCCATTTTTTGTTACTCATTTCAGGAATTCCGTAAATTAAATCGACTGAAATATTATCAAAATATTGTGTTGCAAATTCGAGGCATTCTTTAGCTTCCACCGAATTATGAGCGCGATTCATCATCATTAAATCATCTTCAAAAAATGATTGAATTCCTATGGATAAACGATTGATTTTAGTATTTGACAATTCAATAATACGTTCTTTTGATAAATCATCTGGATTGGCTTCGACCGTAATTTCAGGATTTTTAACAACTTTATAATTAGAATAAACGGCATCAATCAATAATCTTAAATCTTCAATCGTTAATATAGAAGGCGTTCCTCCACCAAAATAAATGGTTTCTACAACATCGTCTTGAAACTCACTTTTTCGCATTTCAATTTCTTTAGCCAGTGCCAAAACCATTTCTTCTTTTTTCTTTAATGAAGTAGAAAAATGAAAGTCGCAATAATGACAGGCTTGCTTACAAAAAGGTATATGAATATATATTCCAGCCAAAATTATTTCTTTACTCTATCTTCATTGTTTTTTATAAAAGCGTCCCAGCCACTATAACTTTTTTCACCAACCACTTTTCCGGAATTGAAAAAATGACAAACTGCTGCTGCCAATCCATCGGTTGAATCGAGGTTTTTTGGTAATGTTTTTAATCCTAGAAGTTGTTGTAACATTTTGGCAACCTGCTCTTTACTGGCGTTTCCGTTTCCGGTTATTGCCATTTTTATTTTTTTGGGTTCGTATTCTGTGATTGGAATATCTCTTGAAAGTCCGGCTGCCATAGCAACTCCTTGTGCTCGTCCAAGTTTTAACATTGACTGTACGTTTTTACCAAAAAATGGCGCTTCAATAGCAATTTCGTCTGGATTGTGTGTGTCGATTAATTCGATTGTTCGCTCAAAAATGATTTTTAATTTTTGATAATGATTATCGTATTTAGATAGAACCAGTTCATTCAATTGAAGAAATTCCATCTTTTTGTTGATGATCTTAATTAATCCAAAACCCATAATGGTTGTTCCAGGATCGATTCCTAATATGATTCGTTCGTTTGCCATATAATTTTGAAGTAGATTACAAAGTTGCAAGGTTTTACTTCAAAATATTCCTCACGCTATAAAATCTTTTAAGATTATGAATAGTTTTCGTTTACTTTGCAACTATGATTTCAATTCCTCACAAAGCTAAACATTTCTTGGTTTTTATAATCAAACTTTTGATTGTTGTTGGCGCATTATATTTTATTTACAACCAACTTGCTACTAATAAACAACTTGATTGGGAAAAATTTTTGGTTTTGTTTAAAAAAAATCAATCCATAGCTGGAATTTTATTTATACTTTTTTTTAGTTTTTTAAATCGTTTCCTTGAAATTGTGAAATGGCAAAATTTAGCTCAAGTGGTTAAACCAATTTCTGTTGGGGAAGCTACAAAACAAGTTCTTGCCGCTTTAACTTTGGGCGTTTTTACTCCAATTGGCGTAGGTGAATATGCAGGAAAAGCTTTGTATTTTGATAAAAAAGACACTAAAAAAATCATTTTTCTTAATTTGATTTGCAACGGAATTCAAATTGTTGCTACCGGTTTTTTTGGTATTTTAGGCATAATGTTTTTAGGCTATTGGCTTTGGAGTTTGTCGATAATAGGAATAGTTTTATGTGTTTTTTTATTTTATTTTATTACTAAAAAAATCAAAATCAAAGGATATTCTATTGATGGTTTAATTGAAAGAATAAATGAAATACCTAAGAAAGTTCATCGTAAAAACTTTATTTTAGGAATTTGCCGCTATTTGGTTTTCTCTCATCAATATTATTTTTTGTTTGTAGCATTTGATGTAAATGCATCTTATCCTATTTTAATGGCAACTATTACAACCGTCTATTTTTTGGCATCTGTAATTCCAAGTTTTCAATTTTTAGATTTTGCTCTGAAAGGAAGTTTGGCTGTCTATTTCTTTGGTTTATTACATGTCAATGAGTGGGTTATTATTTTTGTAACAACATTAATGTGGTTTTTAAACGTGGTCATACCAGTGATAATCGGAACTTATTTTGTGATAAAATTCAAACCAAGATGGAATTAATTAAATCCTTTTTAGGAATACTTCTTTTAGCTTATATGGCAATTATTTGCTTCTTACTCTACGGTTTTTCAAAAATTCCATATTTTATATCTAATAAAAAAAGCCCTGAAAATGCATTTTCAATTTTGGTTCCTTTTAGAAACGAAGTGCAAAATTTACCTGATTTGCTGGACTCTTTCTCTACTTTACATTTTCCGAATTCCAATTTTGAGCTAATTTTTATAGATGATTTTTCAACTGATAATTCTTCGAAAATCATAGAAAATTGGCATAAAGAAAATTCTTCAATACAATTAAAACTTATTACTAACAACCAAAAATCCCTTTCGCCAAAAAAAGAGGCACTTTCAAAAGCAATAGGTATAGCAAAATACGAATGGATTATTACCACAGATGCCGACTGTTGTGTACCCATGAATTGGTTAAAAACGCTCGATCAGTTTATTCAAACCCATGATGCAGCTATGGTTATAGGCGCTGTAAAATTGCGTGAAAGTTCAAATGTATTTGTGCATTTTCAAAAATTAGAGATTTTAAGTTTACAAGGTACCACAATTGGAACATTTGGATGTAAGCTACCGTTTATGTGTAACGGAGCCAATTTTGCTTATACAAAAAAACTGTTTGCGGAATTACATGGCTATGTCAACAACAATAATATTGGCAGTGGAGACGATGTTTTTTTATTGCAAAAAGCTGTTCGGATATGTCCTGAAAAAGTATTTTACCTAAAAAATAGTGATTTTGTAGTGGAAACAAAAGCTGAAAAAACATTGTATAATCTTATTCAACAACGGATTCGATGGGCAAGTAAAACTAGTAAATACGAACAAGCTTTTGGAAAATTAGTAGCAATTATTGTATTACTAACAAATGGAGTTTTAGCCGTTCTACTACTTCTTTTTTGTTTCAATATAGTTAATCGTTGGTTTTTACTTCTTTATTTCGGAAGTAAATACGTATTGGATTATCTATTGATTCAAAAAACCAATGTGTTTCTTTATGGGAAATCTTTTGTGCTGGTTCTTCTCAGCAGCTTGCTATATCCATTTTACAGCAGTTTAATTGGTACGTATTCACTGTTTGGTTCTTACAAATGGAAGCAACGGGATTTTAAATAATTTTTTAATTTTTTACAAAGAAAATAGTAACTAGCTAGAAAATCGTATTTTTGCAACATGGAAACAAATAGACAAAAAAAAATTGGTGGCGTTTTGCAAAAAGATTTAGTGGATATTCTACAAGGAGAAATAAGGAAAAATGGTATTTCAAATCTTATCATTTCTGTATCGAAAGTAGCTGTAACAACAGACCTTTCAGTTGCTAGAGTTCACCTAAGCATTTTTCCACAAGACAAAGCTAAAGAGACCTTAGAAGGAATTAAGTCGAACGCTATTCTAATCAAACATGATTTATCACAAAGAGTTCGTTTGCAATTAAGAAAAGTTCCAAATCTTACCTTCTACATTGATGATTCTTTAGACTATATTGAAAAAATTGACAATGCACTATCCAAAAAAGAGAACCCTATTGAAGATCGTTCGCTTTTAGAAAAAAGAAAAAAAATATAACTTGAATTTTTCTTTATACATAGCTAAAAGGTACCTATTTAGCAAAAGTAAAAGCTCCGCAATCAACATTATTACCAGAATAGCTTCGGCGGGAATAATAATTGGTGCAATGGCACTTTTTGTAGTTTTATCCGTTTTTAGTGGATTAAAAGTTTTTAGTTTATCTTTTAGCAACAACTTTGATCCAGATTTAAAAATTACAGCTACCAAAGGAAAATCTCTGGTACTTTCCCAAAGTCAGTCAAAACAACTTTTACAAGTTAAAGGGATTCAGTTTCAAAGTAAAATAGTTGATGAGCGAGTGCTTTTTATGTTTAATGGAAAAGAAGAAGTAGCTTCTTTGAAAGGAGTTGACAGTTTGTATGGCAAAGTAAACGCCGTAAAAAAAACTCTTTTCAACGGACAGTGGCTGTTGCCTAACAGCTATCAAGTTGTTGTAGGTTATGGAATTTCAGAAAAACTTTCACTTGGCTTATTTGACTATACGAGTCGATTTGAAGTTTTTGTGCCAAAACCTGGAAAAGGGGCTATTGAAAATCCAGAAGATGCATTTTCTAAAACTTCTTTAATCCCAATTGGAATTTACGCTATAAGTGAAGATTTGGATAGTAAATATGTGTTTGCCGATTTAGGTCTCGCACAAGAATTATTACAATACCAGCCCAATCAAATTTCGGCTATTGAATGTAAACTTGCTCCAAATGCGAACGAAGAACGCATTAAAGAAGAGCTTCAAACCATTTTTAATCATAAAATTACCATTCAAAACAGAGCACAACTAAACGATAGTTTGTACAAAATGCTCAATACTGAAAACACAGCGGTTTATTTAATTTTTACTTTAGTCATTATTTTAACCCTTTTTACTTTAGCTGGCGCTATAATTATGATGATTTTAGATAAAAAAAGTAATCTAAAAACACTATTCAATATTGGTGTTGAACTGAAAAGTATTAGAGCAATTTTTTTACTCCAAGGTACGTTATTAACTTTTTTTGGTGGTATAATTGGCTTGTGTTTAGGAAGCGTTCTTGTTTTAGTACAACAGTACTTTCAAGTAATAATGATTACCCCTACTCTGCCCTATCCAGTTCAATTTAACAGTACTAATGTGCTACTTGTTTTAGCAACTATTATTATTCTTGGCTTTATTGCCTCCTGGATTGCCAGCAGTCAAGTTACTAAAAAACTGATTGCTTAACATAATAAGCCGGGGCTTATTTTAAACAAAAAACCAACTAAAATAAGATCGTTATTTTGGTAACTCAACTATTAATTAGAATATCTTTTGTTACTATAATGTATGACGGTATTTTTTCTTCATCATTTCGTTCAAAATAGTTGTAAAGTCCATTTTAAAATACAATTTCCACGTATAACTATTTTTACATTATTGCCTTTTAATGCCTAAGCGTTAATTTAGTTAGCATATTGAATACCTTGTATTTTTAAACAGTTGTACATACTTTATTATTCTATTCAAATGGTTTGTGTACAACTGAACCGATGGCATTTTGAAAAATAAATGGCTTGGGTACAGTTAAAAAAAGCCTTAAAAAAGTTGGAAATAACTCCAATAAAACAAATCACTTCTAGTATGTTTTAGTTCTTTTATACTACTGTTTTTTTTAATTCAAAGACAGTATAATAACTATTTTTCATATAAAAAAAGGGATTCAAACTGAATTGAATCCCTTTTCTATTGAACGTTTAAAAACGTATAGCTTAGTTTTTAACTAAACGAACTGTTTTATTGTTAGTACCTTGAGATACTAATACATTATAAATACCAGTAGCATAGTCTTGACCAATTGTTACGTTTTCAATTTCTGAAGCGTTAACTGCTTTGTTTTCTATTTGTTTACCCATCATGTCGTAAACACTTACAAAAACAGTTTCGTCAGTTGATGCCGTAACTTGTAATTTGAAAGCAGTGTTAAATGGATTTGGATAAGCAGAAACAGCAAAACTTGCAACTGTTTCAATTTGTCTTGCTACTGAAGAAGGTGTGATAACATCACAAGATACTCCGTAGTTTCCATAAACACCATTTATTTTAGCTTTAACTCTAATGCTATATGTTGTTCCATTAGCAACTACTACTCCAGCTTGAGCAAGTCTAAAGTTATATGTTGTTGAATCATACTCAGTAGTAACACCACCTGTTGTGATTTCAAAACGATATCCTTCAGCTGCTGCAACAGGAGAAGCTGGTATTTTAGTATCTAAAGCACTTAAAGTTGCTCCACAAAATGTAGGGTGTACTTGTGTATTAGGTATTGTACTAGCTCCCAATGTTGGGGAAGTTACTGAACAAGATGAGCCATAAGCACCCCAAGTTCCTTCCACTTTTATAGCTACTCTGATTGAATAGGTAGTTCCGTAAGCCGTTCCAGCTACTTGATTTAAGTTGAAATAATAACTAGTAGTTTCATAAACTGTAGTTGTACCTCCAGCTGTTAATTCAAAACGATAAGCTTGCGTATTATACATCCATTTTGCATGAATTGGAGTGCTCATTGATGCTAAAGTTGTACCACATTCTGTTGCTACAAGTTGTGTAGTTGGAACTCCAACCGTTACTAAAGTAGGTGTTGTAACTGAACAAGAAGATCCATATTCACTCCAAGTTCCATTTACACTATATGCTACTCTAATAGAATATGTAGTACTGTAAGTTGAACTAGGTATTTTTGTTAAATTGAAATAATAAATTGGAGAATCATACGTAGTCACTGTTCCTCCGTTAGTTACTTCAAAACGATAAGCTTCAGCACCATAAGTCCATTTCGCATGGATTGGCGAACCTAAAGTTGCTAAAGTAGTACCACAATCTGCTGCAATAATTTGAGTTGTTGGTAAACTTGCGGCAGCAACAATTGTAGGTGTTGTAACATTACATGAAGCACCGTAAGCTCCCCAAGTATCATTTATCTTTACTGCTACTCTAATAGAGTAAGTTGTTCCATAAGTACTTCCTGCAATTTTTGATAAATCAAAATTGTATTTAGTTGTATCATACGTTGTAACATTTCCTCCGTTAGTAATTTCAAAACGATACATTTGAGCACCAGAAATTACATTTGCCAATATTTGAGAATCTAAAGCTGCTAAAGTAGATCCACATTGTGAAGTTCTAACTTTAGTAGTTTCAATTGCAAAATACATATTGTCTAAATAAACTTCACTAGTTCCAGACGGAGTAGCAACAAATTTAAGTTGACCAATATTTGCTAAATTTAAAGAACTATACTGAGAAACAGGAATGTCAATACTATTCCATCCTGAAACTGTTGGTTGAATAGTTACTTTTTGCTCAGCAATTGTTTGATTAATTAAATAAACATCAAAAGTTGTACAGTTTGGAGTCCAAATATCCAAATGCAAATGAGTCATTGAAGTAACGTCAAGTGGTGATGCAAATTGAACACCTTGATAATTCATAGTTGAATACTTCTTAACAGCATTACCTTGAATCATAAGGTCTGTTTTTTGAGTAATTTGACCCCAATTAGGGAACCAATCAATTAACGCTTCATTTGTATAAGTATCACTAAAAAGTGAAATTACATTTGTTGGATCATAAGTAGGAGCATTAGCAGGACTTGTAGGACCTGGATAATTTACAGAAAAAGTTGCTGAAGTAAATCCAGAAACAAAAGGTGCGGAAGCAGCTTGAGTTGCAGTTATTGTAGTTGAACCAGCACCTACAACTGTTACAGTTGAACCACTTATTGTAGCCACTGAAGTATTGCTACTTGAGTATGAAAAAGCACCTGGACTGTTACTTGTTGGAGGAGTTAAAGTAAAAGGAGCTGAACCAACAAGTTTTGAAGGCACAGAGAATCCAGTAATGCTTGGTGTAGTATTTGGTTTCCAGAAATAGATATTATCCAAAAATACAGTACTCGTTCCAGATGGTGTAGCAACAAATTTCATTTGCATGATGTTTGTCAATGGAATTGTATATTGCGTCAAATCAATATCAAAACTATTCCATCCTGCTAAAGTAGGAGTTAAAGTTACTTTTTGTTCAGCTTGTCCTGGAACAATTGGATAAACATCAAAAGAAGTACAATTTGAAGTCCAAATGTCAATGTGTAAATTAGTCATAGAAGATGCGTTAACAGCAGCAGCAAAATTTACACCTTCATAATTCATTGTATAATATTTTTTAATATTATCTCCAGAAATTGTTAAATCTGTCATTTGAGTTGACTGACCCCAATTAGGGAACCAATTAGTACCAGAAACATTGGTATATGCATCACTAAATAAAGATTTAACATCAGAAGTTGCTCTTGAAGGTGGTGTCGGAGCAGCTGTATCAGGAGCTGTTGGTAGAGGAGCTGTTACAACTAAGTTTGCTGTGATGCTTCCGCTAGTATAACTACCACTAGCCGCTTGATTAGCGGTGATTGTTGTAGTTCCTATACCTACAACAGTAACTGTAGAACCACTAATAGTAGCTACATTTGTATTACTACTAGTATAAGTAAATGCACCGTTACTACTACTTGTAGGAGCTGTTAAAGAAAAATCAGCAACACCAAGTTCTTTAGCAGGCACTGTAAATCCTGAAATAATTGGAGCAACTGTTAAAGATACATCGCTAAAATAAATGTTATCTAAATAAAAACTTGAACCAGTTGTTCCTACAAGTTTCATCTGACCAATTGTACTTAAATTAATGCTAGTAAATTGAGACAATAAAATATCAAAACTATTCCATCCATTTAAAGTTGGAGTCAATGTCACTTTTTGCTCAGGTGCTGGTTGATTTATAAGGTATAAATCCAAAGAAGTACAATTTGAAGTCCATAAATCAATATGTAAACTTACCATAGAAGATGCATTAATTGGGGTGTTAAATTGAACACCTTGATAATTTACATTTGAATAATATTTAGTTGTATTACCTTGAATAGTAAGATCTGAAACTACAGTAGTTTGCCCCCAATTTGGAAACCAATTTGTTCCTGAAACATTGGTATAAGCATTACTAAAAAGCGAAATTACATGAGTAGAATCAACAGTTGGAGTTGGAGCTGCTGCGGGAGTAACATTAAAAACAGCAGTTATTGTACCAGAACTGTATGATCCTGTTCCAGCTTGAGTAGCTGTAATTGTTGAGCTTCCTAGTCCAACTACTGTAATTGTGCTTCCACTTACAGTAGCAACACTTGTATTACTACTAGAATATGAAAATGCTCCAGAGCTGTTAGAAGTTGGATCAGTAATTGAAAAACTTGAATCTCCTAAAACTTTTGAAGGAATTGAAAAAGCAGTTAATGTTGGCGAAGGTAAAGCCGTTGCCGCTCTGTAGAAATAAACATTATCTAAATAAACTATATTTCTTAATGAACCAAAAGGATTTGTTTGAAATTTTAACTGATTAAGAACTGTTAAATTAGCTCCAGTATATTGAGACAAAGGAATATCAAAACTATTCCATTGACCTGGAACAATAGTTAATGTTTTGTTGAATTCTCCACCGGAAATGATACGGAAATCCAATGCAGTTGCATCAGGAGAATATATATCAACGTGCATAGTTGTCATAGCACTAATATCGGTATTAGCCGCTAATTGAACACCTTCATAATTCAAGTTTTGATACAAATGAGTTTCATTTGAACTTGGAGTGTATGTAGAATGTGTAGTGGTTTGACCCCAACCTGGGAACCAATTTGTTCCAGCAAGATCAGTGTATGTGCTAGAATAAAGTGAAATTACATCCCATGCATTTCTAGCAGGAGCTGCAGGAGCATCAGTGGTCATTGGCGGGTAAGTTACAACTAAACTAGCTGTTGTAGATCCAGCAGCATAGCTTCCAGCAGCAGCTTGACTTGCAGTAATTATTGATGTACCAGCACCAACAATATGTATTTGATTACCACTAACAATTGTTGCCACAGCAGTATTGCTACTTGTGTAAGTAATAGCACCACTACTGTTAGTGGTTGGAGCAGTAATAGTAAAATTTGAATCCCCAACTAATTTACTAGGTACTGTAAATGTTCCAAAAGTAGGTGGCTGAGAAGTTGTTGCAGGTCTGTAGAAATAAATATTATCTACATACATTGTTGCGTTTTGCCCATAAGTAACAGGTACTATATATTTTAAACTAGTTAAAATATTACCTAAATTATAAGTACTTAAAGCTAAATCAACACTTATCCATTGACTTCTTGTAGAAGATGATGGAACAACAGTACCAGTAACACCTAACTCTCTGTTAGTACCAGTTGTAGACTCTAATTTTATGTTCATGGAACTAAAATTTGGAGACCAAACATCAAAATGCAAGTGTGTCATCGATGACACATCAAGACTACCTGCAGTGTTTACTTGTATTCCTGAGTAACTGTGACCCGTGTAATACTTACAAGCATTTCCTCCTGCTGGAGTGTAATCTGCATTAATGGTTGCTGCACCAAAAGTTAAAAATTGCACTCCTGTTTGGTTAGAATAGGAATCACTGTACACGGACAATACATCCCATGCATTTCGTGTAGGTGGATCTGTTGGCGATGCACCCGGCTGAGCATACCCTAATGAAATAGTCATTAGGAAAAATAATAAAAGAATTTTTTTCATAAAAATTTTAGTTAATAGTTAATAGTCAAATGTAAATTTGTTACCTCTTATTTATATGTGGAAACGGTATATATAAACTATACTACAACGTTTTTTTTATTAAATTGTTAATTTTCCCTTATATAATAATACCTCTGCTATAGTAAAATAAGGATTATTTTTTATTACTACATCGTTTGAAAAAGCCCATTTATAGGAAATGTTGAGGTAATGTTATGTTACTATTAACAAATAAGTCTTTTTAAAAATTGTCGCGTTTTTTGTGAAATCACAATTTATTGCATTCTAGTTTAAGATAATAGAAAATTACAGATACTTTAAAAAAAGTTATTAAAAAATATAGTTACTATAATTAAGTTTTGTTGAGTTTATTACACTTAATTTTATTCTTTTTATTAAAAACCCTTTAAAACTATTATAAAACAATATCTATTAACTTTGTACAGTTAATTTAGTTTAAAGTTAATTTGTATCCGTTCTAGTTCTTGTAGTAATTCACTAGAAATTTTAACTTTCAATTTTCTACTTGGCAATGTTAAATGAGTAATAATCTTTTGTTCTTCAATTTCAGTTGCAATTGGATCTATTATTTCTAAAGTTTCTTCATCATTTTCGATTTCTTCAATCTCCGCTGTAGATTCTAATTTAACAAGTTTTCGAATACGTTCAATTTCCATCACTTCAAACGAAACTTGATTATCGCCTTTATTGGCTTTAAAAATTTCATGTAATTGGTGAACTAAATTGGCATTTAAGTCTTTAATATTTATATTTACAATGAGTTTTTTAGCAAATGTAGGCAGGACATCTTGTAAATATTGAATAGTCATAAATTGCAATCTAGGATCACCTTTTTTTCCTGTTTCTTTGTCTGGCCATCCTTCTTTTACAACTACTTTTAAAAAAGTAAAATTATTTGGTATCAAAAAATGACGGAATTTTAAATATTCCTCTCCGAATACTTTAAATTCAAAACTTTCATCGTAACCTTCCAAAATAAATGAAGCCCATCCCTTACCATTTTTAGCAATTCTGTGCTGAACACTTGAAATTATACCTCCAAAAGAAAGTGTTTTATTGACAAATTGGTCAAGTTTTTTTAAAGAATCAAATTTTGATGTACAAAAATAATTCATCTCAAATTTAAAGTCATCTAATGGATGTCCTGAAATATAAATTCCCACTACTTCTTTTTCTTTCGCAAGTTTTTCCATTGTATTCCAATCCTCACATGGCGGAACAATTGGTTCAGGAATTTGCACATCACTCGATTCTCCAAATAAACTTACCTGCGAAGAATTTTCGTTTTCTTGAAACTTTGCGCCGTATTTAATAGCTTTCTCATAAAAAGTGATACCATCGCCTTCATCATGAAAATACTGTGCACGAGTCACTCCTATAAACGAATCAAATCCTCCTGCCAATGCTAAGTTTTCTAATGCTTTTTTATTGGCCGAACGTAAATCAATACGTTTAGTCAAATCAAAAATTGATTTGTATTTTGTATCTTTTCTATTTTCAACAATTGTTGCCACAGCACCAGAACCAACGCCTTTAATTGCTCCCATTCCGAAACGAACCGCATAATTATCGTTTACTGTAAATTTATAAAAAGACTCATTTACATCAGGACCAAGAACCTGTAATCCCATTCGTTTACATTCTTCCATAAAAAACGAAACTTGTTTAATATCACTCATATTGTTAGATAAAACGGCTGCCATATATTCAGCTGGATAATTGGCTTTTAAGAATGCTGTTTGGTAAGCTATCCATGCATAACAAGTAGAGTGTGATTTGTTAAAGGCATATTCTGCAAAGGCTTCCCAATCTTTCCATATTTTTTCTAATTTTTCTTCCGAATGTCCTTTTTGAGCTGCTTGACTAATAAATTTAGGTTTCATTTTGTCAAGCACATCTTTTTGTTTTTTTCCCATAGCTTTTCGTAAGACATCTGCATCTCCTTTTGAAAAGTCTGCAAGTTTTTGAGACAAAAGCATAACTTGCTCTTGATAAACTGTAATACCATAAGTGTCTTTTAACAACTCCTCACATGCATCAAGGTCGTATTCAATTGGTTCCTCACCATTTTTTCTTTTAATAAAACTAGGAATATAAGCTATAGGACCTGGACGGTACAACGCATTCATGGCTATTAAATCTGGAAAAACAGTCGGCTTTAGTTCTTTCATGTACTTTTGCATGCCAGGACTTTCATACTGAAAAATACCAACTGTTTCTCCTCTCTGAAAAAGTTCATAGGTTTTCAAATCGTCAATTGGAAATTCATCAGGATTAAGTTCGACTCCTGTTCGGTATTTTACTAATTTAACAGTATCTTTTATTAAAGTTAAAGTCTTAAGTCCTAAAAAATCCATTTTAAGTAAACCCGCGCTTTCAACTACCGAATTATCAAACTGCGTTACAAATAAATCTGAATCTTTAGCTGTAGTAACTGGAACAAAATTAGTGATATCATCCGGTGTTATAATTACTCCACAAGCATGAATACCTGTATTTCTGAGATTTCCTTCAAGAACTTTCGCTTGTTGAATTGTTTCACTACTTAAATCAGTACCTTTTGCTAATTCAATTAATTCTTTAACTTTTTCAAATTCTTCGGGGCGTAATGCTTTTTTAACATCGTTTTCATTTTCAGAAATAAAACGATTCAAATTCCATTTTGAAGGCATCATGCCTGGAATTAGTTTAGCAATTTTATCTGCTTCAAAAAGTGGTAAATCCAAAACTCTAGCTGTATCTCTAATTGCAGATTTTGTTGCCATTTTACCATACGTAATTATTTGAGCAACTTGTTTAGAACCATATTTTTGAATCACATAATCCATAACACTACTTCTACCTTCATCGTCAAAATCAATATCTATATCAGGAAGTGAAACACGATCTGGATTTAGGAAACGCTCAAAAAGCAAATTGTATTTTAGAGGATCTATATTGGTTATTCCCAAACAAAATGCCACTACGGAACCCGCTGCAGACCCTCTTCCTGGACCTACCGAAACCCCCATTTTTCTAGCTGCTGCAATAAAGTCTTGAACAATCAGAAAATAGCCAGGATAACCTGAATTTTTAATTGTTAATAGTTCAAAATCTATTCGCTCTTGAATTTCTTTTGTCAATTCATTATATCTACGTTTGGCTCCTTCAAAAGTTAAAAATTCCAAATATTTATTTTCACCTCTTTTGCCTTCGTCAAGTAGATCGTCTTCAATAATAAACTCAACTGGAATGTCGAATTTTGGCAAAAGTACTTCTCTCGCTAAATCGAAAATCTCAATTTTATCAACGATTGAGGATAGATTCGTAATTGCTTCTGGTAAATCCGAAAATAGAAGTTTCATTTCGTCACCAGATTTGAAATAATACTCTTGATTTGGCAAGCCATAACGATAGCCTCGTCCTTTTCCTATAGGTGTGGCTTGTTTTTCACCATCTCTTACACACAATAAAATGTCGTGTGCATTGGCATCTTTTTGGTTGATATAAAATGTATTGTTAGTAGCAACAAGCTTTAATTTATGCTTTCTAGCCAATGAAATTAAACCTTGATTTACTCTGTTTTCATCTTCCTGATTATGACGCATTATTTCAATATAAAAATCGTCTTCAAAAGTATCTCTCCACCAAATCAATGCTTCTTCCGCTTGATTTTCTCCTAAATTGAGGAGTTTGTTTGGAATTTCTCCATATAAATTTCCAGATAAAACTATTAAATCATCTTTATACGCTTTAACAGTTGCTTTATCAATTCTAGGCACATAGTAGAATCCTTCTGTATATGCAATTGAAGACATTTTAGCTAAGTTATGGTATCCTTTTTTGTTTTTGGCAAGGAAAACAATTTGATAACCATTGTCTTTTCTAGTTTTGTCATTTAAATCATCACAAACAAAAAACTCACAACCTACAATTGGTTTTAAAGGTAAGCCTGTTGGTTCTTCTCCTTTTGCAATTAAAGCACTATTAACTGCGTTTATTGCTTTGTTATGATTTAAAATATCACGCACAAAGTGGAAGGCTCCCATTAAATTGGCATGATCAGTCATTGCAACAGCGGGCATTTTTTCTTGAACTGCGGCTTTAACCAATGCAGGAACACTTATTGTTGATTGTAATACTGAAAACTGTGTGTGATTGTGCAAATGAACAAAAACTGCATCTGTTAAATAGTCATTCGATTCGGTTGACTTATTATTAATAATGAGCGATTCCTGCTGCTTATCAAGTTCCAACCTAATTTTAGCAGAAGCTTCTTTTAAGTTAATGTGTTTTAATCCAATTGATTCAATCTGTTTTAAATTATTTTTATTAAAATAATCAAAATATTCATTTGAAACTTGAAGTTCAGCTTTAGTAAAAACTTGCACCCGAATTAATTCAAAAAAACATCTTGCGGTTGCTTCTACATCAGCGGTTGCATTGTGTGCTTCATTGAATGGAACATGAAATAGGTACTCGTGTAATTCAGTTAATGTTGGTAATTTAAACTTTCCTCCTCTTCCTCCAGGAAGTTTTAGTAAACTAGCCGTAACTTCTGTACATGTATCTAAAACAGGAAGTAAACTGAGGTTGCTTTCAATAGCTTCTCTGAAAAATTCACAGCCCATGATGTTTAAATCAAATTTTAAATTTTGACCAACAACAAATTTTGCTTTCGCTAAGGACTTATTAAAATGTTCTAAAACCTGAATTAAAGGAACCCCCTGTTCTTGTGCTAGTTCAGTAGAAATACCATGAATCCTCTCTGCATCAAAGGGAATATTAAAACCATTGGGTTGAATAATAAAATCTTGATGTTCAATTATCTTACCTAATTCGTCATGCAATTGCCATGCTATTTGTACACACCTAGGCCAATTGTTTATGTCAGAAATAGGAGCATCCCAACGTTTTGGTAATCCCGTGGTTTCGGTATCAAATATTAAATACATGATTGAAATTTAGTTAATTAATTTTAGTATGAGTAATCAAAATAGAATTTCAAATTTAAAATAATTTAAAGAATATTTAACTTGAAGTTATCAACAAAATCAAAGTCAAAAATACAACTCAGAAGTTTATACATTTTGAATAATAATTTAAAAAAAACCGTTTAAAAGTTGTTTACACAACTTTTAAACGGTTTAAAATTTTAGAATTGTCTGAGAAGAATCTAAAAAGGTTTTGGGGAAATAAAATTAATATCCACCTCTGTTTCCTCCGCCACGGTTATCTCCGCCACGATTGTTTCCATAACCTCCACGTGAATCTCCACCACGACTATTGTTATTAAAACTTCTTCTTTCTCCTTCTGGTTTTGGTTCTGATTTATTAACCACAATTGCACGTCCTTGAACTGTTGCACCATTCAATTCATCAATAGCTTTTTGAGCTTCGCTATCATTAGGCATTTCAACAAATCCAAATCCTTTACTTCTACCAGTAAATTTATCTGTAATAATTTTCACAGAATCTACTGCACCATAAGCCTCGAAAGACTCTCTTAAATCTGCTTCCTCAATACTGAATGGAAGACTTCCAACAAAAATGTTCATATGTACTATTTTAAATATTTAACAAATGTAATGCTATTTTATTCTAAACTACTATGTATTAGAATATTTTGTGTAATTTTAATGTAAATAAAAAAAACCACCTTTAAAAGATGGTTTAATTAATTTATATTCAATTTTTTATCTATTAATATTTAAGGAACTACTACTAATGGTAATTGATAAAATGCTCCATAAGTAAGACTTAAAATATCTGGATTTGTCAATGTTGTATCTGCATTTAAGGCATTACATTTAAAAGAACCTGTAATAGTTCCATTACTATTGCCTGTAATTTCCACAATTCCATTACTACTTCTAACATTAACTATTGTAAAGGTTGCAGGAGTTGTTCCTCCAGAAATAGTGATTACATCTCCAGGGAAGTAGTTATTATCTCCTGTTGAAACTACTTTTATATAACTAACAGCTCCATTAGTGTCTGTAGCAATAGCAACTTTCAAACCAACACCTGAACCACCAGTTGTAGAATGTGACGCTAGACAATTATAAACACCATTAGACATTGTACAATCAGCTGTATAGCCTGTACCTGGACTCAACACATCCGATATTGTTGAGACAACTCCATGAACTGGATCTGTATTATAAGAAGTTATACTTCCATTTGTTGTTGAGTTAAATGTAACTTTATCTAATGAATTAGTTGTTCCTAAGTAATATTTACCTATTGATTTACTAGAAACACTAACTATAAGATTTTGATTATCTGAAGTACCCGTAATGGTTATTGAACCATCCGTATGCAAATAGGCTGTAGCATTGTCTGCTCTCCACAAAGCGTTGTTTTTATAAACTTGAAAACCAGGATTATTAACCTTTATTTCGTTTTGACATGACGAAAAGGCAAATGCAATAACAAATAGAGAAATTATTTTTTTCATTTTATAATATATTAATGACCACAAAAATAGTTTTTTATACTAAATAAGCTATTTTTTTATTTTATTTTTTAATTTATTTGACTACAAAATTTACGTAAAAAATAATTATTGAAAACACATTTGTTTTTAAAATAAAAGTTTAAATTTGCAAACTTAATTTAACAGAGGTCGAGAACCTCAAAATTTAATCAAAAGATTATGTCAGTAAAAATTAGATTACAAAGACACGGAAAAAAAGGGAAACCTATTTACTGGGTTGTAGCAGCAGATGCTCGTTCAAAAAGAGATGGTAAATACTTAGAAAAAATTGGTACTTACAATCCAAATTCAAACCCTGCTGTTATTGATTTGAATTTAGATAGCGCAGTAAAATGGTTGCACAATGGTGCACAACCTACAGATACTGCTAGAGCAATTCTTTCCTATAAAGGAGCTTTGTTAAAACACCATTTAGACGGTGGAGTTCGTAAAGGTGCTTTAACTCAAGAACAAGCTGATGCTAAATTAACAACTTGGTTAGAAGCTAAAGCTGGAAAAGTTGACGCTAAAAAAGATGGATTATCTAAAGCACAAGCAGATGCTAAAGCTAAAGCATTTAAAGCTGAACAAGCTGTTAATGCAAAACGTTTAGCAGACGCTGCAAAAGTTGAAGCTGATGCTATTGCAGCTGAAAACGCTATTGTTGAAGAAGAAGCAACAGAAGAAGCTCCAGTTGCTGAAGAAAATAACGAAGAAACTGAAGCTTAAAATAGAAAAGCGAAAATGCGTAAAGAAGACTGTTTCTGTTTAGGCAAAATCGCAAAAAAATTTAGTTTCAAAGGTGAAGTCTTAATCTATTTAGATACAGATGAACCTGAATTATATGAAAATATGGAATCAGTGTTTGTGGAATGTAACAAACAACTGGTTCCATTTTTTATTGAAAAAAGTAGTTTACACAAAAACGATTTTTTAAGAGTTCGTTTTGAAGACATCAATTCGGAAGAAGAAGCAGATTCAATTTTAGGTAATAATGTCTTGCTACCTTTGCTATTGTTACCTAAACTTTCAGGAAACAAATTTTATTTTCACGAGGTAATAGGATTCGAAATAGAAGACAATAGACTAGGTGTTTTTGGTATTATTCAAGGTGTTAATGACAATAGTGCACAACCCTTGTTTGAAGTTTTAAATGGCGAACTTGAGATTTTAATACCACTAATTGATCATTTTTTGGTTAAAATTGACAGAGTTAATAAAAAAGTACATGTTAACCTACCCGAAGGTCTAGTCGAAATGTATTTATAGCATTTTTATTGTACTTATACAAATGTCCCATTTTACTTTTAAAAAATTTACCGTTCAACAAAATAAATGTGCAATGAAAATTGGAACTGATTCAGTTTTACTTGGATCTTGGTGTCCTATTGACAATAAACCGAACTCCGTCTTGGATATTGGCACTGGCACAGGCATTCTTGCATTAATGTTAGCGCAAAGAAGTAAAGCAGAACAAATCGACGCCATAGAAATTGATGAAGATGCCTATGAACAATGTGTTGATAATTTTGAAGCTTCACCCTGGAAAGACCGATTGTTTTGCTTTCATGCAGGTTTAGATGAATTTATTGAAGAACCAGAAGACGAATATGACATCATTATTTCCAACCCTCCTTTTTATTCTGAAGATAATAAAACAAATGATTCTCAAAGGGATTTAGCCCGTTTTCAAGAGGCTTTACCCTTTGAAGATCTAATTGAAGCTGCTGATTTATTACTTTCCGAAAATGGCATATTTGCAGTAATAATTCCTTATAAAGAAGAAGAACGTTTTATTGATTTATGTTCCAAAATGGAACTTTTCCCAATAAAAGTTACCCGGGTAAAAGGCTCTTACAGCACACCAATTGTAAGAAGCTTGTTGGCTTTTAAACGTTATGAACTTTCTGCTTTAAATGCCGATGAATTGGTTATAGAAATTAATCGGCATGAATATACTGATGCGTATATTCATCTTACGAATGCGTTTTATCTTAAGATGTAACTAGTTTTTAAAAAAAATAAAAATTGAAATTATAACAATTCTTAATTGAATTGTTATAATTCTTTATGTAAATTTGCAAACGTTTTCGTAAAACGAAATTAAATTTAATGAGATGCTTAGTGCCTCGCAAAGTAAAAATATGAAACCAGATTTATTTCAAGCTCCAGATTACTACTTATTAGATGATTTACTAACAGAAGAACATAAATTAATTCGTGATTCTGCCCGTGCGTGGGTCAAACGCGAAGTTTCTCCAATTATAGAAGATTATGCACAACGTGCTGAATTTCCGAAACAAATCATTAAAGGTTTAGGCGAAATTGGCGGTTTTGGCCCTTATATTCCAGAAGAATATGGTGGTGCTGGATTGGACCAAATTTCGTATGGTTTAATCATGCAAGAAATTGAAAGAGGCGATTCAGGTGTGCGTTCTACGTCATCGGTTCAATCGTCTTTGGTCATGTATCCAATTTGGAAATTCGGAACGGAAGCGCAACGCATGAAATATTTACCAAAACTAGCTACTGGAGAATTCATGGGTTGTTTCGGATTGACAGAACCGGATTATGGTTCAAATCCAAGCGGAATGGTAACCAACTTCAAGGATATGGGCGACCATTATTTATTGAATGGTGCTAAAATGTGGATTTCGAATGCGCCTTTTGCCGATGTTGCAGTAGTTTGGGCAAAAGACGAATCAGGAAGAATTCACGGATTAATTGTAGAACGTGGAATGGAAGGTTTTACCACTCCTGAAACGCACAACAAATGGTCGCTTCGTGCTTCTTCAACCGGAGAATTGATTTTTGATAATGTAAAAGTGCCAAAAGAAAACTTGATGCCAGGAAAATCAGGGCTTGGTGCTCCGATGCAATGTTTAGATTCGGCTCGTTACGGTATAGCTTGGGGTGCCATTGGCGCTGCAATGGATTGCTATGACACGGCTTTGCGTTATGCTAAAGAACGGATTCAATTTGACAAACCTATTGCTTCGTTCCAATTGCAACAAAAAAAATTAGCCGAAATGATTACCGAAATCACCAAAGCGCAATTGCTAACTTGGCGATTGGGCGTTTTGAGAAACGAAGGTCGTGCTACTACGGCTCAAATTTCAATGGCAAAAAGAAACAATGTGGATATGGCTATCCATATTGCTCGTGAAGCACGTCAAATGTTGGGCGGAATGGGAATTACTGGTGAATATTCGATCATGCGTCACAGTATGAACCTAGAATCGGTGATTACGTATGAAGGAACGCATGATATACATCTACTTATAACCGGTGCTGATATAACCGGCATACCCGCTTTTAAGTAAAATTCAAGTTAAACAAAAAATAAAATTGACATAAAATGCTTCTCTTTATCGGGAAGCATTTTTAAATTTGTAGCGTTAGCAAATTAACACATCACACAAATCAAATAGAAAATGAATATTACACATATAAATCAAAAAATACATATACAGAAAGAACAATTATTAAATCATTCACTTTATAATAACGTTAAGTCGATAAATGATTTGCAGCTTTTCTTAGAAAACCATGTGTACGCAGTTTGGGATTTTATGTCGCTTTTAAAAGCTTTACAACAAAAATTAACTTGTACAACAACACCTTGGTTGCCTATAGGAAATCCAGCTATTCGTTATTTAATTAATGAAATAGTTGTTGCAGAAGAAACTGATTTAACCCTTGATGGAAAACGTCAAAGTCATTTTGAAATGTATTTGGATGCCATGCTTGAATGCAATGCAAATACAAATTCAATTACTGCTTTTATAGAAAATGTTAAGCAAACTCAAAATATATTTGTATCAATTAAACTTTGTGATTTACATCCTAACGTAAAAGCATTTTTAGATTTTACTTTTAGAATAATTGAAGAGGGTAAACCACATAAGATTGCAGCTGCATTTACCTTTGGCAGAGAAAATTTGATACCAAGTATGTTTACTGAAATCTTAAAAAATTTTCAAACCAATTTTCCGGAAACTAAATTGGATAAATTGGTTTATTACTTTGAAAGACATATAGCATTAGATGCCGACGAACATGGCCCAATGGCAATGCAAATGATAACTGATTTATGTGATTCCGAAACTAAATGGCGTGAAGTAGAAGAGGTTTCAATACAAGCTTTAGAAAAACGAATTGGACTTTGGAATGCGATTGAAGAACAAATAGTAACAAATGTGGAAATGGTTTAATCTGAGTACCTTTAGAGTTCGTAAATAGTATATTAAAACAAATAAAAATGAAATTTCAGTTTAAAATTATACTAACTTCATTAGCGTTTATCCTTTTTACAAATTGTAATATTGATGCTACTATTACAAATCCAAATCAAACTTCGCAAGCTAAAAGTTTTAAATATTTAGCACTAGGTGATAGTTATACAATAGGTCAGAGTGTTTGCGAAACGTGTAAATTTCCAATTCAATTACAAGACAGTATCAAAAAAAAGTTACTCAGTGATTCTACTTTTTCAACAAAAATAATAGCAACTACTGGTTGGACTACTTCTAATTTAAAAAACGCAATTTTAACTGAAAATCCATCAAATGATTATGACCTTGTAACGTTATTAATAGGCGTCAACAATCAATATCAAAACAAGCCATTCAGTATATTCGAACAAGAATTTCCTGAAATAGTTACTACCGCAATTCAAAAAGGAAAAGGTAAAAAAGAAAATTTAATTGTAATTTCGATTCCCGATTATGCTTTTACTCCCTATGGACAAGGCGCTTCTACAATTTCTGCAGGTATTAACCAATACAATAGTTTTATTGAAAATTATTGTAGTCAACAAAATATAGTTTTTATTAACATTACAGACATCACCCAAAAAGGATTGATTCAACCTAATTTAGTTGCAACTGATGGTTTACACCCTTCAAAATTGGCTTATAGTAAATTTGTGGAACGTATTTTACCAAAAGCATTGGTAAAACTAGGATTATAAAAGTAGTTGTTTTCAACTTTTCTTTTGTTTGTATATTAAAAAAGTGTTTCGTTTGAAACATAAAAAAGTTATCCGTTTACTACAAATTAATTAACTAATTCAAAAACAACGTAACTTTACACTAAAATCTAAATAGTAAAATATGATTGAAGACAAAAATAAAAACAGCACATCTATTGCTCAATTAGGTGAATTCGGGTTAATTGAACATTTAACTAAAAATTTTGATATCAAACAAGAATCAACCTTAAAAAGTATTGGTGATGACGCAGCTGTATTGGATTTTAAAGATAAAAAAATAGTTGTTTCTACAGATTTATTGATTGAAGGTGTTCATTTTGATTTATCCTACATGCCACTAAAACATTTAGGATACAAAGCGGTTGTAGTTAATTTATCTGACATTTGTGCGATGAATGCCAAACCAACTCAAATTACAGTTGCAGTTGCAGTATCCAATAGATTCCCACTTGAAGCTATGGAAGAACTTTTTTTAGGAATTTCTCTAGCTGCAAGTGAATATAAAGTAGATGTTATTGGCGGCGATACAACTTCCTCTCAAAAGGGATTAATTCTTTCAATTACTGCTATTGGCGAAGCAAATGACAATGAAATTGTATATAGAAGCGGGGCTAAAAACACCAATCTTCTTGTTGTTAGTGGCGATATTGGTTCAGCTTACATGGGACTACAGGTACTTGAAAGAGAAAAGCAAGTTTTTAAAGTAAATCCTAATTTACAACCAGATTTAGAGCAATATACATATATCATTGAACGCCAGCTAAAGCCTGAAGCCAGAACTGATGTTAGAACTCTATTGTTTGCTTTAGACATTATGCCAACTTCTATGATAGACATTTCAGATGGCTTATCGTCTGAAATATTGCACATTTGTAAACAATCGAATGTAGGCTGTAATTTATACGAAGAAAAATTACCTTTAGATCCTCAACTTATTTCCGTTTGCGAAGAATTCAATATAGACAGCACAACAGTTGCAATAAATGGTGGCGAAGATTATGAATTGTTATTTACAATTGCACTAAGTGATTTTGATAAAATTAAAGGAAATCCAAATTTTACGATAATAGGACACATTACAGAGAAGAATGAAGGGGTGCATTTAATTACGAGAGCTAACACAAAAATCCCTCTAAAAGCAAGGGGTTGGGACGCACTAGCAGAGTAACTCCTTTCCAATAATTCTTTTTAACTAAAAAGCCTCAATTAGTAGTAACTAATTGAGGCTTTTGATTATTTAATGTTGTGAATGAACTATTAATTTATTCTATAACTAATTTTCTAGTCTCTGTTTTTCCAGATTCTGTAATTTTTACTACATAGATTCCAGAAGTAAGTGTTGAAACATTTACTGAGTCATTTACTAAAACAGTATTCATAACTTGTTTTCCTAGAATATCATAAATAGCAATAGATTTTTGATCGTTTGAAGCTGACTTTATAAACAAAGTTCCAGAACTAACTGGGTTTGGATATACTTTTAAACCAGCAATAGCACTATTTTGATTAACTGAAAGTAAATCAGCAATTATAGTAGAAATTCTTAATTCATCAACTGTTATTGTTGGAGTTGTAGTTGCACTTCCTTGTCTTAACAAAAACCCGCCAATAGTTGTAATAGCTGCCGCTGGAGTATCTGTTAATGTTGGAGTTGTTGATGCATTAAAATTAGCTAAATCAGGATTGAACCATGCTTTAAATGAATTTGCAGCAAAATCATAAGCCAAAATAACTAGAACAACATCTCCTACATTACGCAACGTAGTATCATAATTTGTACAAGTAGTTGCAGATGTCAAGCCCAATTGGTATTGAGTTAAATTTTTCTTTATGTATAATTTTCCTTTAAAATTAGAAGCAACTCCATCAGTCAATACAGCAAATGTATCTTGATTTCCATCAGTAGTAACGTTGGTGTAATCAGTTACATTCATAAGAAATGCAGCATATACTACATTATCTGCTACAGTTGTAGCTGTAAAAGGTGTATGGCAATCAATACCAGCACCAGAAAAACTAACCGAATTTCCAGAAGAAGTTATTCCTGGATAAGATAGACTACCAGAAACAGAAACTATAGTATCACCACTATTTACATTGGACCAACTTTGTCCTGCTCCTAAAGAAGTACCAACTGCATAAGGAAAAGGTTCGTTGTAAGGTAAAGCATTAACTGGTTTACAATCTGGAGCAATTACATTAGAAGAATAAGTACAAACTCCATTCACAATATTTACTGTTAATGCAGTACCTTCATTAACACCATTTATTATAATATTTCCAGCTGCAACTGTACCTGGATTATCTCCTGCAACAGTCCCTGAAGATGGTGTAGTTGTATAAGTACCAGATCCACCACCTGTATAAGGTATTGTAGTTGTGTAAGTATCAATACCAGATGTAATAGTATTACATGATGTTGTTGGTGTTCCTAAAACAAGTGTACAAGCTGGGTTTGAATTATATACTTTTACATCATCTATTCTAAATTGACTAGTGTTAGGTACCGCAACCGTTGAAGGTTGTGTAAATCTTAATGACAACGTTGAAGAAGATGGAATTTGACCTCCTGTAACGGTAACTAATGACCATGAAGTTGCTGAAGGAGTAAATGTAATAGGTGTCCAAGTTGTACCTCCATTTGTACTTTGCTCTACAGTTAATTGTACAGCTGTTAAACTAGATGTATTGTACCCGAAAGATAGTTGCAAATTTGTAGCTGCATATGCTGAAGTATTTATTCCGTCTATTTGAAAAAAATGACCTAAATTGGTTGTTTGAGATAAAAAAACATTTCCATTTGCGGACGCTCCTGTGTAAGTAGAAGATGGTGAGGAAATTCTAACACTAGTTGCTGTTGTAGTTCCTGTATAAACAATAGGAGCTGCATTTTGAAACGTAGCTGGAGCTGTTCCTATGATGTAATTTGCAACTGAAGTACTTCCAGTTGGAGTTCCGAAATTTTCAGAGTAAATAGTTTGTCCAAATGAAATTGAAGTAACTATTGTTAATAATAAAGAGTAAATTTTTTTCATATTATTTAAATTTAATTTTGGTACAAATATAAGTAGTAAATTTTCCTTTTTGATAAATTCAGGATAAAAAAAGCAGTTGTTATTGATAATTTAATCTTAAATTAACTATTTTACAATAAGTTTTCTTGTAACAGTTGCATCTTCCTCTTTTATTTTAATGATATAAACACCCGGTAAAAGAGCCGCAATGTTTAATTCTTTACCATTGATTTCTGCTTGTAGTACTTTTTTGCCTAGTACGTCAAAAATAATGATTTGTTTGTCTAAAGAAGATTTTGAAGAGATGTAAATTTTATCTCCAGAAGTAGGGTTTGGATAAATTGTTAATCCTTCAATAGTAGTATCTTTTGTTGATTGCTTACCTTCTTGGGCAAGTAATACAGTAGAAAAAAACACAAAAACGATAACAAAAAGGTATGTAATCTTTTTCATAAGCAATTTAATTAACCGTAAAATTACAAAAAAAAAGCAATATAAAAGCAAAGCGGATGCCTTATTTTGACAACCGCTTTGCTTTTATATTTTTTCAATTTTTAAAAAGTATATCTTAAACCTAGCTGTCCTTGAAATCTAGAGGCAAATTGATCTACTGTATATGGAGTTGTTGTTGGGGTTTTAAAGTTGTATGTTGGATCGCCGGCACCTGGAGATCCTGTTGCTACAGAACCTACTTTTGTCAAACCAACACTTGCAGTTGAGTTGAATGTGTTTGGAACAAAATAGCTTTTACCCCAATCTTTGTTTATTAAATTTCCAACATTAATAATGCTAAATGAAATTTGAATCGAATGAGTAGTTTCTTTTACTTTAAATTTTATTTCATCCATTATTCTCATATCAGCTTGAATATTCCATGGTGTATGATCACCATTTCGTTCTGTAAAACGTCCTCTTCTGCTTTTTAAATAATCGTTACCATTAACAAAAGCTTCGTAATCTTGTGCTTGTTGAGCAGCTGTTACCACACCCGTAGTTGTAGTGTAATCTCTCATGTATTTTAATGTTTCTGAATAATCCTTAAACACGTATGCTAAACCCGCAGCTTGTCCTGTTCCAGCCAATGTTGTGTTTACAAATCCCCAAGTAAAAGGGTTTCCTGATTGAGAATTAAAAAAAAGATTAGCTGATAGCGTATTGTTTTTGGCTAGTTTTAATCCATATCCAACATTTGCTACTATTCGGTGTTTTGTTTCAAAATTAGAAGTAGCTAATTTTGGATCGTTTGGCGTTAACGATTGGTTCATTTGAAAATTACTTTCCATTGAATTTCTAATTCCATTAGATATATCTTTAGCAGTTCCATAGGTATAAGCTCCCATAAAATTCAAACCAAAATCATAATTTTTAGCTACTTGTGTAGTAATATTATATCTATAACCTTCACTTGTATTTGATAATAAATAAGCATTTGAAAAATTAGAGTTTATATTAGCTGAATATATTGGCATTTCATGATTTACATCATAAGAATAGTACGTAGGATTATCCGTTTTATTAACTTGTTGGAATTTTAAATCTCTAATTACTTTAGTGTAAATTCCTTCTAATGTGAATTTATATCCTTTAATTGTATAATCAAACGCTAGTGAATTTCTCCAAACTTGCGGCATTTTAAAATTGTTATCCACTAAGTCAACTTGCACCTTTGGAGTCGCTTGACCTTGATAATTTGCTAAACCATTAGGCAAAAGCGGGTCTCCATTTGTTGCTACCTGTGCAGCTGTTAAATTGTTTTTATCGTAACTTCCATATCCAACTCCATCATTATAAAAAGCATAACCTAACCATGCAAATGGTATTCTACCCGTAAAAACCCCAGAACCACCTCTAATAATTAAAGATTTATCTTCAAAAACAGTATAGTTAAACCCAAGCCTTGGTGATAATAGTGCGCTTCCAAAAAGATTATTGTCAATTTGGCTAATTGGTGTGTAATTGTAAGTTGTTCCATAGTTTGGATCAATTGGAGCAACTTTTGCTTGTGGGCTAATTGCTGGTTTTGTTGGCATATTTGCATAATCTACACGTAAACCAGGTGTTATTTTTAATTTATTTCCTATTTTAATTTCATCTTGAACATAAAAGCTATATAAATTTACTTTGAATTTAGCATAAGGGTTGTTAAAAATATCGTCTCTTGAATAATTATCAAATGAATAAGTACCTCTTACACGAATTGGCGTTGCATTGTAAAAATTAGCAAGCGAAGAGTACGCTATTCTTCCTTGTAACGAATTAACAAAGCCATAGTTAATGTCATAAAATTCATTATGTGTTCCTACTAATAATGTATTACTATTATTCAGTTTTATTGTTAAATTATCTGTAATTTCAGTTGTATTTTGTTTCATGTTGAAAACGGTAGCCTCTCTATCATTCCCAAACATAATTGTTCCGCCATTATTAGAAATTTCAACTAAAGGAAACATTACATTTTGTGATGTTGGCTCACGATAATCTTTAATAGTTGAATAACCTGCTATAAATGAATTGGAAATTTTATTGCTAAATCTACTTTTAAATTCTAAAACAGTACTGTTTGCAATATTTTTTTGAATGAAATCCATGCTTGAAAATCTAAAATTGGCGGCATCTCTTTCTAAATTAGAAGCTTCTGAAAACACAATATTATTTCTTATCGAAAGCGAATGTATATCGTTTATTTTCCAATCAATTTTATTAAATATTTTTTTACTTTCTGAGTAATTTGCATAACTATTGTAGCTTCCTACGTTAAATCCATATTTCGTTTTTACAAAATCTGAAATAGCCTGAGCAGTTGCAGCGTCTATAAGTGAAGCTTTATTTCCATTTGCATCTAAATCGCCAGCATTGTAGAAAATTGGCTCCGTTCTTTTGGAATACTCCGCATTTGTAAAAAAGAACAATTTATCTTTAATGATTGGCAATCCAAGTCGGTATCCCACTTGATAATCTACGAATTCAGACGGCATTTTTGCTCCATCACCAGCGTTATTAGGTCCTGTAATTAAACCATTTCGTCCGTAAGAATAAACAGAACCTGCTATCGTATTTGTTCCGCTTCTTGTTACAGCGTTCACACTACCCCCTAAAAAATTCCCTAACTTAACATCAAAAGGTGCTAAATAAACTTGAACATCTTGAATGGCATCTAAACTAATAGAATTAGATCTTGTACTACTTCCTGGCATTCCAGAAGTTCCAGATTGTCCTCCCATAGATGGACTAAAACCTATAGCATCATTATTAATAGAACCATCAATAGTTACATTATTGTATCTAAAATTAGTGCCAGCAAATGAATTGTTGGCACTTTGTGGTATTAATTTTGTTACATCCTGAATACTTCTATTAATGTTAGGCAATCCACTGATTTGAGTTTCACTAAAATTGCCACCAGAACCTGTTCTTAAAGCAGTTTTTTTACCACTAATCACAACTTCTTTTAATTGATTTTCAATTCGCTCTACAACAATTCTAGGTAAATCGTTGTCACCTAATCCTAATTGGAGTTGCGAATTTGAATATTCTTTAACATCGCTTCCACTTATAACTAATTTATAAGGTCCTCCTACTGTTAAATTATCCATACTGTAACGACCTAATTTGTCCGTTGTAGTCTGGTACTTTGTGTTTGTAGGCAAATGCGTTACTGTTACAAATACACCTGAAACTGGACCTTTACTGTCAACAACTTTTCCAGAAACAGAAGATGAAGTTATTTGAGCCGATGCTACCCCCAAAACAAATAATAAAATACTTACGTAAATAGATTTTAATTGATACATAATTATGTTTTAATTTTTTGGCAAAGTAAAAGTGTCATTGTAAAGTTTATGTTAACTATTCGTTATGAAATCATTTTGTATTTATTAACTAAATGTTAGTTAGATTAAATAAAAGTCAACCTGTTTTTTTTATTAGATTTATATTTACTTTTACAATCAAATTACACAACATACCATACAATGAAAAAAAAGAATATCAAAATATTATTGGTTGATGACGAACCCGATATCCTTGAAATCATTTCTTACAACCTACTCCATGAAGGGTATCAGGTAAATACCGCTTCAAACGGTAAAGAGGCTATTGAAGTTGCGAAGAAATTCTTACCTCATTTAATTATTATGGATGTTATGATGCCAATAATGGATGGAATGGAAGCTTGCGAAAATATTAGAAAAATACCTGAATTACATAATGTAATTCTAACATTCTTAACTGCCAGAAGTGAAGAATATTCTCAAGTTGCTGGCTTTGAAGTTGGCGCCGATGATTACATTACAAAACCCATTAAACCTAAATTATTAGTAAGCAAAGTTAAAGCATTACTAAGGAGGTTAAACGACGAAAGCCCAACTGAAGATAAAGACACACTAAGCATAGGGAATATCAAAATAAATCGTGAAGAATATAAAATTATTAAAGATGGAATTGAAATTGTTTTGCCTAGAAAAGAATTTGAATTATTCTATTTGTTAGCTTCAAAACCGGGAAAAGTATTTAAAAGAGAAGAAATTCTTGATAAAGTTTGGGGCTCAGATGTAATTGTTGGTGGTAGAACAATTGATGTTCATATTAGAAAGCTTCGTGAAAAAATTGATGAAGATTTATTTAAAACAATTAAAGGAGTTGGCTATAAAATTGAATTATAATCGTCCACAATCAATAAATGGTTATCAATTTTAAAAAAACATATAAGTTTGCAGTAAAGTCATCGCTTTACATAACTCTTTTTGCTACTTCTTTAGTAGGTATTTTATCCCTAATCTTTCACCAATTTTCATATCTTTTTTGTGCACTTTTTGCAATATGTATTGGTGTATTTTCTTTTTTTGTTATTCAATATCGAGTTGAAAAATTCATTTACAAAAGAGTTAAGAAAATTTACGATGATGTGTCAATTTTAGATACATCCGATTTAAGAAACCAATCTATTACTACTGATATGGCAACCCTAACTAGCGAAGTTAAAAAATTTGCAACTGATAAAAAAGTTGAAATTGAAATGCTAAAAATGAGGGAAGAATACCGACGAGAATTTATTGGAAACGTTTCGCATGAGTTAAAAACGCCATTATTTACTGTTCAAGGCTATCTTTCTACGTTACTTGATGGTGCAATGAACGACAAAAACATTCGAAAAAAATATATTGAACGCGCTGAAAAAGGAGTGGAACGGCTAATATATATTGTTCAAGATTTGGACATGATCTCTAAACTAGAAACAGGCGATTTACATTTGGAATTTTCAGAATTCAACATTGTCAAATTAATTCAAAATGTTTTTGATTTATTGGAAATGAAAGCTTCTCAAAAAGACATACTATTAATGTTTGATCAAAAATATTTCAAGCCTATTTTGGTAATGGGTGACGAAGAAAAAATACAGCAATTGGTAATCAATTTAATAGTAAATTCTATTAAATATGGTAAAGAAAAGGGTACAACAGAAGTAAGTATTGACGAATTGACAAACGACAAAATAATTGTAAGAATAACCGATAACGGAGAAGGAATTGAAAAACAAAATATTTCAAGACTTTTTGAACGATTTTATAGAGTGGATAAAAGTGGTTCAAGAACAGAAGGTGGTTCAGGTCTAGGCTTATCTATTGTTAAACACATCATTGAAGCCCACGATGAAAAAATTTATGTTGACAGCAAATTTGGTCAAGGTTCTGAATTTTCATTCACGCTCAAAAAGGCAAAATAATTGTTTCCAATCAACTTTAAAGTCGGTAAAATTTAAAAAACCACTAAACTTTTCAGTTCTTTTAAGCATTTCAATTTTAAAAGCATCTTGATTTGAAAAAGGCGCTATTTTTTGTGCATTAAATTTACGAGCCAAATATTCTTGTTCAAACTGACCTGGTGTTGGAATAAAAAATGCTTTTTTTTCTAATTTTGACAAATCCATTACAGTCGTATAGCCTGACCTACACAAAACCAAATTACTTGCATTCATAGCTTCTTCTAATTCTAGTGCATTCATAAAATTATAAACCAAAACATGCTCTTGTTGCTCCACAACTTGTTGTTCCTGAACAATTCCTTTTATAAAAACAACTGCACCTTTAAAACACTTAATTTCATTCATTAACTTTACCTCCAAAACAGTTCGTTGTGGTTCTGGACCTGAAAGTAAAACCATCAAATCAAATTGTTTAGGAATACTAATTTTTTTAAAACGACTCAATGCTCCAATGTATTTTATTCCTGAATTTGATTGCTTTAAATGCCCTAACCTTCCAGATAAATTTACAAGTTCTGATGTGTCTGGCACCCAGCATTCATTGAATTTATTAATTACAAATTGATGTATTTTCGTACTTAACCAAGTGGTATTTCCAGTCAACAAATTCAGTTGATGCGTTATGTAAATAGAAGGAACATTTTTATTAAAAACGCCTAATCTATTATCCGAAATAATACCCACTAAATTATATTGTAGCGTCCATTCTTTAACAAGTTTTTTTTCATTTTTTATTGCAACACCCATCTTAGGAGCATTTTTAATTATTTTCCATTTAAAATCTTTTCCGTTTGTTGGGTATTCAATTTGATAAGAAGGCAACTCTAAGGCCAAAAGATGAGGAAACTCCATTTTCAGTAAAATAAGCGCCATGCCATCAGAAGCTATTATCGGCACGAAACCTCTTTCTTCTAATTGTTTAATAATTGGAATACAACGCGTAGCATGTCCCAAACCCCAATTAAGTGGCGCTATTAAAATGTTTTTAAAAGAAGTGTTTTTCAAGATTAGGTAGGTTTATTTAAAACACAAAGATAATTCTAATTCAGTTCTTATATATTTCCTTAATTTTGCCAAAATATTAAATAATATCGTGGGAAGTAAAAACAAATTAAAAAGATTTAAAGAAAACGAAACATTCGAAAATGTTTTTCAACCTTCAAGAGAAGAAATTGTAGCCGATTTATTCCCTTTAAAGGGGAAGTGGAAAACTGATTTTTTTAAAAACAACAATCCAATAATTCTAGAATTAGGGTGTGGAAAAGGCGAATATTCTGTTGGCTTGGCTGAAAAATATCCCGATAAAAACTTTATAGGTATTGACATCAAAGGAGCACGATTTTGGAGAGGAGCAAAAACCGCTGTTGACAACAACCTCAACAATGTTGCTTTTATTAGAACTCAAATTGAATTAATCGACCACGTTTTTGATAAAAATGAAGTTACTGAAATTTGGATTACGTTTCCAGATCCACAAATCAAATACAAACGTACAAAACATAGAATGACCAATTCTGAATTTTTAAAATTGTACAAGAAAATTTTAAATCCTGAAGGTATTGTCAATTTAAAAACAGACAGCGAATTCATGCACGGTTATACCTTAGGTTTACTACACGGCGAAGGTCATGAAGTGGTATATGCCAATCATAATGTTTATGTAAACGAAGGTGCTCCTAAAGAAGTTACTAGTATTCAAACTTTTTACGAAAAACAATATTTGGAAATTAACAAGGCAATTACATACATTCGTTTTAAAATAAAATAAATGTCAATTTTTATTCCTTTTATATCAGGTTATATTGCTGCATTTATTGGTGTTTTACCTCCTGGTCTTATCAATTTAACCGCTGCCAAAGTGAGTTTGACAGATGGAAAAAAACGAGCTATGATGTTTGTTTTAGGAGCATTGATAGTTATTTTTTATCAAACCTACATCTCTGTTATTTTTGCCCAATACATAAACAGTCATAGGGACATAGTAGATTTATTACATAAAATTGGTTTACTTATATTCATTGGGATTTCCATTTATTATTTATTTTTTGCTAAAAACCCCAATCTTCAAACCGATGATACTTTCCATTTAAAGAGCAAACGAAGCCGTTTTTTTATGGGTATGATAATAGCTGCCATTAATTTTTTTCCAATCCCATATTATGTATTAGTAAGCATTTCATTGTCGGCCTACACTATTTTTACATTCGATTCACTTTCTATTTACAGTTTAGTTTCAGGCGTTGTAATTGGTTCGTTTTCGGTTTTTTATTTATATGTTACCTTTTTTAATAAAATGAAATCCAAAACCGAATATTTTGTAAACAATATGAATAAAATTATAGGCACTATCACAAGTTTAATTGCCGTTATTACTTTATTCAAAGTTATAAAAAATTACTTTTAATGGAAGAAAACTTCTTTGAAAGAGTGTATGCTATTGCCAAACAAATTCCCGAAGGAAAAGTAACTTCCTATGGCGCCATTGCAAAAGCACTAGGCACAGCCCGTTCTGCACGAATGGTTGGCTGGGCAATGAATGCTTCCCACAATAGAGAAGATATTCCAGCACACAGGGTAGTAAATCGAAAAGGGCTTCTTACAGGCAAACACCATTTTGACGGCACCAACCTCATGCAACAACTACTAGAAAACGAAGGAATAAAAATTGTTGACCATCAAATTATAGATTTTGAAAGACACTTCTGGCAACCCGAAATAATACTATAGTCTAAATTCCTATCTCTCAATTTCTCCTTGCTTTTTGTCATCCAATGTTTGCAACATAATTTCTCAAAGTGAGAAAGACTCTTGCAAATTGCAATTAGGTTACTCAAAAAAACTTTAAACGTTAAATTCATAAACTTTTAAAGTTCTTACTATCTTTGCAATTCATATTAAGTTTAAATAAAAAAGTAAATTGCATTTTTAACCTTTTAAACTCATCAACTTTTATACATAAAATGAAACTAGATAGAAAAGAAATACTAAAAGCATTAGAAACCATAACTATTGCTGGTGAAGGGAAAAATATGGTAGAAAGTGGCGCAATAGCAAATGTTGTTACTTTTGGCGACGAAGTAGTAATTGATTTAATAGTATCCTCCCCTGCCCTACACATCAAAAAAAGAGCTGAAGACGATATTAAAAAAACAATTCACGAATTGATAAATTCGGATGTTAAAATAAAAATTAATTCGAAAATTGTAACGCCAGATGCTAATGAAATAAAAGGAAAAAGTATTCCCGGTATTAGTAATATAATTGCTGTGGCCTCTGGAAAAGGCGGGGTTGGAAAATCAACTGTTACAGCAAATTTGGCAGTTTCGTTGGCAAAAATGGGATTTTCTGTTGGTGTCTTAGATGCTGATATTTACGGACCGAGTATGCCTATTATGTTTGATGTTGAAAGTGCAAAACCATTATCTGTAGAAGTAGATGGGAAATCAAAAATGAAACCAATCGAAAGCTATTCTATTAAGCTACTTTCGATAGGTTTTTTCACGGCACCAAGCCAAGCAGTAATTTGGCGAGGCCCTATGGCAGCAAAAGCTTTGAATCAAATGATTTTTGATGCAGATTGGGGAAAATTAGACTTTATGTTAATCGATTTACCTCCTGGTACAGGCGACATTCATTTGTCCATAATGCAATCATTACCTATAACTGGTGCAGTAGTAGTAAGTACACCACAAGCTGTAGCTTTAGCTGATGCTAAAAAAGGCGTTTCTATGTTTTTGTCTGACAGCATAAACGTACCTGTTTTAGGTATTATAGAAAATATGGCTTATTTTACACCGGAAGAGTTACCGTCAAACAAATATTATATTTTTGGAAAAGAAGGTGCTAAAAATCTTGCTGACGATTTAAAAATACCATTTTTAGGTGAAGTTCCTTTAGTGCAATCCATCAGAGAAGCTGGCGACTATGGCAGACCAGCCGCTTTACAAACTGACTCTCCCCTGGAATTGATTTTTGAAGAAATTACCCGAAATGTAGTACAAGAAGTTGTGAAAAGAAATGAAACATTACCTGCTACTGAAATTGTAAAAATTACAACAATGGCTGGTTGTTCCGCAGTTAAAAAATAGTTGACAAGTGTATGGAAATTAGATTAAAAACTAATAATCCATAAATCTAATAATCCAACAATCTAAATTATGACCCACGAAGAATTGACTGTAAATATAGAAAAAGCACTGGAAGAAATTAGACCTTTTTTACATGCAGACGGTGGAGACATTTCATTAGTCGCTATAGAAGAAGGCAAACATGTTAAAGTTCGACTAGAAGGTGCATGCTCTTCGTGTAGTGTAAATCAAATGACCTTGAAAGCAGGTGTTGAGATTACGATAAAAAAGTATGCACCTCAAATAGAAACGGTACTAAACATTAATTGAAAACCTAACTATGGCAACAGTAAACCCTTATTTAACATTTAATGGAACCTGCGAAGAAGCCTTTTTGTTTTATAAAACAGTTTTTGGTGGTGAATTCAAAGATTTTAATCGCTTCAATGACTTTCCTCAAGAAGAAGGATTTTCGCTAAACGATAGTGATTTACAAAAAATAATGCACGTATCCTTACCCATAAGTTCTGAAACAATTTTAATGGGTAGCGATGCACATCCTTTGTATCCTCCTATACTAGTTGGACAACATTTGTCCATTTCAATAAATACTTCAAGTAGAGAAGAAGCAACAAAAATTTTCGAGCTGCTAGCAAATGGAAGCAACATTACAATGCCGCTAGCCAATACATTTTGGGGAGCCTTCTTTGGAATGCTAACAGATAAGTTTGGTGTAAATTGGATGGTTAATTTTGATAAAACAGAATAGATTTCTTTATCATTTTATTTTAAATCTGATAAAAATCATATATTTAACAAATACACCTTTGTTACTTTGCACCCTTTAAAAAAATAAAAAATGATAGAAACAGATATTCTCATAATTGGAGCAGGACCAACGGGTCTATTTGCTGTTTTTGAAGCTGGATTATTAAAACTAAATTGCCACATAATAGATGCTTTGCCTCAACCTGGAGGACAATTAGCTGAGCTTTATCCAAAAAAACCTATTTTTGATATTCCAGGCTATCCAGAAGTTCTGGCAGGCGATTTAGTTACAAATTTGTTGGAACAAATCAAGCAGTTTCAGCCTGGTTTTACTTTGTCTGAAACAGCAGAAACAATTGATAAACTTAAAGATGGTACTTTTGTTGTTACCACAAACAAAGGCACTAAACATCATGCAAAAGCAGTTGCAATAGCAGGAGGATTAGGTACTTTTGAACCAAGAAAACCAACAATAGATACAATTTCTTTCTTTGAAGAAAAAGGAGTTGAATATTTTGTGAAAGATCCTGAATTGTTTAGAAACAAGAAAATAGTAATTGCAGGAGGAGGAGACTCTGCGCTAGATTGGAGTATCTTTTTGTCAAATGTAGCATCGTCTGTCACGCTTATTCACAGAAGAAATGAATTTAGAGGTGCTTTAGATTCGGTCGAAAAAGTACAAGAACTTAAAAAACAAGGAAAAATAAAGTTGATTACTCCAGCAGAAGTTATTGCCGTTCAAGGTGAAAATCACGTTGAGAGCATTACACTAGATTGTGAAGGAACAATTAAACAATTGGAAACAGACTACTTTATTCCACTTTTTGGACTAACACCAAAATTAGGGGCTATTGCAAATTGGGGACTTGAAATAGAAAAAAACGCTATAAAAGTAAATAATGCTCTAGATTATCAAACCAATATTGACGGGATATACGCCATTGGAGATGTAAATATATATCCCGGTAAACTAAAACTTATATTATGCGGCTTTCACGAAGCTACTTTAATGTGTCAAAGCGTTTATCAAAGAATAAACCCTGGTAAAAAATATGTTTTAAAATACACAACTGTTTCTGGAGTTGATGGATTCGATGGTTCACGAAAAGAAGCTGAAAAAGCAGTAGTAAAAGCAATTGAATAACAGCTTACATTCTAAATTTCATCAACTTATAAGTTACCGATTTCTAAGGTAACTGAATTCAAAAAACTATCGAATGACACAAGATATAACTATAAAAATTAAGGATAGAGAAGGAATTGTTCATGAAGTTGTAGCGCCAACTGATATGAATCTAAACATTATGGAGCTCATCCGAATGTATGAATTAGCACCAGAAGGAACCGTTGGCGTATGTGGTGGCATGGCAATGTGTGCTTCTTGTCAATGTTATGTATTGAACGACGTGCTACAATCAGAACGAAATGATGATGAAGAAGCGATGCTTTCAGAAGCCTATCATGTAAAAACAAATAGTAGATTGGGTTGTCAAATTCCAATTGTTAATACACTAGATGGCCTTGAAATTGAAATTGCCCCTGAACAGTAGAAAACTTAATTTAAACACATAAAAATCAGTAAATCTACTATTGATTTAGTAATAAACTTAAAAAGCTGCAAATTGCAGCTTTTTAAGTAAATCTCTATTTTGTTTATTATTAAAAACTAATCATTCAATTTCAAGACAGCCATAAATGCTTCTTGAGGAATTTCAACATTTCCTACTTGACGCATACGTTTTTTACCTTTTTTCTGTTTTTCAAGTAACTTACGTTTACGAGAAATGTCTCCTCCGTAACATTTTGCTGTAACATCTTTTCGCAAAGCTTTAATAGTTTCACGTGCTATAATTTTAGCTCCAATAGCAGCTTGAATTGGAATATCAAATTGCTGTCTTGGAATTAATTCTCTCAATTTTTCACACATTTTTTTGCCTATATTATAAGCATTATCCTCGTGAATTAAAGCAGAAAGTGCATCAACAGATTGTGCGTTTAACAAAACATCAAGTCTTACAAGTTTTGATGTTCGCATTCCAATTGGTGAATAGTCAAAGGAAGCGTATCCTTTTGATACTGTTTTCAAACGGTCGTAAAAATCAAACACAATTTCTGCTAATGGCATGTCAAAATTAAGTTCGACACGTTCTGTGGTTAAATAGGTTTGATTGGTGATCAATCCTCGTTTTTCGATACACAAACTCATAACATTTCCTACAAAATCGGATTTTGTTATTATCGTAGCTTTAATATAAGGCTCTTCTACCCTATCCAATTTGGATGGTTCTGGTAGATCAGATGGATTGTTGACAACTATACCTATTAAAGGTTCTTTTTTGGTATAGGCCAAATAAGAAACGTTAGGAACCGTTGTAATTACTGTCATGTCAAATTCTCGCTCTAATCGCTCTTGTATAATTTCCATGTGTAACATTCCAAGAAATCCACATCTGAAACCAAATCCTAGAGCAGCTGAACTTTCAGCAACAAAAACCAAAGAAGCATCGTTTAATTGCAACTTTTCCATTGAAGATCTTAAATCTTCATAATCTTCCGTGTCAACAGGGTAAATCCCAGCAAAAACCATTGGCTTTACATCTTCAAAACCAACAATCATGTTAGTTGTCGGTGATTTAGCATCTGTTAAAGTATCACCCACTTTTACTTCTTTAGCTTCTTTAATTCCAGAAATTAAATACCCTACATCACCAGTAGAAATAACATCTTTTGGTACTTGATTTAATTTTAAAGTTCCTACCTCATCAGCAAAATATTCCTTCCCTGTGGCCATGAATTTAATCCTTTGCCCCTTTCTTATTTCGCCGTTTTTAACTCTAAAAATAACTTCAATTCCACGAAAAGGATTGTAATGTGAATCGAATATCAATGCTTGTAACGGTTCGTCTTTGATCCCTTTTGGAGCAGGAATTTTTTCAATAATTGCTGCTAATATGTTATCCACACCAAAACCAGTTTTACCTGATGCGTGAATAATGTCTTCTAATTTACAACCTAATAAATCGATAATATCATCGCTAACTTCTTCAGGATTGGCACTTGGCAAATCTACTTTATTCAAAACTGGAATAATTTCCAAGTCATTTTCTAAAGCTAAATATAAATTTGAAATGGTTTGCGCTTGGATACTTTGTGCTGCATCAACAATCAAAAGTGCACCTTCACAAGCAGCAATGGAACGTGAAACTTCATAGGAGAAATCTACGTGACCTGGAGTATCTATAAGATTTAAGATATAATCTTCTCCTTTATATTTATATTCCATTTGAATAGCATGACTTTTAATGGTAATACCTCGTTCGCGTTCCAAGTCCATGTTGTCAAGCAATTGTGCTTTTTCTTCACGAGCGGTTACGGTTTGTGTTGCTCCAAGAAGTCTATCAGCAAGCGTACTTTTTCCGTGATCGATGTGAGCAATAATGCAAAAATTCCTAATGTGTTTCATCTACTTTTCTGTGATTTTTGTTACAATTTGTAACCTTCAATTGGCAAATATAAAGTAAAGTTTGCACAAAGTATAATGCTAAATTATTTTAATGAATTAAAAGTAACTTTGTAAAAAAAGGCCATCTTTTTTCTATCAAAAATAATTGTGTATATCCTTGTTTTTTTGACAGTCAATTAATGAATATACTACTGCTACTTTTGAACAGAAAGGTAAATTTACTATTATTTACTTACACTTATTCAAAATACTCTTTTTGAATAACAATAAAACCTCACATTGCTGTGAGGTTTTATGTGTGGAGAAGATGGGGCTCGAACCCACGACCTCTTGGCTGCCAGCCAAGCGCTCTAGCCAACTGAGCTACATCCCCATTTTTTAAAAACTGGTTGACAAAGATAAGGAAATTCCTGAACTTTCTGGAACATACCGACAAATTCCACCTACACAGAGTAAACCGCCTCTTTGTCTTCCATAATTTATAGCGAAACGAGTAGCCTTAAAACGGTATGAACCACCCAAATTATAATAGTGATTTTTAGCATTTACATCTTCATTACCATAATTATACATATCTGATATAAAGAATGAAAGTTTAGAGTTTGTATTGAATTCTATTGTTGAACTTGTCCAATTTTTCTTATCAGAATCAGCCCAAAGATGTTCGCCTAGTACTCTAACTGATTTTGTTGGAGTAAATTTATATGTAGCTTCAGCAGCTAAAATAGTAGCTTTTATCAAACCATACGTCTCTTCAATCTGCTTCTTGTTATAATATTGATTAATTAAAGTAAAAATAGTTTGCCATTTAGAGTTCCACTTCTTAGTTATTTCAAAATTATAATCTGAAAAATACTTACTCCCAAAACCCATAAATTCAGTGGTGTAAGTAGAATTTACAATTGAATAATCTCCTTTTAAACCAAACCAATTTGAAGCATTAAAAGCAATTTTAGTACCGTATTTACCTCCCAATACAGAACCTTTTTTGAAGGTATAAAAAACATCTATTTGACCACCTATTTCACCTGCTTTTAGAACAGACTCGTCTAACATTGAAACATTTGGTTGTGCTTGATAGGTATAAATATTAGCTAAATTCAAATGGTGCTGTTTCGTTAAACTAGGAACAAAATTCATTATTTTATCGTTATATAAATTGCCTTTTGCTTGTCTTTCAGAATAAAAACTCATGTTCTCTAACCTTCTAAAAGTTCCGTCTATTCCAAATCCTTTTTTAGAATAACCCGTATTGAACAAAAAAGCACTTCCTGGCTTTATGAAATTATTGTTAATTTTTTGAACTTGTACTACTGCATCGTTGGATTTAAAATTATATTCCGTTGCCAAATAAAAGGCGTTTTTAGAAAAATTTATTCTTCCCGCAAAAGCATTTGTTAAAGTAAGAAAATTAGGTTCTGAAATTGTTGCTTGTTCGTCTCTTCCAACATACGTAAATCCTAAAGACAACTTTGACTGTTGCTTGTTTAAAAGTTCTGAAATTGATATTTCAGAATCAAATCCAAAGATTTTACCGTTAGACAAAGAAAATCCACTGCGGTGTTGACCGTAAATTCCTTTAATAACTAAAAAATCAAATGGCTTATAAATAATTTTGCCGCCTCTTAATGCATTATTCAAACCTAAAGTTCTATCTTCCCAACTTCGAAATAATAACCCACTTCCAAATTGTTCGTAAAAATAGCCAACAGTTGCATCTATTTGCTTGTCTTTGTATTGTAAAAAGTAAGTGGCTACATTAGTGTTTTTGTATTCAGGATTGAAATTTAACAAGGCTCTATTTTTATACATTTCTCCTTGCAATCCAAAGCTAAACCTTTTAAAAGAGTAATTCAAAGCAAGATAATTATTCGATCTAAAAGGATACTCTGGATGTGCTATATTCAACCCATTATCATTCAAATACCATTGTGTATTTGATTCAAAACCCCCAGAAAAATTGCCTTTATCCTGCGCGAAAATAGAGATAGAAAATAGGTAAACTAGTAGTAATAATAGTTTCTTCATTCTATAATGATTTCAATTTTGCAAATAATTCATCTTCACTACCGGGTACATATCCATTTTGAATATGAACAATTGTACCGTTTTTAACAACAATTGTATATGGAATATTTACAATTGACATTAATCTTTTAAACTCTTGATTCACATCTAAAATTACAGTACAATTCCAACCTTTTCCTTTTGTTAATGGATTAACCCTTTTTTGAGTTCTAGAATCATCTGTTGCTACAGCTACTAATTCTACATTGACATTTTTTTTCCACTCTTCTTGCAAATCATTTAATTCATCTAATTCATTAATACAAGGCGTACACCAAGTTGCCCAAAAGGAAAAAATATAAATCTTGTCTTTTTGTGCAAAATCATTTTTTAATGATAGTATTTTTCCGTCAATGTTAGGTAAATTTAAATCTGGAAGTTGTTTTTGAGCTTGAAGGGTAATTGTTCCTAAAAACAATAAAGCAAGTAGTTTTTTCATTTATTCTAGGTAAGTTTTAAAACTTTTGAATGGAATAGTTAATTTTATTTACAAATAAATAAATTTATTTCAACATAGTAAAGAAAAATTTATTTTATTTGCACTAACAGAACTAAAAAATAACTATATTTATGAAAAGAATTAAAATTGTAGTGCTTCTAATGGCTTTTGCTGTGGTGGTTTCATGTAGTAAAAGTGAATCCACGCCAACTGTTAATGGAATTGACCCATCAACAATTGCTCCAATATCAGGGCAATTTCAAAAAAATGTTTTAATTGAAGATTACACTGGCGCTTGGTGTGGCTGGTGTCCAAGAGTTACTTATGCTATTGGATTAGTTGAGAGCCAAGGCTTAAGAGCTGTTCCAGTTGCAATACACAATGGAGATCCTATGGCTTGGGGTACAAGTTCAACTTGGCCAGAACCAGTTTCTTCATTTCCTACTGCTAAGTTAAATCGAATTTTGGATTGGAACACGCCTGAAAATTCAAACATTATTCAAGTTAAATACTTAACCGGTAACAACTGTGGACTAGGTTTAGCAATAAACTCAACAATCACAGGAAGTACAGTAAGTATAGATGTCAGCGCGAAATTTGCAATTGACTATTCTAATTTAAAAATGGTTGTTTATATAGCCGAAGACAATATCTCTAGTACTCAAACGAATTACACTAGTTTTTTCGGAGGCGGATCTTCGATTCCTAACTTTGACAATGACCATGTATTAAGAGCTTGTTTAACTAACATCCATGGTGAAGCAATTACTCAAACTACAACATCGGGATCTACTATTACTAGAAACTTTTCAATTCCTGTACCATCAAATGTAACTAATGTTGCTAACATGAATTTAGTGGCATTTATTACTGATGCTAATGGCACTGTAATAAATGTAAGAAGTTCAGTAGCTGGACAAACACAAGTTTTTGAACAAAATCAATAAACTTTTACTACAGTTTAAGCAATAAAGGTCGCAATTTTGCGGCCTTTATTTGTAATTTTGCAATAGTAATAGTATTTTTTGATTAAAAACTATATGGAACATGTTGAAAAAGATACGGGATATCAAATTGGGCAATTAATAGGTAATTACCTGCCTTTTGTGTGTTTGATTTTGATTGCTTATTTTTTTTATTACAAAGCCAAAAATCAGCACGACAAAAAATAAACACTATTACAATTCTTGAAATACATATTAAACATGAGTACTATTAGAATAACCAAACAATTTAGTTTTGAAACAGGTCATGCTTTGTATGGCTATGATGGTAAATGTAAAAATGTTCATGGACATAGTTATAAATTATCCGTAACCGTTTTGGGATGCCCAATACAGGATTCAAACCATGCAAAATTTGGAATGGTTATTGATTTTACGGATTTAAAAACCATAGTTAAAGAAGAAATTGTAGACCTTTTTGACCATGCTACTGTTTTTAATAAAAATACACCTCATTTAGAGTTAGCGATTGAATTAGAAAAGAGAGGACATCATGTAATTTTAGTGGATTACCAACCTACAAGTGAAAATATGGTAACTGATTTTGCAGTGAAAATTAAAAATAGGTTGCCTAAGGAAATTGAACTTTTTTCTTTAAAGCTGCAAGAAACCGAAACATCCTTTGCCGAATGGTATGCTTCTGACAATAAGTAGAACTTGGATTAAACTAAATTTGAATAAACACTCTCTATTTCTTCAAAAATAGCGAATAATGTAGTTGGATCGTCGGTAGTTACTAGTTTTTGTTTGTATTCTTTAAATGCTACAATTCCTTTAAAATAATTGGTATAATGACGACGCATTTCTACAATTCCTAATCGTTCTCCTTTCCATTCAATTGACCATAAAAGGTGGTTTCGTGCAGCATCTACTCGATCAGAGATGGTTGGAGGAGGCAGTAGTTCTCCGGTATTAAAATAATGTTTAATTTCATTAAAAATCCAAGGATATCCTATAGCAGCTCTACCAATCATCATGCCATCTAACCCAAATCGATTTTTGTATTCTAGTGCTTTTTGAGGCGAATCAATATCTCCATTTCCAAAAATTGGCATTGAAATTCTCGGGTTGTTTTTAATCCGTTCAACATGAGTCCAATCAGAATGCCCTTTGTACATCTGAGCTCTTGTTCTAGCATGTACTGTAAGCGCCTGAACTCCAATATCCTGTAAACGTTCTGCTACTTCATCTATGTTTATTGAGTTTTCATCCCAACCTAAACGAGTTTTAACTGTAACGGGTAGATTTGTACTTCTAATTACTGCTTTTGTCAATCTGACCATCAAATCGACGTCTTTTAAAACGCCTGCACCAGCACCTTTACAAACAACTTTTTTTACTGGACAACCAAAATTTATATCCACCAAATCTGGATGAACAGCATCAACAATTTTGGCTGAAAGTGCCATAGCCTCTTCATCGCCTCCAAAAATCTGAATACCAACTGGTCGTTCGTAATCAAAGATGTCTAGCTTTTGTCTGCTTTTAATTGCATCACGGATTAACCCTTCTGATGAAATGAACTCGGAGTACATCAAATCTGCACCATGCATTTTGCACAACCTTCTAAAAGGCGGATCGCTTACATCCTCCATCGGTGCTAAAAGCAAAGGAAAATCAGGTAATAGTAGGTTCCCTATTTTAGGCATTTGAAAATAATTTTGGCAAAAGTAGTGAATTTAGAAAAAACCCTTTAACAACACTATTGAAGAAATCATGAATATAATTAGCTGCAAGTCGAATTAGCTAATCCATTTACTATTTTTACCCTTTTTTAAAGTAAAGTAGTTGGACAAATATAAGTTGTTTTGGGAATTTGTGTCGTTTTTAAATCCGAAAATCCTCCTGTAACATCCACAAATTGTTCAAATCCGTTTTGTTTCAAAATAGATGCAGCCATCATGCTTCGATATCCTCCTGCGCAATGTAAAACAAATGATTTGTCTTTTGGAATTGCTGCCAATTGGTTTTGTAAAACATTTAAAGGAATATTTACGGCAGCTACTAAATGTTCCGATTGAAATTCACTTATTTTTCGAACGTCTATTAGTAACGGTTCTTCAGTAGTAAGCCTTTTTTCTAGTTCAAGTGCCGAAATTCTTGTAACTGTATCTGTTGCTTTTCCAGCAAGTTTCCATGCTTCAAATCCTCCTGCTAAATATCCAATTGCGTGATCGTATCCTACTCTTGAAAGTCGGATTATGGATTCTTCTACTTTTTGTTCGTTTTCTGCTACTAATAAAATTGTTTGGTTGATATCTTCAATTAATTCACCAACCCACATTGCAAAACTGCCGTTTACGCCAATATTTAAACTGTTTGGAATAAACCCTTTTGCAAATTCAGATGCATCTCGGGTGTCTAAAATTAAAGCTTGTTTTTCGGTAACTGCTTTTTCAAATGAGGCAACATCTAAAGCAATGTTCGCTCTTTCTAAAATAGTATCAATTCCGTCGGAACCTCTAATATTCATTAACACATTTTTTGGAAAATACTGAGGTGGAGTAGTTAAACCTGAAAGCAACACGTCTACAAATTGCTCTTCATTCAATTCAGGATTCAAAGCATAATTGGTTTTCTTTTGATTTCCTAAAGTATCGGTTGTTTCTTTACTCATGTTTTTGCCGCAAGCACTTCCTGCGCCATGATTAGGATAAACAATTAAGTCGTCGGAAAGTGGTAGTATTTTGGTATGTAAAGAATAAAATAAAAGCCGCGCTAACTTGTCTTGCGTTAAATCTGCTATAACATGTTGAGCTAAATCAGGTCGTCCTACATCTCCAATAAAAAGAGTATCGCCTGAAATAAGTCCTTGCTCTTTCCCTGTTTCGTCTGACAGTACAAAACACGAACTTTCTAAAGTATGCCCTGGCGTGTGAAGTAGTCGTAATTGAGCACCGCCAACTTTAAAAATTTCACCATCAAAACCAACATGCATGTTAAATCCCGTTTTCATTTCAGTAGGGCCATACACAATTGTTGCACCAGTTTTTTTTGCCAAATCAACATGACCTGAAACAAAATCAGCATGAAAGTGCGTTTCAAAAATATATTTTAATGTAACACCATCTCGTGCCAATCGTTCCAAATAAGGTTGAATTTCTCTTAAAGGATCTACTATAGCTGCTTCACCATTAGAAGTAATGTAATAGGCAGCTTCCGCAATACAACTGGTATATATTTGTTCAATTTTCATATTATCAATTTTAAAATAACAACTAATTTTTAAACGGTAAAATTACAATTTTGAAAGCAATATGTGGGACTTTCCATCGTATTTTACTCTTATAGTTTCAAAACTTCTTTCAAAATAATGTAAATACCCATCATTAAAACAAACCAACCAAAGCCTGATTTTAATTTTTCGCCCGACACTTTTTTAGACAAATAGCTTCCAATAAAAATACCTACAACTGCACAAAAGGTAAAGGTTAGCACCAACCTCCAATTAATTATTTGGTCTTGGCGAATATCTCCCAAAAAACCAATCAAAGACTGCGCAGAAACGATGAACAGGGAAGTACCAACTGCCATTTTCATTGGTGTTTTGGCTAAAAATAATAAAGCTGGAATAATTAAAAATCCACCACCAGCACCAACAAATCCTGCAACAAAACCAATTGCTGTTCCTTGTAATAAAATGCCAAATACATTCAGTTTGGTGTTGGTAACTGTTGGCTGTTCTTTAATTGGTTGAATCATTCTAAAAGAAGCAACAATCATTACAACAGCAAAAACTACCATTATAAAAACAGGTTTTGTTATAACTAAACTCGAATTGGAATAGATACAATCAGGAATGCTTGGAACAATTATTTTTCGAGTAAAAAATACTGCTGCAATAGTTGGAATTCCAAAAAGTGCCACTTTTTTATAATCGACTAATTGTTGTTGTGCCTTTTGAACTCCTCCAAATAAGGCTGCAACACCCACTACAAACAAGGAATAGGCCGTTGCCAAAATGGGTTCAACTTTCATAACATAAACCAAAATTGGTACGGAAAGTATGGAGCCACCACTCCCTATTAACCCTAAAGAGATGCCTACAAAAACAGCAAGTAGATTGCCAATTATTTGGTTTAGTTCCATTTTTAATATGCTAATTTACCTACAAACCGAATTAATTTTACGATTTTTACTTTACGGTTTTGAATGTATGGAGACGAATCGTTTGCTTTGTATTTTCTTGGATTTGGCAAAATAGCAGCTATTCCCGCTGCTTGTTCAGTTGTCAATTCTGAAGCATTTTTTCCATACCAATGTCTCGATGCTGCTTGAATACCGTACACTCCGTTACCCATTTCAATGGAATTCAAATACACTTCCATAATGCGCTCTTTGCCCCAAAACAGTTCTATCAAAACAGTAAAATAAACTTCTAATGCTTTTCTAACATAACTTCTACCTTGCCATAAAAAGACATTTTTTGCTGTTTGTTGCGATATGGTACTTCCGCCCTTTAGTTTTTTTCCTTTTTCGTTGTTTTTAAATGCTTTTTGCATCGCCGCAAAATCAAACCCGTGATGGGTCATAAAGGTGCCGTCTTCGCTAGCTATAACTGCTTTTTGAATGTTAGGCGACATTTCTGTTATTGACACCCATTGGTGGCTATAAATAGCTGCTTTTCCTTCCCACTTGTTTTCAATAACTCTAATCAACATCAAAGGCGTAAAAGGAACTGGTACGAAACGGAATAAAAGTACAGTAACAATTGAAACTACTAAAAAACCAATACATCCTTTTTTTATCCAACCTCTTATTTTTTGTAACATACGCGTTTTATTAAATTAAATCTGCTAATTCAGCACCTACTATACTCCCAATTGCAACACCCATTCCGCCTAATCGAACTCCGCAATAAACATGATTAGAAATTTGAGAAACTATTGGAATTTTTTGAGTGCCAACACCCATAATGCCGCTCCATCTTTGTTCAATTTCTACAGGGATAGTAGGCAAAATTACCTCTTTCAAAAGTTGTTCTAACTTGTTTTGAACTAAGGCTGTTTGAGATAAATCGGTAGTTGTTTCTGCATCAAAATCCAAATTTCGTCCACCTCCTAAAAGAATTCTATCGCCTACATTTCGGAAATAATAATAGCCTTCGTCCAAATGAAACGTTCCTTTTAAAGCTAAATTAGGAATTGGTTTTGTAATTAAAACTTGTGCTCTTGCAGGTTCAACTGCGCCCTTGGTCAAATCGGTGGCAAAACCATTGGTTGCAAACAGTAATTTCTTAGTTGTAAATGTATAAGTGGGCAGCTGAACCGCAACACCGTCTGAAAATTCATTGAATCCTACCAATGCTTGTTGGTTTAAAATCAAAACATCTGCGGCAACGGCTTGCTTTAGCAATTCTTGCATCAAATTTCCAGTGTCAATTTGTGCTTCGAAGGGATTAAAAATCAACTGCTCTTTTATATTTTTAAATTCAAATCGGTTGTAATCCTTTTGAAAAACAGCATTTTTAAATAGCGGATGTAGTAGCTCGTTTATATACGTTATTCGAGCCAAACACGTTTCATATACTTCTGTATCCGACTCCAAAAACAGTTCGTAACCGCCAAAAGGTTTCAAATCTAAAATGGAATCTCCAATTCGTTTGCGAAGAAGTTGTAATCCGATCCATCGTTTTTGAATCAACTGCACTACTTCTTCTTCAGTATGCGCTTTTAAATCGTTTATAATTTCGGAAATACTGCCAAAACAGGCAAAACCAGCATTTTTTGTACTCGCTCCTTGTGGCAACATGCCTTTTTCAATAACCAATATCTTGCTTTTTGGAAAGCGGTCACGTAGTTGTAGCGCAGCGTGTAAACCAACAATTCCACTGCCTACAATGGTGTAATCAATAGATGAAAACCAGTTTTTTTGTTCCCAATAACTCAGTTGCATAGCTTACATTTTGGCTTTGCTAATTTATAAAAAAACGAACACCTAATCACTACTATTTTTTTCGTTACTTTTAGGGCTTGAAAAAATAATAGAAAAATGAAAAAAACACTCATCCTAATCGCAAGTATTATGGGAATTTCAGCCTCGGCTCAACAGCAGGTAATGACGCCTGAATTGCTTTTGAAACTCAACAGAATTACCGTTCTGGGAGTTTCAAACGACGAAAAAAGTATTGTTTACAAAGTGGCAACTCCTTCTATGGAAGAAAACAAATTGAACTCGAAAGTGTTTACAATTCCAGTTTTGGGCGGTGTTCCAACTGAAATTACGGATAGTAACACCGTTTTAAAAAACAAAAATATAGCTCCAAATGGTGCCTATATAGTATATGACGAAGAAGTAAAACTGGAAAAAGTACACGGAAAAGATTTTTATCCCGAATTACCAAAATCAGAAGTTCAAATATACAACGGGTTGGATTATCGCCATTGGGACACGTGGAATGAAGGAAAGTTCAACCATGTATTTTTTAAACAAAACAAAGAAAAAGCGGTTGGAACTGATCTATTGAAAAACGAAACGTTTGACTGTCCTCAAAAACCTTTTGGTGGCGATGAGGACTACATTTGGTCGCCCGACAGCAAAAGCATTTTGTACGTTTGCAAGAAAAAAGCAGGAACAGCTTATGCCGTTTCAACCAATACCGACATTTACGAATACAGTATTGAGACCCAAAAAACAGTTAATAGAACAGAAGGTAATTTGGGATACGACACCGCTCCACAGTTTGCTCCGTTTGGCGCGTTGTCGTGGTTGCAAATGAAAAGAGACGGCTACGAAGCCGATAAAAACGACATTATTGTGGATTTTAAAGGAACTAAATTAAACCTTACCGCAAATTGGGATGGCTCTGTTGAGAGTTTCAAATGGAGTAAAGACGGGAAAAAAGTTTATTTTATTGCTGCAATTGACGGAACGCAACAACTGTTTGAAGTTAATTTTCCAGGACTAACTAAAATTGCAATTACTGTAAATCAAGTGACTTTTGGCGATTTTGACATTCACGATATTATTGACGTTACAGGTACTACGGCACTGCTGTCTAAAGCCGATATGAACCATCCTTTGGAACTTTTTTCGTATTCCATTTCCAAAAAAACATGGTTGCAACTTACCCATGTAAATGCCGAATTGTATGCCAAAGTTGACTTACCAACCACGCAAAGAAGGTATGTAACGACTACTGACGGTAAAAAAATGTTGGTTTGGGTTATTTTACCACCTCATTTTGATGCAACTAAAAAATACCCTGCTTTGTTGTATTGTCAAGGAGGACCACAATCGCCGTTGACCCAATTCTTTTCCTACCGTTGGAATTTTCAGTTGATGGCATCACAAGGCTATGTGGTGGTTGCGCCAAACAGAAGAGGCATGTACGGTCAAGGGGTGGAATGGAACGAGCAAATTAGCAAAGATTGGGGCGGACAAGTAATGCAAGATTACCTTTCGGCAATAGACGATGTTGCTAAAGAAAAATACATAGACAAAACGCGCTTAGGCTGTGTGGGTGCTAGCTACGGCGGCTACTCCGTGTTTTACCTTGCCGGAATTCACAACAACCGTTTCAAAACTTTTATTGCCCACGACGGTGTGTTCAACACACAAAGTATGTTTGGCACAACAGAAGAAGTGTTTTTTAATTACTGGGATTTTGGTGGCGCCTATTGGGAAAAAAACAATGCTGTGGCACAAAAAACATATACCCTTTTTAATCCCGCTTCGCATGTTGAAAATTGGAACAAACCCATACTGGTAATTCAAGGAGGTAAGGACTTTAGAGTACCCATTGGACAAGGGCAAGAAGCATTTCAAGCCGCACAACTGTTGGGCATAAAAAGCAAGTTTTTGTATTTTCCGGAAGAAAACCACTGGGTGCTACAACCTCAAAATGCGCTGGTATGGCAACGTGAGTTTTACAAATGGTTGTTAGAAACCTTGTAACAAAAATAGTCCCCAAATCTGTTCAGGTTTGGGGCTTTTTTTTCTGAAAAAAGTGTGAGGCAGCTTCAAACTTTTTTGTTGAATTGCATTACATACATCATTTAAAAAATAGAATCTATGAACCCAAAGACCGATTGGTTTTTTAATAACCAAACAAAATGGCAAGAAGCTTATTCAGAATTAAGAAAGCTTGTTCTTGAATGTGAGCTAACAGAAGAATTAAAATGGGGTTGCCCATGTTACACGGTTGGAAAAAGCAACATTGTTTTAATACACGGGTTTAAAAACTATTGCGCCTTATTATTTATGCAAGGTGCTTTGCTGAAAGACACAAAAAAGATTTTAGTTCAACAAACAGAAAATGTTCAATCGGCAAGACAAATTCGCTTTAAAAATGTTGAAGAAATTATAGAAGCAAAAGCAACAATTACGGCTTACGTTAGAGAAGCAATTGCTATTGAAAAAACGGGGTTGAAAGTAGTATTTAAAAAAACAACCGAATACAACCTTCCCGAAGCATTTCAAACTGCTTTAAACAACATACCTGAATTGAAAAAAGCTTTTGAAGCCTTGACACCAGGACGACAAAAAGGCTATTTGCTTTATTTTTCTGCACCTAAACAAGCTACAACAAGAGCAACAAGAGTTGAAAAATGTATGCAAAAAATTCTTGATGGAAAAGGATTGGAAGACTAACACCTTTGTTTGGCTCCATTCACAATCCTTACTCCAATTCAAAACTCCAAAAAGCGTGACTCAACCTCAAGCGAATAACAACCCTACTTAGCTTAACACTATTAATTGTATCTTGCTTTTTCTATTGGTTTGGAATATTTTATATTTTTGGGGAGTGAATGAAGCGGAAAGTCATACTACTAACGTGAGCAGATACAAAATAAAATAGGAAAATCATGATACAATTTGCCTACACCATTCTTTACGTTAAGGACGTACCAACAAGCCTCGCTTTTTATGAAAAGGCCTTTAGTTTTGTTACCAAATTTGTTACACCCGACAACAGTTATGGGGAACTTTTAGTGGGCGAAACCACGCTTTCTTTTGCTACTGTTACCTTAGCTCGTACTAATTTAAAAGACGGATTTACTGAAAGTAGTATCACTAACAAACCTTTCGGAATTGAAATTGGATTTACAACCAACAATATTGAAGCAACAATTGCATCGGTACTCAAGGCAGGCGGTACGTTACTGGAACACCCAAAAACAAAACCTTGGGGACAAATAGTTGCCTATGTTAGAGACCTAGACGGTTTTTTGATTGAAATTTGTACCCCAATGGGCTAACCGATACACGCAGCTTACTTACTAACTCTTTTATACAATTTATATGGAACGTACCACACAAATAGCCCAGTACTTGTTGAGTCAACCCGAACCAAAACGCAGCGAAATGGAAACGTTACACGCTAGAATACTACAATTGCAACCCGGATGTATGCTTTGGTTTCTGGACGGTTTAGACCCAACGGGGAAAATAGTCAGCAATCCCAATATTGGGTACGGATTGCGCACCATCCACTATGCCAATGGAAAAACCAAAACGTTTTATCAGGTGGGATTGAGTGGCAACACTACTGGAATTTCAGTTTACATTATGGGTATTGCCGATAAAAAATACTTGTCAACAACTTTTGGCGACTCGTTGGGCAAAGCGAGTACAAGTGGCTATTGTATTAAGTTCAAAACCCTACAAGAAATTAATCTTAACGTACTTGAGGCTGCTATTCAAATGGGGTTTACAAACCATTAGTGTAGAATTTTACACTAAATGCAGTGCTGCTTTTTAGGAAATCAGTTGCAACATAGCCATAAAAAAACCCAACTTAAAGTTGGGTTTTGAGTTTATTCTGGAGCTTCCATTTTAAAATCATCCATAAATGCGGTTGTATAATCTCCTGCTACATATCTAGGGTCGTCCATAAGTTGTCTGTGAAAAGGAATGGTGGTTTTTACACCTTCAATTACAAATTCGTCCAAAGCTCTTTTCATTTTGTTAATTGCTTCTTGACGGGTTTGTGCAGTGGTAATCAATTTAGCAATCATGGAATCATAATTGGGTGGAATGGTATAACCTGCATAAACATGCGTGTCCAATCGAACACCATGTCCCCCTGGCGAATGTAAAGTAGTGATTTTTCCTGGTGAAGGTCTAAAATCATTATAAGGATCTTCAGCATTAATTCTGCATTCTATAGCATGCAGTTTTGGTAAATAATTTTTACCCGTAATTGGAACGCCAGCAGCTACCATAATTTGCTCACGAATCAAATCGTAATCGATAACTTGCTCTGTAATTGGGTGTTCCACTTGAATACGAGTATTCATTTCCATGAAGTAGAAATTGCGGTGTTTGTCAACCAAAAACTCAACAGTACCAGCACCTTCGTATTTAATGAATTCGGCTGCTTTTACAGCTGCTTCCCCCATTTTATTTCTCAATTCATCAGTCATGAAAGGAGAAGGTGTTTCTTCCGTCAATTTTTGATGACGTCTTTGAACAGAACAATCTCTTTCGGATAAATGACACGCTTTTCCGTAAGCATCGCCAACAACTTGAATTTCGATATGTCTTGGTTCTTCAATCAATTTTTCTAAATACATACCGTCGTTCCCAAAAGCGGCAGCAGATTCTTGTCGAGCACTTTCCCATGCTTTAAGCAAGTCTTCTTTTTTCCAAACGGCTCTCATTCCTTTTCCACCACCACCAGCAGTTGCTTTTAGCATTACCGGAAAGCCCATCTCTTCAGAAAGTTGCAAAGCTTGTTCGTAAGATTCCAACAATCCTTCAGAACCAGGAACACAAGGCACTCCAGCAGCTTTCATAGTCGCTTTTGCCGATGCTTTATCCCCCATTCTGTCAATCATTTCAGGTGTAGCACCAATGAATTTAATACCGTGTTCTTGACAAATTTTTGAAAATTTAGCATTTTCAGATAAAAATCCGTAACCAGGATGAATAGCATCCGCGTTAGTTATTTCGGCAGCTGCAATGATATTTGACATTTTCAAATAAGACAAATTACTTGGAGGTGGTCCAATACAAACTGCTTCGTCTGCAAATTTAACGTGTAAACTTTCCGCGTCAGCAGTAGAGTAAACGGCAACCGTTTTTATTCCCATTTCTCTACAAGTTCTTATAACTCTTAGAGCAATTTCGCCACGGTTGGCTATTAATATTTTTTTAAACATATCTTTTAAAATTAAAAATTAAGAATTAAAAATCAAGAATTCAAACCACGAGTGATTCACAATTCTTGATTTACAATTTTTAATTGATTAAGACGGATCTACTAAGAATAAAGGTTGGTCAAACTCTACTGGAGACATATCGTCCACTAAAATTTTGACGATTTTACCTGAAATTTCGGCTTCTATTTCATTAAACAATTTCATAGCTTCAATAACGCAAAGTACATCACCTTTTGAAATGGTTGATCCAACTTCAACAAAAGTAGGTTTGTCAGGAGCCGGTTTTCTGTAAAAAGTTCCAATAATTGGCGACTTAATGGTTACGTATTTTGAATTTTCATCAGCAGCAGGAGGTGCTGCTACAGGAGGTGCCGCTAAAGGAATTTGAGTAGCAACAGCCTGAGGAATTGGTTGCAACATTGGAGCTTGTTGAACATAAGTAACATCATTAGAATTACCTTCCAACGTAGTTCGAATTGTAATTTTAATATCTCCAGTTTCTAATTTAACTTCTGCAACACCTGAGTTAGAAACAAATTTAATCAGGTTTTGAATTTCTTTTAAATCCATAATTAGTTATAGTTTAAGTTATCGTTTATTATTTGGAATATGCCCATTTAAGATATATAGCCCCCCATGTAAATCCTCCACCAAAAGCGGCAAAAATTAAATTATCGCCTTTTTTAAATTTACTTTCAAAATCACTTAATAGTAATGGTAAAGTAGCTGATGTTGTATTGCCATATTTTTCAATATTGACCAATACTTTATTTTCATCTAAATCCATTCTACTAGCGGTAGCATCAATTATTCTTTTGTTAGCTTGGTGCGAAATTAACCAATCAACCTCATTATTGGTAAGATTGTTACGCTCCATTATTTTTTGACTAACATCTGCCATTCCCGAAACAGCATATTTGAAAACTGTTTTTCCGTCTTGAAAAACAAAATGTTGTCTGTTTTCAACAGTTTCTTTTGAAGCTGGCAAAATAGAACCTCCAGCATCAATTTTAAGATATTCTCTACCAATACCATCGCTTCTTAGGTATTCATCTTGAATACCAAGACCTTCAAAATTGGGTTCAAACAAAGCGGCTCCGGCTCCATCACCAAAAATAATACAGGTTGCTCTATCTGTGTAATCAATAATTGAAGACATTTTATCCGCTCCAATTAATAATATTTTTTTATATTTCCCAGATTCAATATAAGCAGAAGCAGTTGACATTCCAAAAAGAAAACTAGAACACGCTGCTTGTAAATCGTATGCAAATGCGTTAACAGCACCTATTTGAGTTGCAACATAAACACTAGTTGCAGCAACTAACATGTCAGGCGTGGTTGTAGCTACAATCACTAAATCAATTTCTGCTGGATCAATATTGCCCCTTTCAATTAAGTTTTGAGCTGCTTTGATAGCAAGAAAAGAGGTTCCTTTGCCTTTTTCTTTAAGCATTCTACGCTCTTTTATACCGGTTCTAGTAGTAATCCATTCGTCATTTGTTTCTACCATTCCTTCCAATACTTTATTAGAAAGTACAAAATCAGGAACATAGGATCCAACGGCTGTAATTGCGGCTGTAATTTTATTCATATATTTTTATTATATTTTCTTTTTAGATGACTCTTAAAAAGAGGTGGAATTTACAAAAAAAATCGAACTTCAATAGCTAAATTTCTTGCAAATTGAACCTAAAGTTTCAAACAATAAAAAAAACTCTCACAACGTGAGAGTTTAAATATTTTTTATAAAAAAGTACTATGCAAGCGCAACAATTGATTTATCAATAACCACTTGTCCTCTGTAATACATTTTCCCTTCATGCCAGTATGCTCTGTGGTATAAATGAGCTTCACCTGTAACTGGACAAGTTGCTATTTGAGCTACAGTTGCTTTATAATGAGTTCTTCTTTTATCTCTTCTTGTTTTGGAGATTTTTCTCTTAGGATGTGCCATTTTACTATATTATTTATCCGTTAATAGTTGCTTTAATTTGTCCCAACGTGGGTCAATATCATTGTTTATTGTTTTATTTTCTTGTTGTTCTTTATTAGAATTAGAAAGTAATCTATCTGAGACTTTAATCGTACCTTCTTTAATACCAGGATGGACACGTTTTAAAGGAACAGACAAAACAATCATTTCGTATATGTATTGTGAAACATCAATTTGATGTTCTCCAAATGGAAGAATCAACAATTCTTCATTGTCATTGTTAAAGGATTCCCCAAACTGAACAACTACTTTGATTTTTCCTTTTATATGAAGATCAAATTGTTCTCCTGTAACGTCACAAGGAACGTTTACAAAACCTTTATGCTTAAAATTCAATTCAAGCATTGTACTTTTTTTTTCTAAAACTACTACAACTTTAATTTCTGAGCTTGAATACTCTTCAAAATCAAAGTTTTCAAAGAACTTGTTGTTAATTTGAAATTCAAAATTATGTTTTCCTAACTTTAATCCAATAAATGGAATTAAAAAATCATTTAACTGTTTCATCTTTACAACAATTTTCCCAATCCAGAGGCATCAAGACGGGAGCGCAAAGATATAAAATAATTACACTTTCAAAAGAGTTGCACCTCTTTTTTTAACGATTATTTTTTTCTTCTTGCTTTTCTTTGATTTTCAATGGATTATTACTTATTTCCAAATAATCAATTCTAGAATTATATATATCAATAGCCAAATACACTGCTTCTTTAAAGGAATTATAATCAGCACTACCTTTACCTGCAATTTCATAGGCAGTTCCATGATCTGGAGATGTTCTTATTTTATTTAAACCCGCTGTGTAATTTACACCATTGCCAAATGACAGGGTTTTAAAAGGAATTAAACCTTGATCATGATATACGGCTATTACCGCATCGTATTTTTCGTAGGCATTACTACCAAAAAAACCATCAGCAGCAAAAGGCCCAAAAACTAAAGTTCCTTTATCGAAAAGTTTTTTTATTGTGGGCTTTATAATTTCATCATCTTCCACTCCAATTACACCTCCGTCTCCAGCATGTGGATTTAAACCTAAAAGAGCAATTTTAGGCTTAGTTATACTAAAATCCTGAATTAATGCTTTTTTAATAGTCTCTATTTTTTTTATTATTAATTCTGGCGTAATCATTTTTGCAACCTTATTAACTGGCACATGATCAGTTAATAACCCAACACGAAGATTGCCTTGTACCATTAACATCAAAGCATCGCCTTCTAATTCTTGATTCAAATAATCAGTATGGCCTGGAAAATTAAATGAATCTGATTGAATATTACTTTTATTAATTGGAGCAGTTACCAAGACATCAATAGCACCTTCTTTCAAAGCTTTAGTTGCTTCAACTAAAGACTTTATAGCATATTTTCCAATTTTTTCATCGTTCTTACCAAAACTTAAATCAACTCCTTCTTTCCAGATATTTAATACATTAATTTTTCCTATCACTAGTTGGTCTAAATTTTCAATACCATGAAGGACTGAATTAGATTCAAAACTTTTCTTTATAAACGACAAAATTTTTACATTGGCAAAAATAACAGGTGTACATAATTCTAACATACGAACATCTTCGAATGTTTTCAAAATTACTTCGCTTCCAATACCGTTTAAATCACCTATGGAAATTCCAACAATTATATTTTCTGCATTTTTCCTCATAAGTTCAAGTTATTTATTGCTATTTTTGAGGTGCAAATTTAGTAAAATAAAACAACAATGTTTACAGGAATAATAGAAACGATTGGAATTGTTCAAGAAATTAAAAAAGAACACACTAACTTACAGATTACCATTAAATCTGATATTACAAATGAATTGAAAATTGACCAAAGTGTCTCTCATAACGGTGTTTGCTTAACCGTTGTTGAGATTAATGACTTTGAATATACTGTAACAGCTATAAATGAAACTATTATAAAAACCAATTTATCTGATTGGAAAGTAGGAGATTCAATTAATTTAGAACGCGCAATGAAATTAGGAGATCGCCTTGACGGACACTTGGTTCAAGGACATGTTGATCAAATTGGCATTTGCAAATCTGTGGAAGAAATGAACGGTAGTTGGGTATTTACTTTTGATTACAACACTGATTTAAATAATATTACAATTGAAAAAGGTTCAATTACAATTAATGGCGTTAGTTTAACCGTAATAAATTCAAAAAAAAATGAATTTAGTGTTGCCATTATTCCTTATACTTTTGAACATACAAATTTTAAATTTATTAAAAATGAAACAAAAGTAAATCTTGAATTTGATGTAATTGGAAAATATGTTTCACGCCTCTACCTATCAAAATAATTTTAGAATCTAAAGAAAGTTTCTTTTTTTAATCTTTCTTATCTGGTAAAAACCGTAGAAAAGCGATAAAAACACAATAATAAACATATTCTGATTGATGCTTACTGAAGTTGGTGGAGGTGGTGGAAACGGATTAGGAGGCGTTACTCCTGCCTGTAAAAACTGGCAAAAGAAAAGCAATACGTTAAAAAAAATAAATTTAAAATTTCCGTTTTTCATGATTTGTAAAAGTAAATAAAAAATCTATTCAACAAAATTTCTTTATCGTAATTTACAATTAATTGATATTGCAATTAAATTTCAAAAAAAAAGACTTTCTAAGTGAAAGTCTTTTTTGTGGTCCCACTTGGAATCGAACCAAGCACCTACTGATTATGAGTCAGTTGCTCTAACCGAATGAGCTATAGGACCTTTTTTGCGTTTGCAATATTACTACTAATTTTAATTTATTCCAACTATTTTTTAAAAGGAATTACATTCTTTTTAAAAAATAATTTATTGTTATTTTTAATATGCTTACAGTAAATTGGTTAATTATTTTCTTGACACAATTCAATCAAAACTCCATTAGTTGTTTTGGGATGTAAAAATGCTACTAATTTATTATCCGCTCCTTTTTTAGGAACTTCATTTAATAAAACAAATCCTTCTTTTTTTAATCTTTCCATTTCACTAATTATATCTGTTACATCAAAAGCTATATGATGAATTCCTTCTCCTTTCTTTTCGATAAATTTAGCGATGGGACTTTCAGGATTTGTGGCCTCTAAAAGTTCAATTTTATTAGGGCCGTTCTTGAAAAAAGATGTTTTAACACCTTCGCTTTCAACTTCTTCTTGTTTATATGAAGGCACTCCAAATAATTTTTCGAAAAGCTCATTTGAAACTTCTAAACTTTTAACTGCAATACCTATATGTTCAATTTTATTCATAATTTACTTTGCTTTTTTAAGTATTATTGGAACAACAAACTGTGTTTTAACAGGAATTCCATGTTTAATTGCTGGGGTTATTCTTGGGAATCCTACCAATCGAACATGTAAAATACTATCTATTTTATTTTTTTCGTAATTGGTAGAATCCTTTGAAAATTGAGGCTCAAATTTAATAGTTGCATTAGGAAATACTGTAACTTTTACAGCGATTGTGTCAGAATTTGGGTACATTTTTGAAAGTGTATCAAAACTTATTTTTTCTTGAATGGTTTGGGTTAAAAACGAAAAAAAACAATTTCGTTTTGCTGTTTCGTCTTTTATTGCCTCACAGGATGCAATAGAAGGATATTTATCAACCCTTTGCCAATTTATTTCCATTAAACGCTTTTCAAATAACGCTTTTTCACTAGGCACTTTCTGTTCAAAAAACTGACAGGAGCCAAACAGAAAAGTACATACAAGTACTAAAAGAATTTTCTTATTCATTTATAAATGGAAAAATAGTAAAAACAGGAACACGCTTTCAAATTATTTAATGCATTCAAAATTACAAAAAAAAATTCAAATTGAAATTTCCGTTTTGTCAAAGTGATATGATAATAAATTCACTTCTTCTGTTGGCCTGATGTTGGGCCTCGCTACATTCGATTCCGTCGGAACAATTATTTACAAGTTGCGTTTCTCCATAGCCTTTAAAAGTCATTCTCGCTGGATTTATACCTTTCCCCACCAGCCATTCATGAGTTGCTTTTGCTCTTCTTTCAGATAAATCTTCATTATAATGGGAAGTTTGTCTGGAATCTGTATGCGATTTTATTGCTATACACATCGTAGGGTTTTGTTCTAAAACATCTAATATTTTAGCCAATTCTACCGCAGCTTCATCTCTAATTATTGATTTATCCAAATCGAAATAAATTGTTTGTATCCCATATTTTTTTGCTAAATCATCTCCAACCTGAATCTGTTTCTTTATTTTTTCTAATGAAAAACTTAGAGAAGGATTATTTATTTCATTTGAACTATTCATGCTTTTCTCATTCGAAGTGTAATTTTCATTTGACACCCGTATTGTATAATTTGAATTGCAGGGGATTTCAAACACAACATTTCCATTTTCGTCAGTAGTCCCTTTTTGAATTTCAGTATAAATTGTATCAAAAAGGAAAACGTTTGCTACTAATGGTTGATTGGTTTCAAAATCAACACATGAAATTCTTAAACTTTGCTGGCAATTAAGTTTTTTTAGTTCCTGAAATTTATAAATATCATCCATTCCCATTCCCCCTTTTCGATTTGAACTAAAATAACCAATTCTCAATTTAGTATCTATATAAAAACCAAAGTCATCATCAGGTCCATTTATTGGTTCTCCAATGTTTTGTGGAATTTCCTTTTTAATTTTACTGTTAAGAGGCGTTACAAAAACGTCAAGTCCTCCAAGACCAGGATGCCCATCGCTTGAAAAATAAAGCTCGTTTTCATCAGTAACAAAAGGAAAAGTTTCTTTCCCAGGTGTATTAATGGCACTTCCTAAATTTATAGGTTTTCCAAATGAGCCGTTTTTATTGATTGCTACTTTATACAAATCAGATTGTCCAAAAGTACCAGGTCTATCAGATGCAAAATACAATGTTTTTTCATCAGAACTTAAAGCAGGATGGGCGGTACTGAACTGATCGCTATTGAAAGGAAGTTCTACTACATCTGTCCACTTTCCGTTTTCGAAAGTTGCTTTATATAATTTTAAAAGTGTTGACTGATCATTGTTTTTACCTTTTTTTCCGTTGTTGTAATTATTTCTTGAAAAATAAACTGTCTTACCATCCTTGGTAAAAACAGGAGTTGCTTCATTAAACTTAGAATTAAGTGCTGAAAAGGGTTTAGGTTTGTCAAAAGTTCCATCCGATTTAAGTGTTGCTTCATACAAATTGGAAAAAGATTGATTGTCCCATTTAAATATTCTTCTAAAAATGCTTCCTGTATCTCTTGAAGTGGAAAAAAGCAATTTGTTTTGAAAAAAGGCAGTACCATAATCTGAATATTTCGAATTTATTTTGCAATTTTCAATTACATATCTGCCCGAATTGTTATGAATTTGATTCAAATAGTTGGGATTGTTTTTAAAAAACATACTTCTTGCATCTTTTGGCTTTTTTAGAACAGCTTCGCTTAAAATAGCATCAGCTTTTGTAAAATTACCAATCGATTTTAAGGTTTGTGCGTATCTAAAATAGTATTCAATGTCTATTTCTGTTGTGTTTTTAAAAAGTAAAGTAAAGGCATAATTGGCTTTTTCATAATTGGAATTAAAAAAATAGGAATTGCCTAATTTCTGTAAAATTTCAGGAGTTATAAATCCTTTTTTTAGCAAACGTTCATAGGTTTTAATAGCATCAATATAAGCGTAATTAGCATATTGTTGGTTTGCTTTTTCAAAACCTTTTGTTTGAGAAAAAAGATGCATACTATTAACAACACATATCAAAAAAACCAACAACAGTTTTAAAATCATAATACTTTGTTTTTAAAAGAATCTTGGGGAAGTAATATTCGAATATTTTTTTTTAAATTCATATCGAAGAAAAATTTCATGCGATCCAGAATTGAAATTTGCTAATTGTGTAGTTTCCCTATCATAACTATAGCCAACAAACCAACTGTCTGAAATTTGAAATCCTGCCAATGCACTTGTAGCTATCTCCCATCGGTAGGCTAGTCCTAAAATAAAATGGTCATATAATTTGAAATTAGCTGAAATATCCAACTGAATTGGCGCGCCCGAAACTATTTTGATTAAAGTTGCTGGTTTAAATTGAACTTCATCCGAAACATTTAATACTGTTCCCATAATCAGGTAGTAATGCGATTTCTCTTTTAAAACAGCTATAGAGTTTGTTGTATTTGTACCATTTGTAAAATATGTAGCTTCAAGTAATCTTGGAATAGCAATTCCGAAATAGTTTTTTTGGGAACGAAAATAAATACCTACTCCAAAATTTGGCGAATATTTACTATCTAAATTAGTTAGAAAACTGGAATCGTTAGTGTTGTAAACATTCAATTTGGCATAATCAATGTATAAAAAATTGAGATTTGCTAAAATACCAAAAGACAATTTATACGTTTCAGATGTTTGAATAGCATAAGACATACTCGCTGATAGATTTGAAGAACTTGCAGGACCAATTACATCTTTTGAAAAAGAAATGCCAAGACCAATTGGGCTCAGATCAACTGGTGAATTAATAGAAAAAGAAGTAGTTACAGGAGCACCATCAAAACCAATCCATTGCGTTCTATAAGAACCAAAAGTACTTAAAACACCTCTCGATCCCGTGTAAGCTGGGTTAATAATTTGTGTATTGAACATGTATTGAGTATATTGTGCATCCTGCTGTGCAAAACAAGGCACTGCAAAAAAAATCAATAGTACTACTATACTGAGTCGTATCATGAAATATTTACTAGAAATAGTATTTCAAAGATAACAGTAATTCTTTAAATTAACTAATTAAGTAAATGCTTAACAGATAAATAAAATGAAAATTCAGGATTTTAAAAAGGTAATATTTCGTTTAAATCCATCAAACTTGGTTCGATTTACTGCTGAATTTTTGAATACTGCAGCAAAAGTAGCTTCTGTGATTTCTTCCCAATCGGTTTTTGAAAAAGATAATAGTTCTGGATTAGGATCAAAAAGAGGTTCGTTATGCGACTTAGAAAATCGATTCCAAGGACAGACATCTTGGCAAATATCACATCCAAATGCCCAGTCTTTAAATGTACCTTTCAAACTTGATGGTAAATTTTCTTTAAGCTCAATTGTGAAATAAGAAATACACTTGGATCCATCTACAACATACGGCGCCACAATTGCCGATGTTGGACAAGCGTCTAAACAAGCAGTACAACTGCCGCAATGATTGGTAACAGAAGTGTCATATTCTAATTCTAAATCAACAAACAACTCTGCAATGAAGTAAAAAGAACCTACTTTTTGAGTAAGTAAGTTGCTGTTTTTACCAATCCATCCTAAACCACTTTTAGCAGCCCAAGCTTTATCTAAAACAGGCGCTGAATCCACAAAAGCACGACCATTTATAGCACCAATATTTGATTGTATAGCATATAAAAGCTCTTTTAGTTTATCCTTAATTACAAAATGGTAATCTTGCCCATAGGCATATTTAGAAATCTTATAACTGTTTTCTTTTTGAATTTGATTTGGAAAATAATTTAACAATAATGAAATAATACTTTTAGTTCCTTCAACTAATTTAGTAGGATCCAAACGCTTGTCAAAATGATTTTCCATATAGCTCATTTTACCATTATGATTTTGTTTTAACCAGCTTTCTAGTCGTGGAGCTTCAGCCTCTAAAAAGCCAGCTTTAGAAATACCACACGATAAAAACCCAAGACGTTGAGCTTCGTCTTTTATATATTGAGTATAATTAGATTTTGGAATACTATTCAAAATACTAAAATAAACCTGTTTGAATGTTTATGTTAATTTTACCTAAATGTTTATAGGCTTTATCTGTAACTTCTCTACCTCTAGGAGTACGCATAATGAAACCTTCTTGAATTAAAAAAGGTTCGTAAACTTCCTCAATAGTTTCACTGCTTTCAGAAACGGCTGTTGCTAAAGTTGATAAACCAACAGGTCCTCCTTTAAATTTATCGATTATAGTGGTTAATATTTTATTATCCATTTCGTCTAAACCACTAACATCAACATTTAATGCTTTTAAAGCAAACTGTGCTATTTGAATGTCTATATTTCCATTTCCTTTTATTTGTGCAAAATCTCTTACACGTCGCAGTAAAGCATTTGCAATTCTTGGTGTACCTCTACTTCTTCCAGCTATTTCAATTGCTGCTTCTAAGGAAATAGGCATTTTTAAAATTGAAGCACTGCGTTCTACAATTGTAGTTAAAAGTTCTATACTATAATATTGCAATCTACTTTGAATTCCAAATCGAGCGCGCATTGGAGCTGTTAAAAGACCAGATCTGGTTGTTGCGCCTACAAGTGTAAAGGGATTCAAATTTATTTGAACAGTTCGTGCATTTGGTCCAGACTCAATCATTATATCAATTTTAAAATCCTCCATAGCAGAATATAAATATTCTTCTACAATGGGACTTAGTCTGTGTATTTCGTCAATAAACAAAACATCTCGTTCTTCTAAGTTAGTTAACAATCCAGCTAAATCGCCTGGCTTATCTAAAACAGGCCCTGAAGTTATTTTAATTGATACACCTAACTCATTAGCCAAGATATTTGCTAAAGTTGTTTTACCCAAACCTGGAGGGCCATGAAATAAAGTATGATCCAATGCCTCCTCACGTTGATTTGCAGCTAAAACAAAAACTTTTAAATTATCTAATACTTGATCTTGACCTGTAAAATCATCAAATGACAAAGGCCGTAATTTCTTTTCAACTTCAAAATCGTTAGAATTAAAATGAGAATTAGACGGATTTAAGTTTTCATTCATAAAAAATAATAGATAAAATGAGAAAAAAAGCCTTTCAAAATGAAAGGCTTAAATTTTTAATGATGTAATTCTTCTTCTCCATTTTTCATGGGAACATTTTGAGGAACAAAATCTTCATCATGACCAGGTTTACTGTAATCGTAAGGCCATCTATGAACTTCAGGTAAAGGACCATCCCAATTTCCATGAATATGTTCTATAGGCGCTGTCCATTCTAAAGTATTTGATCTCCAAGGATTTTGTACAGTTCGTTTACCATAAAAAATACTAGAAAAGAAGTTATAAAAAAATACAATTTGTGCTATACCTCCTACAAGTGCAAAAACAGTTATTATAACATTAACATTTTGCAAATCGTCAAATAATGGAAATGCTGTATTGGTGTAATATCTTCTTGGAAGGCCTGCCATTCCAATAAAATGCATTGGAAAAAATACACCATAAGCACATACAGCAGTAATCCAAAAGTGAACGTAACCAAGATTTTTATTTAACATTCTTCCAAACATTTTTGGAAACCAATGGTAAATACCTGCAAACATACCATATAAAGCTGAAATACCCATTACCAAATGGAAGTGAGCAATTACAAAATAAGTATCATGAACATTAATATCTAAAGTGCTATCACCTAATATAATTCCAGTTAATCCACCAGTAATGAAAGTTGAAACCAAACCTATAGAAAATAACATAGCTGGGTTCATTTGCAAATTACCTTTCCATAGCGTAGTAATATAATTAAATGCTTTTACTGCGGATGGAATCGCTATCAATAAAGTTGTAAAAGTAAATACAGAACCTAAAAATGGATTCATACCTGAAATAAACATGTGATGACCCCAAACAATTGTAGATAAAAATGCAATTGCTAAAATAGAAGCAATCATAGCTCTATAACCGAAAATTGGTTTTCGTGAATTGGTAGCTATAATTTCTGAAGTTATTCCTAATGCTGGTAATAAAACTATATATACTTCTGGATGACCTAAAAACCAAAATAAATGTTCAAATAGTACAGGTGATCCTCCATGATAGTGTAAAACTTCACCAGCTATATAAATATCTGAAAGATAAAATGATGTGCCGAAACTTCTGTCAAAAATTAATAATAAAGCAGCTGATAAAAGTACAGGAAATGATATTATCCCAATAATTGCAGTTATGAAAAATGCCCATATAGTTAATGGTAATCTAGTCATTGACATTCCTTTAGTTCTTAAATTTATTACAGTTACCACATAATTTAAAGATCCAAGTAATGAAGCTGCGATAAAAATAGCCATTGACACTAACCATAAAGTCATACCAGCACCTGAACCAGGAATTGCTTGAGGCAAGGCACTTAAAGGAGGATAAATTGTCCATCCTGCTGAAGCAGGACCAGATTCTACAAATAGTGAAACAACCATAATAACACTAGATAAGAAGAATAACCAATAGGATACCATATTCAAAAATCCAGAAGCCATATCTCTAGCTCCAATCTGAAGAGGAATTAACAAATTACTAAATGTACCACTTAGACCGGCTGTTAATACAAAAAAGACCATTATAGTACCATGAATTGTAACTAACGCAAGATATATATCATTAGACATAACTCCATTAGGAGCAAATTTATCTCCTAATAATATATTAAATATTTTAAAAGATTCTTCAGGCCAAGCTAATTGCATTCTAAATAACAAGGACATTGTTACTCCAATAATACCCATTACAATACCTGTAATCAAGTATTGTTTAGCAATCATTTTATGATCTATGGTAAAAATATACTTAGTAATAAATGTATCTTTGTGATGGTGAACTTCATGTTCTGCTGAATGATCTTGATCGTGACTAACTGCTGACATATTAAAATTTAATTTAAAATAATTTAATTAATTAACCGCTACTTTAGGTTCAGATGTAGTAGTATTTTCATTTACTTTAGTTTCAGAATCTTTGTTTTTATCATCTGATATTGTTTTAGATAAAAGTGTTTGAGCTTTAATCCATTTTTTAAAATCTTGTGGTGTATCTACAACAATTTTCATTTGCATATTGTAATGAGAACTACCACAAATTTTATTGCACAACAGCAAGTAATCAAATGTATATGGATCAAGTGCAGTTCCACCTGTAGCTATTAATTTTTTACTTTTCTCCTCACGAATCTTATTGATATTAGCTACTTTTGCAATCATTTCAGGAGTGTTACGAATTTCATCAGTAGTAATAGTAGGAACAAAAGCAAATTGAGTAACCATACCAGGAACACAATTCATTTGAGCTCTAAAATGAGGCATATAAGCCGAATGAAGAACGTCTTGAGAACGCATTTTGAAAAGTATTTTTTTACCTTTAGGAATATGTAGTTCTTTAACCATAATATCATCTTGAGCATATTTATCCGACATATCAACTCCAAGAGAATTTACCCCTTCGATATAACGAACATTTGCTTTACCTAATACGTTATCAGTTCCAGAATAACGAGCAGTCCAATTAAATTGTTGTGCATATAATTCAATTACAATTACATCTTCTGTTTTCTCATCTACAAACATTATATCATTCCATGCAAATAATCCATATCCTATTAGACCTGCTAAAACTATTGCTGGTATAACACTCCAAATAGTTTCTAATTTTGTGCTGTCCGAAAAATATAAAGCTTTATTGGATTTATTTCCTCTGTACTTAAATGAAAAATAATGTAACAAAGCTTGAGTAACTATCTGAACAATAAATATTAAAATAAAAGAAATATTCATTAATCTATCTACCATAACACCATGTTGAGAAGATGGATTTGATAATACTAAACCTCCCCATTTATACAAAGCATAAATAGTAAATATATAAATAAAGCCTAAAAAACCAAAAAATAAATAACCTTGCAAATTATTATCGTCATCATTTGCAACTTGAGTATCATCCTTACTAATACCTACTTGTGTTAAATCAAATATTTTTGTTAATTGCCACAAAGCAATCGCTAATAATGCTAAAACTACTACTATCAACAAACTTGTCATCTGTTTTTTGTTTAAATATTAATAATGAAAATGTTTACTTTCTTCTATAAATGGATTTCGTTTAGGTAATAAAGGAACTTTTGTTAAAGCTGAAAAAACAACAAAAATAAACAAACCTAAAAAGAAAGCTAAAGAAGATAATTCAGATATACCAATAAACCATTGATCACCTACTGTAGAAGGCATAACCATATTGAAAAAATCGATATAATGTCCACATAATATAACAACACCTGCCATAATTAAAATCCAAGTAATTCTTTTAAAATCTGTATTAACAAGAATTAATATTGGAAAAACGAAATTCATTACTACAGCACCAAAAAAAGGTAAATTATAAACATTTATTCTAGTTACAAAATAAGTAATTTCTTCAGGAATATCAGCGTACCAAATTAGCATAAATTGTGAAAACCATAAATAAGTCCAAAATACACTTATTCCAAACATAAACTTAGCTAAATCATGAATGTGACTTGTATTAACATGTTCTAAATACCCTTTAGATTTCAAATATAAAGTTACCATACAAATAGTGGTAATTCCACTTACAAAGAAACTTGCAAAAACATACCACCCAAATAAAGTACTAAACCAATGTGGATCAATAGACATAATCCAATCCCAAGACATTATAGATTCAGAAACAATAAAGAAAACTAAAAACCCAGCTGAAATTTTAAAATTCTTTTTGTAATTAGCATTGTCATTTGAGTCATCTTGAGCTAAACAATTCTTTCTAGAGTAAAAACGATATAAATTCCAACCTAATAAAAATATAAATGCTCTGATAATCCAAAAAGGGAAATTAAGATAGCCTGATTTATTAGCAATTAAATGATCGTGAGCAACAACATTAGGATCTAACCAAATAAAAAGATTATTAAAATGCAAACCACATAATAATAAGAAAATAAATAATAAAACTGAGCCTACAGGTAAGTAGGAAGTTATTCCTTGCATAACTCTAAATAAAACTGGAGACCAACCTGCTTGTGCTACTTGTTGTATAGCATAAAAAACAAGTACACCTAATGTAATCAATAAAAAAAAGATACAAGCAACATACAAAGCTGACCATGGTTTATTTTTTAGTTGATTAAAAACATGCTCTAAATGTTCTTTATTGTTTTGCTCTTTTAATTTGCTATCTAAAGGAGCGGAAATTGTATTTTTATCATCACTTTTAGAAACTTCATGATGATTAGATTGAGATGTAAGAATTTTTTCTACTTCATTTATATCTTTTGGAACAGATAAAAAACCAGTTACAATTCCTAATAATCCTAGTATCATTAAAATTAAAGAAAAATTTCTTAATTTATTTGAAAATGTGTACATATCCTATAAGATGAGTTTGTTGAACAATTATAATTTACTTCTTAAATCAATAACATAAGCTGCAATTAACCAACGTTCATTTGCACTTAATTGATTAGCATGTGATCCCATAGCATTCAAACCAAAAGTTTCAACATGAAAAACACTTCCAACAGTAATTTGACGATCCTTATAATTAGGTACACCCAAAAATTTACCTTGAGTTACAAGTTTACCTTTACCATTTCCTTCATTACCATGACATATTGCACAATATATTTCAAATAAACCTTTTGCTTTATCCATGTCCTTTGAAGAAATAGAATCTAAAGGTGATTTGGAATTTAACTTAGCCAAATTATAACCTTCAGTAGTATTTGGATAGTCATAAGGAACAAAACCTCTATTTATAGTACCTTCGACTGGTAACTGACCTTCCTTGCCGTTTTTAAAAGCTGATGATTCAGAGTAAGTTCCATAACTTACAGGTTCGTACATATTAGGCATGTATTGATAATTTGGTTTAGAATTATCTTGACAAGATGAAACTAATATTATCAAACCGAACAAAAATGATATTTTATAAATACTTTTCATATCAATAATTAATGCTTATCTATTACTTTAACTTCAACTGCACCTGTACTACTTAATAAAGAAAGTATTTCACTTTCATTATTATTTATAGCAACTTCCATTAAAAAATGATCATCAGTGGTACGAACATCAGGATTTTCTGCTTTCTTAAACGGCCACAATCTACTTCTCATGTAAAAAGTTATAACCATTAAATGAGCAGCAAAGAATACGGTTTCTTCAAACATTACAGGTACAAAAGCAGGCATATTTTGTATATAACTCATACTTGGTTTTCCTCCTATATCTTGAGGCCAATCTTGTATCATTATATAATCCATCATCCATGTACCAAATGACAATCCGCATACACCAAATATGAAAGCACATATTGCTAACCTAGTAGGTGCTAAACCCATAGCTTTATCTAATCCATGAACTGGAAATGGGGTAAAAACTTCTTCAATATGAAAGTGAGCTGCTTTAGTCTTTTTTACAGCTTCCATCAATACATCATCGTCATTATAAATGGCGTAAACTACTTTATTATTCATGGTGAGTGTCTTTATTTACTTCTCTTTGTCTAATATAACTATCTCCTGTTGCTTTTAAAATTGTTTTTACTTCAGCTTGAGCTATCACTGGGAACGTTCTAGCATATAATAAAAATAAAACAAAAAAGAAACCTATTGTTCCAATAAAAATTCCAATGTCTACAAACGTAGGCGAAAACATAGTCCATGAAGATGGTAAATAATCTCGATGTAATGATGTTACAATAATAACAAAACGTTCAAACCACATCCCAATATTTACTACAATTGAAATTACAAATGAAAAAATAATACTAGTTCTAAGTTTTTTGAACCACATGAATTGAGGTGAAAACACATTACAACTCATCATAGCCCAATATGCCCATGCATAAGGTCCAGTTGCACGATTTAAAAACGCATATTGTTCATATTCAACACCGGAATACCATGCCACAAATAACTCTGTAATATAAGCTACACCAACAATTGAACCAGTAATCATTATAATTATATTCATTAACTCAATATGTTGAAGTGTAATGTATGCTTCTAAATTAGAAACCTTTCTCATAATTATAAGTAAAGTATTTACCATAGCAAATCCAGAAAAAACAGCACCTGCAACGAAATATGGTGGGAAAATTGTAGTGTGCCAACCTGGAATAACTGATGTAGCAAAATCCATTGATACTATAGTATGTACGGAAAGTACAAGTGGTGTAGCTAAACCTGCTAAGACTAAAGAAACTTCTTCAAATCGTTGCCAATCTTTTGCTCTTCCACTCCAACCAAAACTCAAAATAGAATATACTTTTTTATTAAAAGGGGTAATAGCTCTATCTCTTAACATAGCGAAATCCGGAAGTAAACCTGTCCACCAAAAAACTAGAGATACAGATAAATACGTTGAAATTGCAAATACATCCCAAAGTAAAGGCGAGTTAAAATTAACCCAAAGCGAACCAAATTGATTAGGAATTGGAACAACCCAATAAGCCAACCAAGGACGACCCATGTGAATAATTGGAAATAAACCTGCTTGAATTACTGAGAAAATGGTCATGGCTTCTGCAGAACGGTTAATTGCCATTCTCCAACGTTGACGAAATAATAAAAGTACTGCTGAAATTAAGGTTCCTGCGTGACCAATACCTACCCACCAAACAAAGTTAGTTATATCCCAAGCCCAACCAACTGTTTTATTTAATCCCCATGTTCCAATACCTGTAGAAATTGTATAAACTATACATCCTAATCCCCAAAGGAAAGCTGTAAGTGCGATTGAAAATACAATCCACCAATGCTTGTTTGCTTTACCCTCAACAGGTGCTGCTACATCAACTGTTACATCATGATAAGTTTTATCACCTATAACTAAAGGTTTTCTAATGGCTGCTTCGTAATGAGACGACATATCCTGTATATTTTCTTAAATTAATTAATATTATGTATTTCTAACTTTAACATGATAAAAAACATTTGGTTTTGTACCAATATGTTCAAGTAAATGATACATTCTTTTATCATTAGAAAGTTTAGATACTTTACTTTCTTTATCATTAACATCACCAAAAATCATAGCCTCAGTAGAACACGCTCTTGAACAAGCAGTTTGAAATTCACCATCTACAATTGTTCTACCTTCATTTTTAGCTTTTAAAATAGTTGCTTGAGTACTTTGGATACACATTGAACATTTTTCCATTACACCTCTTGAACGAACACTTACATCAGGATTTAAAACCATTCTACCTAAATCATCATTCATGTGATAATCGAACTCACTGTTTTTATTATATAAAAACCAGTTAAATCTTCTAACCTTATATGGACAGTTATTTGCACAATAACGAGTACCAACACATCTATTATAAGCCATATGATTTTGACCTTGACGACTGTGAGATGTTGCAGCAACCGGACAAACTGTTTCACATGGTGCGTGATTGCAATGTTGACACATTACTGGCTGAAATGATACTTGTGGATTTTCGGAAGCTTTTTCCATCTCACCAAAACCACTTAATGATCCTTTACCACCAAATAATCCTTTAAAATTTTCTTTCTTTTCGTTATCTTTAGAAAAAGTAGCTTCAGACGAATAATACCTGTCAATTCTAAGCCAATGCATATCTCTACTTCTTCTAACTTCAGATTTACCAACTACAGGTACATTATTTTCGGCATGACACGCAATAACACAAGAACCACATCCCGTACATGCATTTAAATCTATAGATAAGTTAAAGTGATGACCTGTAGAACGATCAAACGATGACCACAAATCTACTTTAGTTGATTCGACTTCTTTGTGGTCAAGTGAAACTTTTGGCTTCTCATTCCACTCGTCAGCTTCTTTAGTATTAAAGTTATTAAGAGTAGTTTCTTTTACAATATCTCCTCTACCCATTAATGTTTTTTGAGATTGTACACATGCAAATTCATGTTCACCTTCTACTTTAGAAATTTTAACAGATTGAATAGTATTGAAGTTTTTATAAAGATTGAAAGCATTAACTCCTACTTTCATTTCATCTTTCAAAGCTGCTTTTTTACCATATCCTAAAGACAAACCTATTGTTCCTATAGCTTGACCAGGTTGAATAATAACAGGTATTTTTTCTAATTTTATATTATTAAGTTGAATAGTCACATAACTTCCGTTTAGACCTCCGTTTGCAACCATTTTATTCTCTAAATTATGTTTCTTGGCATCAGTTTCTGATATTGTAATATAATTGTCCCAAGAAACACGGGTAATAGGATCTGGTAATTCTTGTAGCCAAGGATTATTAGCTTGTTGCCCATCACCTAAACTAGTTTTTGTATATAAATTTAATTCAATATCGCTTGTGTTTTTTGACTGCGAAAGAATATTGGCTGCACTTGAACTATCAATTGTTCCTAAATTTACAACTGGTGAACTTAGTACATAAATACCATCATGCAAAACTTTATTCCAAGTTGATCCAGATATAAATGACTGTGAATTGATTTTTAAATAATCATAAAAAGATTCATTTTTACCACTCCATTTTAATAAAGAATCTTGAAACTGTCTAGTATTAAATAACGGTCGTATTGTTGGTTGACATAAAGAATAAGTTCCTTTAACTAAACTATAATCACACCAAGACTCTAAGTAATGTGGTAGTGGAGCAGCAATTGTAGTCAAAGAAGCTGTTTCATCTTCTTTTAAAGAAAAAGTAACCGACATTTTAACTTTCTTTAAACCCTCTGAAAAATCAGAATAATTAGAAAGTGAATAAATTGGATTAACACCACTCATTATAAGAGTATGTACTAAACCGGAATTCATGTCTTTAATTAATTGGTTTATTTTTTCATTAGATCCTTTTCTAACTTGACGAATACCAGCTGTATTTAAAGCTTCACTATTTAAAGCTTTATTTATAGCTAAAACAAGAATCTGAGCATTTTTATCTTGAATTCCAGAAACAAGTAACCCTTTTGAACCCGCAGCCTTTAATTGCTGAGCAGCTTTTGTAACTTGAATTTTAATTTTGTCTTCTAAATTAACAGAAGTTGATGAGCCAGTTATTATGTTATATATGTGTAATAAAGCTTGTTTTTGATTTGCATTTGTCATTGGCACTCTAATATCAGCAGCAGAACCAGATAATGTTAAATTACTTTCAAATTGAAAATGCTTTGACATCATTTTATTATTTGGTATTCTACCTTTAGCATATCCAGAGTCATAATTTCCACCTTGCCAATCACCTAAAAAATCTGCACCTAAAGAAACAATTACAGAAGATTTAGAAAAATCATAATCAACTAATCCTCGTTCACCTGAAACTTGTTCAAACGCATCTAAAGACTCTGACGAAGAAACCGAATCATATACAATATGCTTTACATTACCATTAATACCAGCAAATTCAGCTATGAGCTTTTCAGTTGATGGACTTGCTAAAGTATTAGTCAAAATAACTATTTGTCCATTTTTAGATTTAGCATCTGTAATACTTCCCATTACTTTAGAATCCAAATCACTCCAAGAAACATCTTTTCCCTGAATTTTAGGATTCTTTAATCTTAAACTATCGTATAGAGATAAAATAGAAGCATGAACTCTAGCATTTGCAGCATACTTTGCACCAGGCAATGTGTTGTTTTCGATTTTAATAGGTCTTCCTTCCCTTGTTTTTACTAATAAATTAGCAAAATCATAACCATCAAAAACCGAAGTAGCATAAAAATCTGCAACCCCAGGAATAATCTGTTCTGGCTGCACTACATAAGGAATTGATTTATGAACTGGACCCTCGCAAGCAGCTAAGGTAGCTGCAGCTGTACTAAAACCAACGTACTTTAAGAAATCACGACGAGAAGTTGAAGAAGAAGACAAATTATCTTTGTCCCCTAAAAATTCATTAGTTGGAATTTCTTCAACAAATTCATTATTCTTAAGTGCCTCAACAATAGAACTATTATCGTTTAGTTCTTCAACACTTTTCCAGTATTTTTTGTTTGATGACATATTATATATAAATATTAGCTTCTTAATTATTTTTTAATAGTGACATTTACCACACTCTAAACCTCCCATTTGCGCTGCAGTTAATTTCTCTACACCGTATTTTTTTGAAAGTTCTTCATGAATTTTGGTATAGTAAGCATTGCCTTCCATTTTTACTTCTGTTTTTCTGTGACAATCGATACACCATCCCATAGTAAGTTTTGAATACTGTTTCATTACCTCATAAGTTTGAACTGGACCGTGACAAGTTTGACACTCCACACCAGCAACTGAAACGTGTTGAGAATGGTTAAAGTAGACAAAACTTTGCAAATTATGTATTCTAATCCATTTTACTGGTTCGGTTTTTCCTGTATATTTTTGAGTTGCTTTATCCCAACCAACTGCTTTGTATAATTTTTGAATTTCACCGTCATAAAAAGCTTTGGAATGATCAGGAGTAGCAGTTGTATCAGAAACTTCCGAAATATTTTTATGACAATTCATACATACATTTAGAGACGGAATCCCAGAATGCTTACTTACCCTTGCAGAAGAGTGACAATATTTACAATTAATTCCATTACTGCCTGCATGTATTCTATGCGAATAATGTATAGGTTGAATTGGTTCATAGTTTTGATCAACTCCAACTTGACTTAGATAACCATATACAAAATAAGCACTGAGCAGCATCATGAAAATTGTTGATACTAAAACTAAAAATTGATTATTTACAAAAGCTTTATAAATAGAGATTGTAGGTTGTCTTTTAACTAAATCTACTCCATTTGATACCGCAATTTTAGCTAAAACATTTCTAACTATCACCAACATTACAATCAACATCATCATCACTAATGATAAAGCACCTAATATTAATTCATTAGAAATACCTCCTTCTGTACTACCATTTTGCGAAGCAGCACCAACAATCGCTTTTGGAGCTTCTTGTTTTGGCTCTGATGTATAAGCTATAATGTTATCAATATCAGAATTTGACAATTGAGGAAAAGCCGTCATAACAGCTCCATTAAACTCTTTACTTACTCTAACCGCTTCTGGATCTCCAGATTTAATTAGTTCAGAACTATTATGAATCCACTTGTACAACCAATCTGATTTTAACCTTGTTGCAATACCCCTTAATGCAGGCCCAGTCATTTTATCGTCTAATTTATGACACGCTGCACAATTAGTATTAAAAAGTTCTTTGCCTTTTACCGCGTCTCCTGCTGAAGTTGACACCGGAGCTTCTTTTGAAGTTGTTCCTGTTGATACAGCAGCGGTAGGCGCCGGTTGAGAAAAAGAATTTACAGAAAAAGTTAGCAAAAATGCTATACTTAAAATTAAATTCTTCGAAATCGAATTAGGATTTTCCACCTTTTTCATATAGTATAATGATTATCGACTAAAAAATGTTTTATTTTTTAAATAAAAAACTAAAATGCTTTTTTTTAAACTTTGGACAAAAATACAACTTAAGAACTATTCTCAAAACCTTAAATATATCTTAAATATTAATTTATACTCGTTCTAAATAAAAATCTATGATTAATAATCATCCAAAATTGTACATTTGCATAAAAATCATAGCTTTATGGGAATTTCATTAAAAAAAATCAACCTACTTTTCTTATTTTTAATCATTCTATTTACTTCAAAAATGTTTTCTCAAATTCAAAACACTATTATTACAGAAGACTCAAAATTTGAAAATTTATTAAATGAAAAAAGGAAAATTAACTCTTTACTTATTGTCAATGAACGTTTTAAAATTCAAATATTTAATGGGGACAGTGAAACTTGTAAAAAATACTTGTTAGAATTTAAAAAAAGTAATAAAGACATCGATGCTACTATTGTATTCAACACACCTATTTATAAGGTTTGGATTGGTAATTTCAGAACCAGGATTGAAGCTGAAAAAATGCTGATTGAAACAAAGAAAAAATACTCAAATGCATTTATAATAAAACCAAACAAATAGTAATAATTAAAATCAAAATATTTAATTAAATTATTAAAACTTTTTATCTCTTAAAAATGAATGTATTTTGTTTTACCACTTCATTTTCTATTCATTAAGTAGTTTTTTTACTTCATCTGATTTTTATGAATTTTTAATTCAAAAAAAATAAATACAATATTCCAAATTAATACATTTCATCCAAAATATATTTCTAGGCGCATTCATAATTACTCAATTATTTGTATATCAATAAAATAATTGTTATTTTAGAAGAAACAAACCCCGAAATTACCCAAAAAGAGTCAAAAACGGGGTTTTTCTTTAAATGCTATGCCAAAAATACTACGTTTAAGCGAATTTCA
>CANGIF010000013.1 GCA_947453885.1 Flavobacteriaceae bacterium
AACGCTTTTAGTAACCTCGAAATTACAACTCTTGAGGTGTTCAAATCGTAAGCAATTTCTTGATGGGTATTCAGTACTTCTCTTGCTTTATTAATTTTTGCTTTTTCAAAAAGGTAATTCAACAAACGATCGTTCATGTTCATAAACGCCAAACTGTCAACAGCCATAAGTATTTCTTTTAATCTGTTGTTATAGCTATTAAACACAAAGTTTCTCCATGATTTGTATTTACCCAACCATTCCTCCATCTTTTGTATTGGAATCATAATAACTTGTCCATCCGTTTCTGCTACCGCTTTGATTTCACTTTTTGTTTCACCAATGCAACATGCCATTGTCATGGCGCAAGTGTCACCTTTTTCAATAAAATAAAGCAACAATTCGCCTTCATCAAAATCTTCTCTCAAAATTTTTATTGCGCCTGAAATAAGCAGCGGCATTTTTTTAATGTAGTCTTCAAAATCAATTAAAATAGCTCCTTCTTTGAAATCACGAATTTGGGAAACCTGAGCAATTTCATCTATTAAGCTTTCTTCAAAAATAGAACCATAAGTAAGTTTAAGCAACTCTTTCATATCTAAATTCAATTAATTTGTGTTGGTAAATATAGTTTATTTATTGAAAATAAAAGTAAGAAACAGGTGTTTGATTGTTAATTCCAATTATAAAACACTTATAAAGTCTGCAACCTTTAATAAAATCAAAAAATAAAAGCGTTATCTTTGCTAGCTGATTTTTAAACAATGAGATTACACCGAAATTTAGTTTACACCACAATCGATTCGCTTCATGCCATTTTTAATGAAGGTGAATATGCTGATAAAGTTGTAGCACGTGCTTTAAAAAAAGACAAACGTTGGGGTAGTTCCGACAGGAAGTTTGTTGCCGAAACTATATACGAAATAGTGAGATGGAAACGATTATATGCAGAAATTGCAGAAGTTAAAGAACCCTTTGATAGAGACAAGCTATGGAGAATTTTTTCTGTTTGGGCTGTTTTAAGAGGTTATCCTATTCCAGATTGGCGACAACTTGAAGGAACACCAGAACGCAAAATTAAAGGCCGATTTGATGAACTTTCAAAAATTAGAAAATACAGAGAATCTATACCAGATTGGATGGATGAACTTGGTATTTTAGAACTTGGGGAAGCTAAATGGACTAAAGAAATTGCAGCTCAAAATAAACCTGCAAAAGTTATTTTAAGAGTTAACACTTTAAAAACAACAAAAGAACAATTGCGAGCTATTTTGATGGATTTAAACATTGAAACAGAATTTTTAAATGAGCAACCAGACGCTTTAGTTTTAAAAGAAAGAGCAAATGTTTTTTTAACAGATGCTTTTAAGCAAGGTTTTTTTGAAGTTCAAGATGCCTCTTCTCAATTAGTTGCTGCTTTTCTTGATGTGCAGCCAGGAATGAGAGTTGTGGATACTTGTGCGGGCGCGGGAGGAAAAACCCTTCATATGGCATCATTAATGGAAAACAAGGGACAATTGATTGCAATGGATTTATACGAAAGTAAACTAAAACAATTAAAACTTAGGGCCAAAAGAAATGGTGCTTTTAATATCGAATACCGCATAATTGACAGTACAAAAGTTATAAAAAAATTGCACGAAAAAGCAGATAGAGTGTTAATTGACGCACCTTGTAGCGGATTAGGCGTTTTGAAAAGAAACCCAGATGCAAAATGGAAATTACAACCAGAATTTATTGACAACATCAGAAAAGTTCAAGCAGAAGTTTTAGAAAATTATTCTAAAATTGTAAAACCAGGAGGTAAATTAGTCTATGCAACTTGTTCTATTTTACCTTCAGAAAATGAAAATCAAATCAAAAAATTTCTTACTTCAGAAATTGGAACACAATTTACTTTTATAAAAGAAGTGAAAATTTTAGCCAACGAATCTGGTTTTGATGGATTTTATATGGCATTACTTGAAAGAAAAAACTAATAATAAAATAATAATGAAAAAATTTAAAGTACTACTTTTTATTTTACTGACATCAGTAACTTTTGGACAAATTCCTGCAGGTTATTACAATTCTGCTACTGGAACTGGATACACACTTAAAACGCAACTTTACAATATAATTAAAAACCATACTGATTTTGGATATAGTGGTTTATACACCACCTATTTAACTTCTGATAAGGATTTTTATTATGAAAATGACGGTACAGTTTTGGACATGTACACAGAAAATCCAACAGGGGCAGATGTTTTTGAATTTACTTATGGTGTTAATCAAGATGACGGAACTGGTGGAACAGCAGAAGGTCAGAAATACAACAGAGAACATACTATTCCACAGTCTGTATTTAATTCCGCTACACCAATGTATTCAGATGCCCATTTTATAGTTCCTGCTGATAAATATGTAAATGGTCAAAGAGGAGATTTACCTTATGGCGTTGTAAGTACAGCAACTAAGACCTTTACAAATGGAACAAAAAAAGGACCTAATTTAAATTCAGGATATTCTTCAGGATATACAGGTGTAGTTTTTGAACCTATTGACGAATTTAAAGGAGATATTGCTAGAATGTTATTGTATTTTGCGACACGATATGAAGACCTTGTTGCTGGATGGAACTATACAATGTTTAATAACACTTCTGATCAAGTTTTTACTTTAAACGCTATTAATGTTTTAGTAACATGGAGCAATAATGACCCTGTTAGCCAACGTGAAATAGACAGAAACAATGCGATTTACGACCGCCAACACAACAGAAATCCATATATTGATCACCAAGAATATGTAATGCAAATTTGGGGTAACTTACTTTCACAAAATAGTTTTAATTTACTTAATACAATTGGCCTGTACCCTATTCCAACTAACAATCACAAAATAGTAATTCAATCAACAACTTCAATTGATACAATTGAAATGTATTCGGTAAATGGACAATTATTAAATACTATTAAAAACCCAGTTTTCGAAAACAATATGTATGAATTAAATGACTTACCCACAGGTTTTTATTTTGTTAAACTAAGTAATGGTCGTAATTCAATTACAAAAAAAATTGTGGTGAATTAAGTTTCATGTTCTTAATTCTCATTTTTTAATCTTCAATTTCATTTTTTGCAATTGAAGATTTTTTTATGTAACCTTCAATCATACTGTTGAATTCATTGCTATTTGAAACAAATTTACTTTTAATTGGTAAATAGAATAAAGATTCACTAGGAATATTATCTGCTAATCGAGCGTAATCTTTTTCGGTTGTAATTATTATTTTATCACAAGCCTGACTTTTAATTGAAATCAAATCAGTTTCCGAAAAATCATGATGATCTTTATATTTCAAAATTACGTCGTTATCTGTTTTTAATAATTCAAAAAAAGGTTCGGGTTTTGCAATTCCTGCAAGTAGTACTTTGGGAGTTTGTAAAATATGTTTTATAGATAACCTTTTTGTTTTTGAAAAAACATGTTCATCATATTCTATAGCTGTAAAAAATATAGGAACGTTTAGGTTAATTTCTTTTTTGATTTTTTGTTGTGTTTCTTCAGTAATATTTTCTGGACATTTTGTTACAATAATCAAATTGGCGCGTTTTGCTCCTTTGCCGAATTCTCTTAAATTCCCTGTTGGTAAAACAAAATCGTTACAATAAAGTTCGTTGTAAGCTGTTAAAAGTATATAAAATCCTGCGTTAACTTTTCTGTGTTGAAATGCATCGTCTAATAAAATTATTTGTGGAGGATTGGGAAGTGTCATTAATTTTTCAATTCCGTTTTTCCTATCAGCATCAACTGCTACTTGAATTGTCGGAAACTTGCAGAAATATTGAAAAGGTTCATCTCCTAAATCCTTAGCATTTGTATCTTTTGACGCTAAAACAAATCCTTTTGAATGTCTTTTATACCCTCTACTCAATGTAGCAACTCTGTAGTAGGGTTGTAAAAGTCGTATTAAATATTCAATTTGTGGTGTTTTACCTGTTCCGCCTACGCTTAAATTTCCAACAGCGATGATAGGAATTTCAAACGAATACGATTTGAAAACTCCTATATCGAATAAATAATTACGAAAAAAAGTTATTAACCCATATATTAAGGAAAATGGAAACAATATTTTTCTAAAGAAAATCATAGTACGAAAGTATAATAAATTATCTTTGAATTAAAATTTAATCCTGTAGTTTAATTAAAAATAATGAAATTAAGACAAATTACATCCATTTTAGAAGAGCTTGCACCTTTAGCTTACGCTGAAGATTTTGACAATGTAGGATTGTTACTAGGCAATAGCAATCAAGAGGTTACTGGAATTTTAGTTTGCCATGATGCTTTAGAAAGCGTTATTGATGAAGCAATTAGAAAAAAATGTAATTTAGTAGTTTGTTTTCACCCTATTCTTTTTTCCGGATTAAAAAAAATTACAGGCAAAAACTATGTGGAACGTTCCATAATAAAAGCAATAAAAAATGAAATAGCAATATTTGCTATTCATACAGCACTTGACAATCATCAAGAAGGTGTAAATAAAATTTTTTGCAATCATTTAGGATTAATAAATACTAAAATACTGATTCCCAAAAAAGATTTTATATATAAATTAGTTACGTTTACCGTTACTGAAAATGCCGAAAAACTAAGAAATGCATTATTTGATGCTGGAGCTGGGAAAATCGGAAATTATGAAAACTGCAGTTTTAGTTCAAATGGTATTGGAACTTATAAAGGTAATGAAAGTAGTAATCCTGTAATTGGTTTGAAAAATGAATTTGTAGAAGCAGCCGAAATCAAAATAGAAGTAACTTTTGAAAAACATTATGAAAAAAGTGTATTAAAAGCTCTTTTTGAAAATCATATTTATGAAGAAGTTGCTTATGAAATTTACAAATTAGAAAACAAACATCAAAACATAGGGCTTGGTATGATTGGTGAATTTAATCGTAGCTTGGACGAAATTGAATTTTTAAATTTTATAAAAAAAACAATGCAAGCAGACGGAATCAGACATTCTGTTTTGTTAAAAAAACCGATAAAAAAAGTTGCTGTTTTGGGAGGTTCCGGGAGTTTTGCAATAAATGAAGCTATAAAAGCAGGTGCAGACACTTTTATAACAGCCGATTTGAAATACCATCAATTCTACGAAGCTGAAAATCATCTACTTTTAGTCGATATTGGTCATTTTGAAAGCGAACGGTATACAAAAAATTATATTGTTGACTTTCTTCGGAAAAAAATACTTAATTTTGCAATCATTTTATCTGAAGAAAATACAAATCCAGTTAAGTACTTATAAAATATGGCGACTATAAAAGAAATGAGTGTTGAAGACAAGTTAAGAGCATTATATGATTTACAATTAATTGACTCTAGAATTGACGAAATCAGAAATGTTAGAGGTGAACTACCTTTAGAAGTTGAAGATTTGGAAGATGAAGTTACAGGTCTAAGCGCGCGTTTAGAAAAATTAAAGAATGACTTAGAATCTATTGAGAATCAAATTAAAGCAAAAAAAATTGCAATTGATGATCACAATACATCAATAAAAAAATATTCAGAACAGCAAAAAAATGTTCGTAACAATAGAGAATTCAACTCTTTAACTAAAGAAGTTGAATTTCAAGAGCTTGAAATTCAACTTGCTGAAAAGCAAATTAAAGAAATGAAAGCAAGTATGGAACACAAAAAGCAAGTAATTTCTGATTCCAAAGAACGTTTAGATCAAAAAAACAATCACTTAAAACATAAAAAATCTGAATTAAGTGATATTATGGGAGAAACAGAAAAAGAAGAGAAATTTTTATCTGAAAAATCAGCTGAATATGAGCTCGTAATTGAAGAACGATTGTTAGCTGCTTATAAAAGAATACGTTCAAGTGTTAGAAATGGATTAGCTGTAGTTTCTATAGAAAGAGGCGCATCTTCAGGTTCTTTTTTTACAATTCCACCTCAAACACAAGTTGAAATTGCTTCAAGAAAAAAAGTCATTACTGACGAACATTCAGGAAGAATTTTAGTTGACAATGCTTTAGCTACTGAAGAAAAGGAAAAAATGGAGAAATTATTTTCTAAATTCTAAAAACAAATCTAATCAAATTAAGAATCTCTAAAATCATATTCGTTTTTAGAGATTTTTTTTTGACTATAACACAAAAGAAGTTGTGTTTTTTACTTCTCCAATCATAAAGGTGCTATGTGTGCTACCAATATGTTGCAAAGTAGTTAATTTTGTAACCATAAATTCCCTATATTCTTCCATATTGTTTACACAAATTTTCAAAATATAATCATAGTCACCACTTACATGAAAACATTCTAATACCTCGTCTAATTGAACGACTTCTTTTTCAAAAGTGGTTAAAAAATCTTTTGAGTGTTGAATTAATTTTATATGACAAAAAACAACAAAACCTTTATTAATTTTATTTCTATTTAAAAGTACAACGTATTTTTGAATGATCCCTTCACGCTCAAGCTTTTTAATTCTTTCATAAACTGCTGTTACTGACAAATTTAATTTCAAAGAAAGTTCTTTAGTTGTTTTTTTGGTATCTAACTGTAAAAGCGCCAATAACTTTTTGTCAATTGTATCTAAATTCATAAGTTTTAAAAGTTGAAAAGAAATATTTACTGTAAAAAATAAAATACAATTACTTCAAGTTACAAATAAACTAAAATTAATTAAATATCTAGATAAAAAATCTAAATTATCAATTCCATATTGTATATATATTTAAAAAATATGATTTTTGAATAAAAAAATTATTTATGACAAAATTTAATCCTGCCGACCAAATTCAAGATTTGCAATATTTTGGAGAATTTGGAGGTGTTAACCCTTCCATCTCTGATTCCTCTACTTATACATTTCTTTCAGCTAAAACAATGTTTGACACTTTTGAAGGTAATGCTGAAGGATGTTATTTATATTCTCGCCATTCCTCTCCTAGTAATTTGTATTTAGACAAAGCACTTGCTGCAATGGAAGGAACAGAGTCAGCAAATGTAGCAGCTTCTGGTATGGGTGCTATTACACCAACTTTGTTACAACTTTGTGGGCAAGGCGATCATATTGTTTCCAGCAGAACTATATATGGCGGAACCTACGCATTTCTTAAAAACTTTGCTCCAAGAATGGGTATTGCAACTACTTTTGTTGACATTACCAAATTAAAAGCAGTAGAAGCCGCAATTACACCAAATACAAAAGTACTTTATTGTGAAACGGTTAGCAATCCTTTATTAGAAGTTGCCGATATATCAGAGTTATCAAAAATTGCAAAAAAACATGGTTTAAAGTTAGTTGTTGACAATACATTTTCGCCTCTTTCAGTTGCTCCAATCCAATTAGGCGCAGATATTGTTATTCACAGTTTAACAAAATACATCAACGGAAGTAGTGATACTGTTGGTGGTGTTACGTGTGCATCTCAAGAATTTATAGATAGCTTGAAAAATGTCAACAATGGAGCAAGTATGTTATTAGGTCCAACTATGGACAGTTTACGTTCAGCAAGTGTTATGAAAAATTTACGTACGCTTCACATTCGAATGAAACAGCATAGTAAAAATGCGCTTTATCTTGCTGAGCGTTTTGAAAAAGATGGTTTAAAGACAGTTTACCCTGGACTAAAAAGTCACCCAAGTCATGATTTATATAACAAAATGATTAATCATGAATATGGTTTTGGTGGCATGATGACAATAGATGCTGGATCTATTGAAAAAGCAAATGCTTTAATGGAGCTTATGCAAGAAAGAAATTTAGGCTATTTAGCCGTTAGTTTAGGATTTTACAAAACTCTTTTTAGTGCGCCAGGCAGCTCAACATCAAGCGAAATTCCTTTAGAAGAACAAATTGAAATGGGATTGACTGATGGTTTAATTCGCTTTTCAATAGGACTTGATAACGATATTGAACGCACTTACCAAATGATGAAACAGTGCATTAAAGAATTATCAATCTTGTAATTGATTTAAAATTAAAGGTTAAAGTTGTATTGTTATATTATCAATACAACTTTAACCTTTAATAAAAAGGTAAAAATTTAAATTATTGTAATAATTTTTTCTAACGAACTACTAATTTATTCTTAATTAGAAGTAACCTAAATACAAATTACTTAATTTTGACAAAAAATAATAACCTTTGAAAAATTTTTTGTTTTTATTCTGTTTCTTATTTCTTATTGTACCTTTTTACAAAGCATTGGGTCAAGCTCCCAAAAAAATTATTATAGAATATTCTGATTTTGGTGATCGAGACGAGTTACAAATGCCAGGCGCAGCATTATTGACAGGAAATGTTAGAGTAAGTCATGATGGTATCGTTTTAACATGTAACAAAGCGTACTATTTTGAGAAAGAAAACTACATAAAAGCCTTCGGAAATGTACAAATGGTTCAAGGAGACACTTTGTACCTCAATAGTAAATATGCAGAATACAACGGTAATATGAAACAAGCTTTTGCAACAGGAGATGTTATTATGAAATCGCCCGAAAGCACCTTAAAAACCGATACAATAAATTTTGATCGCACTGTACAAGAAGCATTTTATAATTCTTTAGGCACAATCACAAACAAAGAAAATGTTTTAAAAAGTAAATCAGGAAGGTATTATGCAACTCAAAAAAAATTTCGCTTTTTAACCTCAGTCACCTTAACTAATCCAAAATATTTAATGAAATCAAATCATTTGGATTATTACACAAATTCTGGTCATTCCTATCTTTTTGGTCCTTCTACCATAACAAGCAAAGAAAATTTTATTTATACAGAAAATGGTTTTTATAATACTAAAAAGAATATAGGACATTTTTTAAAGAAATCATACATCAAGTATAAAGACAGAAGAATTGAAGGGGATAGTTTATACTACGACCGAAACAAAGAATTTGCTACAGCTACTCGAAATGTAAAAATTACGGACTCAATAAACAAAGGAATTATCAAAGGACATTATGGCGAAATGTTTAAGAAAAAAGATTCATTGTTTATAACCAAGCATGCAGTTGCTATTAATCTTGTTGACAAAGATTCTGTTTATATTCACGCAAAAAAAATTATGATTACTGGTAAAGAAGGAAATCGAATTATACGTGGATTTAACAACGCACGTTTTTATAAAAAAGACATGACTGGTAAATGTGATTCTATTCATTCGGACCAAAAAATAGCTTTAACCAAATTAATTGGAAGGCCTATTTTATGGAACTTTGAAAACCAAATGACAGGAGATGTTATGCACCTAATTGGTAATAACAAAACCGAAAAACTAGATTCATTAAAAGTACTCAACAATGCTTTTATAGTTTCCAAAGACACATTAGGTACAGGTTACAATCAAGTGAAAGGTCAAAATTTATATGGAAAATTTAAAGATAGTAAACTTTACGAAGCTGATATTATAAAAAATACTGAAGTTATATACTATATGCGTAATGACAAAAACGAATTAATAGGTATCAATAAAAATGTTAGTAGTAAAATAAATTTAACTTTGGATAAAAGTACAATAGATACAATTACATTTTACAAAAATGTTGATGGAGATATATATCCTGAAAAAGATTTACCCGAAAATGCACGTAAACTGAGAGGTTTTATATGGAGAGGAGAGGAAAGAATTAAATCAAAAGAAGACATTTTCCCTTCTGAAGAAGTTGCAATTGATAACGAAATGAATAAACAATCAAAACTTTACAATTCAAAAGAACAGATTCCAATGGAAATTAGAAAAGAAACATTGAATTACGATAAAGAAAATCCAAAAGAAATTCAAAAATAAGAAAGTATCTTTTTTAGCTATTTAAACTAATGATAAAGTACGATTTTTTAAAATATCAAGCCCAAACTTCTCCATATCCACTTGGCATGGAAGTTTCACATGCAATTGGTTCTTATATTTATGATACTAATAACAAATTCTATTTGGATTTTGTTGCTGGAGTATCAGCTTGCTCATTAGGACATCAAAATAAGCGAGTAAATGATGCAATAAAAAAACAATTAGACACCTATTCACATGTAATGGTTTATGGCGAATACGCTCAAAGTCCTGCTGTACAGTATTGTAAATTATTAGTAGCACATTTACCAAAAGAATTGAACAAAGTTTATTTAGTAAATTCAGGCACTGAAGCCTGCGAAGGTGCTTTAAAACTGGTAAGAAGAGTTACAGGAAGAAGTCAATTAATCTCATGTTTCAATGCGTATCATGGAAACACAATGGGTTCAATGAGTGTAATGGGTTTTGAAGAACGCAAGCAAGTTTTTCGTCCTTTACTACCTGATGTGGATTTTATTACTTTTAACAATGAAGCAGACATTCAAAAAATAACTACTAAAACGGCTGGAATAATTTTAGAAAGCATTCAAGGTGGTGCAGGATTTATTGAACCTACTAACAATTTTTTATATAAAATTAAAAAACGTTGTGAGGAAGTAGGGGCTTTAATGATTATTGATGAAATTCAGCCCGGATTTGGAAGAACTGGAAAATTATTTGGTTTTGAAAATTACAATGTAATTCCTGATGTTGTAATTATTGGAAAAGGAATGGCAGGTGGAATGCCTGTTGGTGGCTTTATTGCTAATGAAAAGCACATGGATCTTTTAAGCAATAACCCAAAACTAGGACATATTACTACTTTTGGAGGACATCCTGTAATTGCAGCTGCTTGTCTAGCAACATTACAAGAAATTGTTGAGAAAGACTATATAGCACAATCTTTAGAAAAGGAAAAACTTTTCAGAACACTTTTAGTTCATCCGTTGATTAATGAAATCAGAGGTAAGGGACTAATGTTAGCAATTTTAACTAGCGATAGTGAAATTACTAATCAAATAATATTAGATTGCCAAGACAAGGGTTTAATCTTATTTTGGCTGCTTTTTGAAGATAAAGCGATACGAATTACACCTCCTTTAACAATATCAGAAGCAGAAATAAGAGAAGGATGTGCAATAATTTTATCTGTAATGGATAAAATTCATACAAAGGCTGTTAATTAAATTGTTTATAATATTTTTTATACAAATTCAATTCAAACTGTAATCTCCATAATTTTAATACTGCAAATTAAACCTATAAAACATGCAATTAAGCGAAGAGGAAGAAGATAGAAACTTATCATTATCAAAGTTTGAATCTATGCTGAAAACAAACAAAGTCCTTTTTTTTGATTCGGAAGAATTTGAAGAAATAATTTTGCATTATTTAGATTTAGGTAAAAATAATTTGGCAAAAAAAGCATTAAAATTAGCGTTAGAGCAACACCCAAAATCTACTGGCTTAAAATTAGTTCAAGTCGAAATGTTGGTTTTTGAGGATAAACTAGACAATGCAGAGAAGTTATTGAATGAATTGTATGCAATAGAGCCTCAAAATGAAGAAATATATATACAAAAAGCAAATATATATTCTAAAAAAGACCTACATGAAAAAGCTATAGAATATTTAAAAATTGCCTTATCCTACACCGATGATTTTGCTGATGTATATAACCTTATGGGAATGGAATATCTATTTATGGACAATTTAGAATTAGCAAAAGACAGTTTTATTAAGTGTTTAGAAATTGATTTAGAAGACCAATCTGCACTTTACAATGTAGTTTATTGTTTTGAATTTTTAGAACAAAATAATGAAGCGATTGCCTATTTGAATTCCTATATCGATAAAAATCCCTATTCGGAAATTGCTTGGCATCAGGTTGGAAGGTTATATTATGCAGAAAAAGAATACGAAAAAGCTATTAGAGCATTCGAATTTGCAACCTACATAGATGATGATTTTTTAGGCGCATTTATGGAAAAAGCAAAAGCTTTTGAACGTTTAAAACAATATGAAAAAGCCATCGAAAGTTATATTAAAACCTTAGAATTAGATGATCCAACCTCCTATGCATTACTTCGAATTGGAAAATGCTATGAAAAATTAGGAAATAAAGCCCTTGCTTTAAAATATTTCAATAAAACTGTCCACGAAGATCCACTTTTAGACAAAGGTTGGATCGCTATAACTGATTTTTATGTTCGTCAAAAAAACTTCCAAAAAGCACTTTATTTTGTAAATAAAGCATTGGCAATTGATAACCAAAACAGGTTATATTGGAAAAGGTTTGCAAGTATAAATAAAGCTATGAACTTATTTGAGGAAGCAGAATTTGGTTACAGAAAGGCTGTAGAATTTGGTGATTATCAAATGGATACATGGTTGTTTTGGGTTGATATTCTTCAGTTTTTAGGCGAATTTGATGCTGCAATTGAATCCCTATTGCAAGCCTCGGAATTGTTTCCAGATAGTTTTGAAATTGAATATAGACTAGCCGGTTTATATTACATGCTCAATAAAAACGTTAAAGGAAAATTTCATTTAAGTAATGCTTTACGATTAAATATTGAAAGTGTAAACCTTTTAGAGACACTTTTCCCTGTGGTTTGGATGAAAAAAATTGTACAAAGTACAATTTCAAACTATAAGAATATTTAATATTTCAAAAAAAACAAAACCTGTTCAAACAAGCTAATGAAAAAAAAATTAGGCTTAATAGGTAAAAATATTTCCTATTCATTTTCAGAAAACTATTTTAATGAAAAATTTAAAATATTGCAACTTGAAAACTATGAATATGTGAATTTTGATATAGCAACTATTGAAGAGTTTCCTAAATTATTAATTCAAAATCGAAACTTAATTGGTTTAAACGTTACAATTCCTTATAAACAATCCATTATCCCTTTTTTAGCTAGTTTATCCAATAAAGCATTTAAAATTGGAGCTGTAAATACCATTAAATTTAATAAAAAAGGAAATTTGAAAGGCTATAATACAGATTGTTATGGCTTTAAAAAAGCTATTAAACCATTACTAAAACATCACAAAAACGCACTTATATTAGGAACTGGTGGAGCATCAAAAGCGGTAGCATTTGCATTAAATGAATTAAACATTAAAGTAACTTTTGTTTCTAGAACAAGCTTTGACAATTGTTTTACTTACGAAGAACTTACCTCAAAAATTATAAAAAATCATCAAATTATAGTAAATTGCACACCAATTGGAACTTTTCCAAATTGTGAATTATTCCCGCCAATTCCCTATAATTATTTAACAAAAAATCATTTAGTTTTTGATTTAATTTATAATCCAGAAGAAACTGCATTTTTAAAGAAAGCCAAACTTCAAGGAGCCGAAATTAAAAATGGTTTAGAAATGCTGCTTTATCAGGCAGAAAAAGCTTGGCAAATTTGGAATAAATAATACCTCGATAAAGCATGAATCCAACTATTGAAAATATTTTTTTAAAAGCAACTTTTAATTTAAAAGGTGCTGAATTAATTTCTTTAAAATCAGAGGATAGAGAGTATATTTGGGAAGGAAATTCAAAATTTTGGGGGAAACATTCTCCTATTCTTTTTCCAATTGTTGGTACCTTAAAAAACAATGTTTACAAATATGAAGATAAAGAATATTCATTGTCTAGACATGGTTTTGCTAGAGATTTAAACTTTACTGTAATAGCAAAAGAAGCTTCAAAGATTACCTTTTCATTAAAGTCAACAAATGAAACCTATTTGCTATATCCGTTTCATTTTGAACTTCAAATTAGTTACATCTTAGAAGACAAAAAACTAACAGTTGAATTTGTAGTGTTTAATTCAAATAACTTTACAATGCCCTTTTCAATAGGAGGTCATCCTGCTTTGTCTTTACCAAATAATTTTAAAGATTACCAACTTAGTTTTGAAGACAATAATGAACTGATTTACTTTAAACTAAAAACCGATTTACTTTCCAATACAATCAAAAAAATTGAATTGAAAAATAATTTACTAGATCTTAACTATGAACTTTTTGATGAAGACGCTCTTGTTTTTAAAACTATTTCATCAAAAAAAATTAAATTAATTGAAAATAAAAAGCCACTACTTTTATTTTCATTTGCTTCTTTCCCTAACTTTGGAATTTGGACAAAATCTGAGGCTCCATTTATTTGTCTTGAACCTTGGTTAGGCTATTCAGATACAGAAAATTCGTCTGGAGATATAGAAAATAAAGAAGGAATCTATAATTTACCAAAAAATGAAACTAAAAAATTATATTATTCTATTGAAATATTTTAATTAAAAAATACATGCACAATTTCACACCTTTTCCAGTATTAAAAACAAACCGTCTAATTCTTCGAAATCTTTTAGAATCGGATGTTGATGCTATTTTTAAATTACGCAGTAATCCTGAAACAATGAAGTTTATTCCTCGCCCATTAGCAACTTCGAAAGAAGAAGCCATGAACCACATTCAATTAATACAAAATAAAACAAAAGAAAACGAAGGCATAAACTGGGCAATTTGTTTACAAGAAAACCTTGAATTAATTGGAATTATTGGTCATTATCGAATTAAACCCGAGCATTTTCGTTCAGAAATTGGCTATATGCTTTTACCTGAATTTCAAAGTAATGGCATAATGACCGAAGCTATTAAAGAAGTTGTCAAATACGGATTTAATGAAATGGACTTAAACTCGATAGAAGGAATTATTGACCCAAAAAATAGTGCTTCTGGTCGTGTTCTTGAAAAAAATGGTTTTATAAAAGAAGCTCATTTTCTTGAATACGAATTCTATGATGGCCAGTTTTTAGACACTGCTATTTATTCAATACTTAAAAAAAACTGCAGCTATCTATAACTTTGACATTGTTTTAATGTAGAGATTTTCAACTTTTTTTCGAGCCCAATCCGTTTTCCTTAAAAAAACCAAACTTGATTTAATACTTGGATTTTCAATAAAACAGTTGATTTTGATTTGTTCTCCGAGTGTTTTAAAACTATAAGTTGCTACTAAAACTTCCAAAATTTGTTGTAAAGTAATTCCATGTAACGGATCTTTTGTTTGTTTTTGTTCCATTAAACAAATTTAAACTATTTTTGGAGAAGTAATTTAATCCATTACTGCTATTTTTGTAACTTTTATATTTACATAATTCTTAATAAAAACGTATTAAAAATGAAAAAAAAGCTATTACTATTATTTTTTTGTTCCCAATTTTATTTTGGGTTTTCTCAAAAAATAGAAGGAAATTGGCACGGTGATTTGGCTGTTAGTGGTCAAACAATAGAATTGATTTTACACCTTACCAAAAACGGAACAAATTATGAATCCAATTGGGATGTACCAATTCAAGGAGCAAAAGGAATGCCTTCATCAACAACTATTGTTAATGGTAATAACTTAGAAATTGATATAAAAGGTATTCAAGCCGGTTTTAGTGGTGTTGCTTCTGTAGATTATAGTAAAATTGAAGGTAATTGGAAACAAGGAGGATTGAATTTTCCTTTAGTTTTAAAACCATTAAATCCAGAAGATGCACCAAAAGAAATTACAAAAACACAAACTCCAAAACCACCTTATTCCTATGAATCGGAAGACATAACCTATGTAGGTTCAAAAACAGGATTAACTTATGGAGCTACATATAGCTATCCAAAAAACACAAAGAACTTTCCGGTACTTATTTTGATTACAGGAAGTGGACAGCAAGATAGAGACGAAACGTTAATGGGACACAAACCCTTTGCAGTAATAGCAGATGCGTTTACCAAAAACGGATACGGCGTTTTACGCATTGACGACAGAGGTATTGGAAAATCTACAGGAAATTTTAAAGAAAGTACGTCTGAAGATTTTGCCAATGATGTTGAAGAACACCTTGCCTATATTAAAACCAAACCAAACATAAATCTTAAAAAAATTGGACTTTTAGGACATAGTGAAGGTGGAATTATAGCTCCAATGGTTGCAGCACGTAACAAAGATATTTCATTTTTAATCCTACTAGCTGCGCCAGGAATACCTATATCAGAATTGATGACAAATCAAAACAAGGATGTGTTAAAATCCACTGGAATAGATGACGAAGTTATTAGTACTTATTTGCCTTTGTACAAAAAATTGTTAACTGAAATAACTTCTTCAAAAGATATTGAAACTGCTAAAAAAACAGCACTAATAGAAGTTCAAAAGTGGCGAAAGACTTCATCTAAAGAACAAGTAAAAGCAACTACAAATATAACAGATTCTAATAGTGAAAAAGCATATGTAGCTACTATGGTAAATACACTTTCTACTCCTTGGTGGAAATTTTTCGCGAATTACAAACCTCAAACTAATTTAGAAAAAATAAGATGCCCTGTTTTAGTACTTAATGGTGGTTCAGACATTCAAGTTTCAGCACAACCCAATATAAACGGTATTCGAACTGCGCTTCAAAAAGCCAATAACTCTTTAGTTACCGTTAATGTGTTTCCAAAAATGAATCATTTGTTTCAACGTTGTTCCTTGTGTTCAGTAGCTGAATATGGGCAGTTAGCCACAACAATCGAACCAGAAGTGCTTCAATATATGGTTGAGTGGTTAAAAAATACACTTTAAAGAAAATTAATAAAATAAAAAAATAGTACTTTATTCGTTAAGTTTCTAAATTTGTAAACATGCAGAATACGGAAAAGCAAATAGAAGGAGAAGATTTTTATATTACTCCTGAAGGGTATAAATGTTTTACCGAAAAACACCATTTAAAAAGAGGATATTGTTGTAAAAGTGGCTGTAGACATTGCCCTTACGGTTTCGATAAAAAGACTGGTACAAATAAAAAGTAAGTAGAAAAAATGACATTTCAAGAACAAATACTACAAGGAATTCCATCGGTTTTACCGAATCCAAAACCTTATGAAACCGAAATAAATCACGCACCTAAGCGAAAAGAAATACTTTCTGACGAAGAAAAAAAACTGGCGCTCCGAAATGCACTTCGGTATTTTGAACCTCAACATCATGCCGAATTAATTGCCGAATTCAAAGCTGAGCTAGAAACTTACGGAAGAATCTACATGTATCGCCTGCGTCCTGATTATAAGATGCACGCACGTCCAATTTCAGAATATCCTGGAAAATGTGAACAAGCAAAAGCCATTATGCTCATGATTCAAAACAATTTGGATTATGCCGTTGCGCAACATCCTCACGAATTGATTACTTATGGTGGCAATGGTGCTGTATTTTCGAATTGGGCACAATATTTATTGACGATGAAATATTTGGCAGAAATGACTGAAGAGCAAACATTAGCGATGTATTCGGGTCATCCAATGGGATTATTTCCATCTCATAAAGAAGCACCAAGAGTTGTGGTTACCAACGGAATGGTAATTCCAAATTATTCCAAACCCGATGATTGGGAAAAAATGAATGCATTGGGCGTTTCTCAATACGGGCAAATGACCGCTGGAAGTTATATGTACATCGGTCCGCAAGGAATCGTTCACGGAACTACCATCACCGTTTTAAACGGTTTCAGAAAAATAAAAAAATCGCCAAAAGGCGGATTATTCGTAACTTCTGGACTTGGCGGAATGTCGGGCGCACAACCAAAAGCTGGAAACATCGCGGGTTGCGTTACCGTTTGTGCGGAGGTAAATCCAAAAATTACGCACATTCGTCATTCACAAGGTTGGATAAACGAAGTGGTTGAAAATATCGAAGAATTAGTACCAAGAGTTAAAATCGCCTTAGAAAATCAGGAAGTAGTTTCGATTGCTTATTTAGGAAATGTAGTCGATGTTTGGGAACGTTTTGACCAAGAAAATTTGCATATCGATCTGGGTTCCGACCAAACTTCACTTCACAATCCATGGGCTGGTGGCTATTATCCAATTGGTTATACTTTTGAAGAATCGAATGATTTGATGGCCAACAATCCTGACAAATTCAAAGAAGAAGTTCAAAAAACATTGCGTCGCCATGCTACAGCAATAAATAAACACACAGCTAAAGGTACTTATTTCTTCGATTATGGAAATGCCTTTTTACTAGAAGCTTCTCGAGCTGGCGCAGATGTTTTTGCCGAAAATCACATCGATTTCAAATACAACAGCTATGTGCAAGACATCATGGGACCGATGTGTTTCGATTATGGTTTCGGTCCTTTCCGTTGGGTTTGTGCCTCAGGAAATCCAGAAGATTTAGCAAAAACAGACAAAATCGCTTGTGATGTTTTAGAAGAAATGATGAAAAATTCTCCTATCGAAATTCAACAACAAATGGCCGATAACATCCAATGGATAAAAGGCGCTCAAGAAAATAAATTAGTAGTGGGCTCACAAGCTCGTATACTTTATGCCGATGCCGAAGGTCGAATTAAAATCGCCGAAGCATTCAATCAATCCATTAATCGTGGTGAAATAGGTTTTGTCATTTTAGGTCGTGACCACCACGATGTTTCAGGAACCGATTCGCCTTACAGAGAAACTTCTAATATTTATGACGGTTCGCGTTTCACTGCCGATATGGCCATCCAAAACGTTATTGGAGACAGTTTCCGTGGTGCTACTTGGGTTTCTATCCACAATGGCGGTGGTGTCGGTTGGGGCGAAGTGATTAATGGCGGTTTTGGCATGGTGCTTGATGGTTCAAAAGAAGCTTCAAGACGCTTAGAATCAATGCTTTTCTGGGATGTCAACAATGGAATTTCAAGAAGAAGTTGGGCTAGAAACGAAGGTGCTGTTTTTGCAATTAAAAGAGCCATGGAAACCCAACCGTTATTAAAAGTAACCATTCCAAATTTAGTTGATGAAACACTATTTGACAATGCTATTTAAAGTTCAAAATGAAACCCTAAATTTTTAATTATGAAAAAAAATGTTGCTTACATAACCTTTTTATTAGTCTTACTTACTGCTTGTAGTTCAATTAGTGTTAACACGGACTATGATAAAAAAATTGATTTTAAATCATACAAAACTTATGCTTTTTACAAAACAGGTATCGACAAGGTTGAAATTTCTGATTTAGATAAAAAACGAATTCTCAATTCAATTGATGAAGCGATGACTTTGAAAGGTTTTACTAAAAGTGAAAAACCAGATTTACTCATAAATTTTAATACTAAATCCGAAAAAAACATATCCGTAAGTCCTTATTATGGTGGCTGGGGATTTGGTTATGGCTGGAATTCTGGCTATTATGGAAATGCATCAGTATATTCTTCAATCGAAGGAGTATTAACAATTGACATAATAGATGCCGCTAAGAAAGAATTAATTTGGCAAGGAGAAGGAGTTGGAATACTTACCAAAAATGTTGACGAAAAAGAAGCCACTATTAAAAAGTTTGTTACTAAAATAGTTGCGCAATTTCCTCCTTTGGAACAAAAAAAGTAATGTTAGAATAAAAGAATAACGAATAATTTACTATTAGAATTTTAATTTTAATTGAAAAAACTTGAAAACTAATTTTTCATAAATAAATAGTAGCTTTGCAAGCTATATACAAACTATATGAGTTTTTTAAAAGAAATCGAACGAAGAAGAACTTTTGGAATAATTTCGCATCCAGATGCAGGAAAGACAACTTTAACTGAAAAATTATTGCTTTTTGGAGGCGCAATTCAAGAAGCAGGTGCTGTTAAAAATAACAAGATAAAAAAAGGAGCAACCAGCGATTTCATGGAAATTGAAAGACAAAGAGGGATATCCGTTTCTACTTCAGTTCTAGCTTTTAATTATAAAGATAAAAAAATAAATATTTTAGACACACCTGGTCATAAGGATTTTGCTGAAGATACATTTAGAACATTAACAGCAGTTGACAGTGTAATTGTAGTTATAGATGTTGCAAAAGGTGTTGAAGAACAAACTGAAAAATTAGTTGCTGTTTGTCGCATGCGAAAAATTCCTATAATTGTTTTTATAAACAAATTAGATAGAGAAGGAAAAGATGCTTTTGATTTAATGGATGAAGTAGAGCAAAAACTTGGGTTAACTGTAACTCCATTAAGTTTTCCTATTGGTATGGGATATGATTTTCAAGGAATTTATAATTTATGGGAAAAAAATATAAATTTATTTAGTGGAGATAGCAGAAAAAACATAGAAGATACCATAGCTTTTTCTGATGTTCTTAGCCCTCAATTAGAAACAATAATTGGACAATTACCTGCTAATAAACTTAGAGAAGAACTTGAATTAATAGATGAAGTGTATCCGAAATTTAATAGGCAAGAATATTTAGATGGTAAAATTCAACCTGTTTTTTTTGGATCGGCTTTGAATAATTTTGGAGTTCGGGAACTTTTAGATTGTTTTGTTGAAATAGCTCCTACACCGAGACCAAAAGAATCTGAAACAAGATTAATAAATCCTGCAGAAGAAAAAATGACTGGATTTGTTTTTAAAATCCATGCCAATATGGACCCAAAACATAGAGATCGTCTAGCATTTATTAAAATTGTCTCTGGAACTTTTGAGCGCAACAAACCATATTTTCATGTACGTCAAAAAAAGAATTTAAAGTTTTCCAGTCCAAATGCTTTTTTTGCAGAAAAAAAAGAAATAGTTGACATTTCATATCCAGGAGATATTGTAGGTTTACACGATACTGGAAATTTTAAAATTGGAGACACGCTTACCGAAGGTGAAATTACTAATTTTAAAGGAATTCCTAGCTTTTCACCAGAGCATTTTAGATATATAAATAATGCTGATCCTCTAAAAGCAAAACAATTAGAAAAAGGTATTGACCAATTAATGGATGAAGGTGTTGCCCAATTATTTACCTTAGAATTGAACAATCGGAAAATAATTGGTACAGTAGGAGCGCTTCAATATGAAGTAATTCAATATAGACTTGAACACGAATATGGAGCAAAATGTTCTTACGAAAATTTTCCAGTCCACAAAGCATGTTGGGTTCAGCCAATTGATATTAAAAGTGATGAATTCAAAGAATTTAGAAGAATAAAACAAAAATTTCTAGCACACGATAAATATGGTCAATTGGTTTTTTTAGCAGATTCAGACTTTACTATTCAACTGACTCAATCAAAATACCCTAATGTAAAATTGTATTTTACTTCTGAATTTAATTAACTTAAAATAGACAAAACGATTTCTCAATAATCAATTTAAAAAAAAAAAATATTAATTCATAAAATATTTTTTTTTTAAAATAGTATTATTACCTTTACGCCATAATAAATTGAATCAACATGAAAACAAATTTACTAAAATTTTACATCCTAGCTTTTGTATTACTATCTGATTTTACAATATTTGCTCAACCAGGTATGAATAATGATGGCGGTAACTTAGAAGGAGAAGATGCTCCACCTACTCCAATTAACGGAAAAATAATTTGGCTAGGAATTGTTGGTGTTTTATTTGCAATTTATTCTTTAAATAAATTTAAAAACAAAGCAAAAGCTTAAAAAATACTTTTAAACATAAAAAAACTGCAAATTGCAGTTTTTTTATGTTTAAAAGTATTTGAATATTAATACTATTTGTCTTTTTGAAATGTAAAAAGCTTTTTGAAATAAATTCAAAAAGCTTTTTTGTTAGTATAAAATTGAAATTAATAAAATTTTAAGCAATTAATTCAGCACTTTTTTACTTATCCTTTCATGATTGGTTGTTTCTATTTGTACAATTAATACTTGATTTGCAAATTCAGAACCATCTATCTCATACTGATTTGAATTAATTGCTGCTTTATTTAATAACAATCTGCCTCTAGTATCAAAAACTTTGATAGTATCCATTAAAACAGCCCCAGAGTTGATTGTTATAGTAGTGTTGTTTTTATAAATTATAACACTCTCATTAGAAAAATGAGTGGTCGTTAATGTTGGGTTTTGATACAAAATTTCAAACCTGTCGGTAAAAATACCAGAATTTGAAGCAAATGAATAATTTCCTGATTTTAAATTTTGAGTAACTCCTAATAATTTATCTTTAATATAAATATCTTGTATGGTATTAAAAATTCCATCTGTTCTATTCAAAGAAATAGTGTAACTATTTGCCGTATCTGTTTTGAATTGAAGAGGAGTAACATCCGTTGCAACAAATTCAGGTTTAGCACAAATTGCTAGTTCGTTTCCATCAATTACTGCTGTTAATGCTGTTTGACAGTCGTTAATGTAAATTCCATCTAAACCATTATCATATCCTGTTGTGGCATTAGGTAAATAAGCAACCATTAATTGACCAAATTTATCTGAAGTATCATTTGTTACATCTAACCAAAACCTGTTTTTTTGATTTAATCTAAAAAACTGATCTACATTTTGATTGGTTCTCATTGAATTTGAAAAATTTACTGTACTTTGATTTTCTTTAACTCTAACCAAAAAGCCTTGTCCTACAGAAATTAAATTATCATCTACATAAAAAGTATGTCCATTATTACGAGTACATCCAGCTGTTGTACAAGTAGAATAGGAAGTCATGTTGTACATATCATTTGTTTTACGCCATAACCATATTGTACCATCAATTTGGTTTTGATTTTGTGAAATGAATTCTGGAATTAAAATTGTTGAAGGGTACGGATTTCCAATTGCATTATATCGGAATACTTCGCTTCCACCATCAACTAGCCCATTAATTGTGTAAGGCCCATTATTTGGAGTACCAACAAAACTTCCTTCAAATCTAGCTGGTAAATTTGTACCTGGAGTATGACTATTTGGCCCATTAAAAGGTATCCAATTATTTGGCATTCTTATTAAATATCCTTTACCAACTTCAAAAATAGTTGCTTGAGGATCTACCATGTTATACAAATTTGTATAGGTATTGTACTCATAAAACCTTCTGTTATTGGGAAGAATGTTAGAAGTTAAAGGCGAAAAATTAAACAAAGTTTGTGTACTTGAAACTGGGGACGACCACAAAGTATAATCAAGTCTAAATAAAGGTGACGATTTTCTTTTTACAGTTACAGAACCACTATTTGAAACATCCGAATTTTGAATTAAATTAGTGTCATTCTCCATCGTAAAATTGCTTCCTGAATCTACAGTTAATGTTCCGTTTAATGTAATATTAAAGCCATTCGTCAGTACTACATTAGCATTGTTGGTTACCCACATTGTACAACCGTATAAATTTACTGTACCAGTATAATTTCCAGTAAAAACAATTGATTTTGTAATGTTTGTGTCAGATGGTTCTCCATCGCTCCAAGCCGAACCGTCCCAAACTGTTGAAATTATAGAAACGGTTGCATAATTTGAATAAACTGTTGAACACCCATTATTTAGTAATACTGCTCTTATAAAAGTTGTCTGATATACATTTCCAATTAAACTTCCAGTTAATGTTGATGTTGTTTCGTTAATATCTATAGGTGAGGCAAACAGATAATCGGTTGCTTTTTGCCATTTTACAATAGTTCCAACTGTATCTACAACGGAGAAACCAGAAGGTTGTGTACCAGCACAAATTGTTTGATTCCCAATAACACTACCTCCATTAGAGGCTGCGCTTACAGTAATTGTTACTACTGATGAATATACATCTGAACAGCTACCGTTGTGAACTACCGCTCTAAAATAGGTTGTTAATCCTAAATTTCCAATTGCTGTACCAGCCAATGTACTTGACGTTTCTGTAATATCTACAAGATTATTAAAAGTAATATCAGTTGCTTTTTGCCATTTTACTATACTGCCTGAATATCCAACAAGACTTAAATCACTTGGTAAAGATTGTGTACAAATAGTTTGATTTGAATTTATAGTTCCACCTACTGGAGAAGGAGTAACTGAAATGGTAACATAATTTGATGTTGTAGCTTCACAAACACCATTTTGTACAAATACTCTAAAATAAGTAGTTGCATTTAAATTTCCAATTGAAGTGCCACTCAAAGTATTTGTTGTATTAGTAATATCATTATAAGATGTAAAAGTAACGTCATTTGAAATTTGCCATTTTACAACGCTACCAGTGTTTCCAGTTAAGAGTAAATTTACTGGTTGAGTTCCAGAACAAATTGTTTGATCAGTATTAAGAGTGCCTCCATTTGAAACCTGATTAATTGTAATGGTTACATAAGAAGAATAAACAACTGAACAATTACCATTTTGAATCACAGCTCTAAAATACGTTGTTGCTGCTAAAGTACCTATAGTAGTTCCTAATAAAGTTCCTGAAGTAGCTACGATGTCTATTGGACTTGTAAAAGATGGAGATAAAGATTTTTGCCATTTTAGTATAGACCCAGAATAACCAGTTAAATTTAAATCAGTTGGCATAGTACCTGTACAAATTGTTTGATCATTTGAAATTGTGCCACCTACTGAAGCTGGGTTAACAGTAACTGTTACATAATTAGAAGAATAAGCACTTGAACAACCTCCATTTTGAACAACAGCTCTAAAATAAGTAGTATCTGTTAATGACCCAACCTCACTGCTAATCAAAGGTGAAGAAGTGAATGGAATATCCACCGGATAGGTAAAGTTTGGCTCATTTGCTTTTTGCCATTTTATTACATTTCCAGTAAAATTATTCAAATTTAAATCTGAAATTAAAGTCCCTGAACATATTGTTTGATTTGAGGAAACTACTCCACCTACTGATGGAACTGAAACTGTAATGGTTATAAAATTAGAATTTACTACTGAGCAATTTCCACTTTGAACAACTGCTCTATAATATGTTGTTGTTGAAAGTGTTCCTATATTCTCACTTGTTAGAATGTTTGAAGTACTGGATGTAATATCAATTGGGGAAGTAAATAAATAGGAGCTTGATTTTTGCCATTTTAAAACCGTACCAACTGCGCCTCCCAAAATTAAATCGTTCGGTTGAGATCCTGTACAAATGGATTGATCACTAGTAACAGTTCCTGAAATAGTCAATGGATTTACCTCAATTTGAACATAACTTGAATAATCAACTGGATTAACCCCACTTTGTACAACTGCTCTTATGAAAGTAGTTGCTGTTAAACTTCCTAAGGTAGAGCCTAATAAAGTTGTGCTCAAATTAGAAATATCAACTGGAGCAGTAAAAGTAGCATCAGTAGCTTTTTGCCATTTTACTACATTTCCAACATTTCCGCTTAAAACAATATTTGATGGTATTGAACCCGTACAAATTGTTTGATTAGTAGCTACTGTACCCCCAACGGTTAAAGGATCTACAATAATTGTAACATAATTTGAATAATCTGTTGAACAACTTCCATTTTGAACGATTGCTCTAACATAAATAGTTTGCGTTAAATTACCAAATACCGAACCGTTTAAAACATTGGTTGTAAAATTTAAATCTATTGGCGATGTAAAACTCGAATTTGTGTCTTTTTGCCATTTTACTACAAAACCATTATTACCAGATAAAGTTAAATCGGAAGGTTGCGTATTGTATCCAATTGCTTGATTTGAACTAATATTACCTCCAATAGATACAGAAGTAACGGTAATAGTAGCGTAAGCAGCATTTTCAACACTACAAGCCCCATTTTGAACAATTGCTCTGAAATAGGTTGTTGCCGTTAAACTTCCAATTACAGTTCCACTCAAGATATTTGATGTATATGAAAGATCTTCAGGAGACGTAAAAGAAGAATTTGATGCTTTTTGCCATTTTAAAATTGATCCTACATTCCCATTTACACTTAAATCAGAAGGTGAAGTTCCAGAACAAATAGTTTGATTTGAAACAACAGTTCCTCCAACAGAAGTGGCATTTACTGTTATTGTTGCATAATTAGAAGTAGCAATAGCACAACTTCCATTTTGAATAATCGCTCTATAATAGGTAGTACTTGAAAGAGCTCCTATGTCAGTTCCTAACAAAGTTGCTGTAGTATTTGTTATATCTACTGGGTTACTGAATGAAGTATCTGTTGAACTTTGCCATTTAACAATTGTCCCCGAATATCCTAACAAAGTTAAATTGGCAGGTAGTGAACCATTACAAATTGCTTGATTAGTAGAAACAGTTCCTCCTATAGAATTTGGATTAACTGTAATACTACTATAATTTGATGAAGTTACACTTGCACAACCTCCATTTTGTATAATAGCTCTAAAAAATGTAGTGGTTGATAAAGTTCCAATTATTGAACCTCCCAAAGTTGAAGAAGTATTTATAATATCCGTTGGACTTGTAAATAAAGAATTCAAAGCACTTTGCCATTTGATTACATTTCCAGTATTTCCCGACAATACTATATCTGAAGGTTGACTACCAGCACAAATAACTTGATCTCCTGTAACGGTTCCTCCTATTGAATTTGTACTAACAGTTATGACAACTGCTGTTGAAATTGCGCTAGAACATACACCATTTTGTACAATTGCTCTAAAATATGTTGTTGCCGTTAAACTTCCAATTGTACTTCCTGTTAAAGTAGTTGATGTATTCGCAATATCAATTGGACTTAAAAATGAAGCATCTGATGCTTTTTGCCATTTAATAACACTACCTACATTTCCAGACAAAGTTACACTTGAAGGTTGAGAACCCGAACAAATTGATTGATCAGACGAAATTACTCCACCATTAGAAACAGCATTTACGGTAACTACTTGAGATATTGCAGAAGTAGTGTTTGTACAAACAGAGTCAACTCTTCTTACCCAATATGTTGTAGTTGTAATTGGTGCAACAGTAATTGAAGCTCCATTTTGACCTGCTATTACATTTGTGCCAACAGTTCCATTTCCCCATTGATAAGTTCCTAAAGTTCCTAAAGTTCCTCCTGAAGCTGTCAAAGTAGTCGTTGTTCCATTACAAATGGTAGTTGTTCCTGATAAAGATGTTGGAGTCGAAGAATTTGAAGCAATTGTAACAACTGTTACTAATTGCGTTACTCCAGTTGTCGATAAATTACATGGTGCTCCATCTAACCGATTCACCCAATAGGTTGTAGTTGAACTTGGAGAAACAGTTATACTTGCCCCGGTTTGACCAGCTATAATATTTGAACCAACAACTGACCCTGTGCCCCATTGGTAAACAGCCCCTGACGAAAGTGTACCTCCTGATGCCGTTAACGTTGTACTTGATCCATTACAAATGGTAGTTGTTCCAGAAATAGTTGTTGGTGCCGTAGAACTGTTACAAGGGATATAGTTAAACACAATTCTTGAAATGGCAGGTTGTTGATAATAATCAAAGACCAAATTTGTACTTCCATTCAGATAAACTGTTGAAGTAGTTGAAGAATAAGCATGTGTTGTCCAATTGGATAATGCACTAACATAAGAGGCACCTCCGTCTATACTAAAACGATAGCCATCGTCTGCTCCAGTTGTTACTTTATAATAGTCGGGCGCAAATGATTTTGTCATTTTAAATTTTATAGCATAATTTATGGTAAAAGAATTACATAAGGAAGTTCCTGACATATAGGCTCCTGAATTGTAGTTCTGATCAAATTGTTCGGTTTGAGTAACAAATCCTTGATAAGTAGTTGTAAACGCATCAGCGGGAGGACTTGTTGTAGAAATTGGCGAATATACGTAACCAATCCATGAATCGGCACCATACGTCACTTGATCACCCGAAGTAGAAGTTTCCGTTACCGTTACCATTAATCGGTCTTGACTTTCACAGCCATTTATGGTTTGCGAAATATAATAGGTTGTTCCATAAACAATAGCGACTGTACCAGCAAATACAGAGCCTCCCGATGCTGCATTATAATATTTAACAGCCGTTCCTGAAGTAACGATATCGGATAATTTTTTTGCCCCACAAAAAGCTTGATTGGCACTACCCGTTGGTGCTGCTGAGCAAGTCGTTAAGGTGCCTACCAATGGTGAAGTGGTTAAATATTTTGTAGTTGAAGCGGAGCAAACTCCTGTATTGTATGCAAATACGGTTATTGTATATGTTGTGTTTGGGGTCAATGAAGCTGTTGAAAAGCTTAAGGAACCACTCGATTGAATCACTGTTCCGTTGCCTAATGACGAACCTATTGAATAAATTGTTCCGTTTGTTGGATTGGCTGTTAAAGTTCCTAAACTCATCACTACCAAATAACCCGTTGGTGTGCCAATAGCTGTTGAGAATGATCCTGCAATAGTTGTTGAAGTATTCGTTCCAGAAATAAATGCTGTTGGTTGTCCACTTGGTGTCAAACAATTTGCTGCTATACCATCAAACTCAGATGCGCCAATATCGGATGCTGTTCCTCCATTGGAAGGTGAAGGGAAAGGTCTTGTTACATTCCAATAATCCGTATTTATTGTAGGAGTGGTTACTGTAACTGCTGCCGATTCTGCATGAGTAGTAGTTCCTGCTGGAATACGCAAGTAATTGCTATCTGATGGTGTTGTACTTTGGAAAAACGGCGCTGTGTTTTCGGTTTTAGAAGCACTATCTCTTGGTGACACAAGTGTTTGAAAAGCGGATAATACTTGATAACGCGTACCATTATAAAAAACCAAATTGGTAGTGCTTGGCGTTCCAGCATAAAACAAGTTGTTGTTGGAAGCCGAATTGTAATTAGACAATTCCGTACTTGAACGATAATAGGCTACTGTCAAACCTGTTCCGTTTGCCGTAGAATTATTAATCACCAAATTGTTTTTTAACGTTAAGTTGGAAATAGTTGAAGTTGCATTAGTGGTATGAAAAATCCCCGATGAACCAAAATTAGTCCCTGATGAAGTAGCATTCAGATAAATCGTATTGTTGTCTAATTCATACGTACTGGTAGTACTTGGTGTCGTAACACTTATCCCTTTAATTACATTGGTGTTGCCATTTAAAGGCGCTTTTAAATCCCCAATAATATTATTGTAAGCGGTTACTGCAGTTGCTCCGTTAATTAATATACCATTAACTCCACCACCGCCTGAGGTACTATTTATCATCGTTAAATCATAGATTTTGTTTTTGTATAAATAAACTATATTTCCAGCACTGATGTATATTCCATTAAGACTTGGACCTGTAGTTCCCGATTGTGTTAAGCTATTAATGGTATTAGAATATATCGACACTGTGCTCGTTCCGCCTGAAACTTGAATTCCGTTGACAGTAGTTGAAGCACCAACCGATGTTAAAGTATTAATGGAATTAGAATAAATGCTAAGGGCTGTTACGTTTGTGTTACATTGTATTCCTGTTACTGCACCTCCCGCTCCTATTGATGAAATGTTGTTGATGTTATTATTCGCAAATACTAAATCTGAGGCACTTCCAACTCCTGTTATGTTTATACCAATTATTGAATTTTGACCTGTAATTCCTGTGATACTATTGTTAGATACTGATGAGTTAGCACCAAATCCATCAAGATACATCACAACTATTTGATTTGTTCCACCTGTCCAATTGCTAAAAGTGTTATTGGATATGGTTTTTACGGTTGACCCCGTATCTCGTTGACTCCATCCAGTTAAGGTGGTTGCTCCAGTAACTGTGATATAAGAGAAGTTATTGTAATTGTTTACAATCGTTGCTCCTGTTGCAGAAGCAGTACCAGTAGTAAAAACGGTTACTGTTCCTCCCGCCACTGTTTTGTTGAATGATCCAGCTATAGCGTTGTAAGATACTGTTTGATTACCACTTGCACTAAGCGCCACACTATCGGAAATAAAATTAACACTACCCGATGAAGCTATATTCAAATTAGTAAAAGTATTGCTACTTATGCTTCGTGATAAAGTGGCATTTGTATTGTATATATAAGTATGCGAACCGCTACTTGTAGCCGAATAAATTATCCCTCTAAAGTCATTATTTTGAATGTTTAAAGCAGTACTCGTTGTTCCAGAACTGTTATATATTCCATATAAATTGGCTGAACTAGCAACTGTATAAGTAATTAAACCAGCAGTTGCATCCCCTAATTTGTTGTTGTTTATGGTAATTGTTCCTGTAACAACACCGTTGTTTTGAATCCCTGTAAAAATAGAAGTAGCGTTTTGTAACGAATAATTTCTAATGGTGTTATAACTCATCGAAGCTGTGGTTGCTGCTGCTCCATTATATAAGCCTCTAAAAGTTCCTGTTCCTGTTAACGTTTGTTTTTCAACGGTATTATAATCCATTATTAGGCTAGAACTAGCAGTATTTTCTATACCGCTTAATGCAGATGCTGCTGTACCATAAGCCGTGCAATTGACTATTAAATTGTTTGTAATGGATGAAGTTCCAGTAGAAGCATTGGTAATTCCATAAAATGTACAAACACCCGTTGCTGTAACGCCACTAGTTCCCATTGCGATAGAATGGGCTACTGTTGTACTACCGATTGTATTGTTAGCTATAACAAAATCTCCTAACGTTCCAACGGTATTTATACCATAAAAACCATAACCATTTGTATCGAGACCTGTAGTAGAAATACCTGCCACTGTATTATTTTGAATGGTTGAGGTGGCACTATTTGTTGACACATAAATCCCTGTTGAACGCGAAGCTGTAGTTACTGGAATTGCTGGTTGTATCACGGTAATTACAATAGAATTAGCACTAGAACTACTTCCTATAGTATTGCCAGAAATTGTTCCTATTGTTGCAACTCCACTTACATATATCCCTACAAAGGCACCAGGCGCATAAGTATTGGTAATAGCTGTTGTTAAATTGATTCCTGCTACCACATTTCCTTGAATACTCGATGAAGTAGTATTAGTGGTTAGATCTAATCCTCTATAATATACTGGTGCATTTCCATTGAATGTAGAAGTACCCGTTCCGGATGCGTTCGCAAATCCAATTCTATTATTAGTAATGGTATAGCCTCCTGCTGATGCCGTATTAATAGTTATACCTCGAATATATATAGCACTGGCGGTATTAGTTGTTCGAGTAGCAGTTTGAAAAAATCGATTGCCAGAAATGGTCCATGATGCACTATTTGCCGCAAGATTTATTCCAGTAGATGAAATGGATTCATGAAAATAATCTTGAATGTTATTGTTACTAATCGAATTATTGCTATTATCAACTGTTGTCGATGATCCGTTAGAGTAGATTGCATTTATAGGTAAATTGCTTCCTGCCGCTGTTATGGTACAATTGGAAATCGTATTATTGTCATTTCCTGTAGTTGTTCCACTAGCAAAATATATAGTTCCGCTTGCTGTTGCCGCCTCTGACCCTGCAATGGTACAATTGGTTATGGTGTTTTGTGAAGCATCAGCAATAAATCGTATGGTACAAGTGTTGGCTGAACTCGACGTTGATGTGTTTGAAATCAGCAAAGAATTACCTCCAGAGTTCAACCCATCTATAGTTACATTGTCGGCGCCATTCAAATTGATTATCGGATTTCCAGCAGCAGTAGCCCCCGAAATTGTTCTTGCTCCTGTTGGTTTTATGGTTAACGAAGTCCACGTACCCGCATTTAATACGGCCGTGAGTGTGCTCTCATCGGTATCGGCTGTTACTGTAATATTAATTACTGCATTGGTTTGATTTGCAGCATTTACAGCGGTAAAAGCATTTCGTAGTGTTGTATAAGTCCCATTGCCCGAAACAGCCCCTGAAACAGTTACTTGAGAACTTCCTTTTAAACCTAAAAACAAGAAAGATAAAATTAAAACTAATTTAATCCAATTTGTCGTATACTTCTTCATAATTTTGAAATTTAAATTTAAAATATTAAGGTAAAATTACTTGTTAAAAACAACTAATTACATGATATTTATCAATTTGCAAAATTACATCACAAACAAAAAAAATACTGGTAATAGATAGCTTTTTAATAATTAATACACGATTACTGTTAATTTATTATAATAAATCTATATGATTTTTTTTTAAATGCTAATTAAGAAACATAGTAAAAAATTATTGTTAAATATCAAACTTAATTTCAATGTCTTTTTACAGCTGAAAAATAAAAAGTTGCCGTTACTACCACAAATTAGTCCTAAGTATTCAATAGAATTTAAATTTTATTTGTTAATATTGCTACTTACTTCCAAAAACCATTTTATGAAAAAATACTACTTAAACAAAATCTTACTCATTGTACTTTTGCTTTGTTTACAATTAAATGCTCAAAATGCAAATGGTGTTTACGATTGGTTTCAAACACAAAGCAAAAATGGCAAAGAAATTACCAATTTATTTGCTACTACAAAAGGTTCTTTTGTTTCATCAACAGAAGTAAAAAATGCAACTATCTTTTCCTTAAATCAAAACGTGTTAAACCAAATTACCTCTCAACAACCAAATAGGATAGAATTAAAATTAACAAAATTTGATGGGTCTATTGTTACGTTATCATTAGCCAAAGTAGCGGTTACTGCCGATAGTTTTACTGTTAAAACACCAAATTCCTCTAATTATCCTTACCAACAAGGCTTACATTACAGAGGAATTGTAAACCATTCTGAAAACACATTAGCTTCAATTAGTTTTTTTTCGGATGATGTTATAGGCTTATTTGCAGATGAGAATGGCAATTATAACCTTGGTAAATTAGAAGACAAATCAGGTAAGTATATTTTATATAACGATAAAGATTTGAATAAACAAAATCCTTTTGAATGTAACGCAACAGACGACCCTACTTTTGAAAACACATTAGACTATGCTAATTTTAGAAATACTACAATGTTAATTTGTAAAAAAGTTAATTTGTATTGGGAAGGTGATTATGAATTATATGTAAAAAAAGGATCTTCCGTTACAACGACAACTAATTTTTTAACTGCTTTATTTGCTCAAATGACAACATTATATGCTAATGATTCTATAAATATTTTGCTCACAAGTGTTTTTGTTTGGACAAGTGTTGACCCCTATTCATCCGCTTCATCAACTACTGGTCTAACTGATTTTCAAAATCATTGGATTAGTACTAATAATAATTTTGGAGCTAATTTTGCAATGTTAGTTGCTTATGAAACTCCAACTAGTGGTAACGGTGGATTGGCTTTTTTAAATCCAGGATATTGTGCCAACGGAAATTCCTATGCTTATGCTAATATTAGCGCAACTTACTCTAATGTACCTACTTATTCATGGTCGGCAGAAGTTGTTACTCATGAAACCGGACATAATTTAGGTAGTCCCCATACACATTCTTGCTCATGGAATGGTAACAACACGGCAATTGACTATTGTGCGCCAACTTATGACCCTCAATATGCCCAAGGAACTTGCGCAGATGTAGGTGTACCAACTGCAGCTATAGGAGGAACCATTATGAGTTATTGCCATTTATTGAACACTGTAGGAATAAAATTTGCAAATGGATTTGGTCCACAACCAAAAGCATTAATAATTAGCAAATTAAATGCAGCTACTTGTATAACTGGCGACAAAGCAGCAATTGCTAGTTATTCAAAAGTAGTTACGGGAGCATCAGCCGCGTTTACTAATGTAAGTACGTATGCAACCTCCTATTTGTGGAATTTTGGTGATGGGCAAACTAGTATTGCTACCAGTCCTAGCCATGTTTACACAACTTCAGGAACTTTTAATGTGTGCTTATCCGCAACTAACGATTGTGGAACAACTCAATATTGTAGAACTTTAACAATATCACCATTGGATACAGCCTCATTTGCTAATAGCGATGCAATTTTTTCGATTTTTCCTAATCCTGCAATAAATAGTGTACATATAAAAACAACTGAAAAACCTATCAACTGGTCACTTAAATTATATGATACAAATGGTAAATTAGTATTCACTAAATTGTTAAACGACCAAGAATCTGAACTTGAACTCAACCAATATGCTTCAGGCATTTATTTAATTGAAATAGACACTAAAGAAAAAATCATTGCAAAAAAAATCTTGATTTCAAAATAAAAACAAATACCATTTTTTTAAATGCTGTTTCTATTTAAATTAAGGAAACAGCATTTTTTTTACTTATCCATCTCTAGTACTTAATTGCATCGAATACTTACTTTAAATTATAAGTCAAATGGAAGCGTTTGCAAAGCGAGTAATTTATTAGATATACCATAATAAATATCAACTCTCACTTAGGTTTTGCAACAAATTACTACCTTTCTGGTAAGCAAAAAAAACCGCAAAACAGATTTTGCGGTTTTAAAATTCTATATGCTAAACTAACTTATTTCAATTAGTGGCCTAAACGTTGAAGCGGAAGTGCATTACATCGCCGTCTTTAACAATGTACTCTTTTCCTTCCACTCGTAGTTTACCTGCTTCTTTTACTTTGGTTTCTGATCCAAAAGTAGAAAAATCTTCAAAAGCAATTACTTCTGCACGAATGAATCCTTTTTCAAAATCGGTGTGGATAACACCTGCCGCTTTGGGTGCCGTATCGCCTATGTTAATAGTCCATGCTCGTACTTCTTTTACACCAGCTGTAAAATAAGTTTGTAATTTCAACAACTTATAAGCAGCACGAATCAACACTGCAGATCCTGGCTCAGACAAGCCCATGTCTTCCAAAAATACTTGGCGTTCTTCATAACTTTCTAATTCGGTAATGTCTGCCTCTGCTCCTACCGAAAGGATGATAACCTCAGCGTCTTCATTCTTTACCAATTCCCGAACTTGATCTACATAACTATTTCCTTTTACAGCTGAATTTTCATCTACATTACACACATAAAGTACTGGCTTGTTGGTAATAAGTTGAAAATCTTCTAACAAATCTATTTCGTCTTGATTTTGAGGTACAACAGTGCGTGCTGACTTGGCTTGCAACAAGTTTTCGCGAATTCTGTCTAACAAAGCTTTTTCAACTTGAGCTTCTTTATTACCTGTTTTTGCCGCACGATTTACTTTTTCTAATCGTTTTTCAACTGTTTCTAAATCTTTTAATTGCAACTCAATATCTATTGTTTCTTTATCGCGAATAGGATTTACGTTACCATCAACGTGAACAATATTGTCGTTGTCAAAACAACGCAACACATGAATAATTGCATTACATTCTCTAATGTTTGCCAAAAACTGATTTCCCAAACCTTCCCCTTTACTAGCGCCTTTTACCAAACCAGCTATGTCCACTATGTCCACTGTAGCCATTTGAACTCGTTCTGGTTTTACCAATTCTTCTAAACGAACAATTCTTGGATCAGGTACATTTACCACACCTATATTTGGTTCAATGGTACAAAACGGAAAATTAGCACTTTGAGCTTTTGCGTTTGACAAACAATTAAATAAAGTTGATTTTCCTACATTTGGTAATCCTACAATTCCTGCTTTCATTGTTATGATTTTTCGTTAGCGACTTGAAATACTAACTTTTGTTGTTTTTTTTATTAAATAGCGTGCAAATATAACTTTAAAAGTTGAAAGAAAAAAAGATACGTTCCTACATAAAAATTCCCCCAAAGTAACTATAACCTTGGGGGTATTGAGTACTTTAAAACTTTTCTATTCGTTGTGTAAAAAAGCTTGTCTGTTCAGCAATGTTTCTTCTGTTTCCACATGTTTATCATCAGGGATACAACAATCTACTGGACACACAGCAGCACATTGTGGTTCGTCGTGAAAGCCTTTACATTCAGTACATTTACTGGCTACAATGTAATAAATATCGTCCGAAATTGGGTTTTGAGCAGCATCAGCATCTACTTCAGTCCCGTCTGGTAATACTACTTTCCCTTTTAATTTTGTACCGTCTTTATACCGCCAATCGTCTGCACCTTCATATATTGCAGTGTTTGGACATTCAGGCTCACAAGCCCCACAGTTTATACATTCATCCGTAATTATTATTGCCATTCTTTATACTTTTTTACTTCAATTAGAAAGGATATAGACTAGATTCGTTAGTAGCACTTGTCTATTGCCTATAAATAGATTAATTTTGCGCAAAATTACAATCTAAACTCATCATAAACAAGTTACTTATGTTACAAAACGATAAAAAAAGATGTTTTGTTGAATTGGGTAAATTTCTAGGTCAATTTTCAAAAGACGTTTCCGTTCAAAATCAAGATGTTTTAAATAATACTATGTTTTTTGATGACTTCCAACGTTTAATTGAGTTATCTCAGTCGCATAATGGCTGGTACACACCCAATCAAGTCCGATTTGCTTTACATTCATGGAGCGAAGCTTTAACCGAAACTAATTTAACTCAATGGCTTTCTGCTTATACTTTTGAAACTGTTGTCCCTAAAAAAGTAGGCATCATTTTAGCTGGAAACATCCCATTAGTTGGCTTTCATGATTTTTTAACCGTTCTCTTTTCGGGACACGATGTTTTAATTAAAACATCGTCAAATGATCAGCATTTATTACCTTTTCTAGTGAAATATTTATGTGCTCTTGATTCTACTTTCGACTCCAAAATCACTTTTGTGGAAGGGAAATTAACCTCTTTTGATGCAGTAATTGCAACGGGAAGCAACAATACCGCTCGTTATTTTGATTACTATTTTAAAGATGTTCCTAACATTATTAGAAAAAACCGAAACTCGGTTGCGGTACTAAACGGAACCGAAACCAAAGAGCAATTAACCGCTTTAGGTAATGATATCTTTTGCTATTTTGGTTTAGGCTGCCGCAATGTTTCTAAATTATTTGTTCCAGAAGGATATTCTTTTGATGCGTTCTTTGAAGCTATTTTTGAATTTAAAGACATTATTGAATATGAAAAGTATGCCAATAATTACGATTACAACAAAGCTGTTTTTCTTATGAGTTTGTACAAGTTATTAGATAATGGTTTCTTAACTATTAAAGAAGACACGAGTTATGCTTCTCCTATTTCTAGTGTTTTTTACGAATTTTATGGTGATTTAGCAACGTTAGAATCCCGACTTCAAGCCGACAAAGATCAAATTCAATGTGTGGTTTCAAACAATTTAATTAAAAATAGCATTCCATTTGGCAAAGCGCAACAACCCGAATTATGGGATTATGCAGACAATAAAGACACCATGCACTTTTTGTTAACACTTTAACGAAGTACCATTGAAATTTCTTACTACTAAAACGTTATTGTTGATAATGTCGCTGATATTTAGCGATTATAGAATTTATATTTGAATTTGTATTTCCGAAATTTGCATGCTAAAAGAAAAAAATATTATCAACTTTCAAGATTCCAATATAACATGAAAAAACATAATTTTAGTGCTGGTCCAAGTATTTTGGCTCAAGAAGTACTAACAAAAACGGCAGCTGCTATAATAAATTTCAATAATTCAGATTTGTCCCTATTAGAAATTTCACATCGAAGTAAAGATTTTGTTGATGTGATGGATCAAGCGAGATCGTTGGCTTTGGAACTTTTAGGTCTAACTGGGAAAGGTTATCAAGCGTTATTTCTTCAAGGTGGTGCTAGTATGCAATTTTTAATGGTTCCTCAAAATTTAATGCCAATTGGTGGTAAAGCCGCTTATTTAGATACTGGAACTTGGGCTGCTGGCGCTATAAAAGAAGCCAGATTATTTGGAGAGACAGTTGTTGTTGCTAGTTCAAAAGAAGCAAACTACAGTTTTATCCCAACTGATTATCAAGTCCCTACTGATGCTAATTATTTCCATTGCACTAGTAATAATACAATTTTTGGAACACAAATGAAATCATTTCCAGAACTCGACATGCCAATTGTTTGCGATATGAGTTCTGATATTTTTTCAAGAACAATGGATTTTTCAAAGTTTGATTTAATTTATGCAGGAGCCCAAAAGAATATGGGCCCAGCTGGAACTACTTTAGTAATTGTAAAAGAAGCATTACTTAACAAATCAGGACGAACTATTCCAAGTATGCTAGATTTTGAAAAACACATTAAAGCAGAAAGCATGTACAATACGCCGCCTGTACTACCAATTTACACTTCTTTAGTTACGTTACAATGGCTTAAAAATATGGGTGGAATAGCAGCGATTGAGAAAATAAATGAGCAAAAAGCAGCTTTATTATACAATGAAATTGATAGAAACCCATTGTTTAAAGGTGCAGCTAAAGTAGAAGATAGAAGCTACATGAATGCTACTTTTTTACTACATGATGAAGCTCATGCTCCACTTTATGATTCAATTTGGAAAGCGGCAGGAATTTCTGGATTGCCTGGTCATCGATCAGTAGGTGGTTACAGAGCATCAATGTATAATGCTTTACCATTAGAAAGTGTTCAGGTATTGGTTGATACCATGCAAGAATTAGAAAAAAGTATTTAGAAATTTGTTATAGTTAACAGTAATGGATTTCAACTTTAAAGAAGCATATATTTTGGAAAATGATGTTGTACAACTCATTCCACTACAGCTTTCTGATTATGATAATTTGATTACCTTTTCAACTAATGAACCTGATTTATGGCAATTTAACGCAAATGGTCCAAACAGTTCAGAAAACTTAAAAAAATATCTAAAACATGCTGTTAACCAAAGAAAAAAATTAGTTGAATATCCATTTGTTGTTTTTGATAAAACAACAAATGAATTTGCAGGAAGTACACGATTTTACAATATAAATCTTGATGCTAAACATCTAGAAATAGGGTTTACATGGTACGGAAAAGCGTTTCAAGGTACAAATTTAAACAAAAACTGTAAGTACTTACTTTTGGATTTTGCTTTTGATAAAATGAATATAGAAAGAGTTGGTTTTAGAGCCAATAACTTAAATTTCAAAAGTATAGCAGCAATGAAAAGTATTGGTTGCACCGAAGAAGGTATTTTAAGAAATTTTAGTACTAATGCAAAAGGAGAACGTATAGACGCAATTGTATTGAGTATATTAAAAAACGAATGGTATTCAGAGATTAAAGAACAATTAAAAAACAGAATATAACCTTAGCATCAAAAGATGTTGAACTTAATTTAGTACAAAAAATGAAAGTATTAGCAAACGACGGTATTTCAAATAGTGGCATTGAAGCTTTAAAAAAAAGTGGATTTGAAGTAATTACTACAAAAGTAGCGCAAGAACAAGTTGCCAATTACATAAATGCAAATCAAGTAAGTGTAGTTTTAGTGAGAAGCGCAACCAAAATAAAAAAAGACATTATTGATGCTTGTCCAAGTCTTAAAATTATTGGTCGTGGAGGGGTTGGTATGGACAACATTGACGTAGAATACGCTCGAAATAAAGGCATTCATGTTATAAATACGCCAGCATCTTCATCAGAATCAGTAGCTGAATTGGTTTTTGCACATTTGTTTTCAGGTGTTCGATTTCTTCATGATTCCAACAGAAACATGCCATTAGAAGGAGATACAAACTTTAATGGGTTGAAAAAAGCATACGCCAATGGAATAGAATTAAGAGGTAAAACAATTGGAATAATTGGATTTGGCAGAATTGGTCAGGCAGTTGCTAAAATGGCTTTAGGCTTGGGAATGAAAGTTATTGCATCGGATAAATTTGTAGGTAAAGCAGCAATTAAAGTTGACTTTTATAACGGTCAATTTATAAATGTTGAAATTGAAACCGAACCGCTTGAAGATGTTTTGAAACATGCTGATTTTATCACACTTCATGTACCTGCACAAGATGGTTATGTAATTACAAAAAATGAAATTGCTACTATGAAAGATACTGTAGGAATTGTAAATTGTGCTAGAGGTGGTGTAATTAACGAGGTCGATTTAATTGAAGCACTAGACAATAACAAAGTGCTTTTTGCTGGTTTAGATGTTTTTGAAAACGAACCTACACCTGAAATGAGAATATTAATGCATCCAAAAATTTCTTTAACGCCACATATAGGTGCAGCAACTGATGAAGCTCAAGATAGAATTGGAACTGAATTAGCAGAACAAATTAGCAGTATTCTAAAAACAGAATTAAACTAAAATCTTAAGATTTTTCAAGTATTTAAAACCATTCTTTAAAGAGAATGGTTTTTTTATTTTGATTTAATGATTTATATCCGGTTAATTCCTTTTAAATTTGTGCATATATAAAAATAATTATGAGGCATTTTAAAACCAGATGGGGTATTACAACCAATTTTCAATTGGGAATGATTTTAATTTCATTTGCTTTAACTGGAACTTCATCTATGTTAATAACTAAAAAACTATTACTGTTTTTTAATATTGAAAATGAAGTGAAAAACAATTTGTTATTTTATATTTTAAAATTAGGATTTGTACTTATCCTATACCAATTTTTGCTTGTTATTATTGGAGCACTTTTAGGTCAATTTCAGTTTTTTTGGAAATTTGAAAAGCAACTACTTACTAAAATGGGATTTGGATTTGGATTTTTATTTTCAAAAGTAAAAAAGAATGATAAATAAAGATTTTATCTTCAAATCTTTGTTTCTTTGTAGAAATAGTTTCTTATGATTCATGCAACTAATATACAAAAATTTTATGGTCATCTCCAAGTTTTAAAAGGAGTAAGTCTACACATTGGAAAAGGTGAAATAGTTTCAATTGTTGGTGCTTCAGGCGCAGGTAAAACCACTCTGTTGCAAATAGTAGGAACCCTTGATTTTCCAACTTTAATACCTGAAACCACACTAGTTATTAACGGTGAAAACGTTTTGAAAATGAACGACAAGGCGCTTTCAAGATTCAGAAACTTACATTTAGGATTCATTTTCCAATTTCACCAACTATTACCTGAATTTACAGCATTAGAAAATGTGTGTATTCCCGCATTTATTGCAAAAAGAGATAAAAAAGAAACAATTGAAGAAGCAAAAAAATTGCTAGCATATCTTGGTCTTTCAGACAGAATTGACCATAAGCCCAACGAACTTTCAGGAGGAGAACAACAACGCGTTGCTGTTGCTAGAGCATTGATTAATAAACCGGCCATAATTTTTGCAGATGAACCTTCTGGAAATTTAGACACTGCTTCTGCCGAACATTTACACCAATTATTCTTCAAATTAAGAGATGAATTTGGGCAAACTTTTGTAATCGTGACGCATAATGAAGAATTAGCCAATATGGCTGACCGAAAATTAATAATGGTGGACGGAAATATTTCAACTTAAAGACATGTTGCTAATATTTTTATCCTGGATGTATATTGGCTTTACCTGCCTAAATTTAGGTTTCCTTTTTTCCAAAGTATTAAAAATTAACACAAAAGATTTTGTAATTCTGAATTTCTTTGGATTGTTTTTAGCTACAATTATTGGCAGTTTTTGGGCTTTATTTGGTAGAATCAACATAGAGTTTCATTCTTTTTTGCTTTTGGTAAATCTATTTCTATTTATTTTTTATAAAAAAACAATTTGCGGACTTTTTTATAATTTTTACATAGAAATTAAAAGATGTTCTCAAGTTGTAAAACTATTTTTGTTTTTGTTTTTTGTGTTAATTTTAAATCATTGTTCACAATCTCCCCTTTTAATTGACAATGAAACATATTATATACAAACTATTAAATGGTTAAATGAATATGGTTTTGTAAAAGGATTAGCCAACTTACATGTCTTTTTGGGTCAAACAAGTGGTTGGCACATTGCACAAAGTGTTTTTAATTTTTCTTTTTTGTATGCTAATTTCAATGATTTGAGTGGATATGCTTTGACTTTAGGTCTTGTTTTTTCTTTTTTAAACTTAGACATTGTTTTAAAAAATCCAGAACCAAAGAAGCACCAATTAATAGCTGGAATATCAGCTGTTTTTTCACTTTTTTTATTTCAATTCACAAGTGCACCATCTCCTGATTTGCTGGTTTATGTTTTAAGTTTTATTGTATTCCTATTCTTCATAGAACATTCAAATAATGTAAATCAACACTCATTTAATACTTTGTCAGTTTTAATCTTTTTTTTAATTTTTGTAAAAATCACTATTTTACCGATTATTTTACTTCCAATAAGCTGGCTATTTTCAGATTTTAAATTACTTAAACCTATTTTGTGGAAAACTATTGTAGTAGGAGTTGTAGTGTTTATGCTCTTTTATATTAAAAATACTATTCTTTTAGGCTATACCCTTTATCCATCAAAACATTTTGAACTTTCCTCTAATAAGTACTCATTACCAGTTGAAATTTCAAATTTATTTTTTAGTCATAGTGGTTTGTATAGCTTTTTTGTCTCTGATATTGAATTAGAAGAAATGAGCTTCATTCAGCTATTTTGGAAATGGTTGACCTTTTCAAAAATAGATGCTATTTTTAATATTTGTAACTGTATTTTAATTATTTGTTGTCCTTATTTTATTTACAGATTCAGCAATTTTAAAAGCTACTGGATTATTTATTTTACAATGTTAGCACAAAGTTTATTTTTAATTTTTACTTCCCCTCAATTTCGTTTTTTTATACCTTTTACACAATTCTTTAGTTTGTTGGTTGTAGTAATTTTTTGCTCCAAAAAGACTTTTGTTTCATTAATTACAATTAGTTTGATTCTAACTGGAATTTTCACCTTGATCCCTTATGCAAAAGCATCACTTACCAATCCTATTTTGAAACAATTCGATACAAGTTACTCTGCTAACCAATTGGTTTTTCCTAAAGATAATTCAGTTATGAATCACAACTATTTAAAATTCAATGTTGGTAATTTAATCTTTGAATCTCCAGACGAAAGTAGCTTCTTTTGGATAACTGGAAATGGGGAGTTACCTTGTGTAAACAAACAACAAATTGACTACTTTAAAAGCAACTATAACTACATACCTCAATTAAGAACCAATAATTTAAAAGATGGTTTTTATGCTAAACGAATTCAAATTTATGAATCAAAATGAGTTAAAACAATTTTTAGATGAAAAAGTAACACTTTACAATACACCCAATTTTATTGAAAGTGATCCTATTCAAATTCCTCATTTTTACACTTTAAAAGAAGATATTGAAATAGCTGGATTTCTTACTGCAACAATTGCTTGGGGCAACAGAAAAATGATCTTAATAAATGCAAAGAAAATGATGGAATTAATGGGAAACTCTCCTTTTGATTTTATTATGAATCATACTGAAAATCAATTGCTCCCATTGAACAATTTTGTACATAGAACTTTTAATGGTACTGATTTCATTACTTTTATTCAAGGTATAAAAAAAATATATACCAATTATGGTGGACTTGAAAATATTTTCACATTGCATCAAGATACAACTAGTTTGCAAAAAAGTATTTCAAAATTCAAGCAACTTTTTTTCGAAATACAACATCAACAAAGAAGTCAAAAACACATTTCAGATCCATTAAATAATTCTGCAGCAAAAAGACTCAACATGTATCTTCGTTGGATGTGCCGGAATGACAATAAAGGAGTAGATTTTGGCATTTGGAAGGGAATTGCTCCTAGCAAATTATCTTGTCCATTAGATATTCACTCTGGAAATGTTGCACGTCAGCTTGGTTTATTAAACAGAATGCAAAATGATGGAAAAGCAGTTGTACTTTTAGATGAAATACTTAGAAAATTTGACAGTAATGACCCTGTTAAATATGACTTTGCTTTATTTGGTTTAGGTGTTTTTGAGGGTTTTAAAATTACTTCATAATCGTATGTTTGATAGTTAATCATAAAGTGTAACTATGTATCTTAGTAAAAACTGTTTGTTTCAAAAACAGATTTAAACTAGTTACACAGATTAATGAAAATTGTAACTTATGCTATTAACTACAGATACTGAAACAAACTGTACGTATTTAACAATTTCATAAATTAATTATAGATTGAATTAATTATAGATTGAATTAATTTTAACATTTATTTACCTATTTATCATTCTACTTTTGTGAGTTTATATTTTAAATTTAATTTGGAAACAAAACTTACATTCAAAATTTTTTCAAAAACACAAGAACTTCCTGAAAATTGGGATGATTTGGCGAAAGAAACTATTTTTCTATCAATTGCTTATTTAAAAATTCTTGAAAATGCTTCGCCAGTTAACATTACTTGTGGTTATATTGGGATTTTTCATGATGAAAAACTAGTAGGAATAGCACTTTCGCAATTTTTTAATTTAAACAAACTTGAATCATTTGGAGAACGAGACAAGTGTACCAAAACATTTGCAAGAAATTTTATTTTTAGAAACTTTTGTTCACATGTTTTATTAATTGGAAACAATATGTTTACAGGTCAAAATGCTTTTGCATTTAATCCAAACTATTCCGATGTTTCTATAGTAGCAACGTTAAAACTTGCAACCGAACAGCTACAAGTCGAATTAAAAAAGCAAGGATTTAAAGTACATATTGTTTCATTTAAAGATTTTGATGCGTCAGAAATTAAGGCTTTTAAAGTACCTGATTTTAAAAATTATTACCAATTTTGTATCCAGCCCAATATGGTTTTTACAATTTCTGAAAACTGGAAATCAGAACAGGATTATGTTGATGCATTGTCCAAAAAATACAGAGATCAATACAAACGAGCCAGAAAAAAAGCAAGTAGTCTTGAAAAATGCAAAATGACTCTTGCTGATATAATTGAACATGAAGATGTTATATTTGATTTGTATATTCATGTGGCTCGAAATGCACCATTTAATACTTTTTTTCTACCAAAAAATCATTTTAGAATTTTTAAAGAACATTTAAAAGAGAATTTTTTGTTTTATGGCTATTTTGAAAAAGAAAAACTAGTTGGGTTTAATACTTTGATAAAAAATGGTACTGCTATGGACACATATTTCCTTGGATATGACGACGTGTTACAAAAAGATAAAATGTTGTATTTAAACATGCTTTATGACATGATTGCATATTCCATAAAAAAAGGATATAAGGACATCATATTTGCTCGAACTGCGTTAGAAATAAAAAGTTCAGTAGGGGCTAAACCTATAAAAATGTACGGTTTTGCTGTTCATAATAACAAAATACTTAATAGGTGTATGAGTACATTTTTTGATTTTTTAGAACCCAAAGTTATTTGGAACGAACGAAATCCTTTTAAATAGAGAGCGTTACATTTTATCTATTTCATCTTGAACCATTGCCCAATCATCTAATAAATTATCTAAATCTGATTTTTTCTTGTTATAGGCATTAAAGAAAGAAGCGTCTTCAATGTGTTTGTTATAATTCGTTTCCAAAGCTTTATCATCATGCTGAATATCTAGCTCTAATTGCTTTATTTGACTTTCAATTTTACTCAACTTATTTTGTAAAGATTTTCCTTTTTTCTGATCTTCATAAGCAACTTTAGATTTGTCTTTAGAAGTTTCTTTTTTAGTTAAATCCTTTTTTTCAACTTCACGCATGTTTTCTAAATTTCTTTGCTCTAAAAAATAATTAACATCACCAAGATATTCTTTTATTTTTTGATCTTTAAATTCGTAAACTATATTAGACATTCCTTGTAGAAAATCTCTATCATGTGAAACCAACAGTAAGGTACCTTCAAATTTTTGTAATGCAGCTTTTAATACATTCTTTGATTTTATATCAAGATGATTGGTAGGTTCATCCATAAGTAAAACATTAATAGGCTGAAGTAATAATTTACAAAGAGCCAAACGATTTCTTTCTCCTCCTGAAAGCACTTTGACTTTCTTATCCACATCATCACCTCTAAAGAGAAAGGAACCCAACATATCTCTTACTTTGGATCTATTAGTATCATTTGCTGCATCTTCCATTGTTTGTAGCAAAGTAATTTCTCCGTCAAGATATTCTGCTTGATTCTGTGCAAAATAACCTAATTGTACATTGTGACCTAGTTTTATTTCTCCTTTAAATTCAAACTCGTTAACAATAGCTTTTATAAATGTAGATTTACCTTGTCCATTTTGCCCAACAAAAGCAATTTTACTTCCGCGTTCAACTAATAAATTAATATCTTTTAAAATGATTTTATCGCTATAGGCTTTTGTTACATTATGAGCTTCTACTACTACTCTACCAGGAACTTTAGAAATTGGAAAAGAAATATTCATTACTGAATTATCATCTTCATCAACTTCAATCCGTTCAACTTTATCAAGCTTTTTTATTAAAGATTGAGCCATTGATGCTTTAGATGCTTTTGCTCTAAATTTTTCAATTAATCTTTCAGTTTCTTCGATCTTTTTTTGCTGATTTTTTTGAGTTGCTAATTGTTTCTCTCGAATTTCATGACGGAGTTCTAGATATTGAGAATACGGTTTGTTAAAATCATACGCTTTACCTAAAGAAATTTCAATAGTTCTATTGGTAACGTTGTCTAAAAACATTTTATCATGGGAAACTATAACAACAACACCAGGATAATTTCTTAAAAAGCTTTCCAACCAAATTATACTTTCAATATCCAAATGATTCGTAGGTTCATCTAAAAGTAGAATATCATTATTCTGAAGTAATAGCTTTGCTAATTCAATTCTCATTCTCCAACCTCCTGAAAATGTATCTGTCAAATTATTAAAAACTTCTCGTTTAAATCCTAAACCTAAAAGGATTTTTTCGGTATCTCCGACGTAATTATAGCCTCCATGTAATTCAAAACGATGTGTAAAATCAGATAATTCTTCTATAATTAATGAATACGCTTCACTTTCATAATCAGTACGACTAATTAATTGGTGGTTTATATACTCAAGCTTATTCTCAATTTCGATTATATCTGTGAAAGCTTGATATGCTTCTTCTAATACAGTTCTTCCTTGTTCAAAATCAATATCTTGTCTTAAAAAACCAATTTGAACCTCTTTCTCAGTAGCAATGTTACCAGAGTCAGGAAGAAAATCTTTTGCTAAAATTTTCAACATAGTTGACTTTCCAGCTCCGTTTTTTCCTACAAGTCCGACTCTATCACCAGCTCCAAGTCTAAAAGTTACTTCTTCAAAAAGGTAAGTACCACCAAAGGATACTGATAAATTATGTATGTTGAGCATGATTGTTACAATTGTTACTTAATAAAATAATGTAAAAGGTTATCTTTGTATAAAAATATTGCAAATGTTAAAAAAAGGATCCAAACTATATAGTATTTTAACAGGAAGTTGTCCTAGATGTCATAAAGAAAGTATGTATTTAGATAAAAATCCATACCATTTAAACAATTTATTTAAAATGAATGAAAAATGTAGTAATTGTGCTACTAAATATATGTTAGAACCTTCTTTCTTCTATGGAGCTATGTATGTTAGTTATGCATTAAATGTTGCTTTAATGGTTGCAATTTTTGTTATAGAATATTTGCTATTTAAAGCTACTATATTTACTATATTTACTTCGATAGTTGTAGTATTAATTGTTTTATTTCCTTTAGTTTCAAGAATTGCAAGAAATTTATATATCAATTTATTTATAAGCTATAAAAAAGAAAATTAAAACTGATATAACTTTTCATATCTTTTAATATCAATAACTTTATCTAAAGGGATTCCAAATTCAATATAATCGAATAAATTTTTAGCCATTACAGGTGCTAGCATAACTCCTCTAGTACCCATTCCATTTAAAACAAACATATTGTTATTTGCAGGATGCATACCTAAAAGTGGTTTTCTGTCTCTTACAGTAGGTCTTACACCTGCTAAATGAGATACAATTTCAAAATCAGTGGCAACCAACTCTTTTAGTTTTGAAATCAATTCTTTCTTACCCTCTTTGGTTGGAATAGCAGTTTTATCATTCCATTCATATGTAGCCCCAACTTTATATAGATCGTTGCCAAGGGGTATAATAAATATATTTGAAGTTAATACATATTTTAAATTAAAATTAGGAATTTTAACTACCAACACTTCTCCTTTGGTTCCATCTAATGGTAAATAATTAAAAAAAGGGTTTGAATGTAAACCAAAACCTTCAGCAAAAACAATATTTTTAGATTTAATTCCCGAATAAAATATATTTCCAGAATTTAAATCTAAACTAGAATAATTAATTCTTGAATTTACTAATAAATTATTAGAAGAAAGATAATTCAAATAGGAAGTCAAAAAGGAATTTGTATCAACATAACCTGATTGTAAAACCTGACCAAAATTAAATGGAGAGTTAATATAATTAATTTTATCAGTAAATAATTTTGATGATAAATAATTAGACAAATTCAATTTATCTGAAGCTAAATACCAATTGTTTTGTTCTTCAATTGAATGTAATTTGCGTAAAATTGGTAAATGAAAATTAAATTTTGAATTTAAACGAGATTCAATTTGATTGTAAAAGTAATTCATATAATCTAATTGTAATCTAGAATTCCATACTTCAGAGAACCGTTTTAATATAACTGGATTATACAAACCACCTGCAATTATTGAAGAATTTTGAGAGAAATCACTGAAAACAACTATACTTTTTTTATTGCTTAAAGCTACATCAGCAAAAGCAATTCCTGATAAACCTGATCCAACAATTATATAATCTACTTCCATTGTTATAAATAAAAAAAACTCTTACTAAATAAATAGTAAGAGTTTTTTAATGAATTTTTAGATATTAATAATTCCACATATCAGATTCAAAATCTCTTATTTTTTCCTTCACACGTTCTGATTCTAGTAATTGATTCTGAGCATTATCTTTCATATAAGCTTTAATATCTCTATCACCATAAACATTTTCTTCTTTGTAAATAACTGAGTTAAATCTTCTAGAATTCAATATATGATCAAATGACATTGGCATAGCAGAGTTTCTATCATTAAAAGCATTTGCTTCATGAAGTATATCTCTTACAGCTGGAAAATATATCCAACACAATTCAATTGGATCTGGATTATCTGCACCAATATCTCTAGCTTCAGGAGCAACAGGACAAATCGCTAATAATCTATATTTCAATTCGCTTTGACGTTTATCAAAATACCAAAAACCTTTAATTTTATATCCAGTTATTTGATCGGCTCCTAATTCTTTTTTGTTTATAAATTGAGGATCTAAAACTTTAGCAACTGGTGGTGCTCCACCGCCAGTTTGAGAAATAATATTTCCTTTTTTATCTTTCTTAACTACAACAGGCGCAGACTTAGGAAAATAAAGATCTCTAAAATTATTAACTTCCTCTTTACCAGCATCAGTTGTATCTATATACATAAAAGAACTTTCCATATCTTTCATGGTTTTTTTTGAATTGAAATATTCATCACGATAAACCTCAGTTATTTTACCGTTTTTAATATTTTTAATTAAAACATCAAACAATGAACGTCTATCTTTACCAATATTATTAGTATCTATAGGGTAATATAGTGGAAAATTAATACGTTCATTTAAATCAATAATTTCATAAACTGTCTTTCCCATCAAAACATCTCTGTCATGAACATATCCATAAGGAAGTGGTTTATAGTTATCAGAAACTAATTGAGCAGCTGTTTTTTTTCCAATTTCATCTGGTGTTTTAGCATTAAGTAAGTTAGACTGTGCCGAAACAGAGAATAAACTTGAAGTAAAGACTAATACAAATATAAGATTTTTCATTGTTAAAATGTTTATGATTAAAGTAAGTTATAACTGCAAATATTATTTATAAATTCTTATTGAATCTCATAGATTACTGCAGCAGTTCTAGGTAACATAATATCAGAACCAGTTAACTTAGTAACAATATCCGAAATAATAATTTGATCACCTCTAGTTGCTCTTGCTAAAGCAGCTTTACATTGTGCATTTACCCTATCACCTGTTACTACTACAGCAGCTTGACCTGCAACTTTAAGTGTAAATTTAACAACATTAAGTTTAACTTCAAAATCAAAATCTAGCAATTTAGCAGATATTTGAGATACTTCTAAACGAGATTTAGCACCTTTAACAGTTCCATAATCACCGCCAATAGCACCTACAGGACTTGGAATACTTTTAATTCTAAAAGTTTTCTTATCCGTAACAACAGATTTATTTGGTAATGTACCAGTAACAACAACATCAACAGAAGTACCTTGCCCAGGACTCATATTATATTGACCTGGTTTTCCACCTGCAGCAGGAGTTAAACCTGGAGCTGAAGCTTTAACTTTATCACTAGAAATACCTGCAAATGAAACAGTTATAGGATTTACAACACCTCTGTATACTACATTCATTTTATCTGCAGAAATTGTTGCAGTGTTTGGTTTTGGTACAACAACATAATTCCCTTCAAAAGGAACTGGTATAGTTTTACCATTTTCAACAAATGTAAACTGACCTTTAAGTGTTCTATCACCTACAGCACCAGCAACTTCAGAAATAACTGCTTGACCATTTTCTAATCTACCTGGACCTGTAAAACTAGTTGGTTTAGTATCCGGATCATATTTCCCTAATACAACTGTTCCTTTAACTTGTTCTCCTTGAAAATATGCATTCTTTTCCAATACTACAAAACCTTTAAATTTAGAATAAGAAGCTGCATCTTGAGCCGCTTTTCCTAGTAATGTACTATATATATCAAATTCATATTTTTTAACATCATTTTGCCAAGCAGTTAATTTTGCTAGTGATGCAATACCAGGAAAGTGAGCAAAATGATATTCAAGATATTTTTTTGTTACTCCTTCATGATCTTTAACGTCTGCAGTATTAAATGTAGCTTGCAAATTTTTAATAATTGGAGCTAATTTAGATGCTAAAGTAGGTTCACTTGAAGCAGCTGCTTTTAACTCTGCAACATATTTATTCATAGCAGCAACTATAGCTGTACCCTTAGCAGAATAACCATCACCTGCAAACCAAGTATCATCAATATGAGGACCTTTATCCATTGATTCGTAAGGCAACTTACCTGTTTCTTTTTCTACTTGAACACCAAATTTAGCATCAGCTTTTAAAGTTTCAACATAATCATAAAAAGCTTTTGATGAAACTGCAACACGATCAGCTGTTCTTTTAGCTGCACCAAATTCTCCTGCATTTTCACTTCCTTTTTGATTAATTGTTTCTAATAAAGATTTGTTACTCTCTATAGATGCTTTATTCGCATTTTCGAATTTTTCAGTCATCAAACCAAAAGCAGACAATACTTCTTTTGACATATTTAAAGCCAACATCGCGATGAAAACCAAATACATTAGGTTAATCATCTTCTGTCTAGGGGTTAATTTTCCTCCTGCCATTTTTTCTAATTAGTTTATTTGAAATTAATATTAATTATAAAGTATAAAACTAATTATCCTTTGTTATTCATTGCAGACAACATTCCACCATAAACGTTGTTCAATGAAGACAAGTTTGTAGTTAAAGTTTGCATTTGATCTTTTAATTTTAAATTATTTTCAGCAACTTCATTGTTTATCTTAGCATTCTTTTCAGCACTTTGAAGTTGAATTTTGTACAAACCGTTAAGCGTTTCCATTTGGCTAGCAGCTAAAACCATTTCATCAGCATATTTTTTTGTAGACGAAACAGCATCAACTGTAGGAGCAATTCCTTTTGCCGCTGATTCGAAATTTTTAATACTACTACCTAAACTTGACATTAATTGACCATCAATTTTAGCTTCTTTCAACATAGCATCTAATTTTTGAGACAATAATCCTTGAGCATCTTTAGGATCCTCTTTTTTAGCATCTTTCTTTTTAGCCTCACCACCTGCAAGTTCTGGATAAACTAAACTCCAATCTAATTCATGATCCGCTGGTTCAAAAGCAGATAATCCAAAAATAAATGCTTCTGTTATAAGTCCAACTTTTAATAAAATACTCGCACCTGGTAAATGTTCAATTTTAAATAAAGCCCCTACGATTACAACAGCAGCTCCCATACCATAGGTGAAATTCATAACTTTTTTACTTAATAATGCCATAATAAATTTGTTTTTTTAGTTAGTTAATTTAGTTTTATAATAATTGTTTTATTTTTTTCCAGTAATTTGAGTACCCATATAATCTTGAACAGTTCTAAACCCAATAAAACTTCTTGCTGAGTCAGCATATTCAAAATCTCTAGTTCCAACTTGTAAGAAATAAGCAACATCTTTCCAAGAGCCACCTCTTACAACTTTTCTCATATTTTTAGAATCTTGAACATTAGGATTCATTGATGAAACAAATTCATATGCAGCAGCATCATAAGAAGAATCTGTCCATTCAGCTACATTTCCAGCCATATTATATAAATTATAACCATTTGCTTGATATGATTTTGCTTCTACAGTATACAATGCTTGATCAGCAGCATAATCACCTCTAGAAGGTTTGAAGTTAGCTAAGAAACAACCTCTATCATTTTTCGCATAAGGACCACCCCAAGGAAAAGTAGCTGATTGTAACCCGCCTCTTGCAGCGTATTCCCATTCTGCTTCTGTAGGAAGTCTAAATGAATTTGTCAAATCTTGATGCTTCTTTTTTGATTTGATATAAATATTCTTTTTAAGGGTTCTCCATGCACAAAAAGCTTTAGCTTGTTTCCAACTAACACCAACAACGGGATATTCGCTATATGCTTGATGCCAGAAATAATCATTGTGCATTGGCTCATTATAAGAGTATGCAAAATCTTTAATCCATACGGTAGTATCAGGATAAACTTTTGTTTGTTCCGTTTTTATAAACTTACTTCTTTTACCAACTTTAGCTTTTGCAGCAGCCTGAATATCCATCCAAGAATATCTAAATTTTAACTTATTAACATCAATAGTTCTAAGACCATTAAACGCTTCGGCTGCAGGTAAATACATAGAATCCATTACTTCTACATAATCAGCATCTGGATATTTTTTTGTATCCGTTATAAGTTTGGCTTTACGATTTAGTTTTCTTCCAACATACTGATCCTCTCCATCACCTCCTTGACTGTAATAATTTTCATACATATACTTATCATATGCCGATTGTTTAGCTGGATCTGCATCATTGAAGGCAAAATCACCTATTCCACCTTTTCCACCTTTTCCACCTGGTTTTGCCCCCATTTCATCTGCCTGTATAGCAAGTCTAGTACGAATAATCGAATCTTTAACCCACTCTACAAACTGGCGATATTCACTATTTGTTATTTCAGTCTCATCCATATAAAACGATCTAACAGTAACCGTTTTAGTTGGAGCATCTTGAACATTAGCTAAATCATCATCAGATTTACCCATAATAAAAGCTCCTCCAGGTACCAATGTCATACCATAAGGCTTCTCTGGGTGCCATTTTTTTCCTGCAACTCCTACTAATTCTCCTTTATCACTCGAGCCACAACTCGTTAAAAGGGCTATCATTGCTGTAAATACTACGAATCTCTTCATATAAATTTGGGTTATTTAAGTATTCTTAATTTCAGGGCGTAAACCTATTTATAATTTTTTAAAAAAACAATATTTTAGTTTATTATTTATTTGAAATCGCTAAAAAAAATACATGATTTAACATTTCTTACACTCAACTCTACAAAATATCATTAAGTTATCTTTGATTATAAGCAAAATAACATAATGATTTAACTTTACTTGTTCTAAATTAAATTTTTTCTTTGAGCTTTCCACCATCTTTCAGGTATCTCCTGATTGCATGCTTGAAAATATTCTTCTTCAGAACATGGTAATAACGTATTTTTTTTTAATTTATTATTCCCATTTACAATAAATGGTATTTCCATCCACCATCTTTCCGTTTTGTTGCTTTTAAAAAAAACAATTTCCTGATCTTCAATCGGCACTATGTATTTAATATAATTAGTCCTACTTCCAAAAGGGTATTCTCCTGATCTATAATGTAATCCTTCTATAAAATACCATATAATTTGAGCAATTAAAACACTCTCTTGAAACGTATTATTATAATTAAAAATACCAAAAACAGATACTTTATCACTAATACCTGAATATCTAGCTAAAGCACAAATATCTTTTCCTGTAAAACCATTGGGAACAAATGTAGTAAAATTACCCGAATCTGACGATTTTACAGATGTTAAATCTAAACTTATTAAATCAGCATCTCTGAATACTGGCTCAGAAATAGAAACATTTACAGACACCTCACCTAATCTATAAGCTTCAAAAAACATTTTTTCAATAAGATCTATCTCTTCTTGCGAATTTAAATAGGTCTGATATCCTACATTGCTAAAATTAAATAAATTATTAGGCTCATCAACTATAATTTTTGATAAATAGGAATTATAACTTGACAATGACTCTTGCGTTCCGATATCAAATTTACTGTCTATTGTCACTAAGTTTACCATCTGTTCTAATCGATCGTAAGAACGATATAGTGCATACGTTAAATCCTGAGAGCCTCCAATTATTATAGGTATGATTTTTTTTCTTAACAAATTACTTACAATATTTTCTAACGCAAAATAGGTGTCATTTATTGTATCCCCATTTTCAATTGTTCCTAAATCAGCTATAGAAATATTCCAATTTCCTGGGTATAAACTATAAAGTTCTTTTCTAATTGAATCATGATTAACCCTACTTATACTACTATTTGAACCTCGATTATCTTGTACTCCAATTATTGCTAATTTAACTTTATCAAGATCCGGAAATTCGTTGGCTGTGTTCAATACCATTTTACTCCCCAACTGTTGAGAAGTTAATTGTTTAACGAAATCGATTAAAGAAGTATCTAATGGTGATAGAAAATCAAAATCCATGATTAATTTATTTCTTTTTTAATGTAGCTTTTTTTGTAACTCCTTTTTTAGTTACCGCTTTCTTTATAGGTGTTTTTTTCTGAATCATTTCTTGAACTTGTTCTAATGTAAGTTTACTTGCATCTAATTCTTTATTCAATTCAATCTTAATTTTACCTTTTGTTATAACAGACCTCCCCCATCGTGCTTTTTCTACTAGAATCCCTTCTTCTTCCCAATTATGAATTACTTTATCAATATTCTTTTGGAGTTTATCCTCTATCAATTCTATAATATCTATATTAGATAAATTGTCGAAATTGTATTTTTTACTTACATTTATAAAAATACCATTCCATTTTATAAATGGTCCAAATCGACCCGTTCCTTTTTGTACACTTTCTCCTTTGTAAACAGCAATTGGAGCGTCTGCTTTTGCTTTATCCTCTATTAATTCTATTGCTCTATTAACAGTTACATTTAAAGGCTCTTCTCCTTTAGGCAAAGAAATAAAAACTTTTCCGTGTCTGACATAAGGTCCAAATCGACCGTTGCTCACTTCAACTTCTTCTCCTTTATAAACACCTAAGTTTTTTGGAAGTAAAAATAAATTTAAAACCTCTTCTAAAGTTATTGTTCCAATATTTTGATCATTCATCAAACTTGCAAACCTCTTTTCTTCGTCATCTGGACTTCCAATTTGTGCCATAGGGCCAAATTTACCCAAACGAACACTTACAGGTTTTCCAGAAATTGGATCTTTACCCAAAATTCGTTCACCACTTTCGCGATCGGCATTTGATTCTACTTCTTTTACATTAGGATGAAATTTATCATAGAACTCTTGCATCATGATTGTCCAATTTACATTTCCTTCTGCAATTTCGTCAAAATCTTGCTCAACTTTTGCTGTAAAATTGTAATCTAAAATGGCGTCGAAATTTTTTACTAAAAAATCAGTAACTATAATTCCAATGTCAGTTGGAACCAATTTTCCTTTGTTTGAACCTGTTTTTTCGGATAATATAGCATCTGAAAGTACCTCATTCTGGAGTTTTAATTGAACATACTTTCGTTCTATTCCTTCCAAATTGCCTTTTTCAATATAGCTTCTATTAATTATTGTTGAAATTGTTGGCGCGTAAGTAGATGGCCGTCCAATTCCTAATTCTTCTAACTTTTTAACCAGTGCCGCTTCAGTGTATCTTGATGGAGCTTGAGTAAATCTTTCTGTAGCTGTTATGTAATTATTTAGTAGTTTTTCACCAACTTTTAGTGCAGGCAACATGCCTTCTTGTTCTGTATCGTCATCGTCATGCCCTTCAAGATAAACTTTCAAGAAACCTTCAAATTTTATTACTTCACCAGTTGCTACAAAATACTCAGTATGATTATTTGCAATTATTTTCACATTAGTTCGTTCCAAATCTGCATCACTCATTTGAGATGCTAAAGTTCGTTTCCAAATTAAATCGTACAACCTAGCTTGATCTCTGTCAATATTAACAGTATGTCTAGACATATCTGTTGGTCTTATAGCTTCGTGTGCTTCTTGAGCACCTTTACTTTTAGTTACAAAAGACCTTGGTTTGCTGAACTCTTTACCATAGGATCGTTCAATTTCACTTTGAGCTGCACCCATTGCATCTTTTGAAAGATTAACGCTATCTGTTCTCATATAAGTAATTAATCCAGCTTCATACAGTCTTTGAGCTAATTGCATGGTAATTCCTACTGGAAAATTTAATTTTCTTGCAGCTTCTTGTTGTAATGTTGAAGTTGTAAAAGGTGCTGCGGGAGTTTTTTTAGTAGGCTTTGTTTCTAATTCTGAAACTTTATAAATAGACCCTAAATTCTTTTTTAAGAATTCTTGGGCTTCTTTTTGAGTCGCAATGTTTTTAACTAATTTTGATCTTACTATTTTGCCAGACTCATTTGTAAATTCTGCCGAAACTGAAAAACTTGGTAGTGGATTAAATTTTTGAATCTCTCGTTCTCTTTCTACAATTAACCTTACTGAAACAGACTGTACTCTTCCTGCAGATAAACCACCTTTCACTTTTCGCCATAAAACAGGTGATAATTCATAACCAACTAAACGATCTAAAACCCTACGCGCTTGTTGTGCATTAACTAAATTATAATCAATTTCTCTTGGATTTTCAATTGCCTTTAAGATGGCAGACTTTGTTATTTCATGAAAAACAATACGTTTTGTCTTATCTTTTTTTAAATTTAATTCTTCGGCCAAATGCCATGAAATAGCCTCTCCTTCACGATCTTCATCCGAAGCCAACCAAACCATATCAGCATTTTTTGCCAATCCTTTTAATTTAGAAACCAAAGCCTTCTTGTCGGCAGCAACCTCATACTTGGGTTTAAAACCATTTTCAACATCAACTCCAATTTCCTTAGAAGGCAAATCTGCAATGTGTCCAAAACTTGACTCCACTTGGTAATCACTTCCTAGGAATTTTTCTATCGTTTTTGCTTTTGCTGGTGACTCAACAATTACTAAATTCTTTGCCATTGTCTGTTTTTTTGAGTCGCAAAAGTATCTATTTTTTTTAAATATCGAAGTTTATGCTACTCTTTTTAAATCTCAACAGTAAATTGTACTGTATCTATTTTCAAAAATATTTCTGCCAAGCTTATTCAAAAGCGCTTCTAAAATAATTTCATACAATAATTTAAAATTGATGAATAATAAAAATAAATCTATTTAAATTTAGTTAAAGTTGAGATTAGCAATATTAAAAAAACAAAATGATTATTTAAAAAAAATAAAGTATTACTTTTTATAAATTGAAATTACAAGTAGTTTAAAAGTGTATTATTAAAAAAAATTGGGCTTTTTATTTTTTTGTGTTTGTGGTCGGTTTTAAATAAAACAAGCTGACATCTTGTCATATTTTTAATTTTAGTATTATCTTTGCATGCTGAAAATAAAAAATTATTTTGCTTTTATGGAAAAAACTATAGACGAATCAAAACAAGGGCAAAAATTGGTTGTAACTAACAAAAAAGAAAATACAAAAAAACTGTATATAGAAAGTTATGGTTGTGCCATGAATTTTGCAGATAGTGAAATTGTGGCTTCAATTTTAACAAATCAAGGATACAATACTACAACTGTTTTGGAAGAAGCTGATTTAGTTTTGGTAAATACATGTTCAATTCGCGATAAGGCAGAACAAACAATTAGAAAGAGACTTGAAAAATACAACGCAGTTAAAAGAAAAAACACTAAAATGAAAGTTGGTGTTCTAGGTTGTATGGCTGAACGCTTAAAAACACAATTTTTGGAACAAGAAAAAATTGTTGATTTAGTTGTAGGGCCAGATGCATACAAGGATATTCCTAATTTATTAAAAGAAGTTGAAGACGGTAGAGATGCTATAAACGTAATACTTTCAAAGGAAGAAACCTATGGCGATATTGCTCCTATAAGGTTAAATTCTAATGGAGTTTCTGCATTTGTTTCCATTACTAGAGGTTGTGATAATATGTGTACTTTTTGTGTTGTTCCATTTACAAGAGGTAGAGAAAGAAGTAGAGAACCTCAAAGTATTTTATCCGAAATAAAAGACCTTTGGGATAATGGTTTTAAAGAAGTTACACTTTTAGGACAAAATGTTGACAGCTATCTTTGGTATGGTGGAGGACTTAAAAAAGATTTTGAAAAAGCTTCTAATTTAGCAAAAGCAACAGCTATTGATTTTGAGCAGTTACTTGAAATGGTAGCTACTAATTTTCCTAAAATTAGAATTCGGTTTTCGACATCAAACCCTCAAGACATGCACGTTAGCCTTTTGAATACAATAGCAAAACATAATAATATTTGCAAACATATTCATTTACCAATTCAATCTGGAAGTAACAGAATTTTAAAAGAAATGAATCGCCTTCATACTCGAGAGGCCTATTTAGAGTTGATTGATAAAATATACAGTATTATTCCAGAATGCAGCGTTACTCAAGATATGATAGCCGGTTTTCCAACTGAAACCGAAAATGATCATCTAGATACTCTTAGTTTAATGAAAGCAGTAAAATATAGTTTTGGTTATATGTATGCCTATTCTGAACGTCCAGGAACATTGGCAGAAAGAAAGTTAACTGACGATGTCTTGGAAGAAACAAAGCTTCGAAGATTACAAGAGATTGTGGATTTACAGCGTAATCATAGTGCATACAGAACAAACGAATTTATTGGAAAAACAGTAGAAGTTTTAATTGATAAAATCTCTAAAAAGTCAGAAAAACAATGGTCTGGAAGAAATTCTCAAAACCTAACCGTTGTTTTTCCAAAAGAAAATTACACAATTGGCGAATTTGTATTAGTAAAAATAAACAGCTGTACTAGTGGTACTTTAATTGGAGAAGCGATAGGATACAGCGAAATGAACCGAAATTAAGTGTTTAGAATACTAAAAAAATCTTTACAAATCATTTGATTTAAAGAACACACATGGAAACTATACAAAATATAAAACAACGATTTGAAATTATTGGAAATGATCCAAAATTAAATCGTGCTATTGAGAAAGCAATTCAAGTAGCACCAACTGATATATCTGTTTTGGTCACAGGAGAAAGTGGTGTAGGAAAAGAAAATATCCCAAAAATAATTCATTCTTTATCTCATAGAAAACACGGAAAATATATTGCAGTAAACTGCGGTGCAATACCAGAAGGAACTATAGATAGTGAGTTATTTGGACATGAAAAAGGGTCTTTTACTGGCGCTACAAATACAAGAGAAGGCTATTTTGAAGTTGCTAATGGAGGCACTATTTTTCTAGACGAAGTAGGTGAATTACCATTGACAACACAGGTTCGATTGTTACGTGTTTTAGAAAACGGTGAATTTATAAAAGTAGGATCTTCACAAGCTCAAAAAACAAATGTTCGGATAGTAGCAGCTACAAACGTAAATCTTTTTGATGCAATTGAAAAAGGGAAATTCCGTGAAGATTTGTATTATAGATTAAGTACCGTTGACATTCATTTACCGCCTCTCAGGGAACGTAAAGAAGATATTCATTTACTGTTCCGAAAATTTGCTGCTGATTTTGCACATAAATATAAAATGCCTCCTTTAAAATTGGACGACAATGCAGTGTTAGCTCTTCAAAAATACCGTTGGAGCGGTAACATCAGACAGCTTAGAAATGTTGCAGAACAAATTTCAGTTTTAGAAACCAATAGAACAATCAGTGCTATTACATTACAATCTTATTTGCCAAACGAAGGCAGTAATTTACCATCCATAATTAAAGAAAAAAAATCAGATAGCGATTTTAGTACAGAAAGAGACATCTTATACAAAGTGCTTTTTGACATGAAAAACGATTTGAATGATTTAAAAAAATTAACTTTAGAATTAATGAAAAACGGCACGGTTAAAGCGCAAGACATCAATGCTAATTTAATTCAAAAAATATACGGATCTAAGGAAACTGATAGTGAAATTTCATTTGAAGAAACATCAAAAACACACACAATATATAACCCACTCCCTCAAAATGATAGTGAAATTGAAGAAAATGAAGACAATTATTTATTTGCTGAAACTATTGAGGAAGAAGAAGAAATTTTAAAATTGGAACATAAAGAAATAGAATTAATTAAAAAATCTTTAGAAAAAAACAAAGGAAAAAGAAAGGCAGCTGCAGACGAATTAGGTATTTCGGAGCGAACTTTATACAGAAAAATAAAACAATTTGATTTATAATTAAAAATTGGAAACTGTTTTAAAATGAATATCTTTGATTTTTAATATGAAAACGAAATTTTATAAATACTTTCTTTTTTTAGTTCTTGCTTCAATAAGTAACAGTTGTTCTATATATAACTTTACAGGAACAGGCAAAATTGATGCAAAAACTTTTCAAGTAAATAATTTCCAAAATAATGCACTTTTAATTGAGCCTGGAATAGATAGGACCTTTACTCAAAAACTTCAAAATTTAATTCAAAACCAAACAAATTTAAACCTTACAAGTTCAGGTGGAGATTTGCTTTATGAAGGAGAAATTACAGAATACCGAATTAGTCCAATGACTGCGACAGCAGATCAAAAAGCATCACAAAACAGATTGAGTATAACTGTTTTAGTTCGATTTTCAAATAAAAATAAAGAAAAAGATGATTTTGAAAAACGTTTTTCGTTTTATTACGATTATGATGGTGCTACACAACTAATTGGAAGTAAATTGAGTGATGCTTTAGACACTATTTTTGAGAGAATTACACAAGATGTATTTAATGAATCTTTAGCAAAATGGTAATTTAAATACATTATTGATGAACGTTACTGAATATACTTTTCTGCTAAACAAGCCAGACGCTATAAATGAAAAACAAACCCGTTCTTTAGAAAAACTAATCGAAGAATATCCTTTTTTTCAAAGCGCTCGTGCCATGTATCTTAAAGGTTTATACAACCAAAACAGTTACAAATACAATACTTCCTTAAAATATACTGCTGCATGTACTGTTGATAGAACTGTCCTTTTTGAATTCATTACTTCGGAAAACTTTACCGCTATTCAAAAAGGATTGTATGAAGAAAAGCTTGCTGAATTGTTAAATATTAATGTCGTAGCAAGTGAAATTGTAACATATCCAATTAGTACTTCAGCTGTCAAAACAACTGTTAATACAAGTTACCCAAAAGAAGTTGAAACAAAAATACTTGAAGAAAAACTAGAAATAGGAAAACCATTAGTTTTTTCAAAAGAAGAAAAACATTCGTTTCAGGAATGGTTACAATTGTCAAGATTTCAACCAATTGAAAGGATAAAAAATCCAATTAATAAAGAAAATCATACTGAATTTGACTCTAATAAAAAGAAAAAAATAGATTTAATAGATAAATTTATTGAATTAAATCCAAAAATAAAACCCATCGACAAAGATGCAGTAAACGTAACAATATCAATACCTACTGTTCCAAATCAGTCATACTTTATGACAGAAACTTTAGCAAAAGTATATTTAGAACAAAAAAAATATCAAAAGGCAATTCAAGCTTATGAAATATTAATTTTGAAATATCCAGAAAAAAGTAGTTTCTTTGCAGACCGAATTTCGGATATTAAAATAGTACAACAAAATAATCACTAATTATAAAATAATATGTTTTCAATTTTTTTAGTTTTAATAACTATCGTTTGTTTTTTACTAATTGTAGTAATAATGGTTCAAAATCCTAAAGGTGGAGGTTTATCTTCTTCAATGGGTGGGTCTCAAATGTTAGGTGGTGTTCAAAAAACAACAGATTTTTTGGATAAAAGTACTTGGACCTTAGGTGGAGTATTATTAGTTTTAATACTTTTATCAAGTTTAAGTTTCATCAATAATGATGTAAAAACAAAAATTGGTGATACCAAAGAGATGGTGGCTCCAAAAACGAATACACCTTCAAGTACTAAAACGAACTCAGCGCCAGTTACTCCAGCTCCTGAAAAAAAATAAAACTATTTATATAAATTTAAAAATGCCAGCATTGTCAAGCTGGCATTTTTTTTGCTAAAATGTCAGCTTAATCCAATTGGCACAATTTATGAAATAGAGAAAACAAAATAATTATTAATAAATTAAAATAAAGTTATATGGCATTAAACATTAAACCACTTTCGGACAGAGTTCTTATTGAACCAGTTGCAGCTGAAACTCAAACAGCATCAGGTATTTTTATTCCAGACACGGCAAAAGAAAAACCTCAAAAAGGTACAGTTGTAGCTTTAGGAAACGGAACAAAAGACCACGAAATGACTGTCAAAGTTGGAGACACTGTACTTTACGGCAAATATGCTGGAACAGAATTGAAATTTGAAGGTAAAGATTACCTAATGATGAGAGAAGACGATATATTAGCAGTTATATAAATTTTGTTTTAGGTTTCAAGCTTGAATCCAGAAAAGTAAACTTTAAAAATTAAACATAAATAAAAAAATAAAATGGCAAAAGATATAAAATTTGATATTGAAGCACGCGATGGTTTAAAACGTGGTGTTGATGCGTTAGCAAATGCAGTTAAAGTTACCTTAGGACCAAAAGGAAGAAATGTAATAATTGGAAAATCATTTGGTGGTCCAACAGTAACTAAAGATGGTGTTACTGTTGCAAAAGAAATTGAATTGAAAGATCCTCTAGAAAACATGGGGGCTCAAATGGTTAAAGAGGTTGCTTCTAAAACTAATGATTTAGCTGGAGATGGAACTACAACTGCTACTGTTTTAGCACAAGCAATTGTAAAAGAAGGATTAAAAAATGTGGCTGCAGGTGCAAATCCAATGGATTTAAAAAGAGGAATTGACAAAGCCGTAGAAGCAATTGTAATTGAATTAGGTAAACAAGCTCAAGAAGTTGGAAGTTCTTCTGAAAAAATAAAACAAGTTGCGAGTATTTCTGCTAATAATGATGATGTTATTGGTAACTTAATTGCTAAGGCTTTTGGAAAAGTTGGAAAAGAAGGCGTAATTACCGTTGAAGAAGCTAAAGGAACAGATACTTATGTGGATGTTGTCGAAGGTATGCAATTCGATAGAGGCTACTTATCTCCCTATTTTGTTACCAATTCCGAAAAAATGAATGTTGAATTAGAAAATCCATACATTTTATTATACGATAAAAAAGTTTCTTCTTTAAAAGAGCTTTTACCAGTTTTAGAGCCTGTTGCGCAATCAGGAAAACCACTTTTAATTATTGCAGAAGATGTTGATGGTGAAGCATTATCTACACTTGTTGTTAACAAATTAAGAGGTGCATTAAAAATTGCCGCTGTAAAAGCACCTGGTTTTGGTGACCGTAGAAAAGCAATGCTAGAAGATATAGCAATACTAACTGGTGGAACTGTTATTGCTGAAGAAAGTGGGTATACACTTGAAAATGCAACAATAGAAATGTTAGGTACCGCTGAAAAAATAACAATTGATAAAGACAATACAACAATTGTAAATGGTTCCGGAGATGCAGACATGATTAAAAATCGTGTTAATCAAATAAAAGGCCAAATGGAAACTACAACATCAGAATACGACAAAGAAAAATTGCAAGAACGTCTTGCTAAATTAGCAGGTGGTGTTGCAGTTCTTTATGTTGGTGCAGCTTCTGAAGTTGAAATGAAAGAGAAAAAAGACAGAGTTGATGACGCTTTACATGCAACAAGAGCTGCTGTTGAAGAAGGAATTGTTGCTGGTGGTGGTGTTGCTTTACTAAGAGCAAAAGCAGTGCTTGCATCTGTTTTTTCTGAAAATGCAGACGAAAGCACAGGTGTTCAAATAGTGGCACGTGCTATTGAAGCTCCATTAAGAACTATAGTTGAAAATGCTGGACTAGAAGGTTCAGTTGTTGTTGCAAAAGTAGCTGAAGGAAAAGATAATTTCGGATACAATGCAAAAACAGATGAGTACGTTGATATGTTAAAAGCAGGTATTATTGATCCTAAAAAAGTAACACGAGTAGCTTTAGAAAATGCAGCATCAGTTGCAGGTATGATTTTAACTACAGAATGTGCTTTAGTTGAAATAAAAGATGAAAGTACTAGTGGCAATATGCCAATGGGAGGTGGTATGCCTGGTATGATGTAATATCAAAAAATTATAAAAAAAATGCCTCAGGAATTAATCTTGAGGCAATTTTTTTTGTTAAAAAAACCAATTCTGCTTAATATATTAAAATTAGCTGTTCTTTATACCAGAATTTAGTGGCTACCATTAATTTTTTTTTCAAAATCGATTCCTTGACTTTTCAAGATTCCGCTTACTTTCCAAGCATAAAACACCAAATAAGCAAAACATAAAACACCAACTATATAACTACTTTGGATTCCTATGCTATCCGAAACAAATCCTTGAGTCCAACTTACAATTCCACCACCCATAATCATCATAATCAAGAAGCTACTTCCTTGACTGGTGTGTTTTCCTAATCCACTCACCGCTAATGTAAAGATACAAGGCCAGAGTGTACTACAAAATAAACCAACACTTGTAAAAGCATAAACACTTATCATTCCTGTTGTCGCCATTCCTGTAAACAATGCTACAATTCCCAATGCGGCAAAAATTAATAACATTCTAGCAGGATTTCCTTTGCTAGCCATATCAGCCGCAATTAATACTAAAATGATTAAGCCATATACATAAAATGGGGTCAAATCGTGTTTAGCAATTGCATTCACTAATAAGAATACTCCAAAAGCCATGTAAGGAGCAATAAAGCGAAGTATTTTTTGTGTCGACATATTATCGGTAAAAGCCTCTACAGCTCCAGTCCAACGACCAATCATTAAACTCGCCCAATACAACGAAATGTATGGTGCAATGTCGCCTAATGCAAATCCCAATTTAGTTTCCATATAAGCAGGCAAATTACTTGCTGTAGAAACTTCGACACCTACATAAAGAAAAATAGCTATCATTCCCATAACGAGTTGAGGGTATTGCAAAGCTGAATTTTTTGTTGAAGCTGCATCTTCTAAAGTTTCGTCTATAGTTTCTGGATGTTCTGGTAAGGATGAAAATTTCAAAAGCACAGCCACTAGCAAAAATGCCAATCCTAATACTAAATAAGGAATTTTAACACTCTCAATACTCATATCAGTATTTCCAGTTGCTGCTGCTCCAAAAATGGCAAAACTTACAATTAGTGGTCCAATGGTGGTTCCAAAATTATTGATTCCTCCGGCCAATGTCAATCGTTGCGATCCTGTTGTAATGGGTCCTAATGCAATGGCTAATGGGTTGGCAACGGTTTGTTGCAAAGAAAAGCCTAAACCTACTGTAAATAATCCAGCAAGCATTAAAGTGTAAGAACCTATATTGGCTGCAGGATAAAATAATAATGTTCCTAGAGCAGATATCACCAAACCTAAAGCGAGTCCATTTTTATAACCAATTTTATTTATCAAATCTTGTTTCATTAAGTAAGAAACCCCCATATAAATCAAGGAACCAACAGTGTACGAAATGTAAAAGGCAATAGAAACAAATTGACTTTGACCTTGTGTCAAATCAAAGGCTTTTTTAAATACAGGGATTAATATATCGTTGCTTGCTGCAACAAATCCCCAAAAGAAGAATACGGTTACAAGGGGAATAAATTGACCCCAGTTGGTTTGCACATTTTCAGATTTCATTTTTGGTTATTATTTTTTGGTTATTAATTTAGATTTTAGTTAGTGTAATGTATCTATTGCATAGGTTCAAAACTAATTGCAGTTCCACCTCCAGGAGCAAGTTGTAGCATTAAACTAGAAGTTGATGTAACCTCATAAGTATTAATTTGGTATTCCATAGGATTTTTTTGCCAATCTGCATTTTTACCGTCTTCATAAACAATAGCCTTAAAACGTTTCCCTTTAGGTAAAAAAGACAACTTAATTTTTGTGGTTCTGGCATTTTCATCCGTTATAGCGCCTAAGAACCATGATTCTTTTCCTTTTGTTTTTCTTACAATAGTAAGATAATCACCTGGTTCCGCTTCTAATACTTTAGTTTCGTCCCAATCAATAGCAACGTCTTTTATAAATTGAAAAGCGTCTTTGTGTTTTTCATAGTTCTCAGGTAAGTCGGCAGCCATTTGCAAAGGCGAATACATTGTAACATAAAGTGCTAATTGTTTTGCTAGCGTTGTATGAACTTGTTCTTTTTTGGAGGAATTATAATAACTCATTTTGATTTCAAAAATACCAGGAGTATAATCCATTGGACCGCCTAAAAGTCTAGTAAATGGTAGTATTGTCTCGTGCATAGGAGGATTTCCAATACTCCATGCATTAAATTCATTTCCTCTTGCGGCTTCTGCTGCTATGTAATTTGGATAGGTTCGGCTGTAACCTGTAGGTCTGGAACTTTCGTGTGAATTTACCATTAATCGAAAGTCGTTTGCTCGTTGTGCAACAAAATTAAAATGATTGACCATAGTTTGACCATCGTGGTATTCACCTCTAGGAATTATTCTGCCTACATAGCCTGTCTTTACTGCTGGGTAATCATATTTTAACATGTTTTGAAAGGCCCTGTCTAGATTTCGCTCATAATTTGCAACTGAACCTGAAGTTTCATGGTGCATAATCATTTTAATACCTTTCAATTTTGCATATGCCGCTATTTCTGTTATATTAAAATCCGGATAAGGCGTTACAAAATCAAATACGTTTTCTTTCCAATTGCCAAACCAATCTTCCCAACCCGTATTCCAACCTTCAACTAGCACACCATCAAATCCATTTTTAGCTGCAAAATCAATATATTTTTTTGTGTTTTCAGTTGTAGCACCGTGCTTTCCTGTTGGCTTCAATTGACCATCGGCAGCATTTTGAGCATTTTGAGATCCTGCATAGTCCCATGTAGATTTTCCAACGTGCATTTCCCACCATATTCCAACATATTTCATTGGCTTTATATAGGAAACATCTTTAATTTTACAAGGTTCATTTAAATTGAGAATCATTTTTGAAGCAACAATTTGTCGAGCATCATCAGAAATCATGACTGTTCGCCATGGTGAAGAACAAGGAGTTTGTAAATATGCCTTATCTCCAATAGCGTTAGGAACTAAATGTGAAGTGAGTTTGTTTTGTGACGGTACTGCATCTAAGTGCATGACGGGATAATTTACAACTGCAGCTTCAAAAATATTTAAATAAATTCCATCTTTAGTTTTCATCATCAAAGGAGCCTGCACTACATTTTTTCCTGCAATAGATTTTAAACCAATTCCATTGTTTTTATCAATTGTATTGACGTCAATTTCAGAGAATTTTGTTTCGTTGTATGCATATTCTTGGCTGTCAAAATCACCTGGAATCCAAAATGTTTTGGGATCATCTGCGAGATTAAATTGAGAAATTTCATCAGAAATCACAAAATAATCTAGTTTTTTTTGCAAAGGAAATACATATCTAAAAGCGACACCTTCGTCAAAAACTCTAAAAACCAGATTGATTGTTCGGTCAGTTTTACTTTGTTTTAGGTTAACTTGTAATTGATTGTAATGATTATTAATTATTGCTTGCTCTCCCAGAACAGGTTTCCAATTTTCGTTAAAAGTAGTTCTGCTAATAGAATCAACCTCAAAATTTGAAGCTAAGTCTTTAGCATCTTTTATTTTAATACCCAAAGTACTTTCAAGAATAACGACTTTATTTTTATATGAAATAGAGTAACTTGGAATACCGTTTTCTAATAATTTAAAAGTAAAAACAATTTCTTTAGATGGTGATTCTATTTTTTGGGCTTGTAGTACCATTGAAACCAAAAAAAGTAACAAAAAACAAATTTTTTTCATGAATTGAAAATTAAATTAAAAAAGCTAAAATACTATTTTCAACATCAAAAAGTATAAGTTTTTTAAATTTTTAGATTTTATGTTTCGTTTGTGAAGTTTTAATTCAAAAAATACAAGTCATTAAAGTTTACAAATTCTCTTTTAAAAGATAAAAAAAGACATCCCGATAGAAAAAGTATTAGCATCATTTTAAATGTTGCTTTATAAAACAAAAAAGGCTATCTCTTATTAATTTTGAGATAGCCTCTTGTTGTTAAGCATTTTACTTCTGCTTAGGTTTTTTAAACAATTTTAATAATACTGGAAAAGTTGTTATAAAAATAATTCCAAAAACAATTACTTCAATATGCTTTTTTAAATCGATTCCTTTTTCTAGAAAAACAGCATATAAATAATGTCCTGCAAATACCAATGCAAACGACCATAAGAAGGAGCTTAGTATGTTAAAAAACATGAATTTCTTTTTATCCATTGTTACAATTCCCGCTACTATAGGTGCAAACGTACGCAATATGGGTAAAAACCGAGCGAAAATTATGGCTTTCCCTCCGTATTTTTCGAAGAAATCTCTAGATTGAATAAGGTATTTCTTTTTAAACCAAAAAGTATCTTCTTTTTTAAATAAATAGTAACCACTTTTTTCGCCAAACCAATAACCAGTCATGTTTCCAAATATACCCACAATGGCTATTAATGTTGCTAGAAGCACTACGTTAGTAAAATCATTTTCTATAAATAGTACATTTTGAATTAGTTCGTGACAGTAAATGCCTGAAAGAAAAAGCAAACTGTCTCCAGGAAGAAAAAAACCTGCAAAAAGTCCGGTTTCCGCAAAAACGATAAACAATACTATGTATAATCCAAACTGAATTCCTCCTATCTTGAGTGTAATATAAAATTCAGGATTCAGTAGTTGTGTCCAATGAAAATCATTCATTTTTTTAAATTTTAATTGCGCGTGAAAGTACGCATTATTTGGTATAACTACAATGAATCTAAACCAATTTTTGAAAAGAATATGAATTCAAATTATTTAATTCGTTCATATTTACAGCATGAATGTAGTTTTTCATAATCAGCAGCTGTTGCTTTTACTTCATCTGAGTCGTGACCTACTTTTGCTATAGCTTTTTTTACTTCTAAAATATTTGTTTTTTCTTCGTTTAATATCAAACTTAATTGATGGGTTTCGATATTCCAATTTGCTGTTTTTACACCGGTTACAGAATAGGCAGCTTTTTGAATTCTTGACTGACATTGTTCGCAATTTCCATTTACTTCAAAAGTGTATTTTGCATTTTTATTTTTCTTTTCTTGCGATTGAATTGAGAACATTACCAAAAATAAGGTTATTCCGAATAGTACATTTTTCATTTTATATTAATTTTTAAAGTTAGAATTATAATTATTTTACTTTGTAACGCAAACCCAAATAATACATACTACCAAAAATAGGTGCATAAACCATAGAAGTGTCAAACGTAGTACCAAATGGATTATCTACGCCTACTATTGGCCTTTTTTGGGTATAATTTCCTAAATTTTCTCCACCAAAATACGTCTCAAAAGTTGGTGAAAATACCTTAGATAGCTGTGCATTAAGCAAAATATAACTAGGTGAAAAGGGTGGTAATTGATTGTCAACAGTATTAGATGATGTGTTGGGTAATTTTTGTTTGTCAATCCAATTAAAAGTTGCGTCAAATTTCCATTGACTTCCATTCTTAACTTTTGCTGTTTCGTAACTCAGATTTGTAAAAAAACAATTTTGTGCTTGAAAAGGCCTTTGCGATTGACCACTTTTATAGTCAGTCCGTATATCGTAGAATTTATATGCTGTTCGTACTTCCAAATGTTTTATGATTTCTATATTAAAATCAAGTTGTAAACTGTTTGCAAAAGACGTTCCATTTAAATTATAAAACAAAACGCTGAAAGAATTCTGATATTCATCAACAATAACTTGTTTTTGAAAATCGGTTCTATAAAAATCAATCCCAATGTCCGCTGCTTTAGCTAAAACAGTAAAAGATTGTGAAAAACTTACGCCATAGTTCCAAGCAATTTCAGGGTTTAGACCATATAAAGTAGTAGAAGTCCCTTGTATCAAAAAATTTCTATTACTAGCTAGTAGTGGTTGGTTTTCAGCAAAAATATTTGCTATTCTTTTTCCCCTTCCAATAGATGCTCGAATTATTCCTTTTTCCCATGGATTATAGCGCAAATGTAATCTTGGTGTTAAAAAAGTACCTAGTTGGTTATGATTGTCAATTCGTCCCCCAGCAATACAACTAAAATTGTTCAAATTATCGTAGTTATATTCAAAAAAAGCTCCAACTGAAGTATCTATTCTTTTGAATTGATTTTGTAATGATGGTACTTTTATATTTTCATTATAAGCATCGAATGCAAAATTCAAACCTGTTGTAAATTTATGCATTGTATTATTTATTATTGAATTAAAAATCAAATTAGAATATACGCTTTTTTGATTAATTGCATATTGGTTTAAACCAAAATACGAATCTTGATTATGACTCGAAAACGCATTTTGAAAACCAATACTTTGAAAAGGCATGTCTGGAAAAACGTATCCAATTTTAGTTGCTACATTCATACGCTCTGTTTTGATTTGTGACCCCCAAAGCGTAGTAGAAAAAGCATCTTTTTGGGGATCAAAATCAGTTTGTCCGCTTTGCTTTTTGTCGTTCATATAATGTAAGTTTATAAAACTAACCCAACCTTTTTCAGCGTTTCTGTATTGCCATCGATTTAATACATTCAACTGTTTTGATAATGGGTTGTCTAGAAATCCATCTTTGTTCATATCCGTTTTTATAAATCTTTCGTTTCCATGAATAAGTAAGCTAGAGGCCCACTTGTCCGTAATTTTTGTACTAAAATGAGTGTTAATTTCTGTACGTGAATCAGATGATATATAGAGATTTAAAAAAAAAGGTGGATTTGACATAGGTTTAATTAATTCGGTATTGATTTGTCCCGAAATACTCTCAAATCCATTGACTACAGAGCCTGCTCCTTTTGTTATTTGGATACTTTCAACCCAAGTCCCTGGTGTAAATGACAAGCCATACGCTTGTGATGCTCCTCGGACTGAAGGAATATTTTCTTCTGTAATTAGTAAGTATGGACTGGTTAATCCTAACATTTTAATTTGTTTTGTACCCGTTAACGCGTCTGAAAAGTTGACATCAATTGACGGGTTTGTTTCAAAACTTTCAGAAAGATTACAACAAGCTGCTTTTAGCAACTCCTTATTAGTCATTACTGTTGTGTTTGAAACTAGATGTATTGGTTTTTTCAAACCTTTTTGCTTCACATCTATCTTTACAGTTTTTAAGGTATCTTGGCCAAAAACTAATGTGCTGTAAATAAATAGATATGTTAATAAAAATTTATTTTTTAACATAAAATATAATTTATAAAGTGAATTAAATAAGAGTAAATGCAATATAGCGTATTTACATTAATGCACTTAAAATCAGGAGTAAAAAACAAATTGATGGTAGAGCTTATAGAGTGGAGGGCCAGTTTTGAAACTGAATATAGTACTTTTTAGTTGGCTTTTAATAGCAATTGGATTAGCAACTATAATTGGAACTTCGTATTTACTTTGAAATACGCTTTTGGTAATTAATATCTTGGATTTTACTATTCCAGGATCTGCTTTTTTTTGAATTGTAACAACTTTGTTATGACAACAATGTGACTTTTTCTCTATTAAACCACAACAATTTTCTTCAGAACTAGAACTAGAATGAGGCGTTTGAACCGAAATAACCGCAATTTCATTACCACAATAGTGTATATTCAAAGCCAACTCAACATTCGAAAAGAATATAAAGAAAGTGAAAAGAAATAAAATTGGTTGTTTAAATTTCATTTTACAAAAATATAACATATTCAATTAAAACGATGTTAAGTTTATCAAAATAAAATTGTTATGAAATATTTTTAAGTTTATTATTGCTTACTCTTTTTTTGTAAGTAGAAAGCTGGAAAAAACAATCCTAGAAATAACGGCTGAATTAAAAATCTTCTGATATAAAACAAAGTCATTTTGTTTGTTTCACCCCATTTAAGTAGCAGTAAATAAAACAAAAAGATAAGGATACAAAAAAAAATGCCGTATAAAAATGCTGCAAATTTCAAAACTGTTAAGTCTTTAAAAACGAAATATAATAGTAATAAACTAAATATCATGTTTAATACGTATCGAAACAAATAGCTGGCAAATAAATGCAACAAGTTCAGATTGGGTATTGGCAATAGGTTAAAATTCTTTTTGTAATATACTATAAAAGGATCGTAAAATAAGTAATCTTCAAAAAAACGAACCATAGCTAAATGAGCTATGAAAAATAAAACTAAAAACAATTTTGCTTTATTTTTTAAAATTTTGTTTAGCATATATTGAATAATAATTAACCCAAACTATCCATAGAAAAAAAACAGCTCCGTACAATAAAATTGGAAATAAAATATCGTGTAGTAAAGTTTGTTGATTAGGAAAATAAAATAATAATACCGTTAAAGTAGCAATTCTACCAATGTTTAGCAAGTGAATAAAAATTAGTCCAAAAAGGATAAACCAAAAGGAATTCTTAAATTTACCTGTAAAAGCAACAACAAACGAAAGAAACAAAATCATAACCGTAATTGCGTTACATCCTTCAATTATTCTAGCAATATAATGATTGTTATACCACAACTGAATAGATGCTTCCAACGGATGTTGTTTTATAATTACATTTTGATTAAAAAAAAGTAATGTGTTTTTAGTTTGCTTTGCAACAGATACTGTAAAAGAATCTACTTCAAACTTCTTAATATTAAATTGCTCCAGATAAAATTCATAGCAAAAAGTTAAAACTAGGTAAACAAGTAAAAACTTACTTAAGAAAAGTAAAAACGTTTTGTATTGAATAAAATAGTTTTTCAAAAGTCAATTTTTAACAAATTTATATAAAAATTGATACAATCAAATAAATACTTTTGTATAAAAAAAATAAAATGAAATTTGACTATTTAAAAACCAAAATAATACCTATTCTTAATACAAATAATGTAAGTATTGAAGACAAATTGAAAACAATTTGTGAATTGCTACAATCTGAAATTAGATATTACAATTGGGTAGGATTTTATTTTGCAAATCACGATACTAAAACATTACACTTAGGACCTTATGTAGGTGCAATTACTGACCACACAACAATTCCATTTGGAAAAGGAATCTGTGGGCAAGTTGCCCTTTCAAACAAGAATTTCATAGTACCTGATGTAAGTATTCAAGAAAATTACATTGCCTGTAGTTTGACTGTAAAATCCGAAATTGTTGTGCCTATATTTGTTAACGCAATCAATATAGGACAAATTGACATTGACAGCCATGAAATAAATCCTTTTACTAGCGAAGATGAACTATTTTTAGAATTTGTTTGCCAAGAAGTTGCAAAAATATTAGCCTAGATAAAAAATTTACTTGGAAACAATAAAATAAAGTGTACTTTTGCAAACGAATTAGAACGATTTTAATTCATACATAATAATCATTAAAATAATATTAGCATGTACTTAACTAAAGAAGTAAAGGAACAAATTTTTGCAAAACACGGAGGTTCTGCAACAAACACAGGTAAATCTGAATCGCAAATAGCATTATTTACACACAGAATTACACATTTAACAGAACATTTAAAAAAAAATCGTCACGATTATAATACAGAGCGATCACTTGTATTGTTAGTAGGTAAAAGAAGAGCATTGCTTGATTACTTAAAAAAGACAGAAATCAATAGATACCGTGAGATTATTAAAGAATTAGGAATTAGAAAATAATTAGTTAAAAAGAGGTGCTCACGCGCCTCTTTTTTTTGCCATATTAAAAGGAAAAAGTTTGGTTTTTCATTGGGTTTTAGAAAACAACTACACTACAACAACACAACTAAAACCCATGTTTAATCAATAAGAAAAAAAAATGATTCCACAATTATTTGTAGAAAGTATCGATTTAGGTGATGGAAGAAACATCACAATCGAGACAGGTCGTCTAGCGAAACAAGCTGATGGATCTGTAGTAGTAAGAATTGGTAAAACTGTAATCTTAGGAACAGTTGTATCATCAAGAAAAGCAAGTCCAGGTATCGACTTTTTACCACTTACGGTAGATTATCGTGAAAAATTTGCAGCAGCAGGTCGTTTCCCTGGTGGTTTCTTCAAAAGAGAAGCACGTCCAAGTGATAGCGAAGTGCTAACAATGCGTTTAGTTGACCGTGTATTGCGTCCACTTTTCCCATCTGATTACCATGCAGAAGTTCAAGTTATGATTCAATTAATGTCTCATGACGAAGATGTTATGCCAGATGCATTAGCAGGATTAGCCGCTTCGGCAGCACTTGCATTGTCTGACATTCCATTTGAAACATTGATTTCGGAAGCTAGAGTAGGAAGAATTGACGGTAAATTCATCATCAATCCATCCCGTGCTCAATTAGAATTATCAGATATTGATATGATGATTGGAGCTTCGACTGATTCTATCGCAATGGTAGAAGGTGAAATGAAAGAAATTTCAGAAGCAGAAATGGTAGAAGCTATCAAATTTGCACACGAACACATTAAAGTACAAATTGCTGCTCAAGAAAGATTGGCGCAAGCTTTTGGAAAAAAAGAAGTTCGTTCTTATGAAAAAGAAAAAGAAGACGAAGCTATTTATGCTAAAGTAAAAGCTGCGGCTTACGATAAAATTTATGCTATTGCTAGCAAAGGTTCGGCTAAACACGAACGTTCGGCTGCATTTGACGCTGTAAAAGAAGAAGTGAAAACTTTATTTACAGAAGAAGAATTGGCAGAAAATGGCGATTTAGTTTCTAAATATTTTTATAAAACGAACAAAGAAGCGGTTCGTAACGTAACGTTAGATTTAGGAACTCGTTTAGATGGAAGAAAAACTACTGAGATTCGTCCAATTTGGTGTGAAGTAGATTATTTACCATCGGTTCACGGTTCGGCATTGTTTACCCGTGGAGAAACTCAAGCTTTGGCTACAGCTACTTTAGGAACGTCTAGAGAAGCGAACCAAATTGATTCCCCATCTGAACAAGGAGAAGAAAAATTCTATTTACACTATAATTTCCCACCATTTTCTACAGGTGAAGCGCGTCCGTTAAGAGGAACTTCACGAAGAGAAGTGGGTCACGGAAACTTGGCACAACGTGCTTTGAAAAACATGATTCCTGCTGATTGTCCTTATACGATTCGTGTGGTTTCTGAAGTATTAGAATCGAATGGTTCGTCTTCAATGGCTACGGTTTGTGCTGGAACATTATCACTAATGGATGCTGGTATTCAGATGATTCGTCCTGTTTCTGGAATTGCAATGGGATTGATAACTGATGGTGATCGTTTCGCTGTTTTGTCTGACATCTTAGGTGATGAAGATCATTTAGGTGATATGGATTTCAAGGTAACTGGGACTTCAGAAGGAATTACAGCTTGTCAAATGGACATCAAAATCGACGGATTGAAATATGAAATCATGGAGCAAGCTTTGGCTCAAGCTCGTGATGGTCGTTTGCATATTTTGAACATACTTACAAGTACTTTGGCGCAACCAAAAGCAGATGTTAAAGCGTATGCTCCAAAAATATTGATGCGTACTATTCCTGGAAACTTCATTGGAGCTTTGATTGGACCTGGTGGAAAAGTAATTCAAGAATTGCAAAAAGCAACCGGTTGTACTATCGTTATTAACGAAGAAAACGAAATGGGAATTGTAGAAATTTTAGGTACAGACCCAGACGGAATTGCTGCAGTTTTAGCTAAAATTGATTCTATCATTTTCAAACCACAAATGGGAGAAGCTTATGAAGTGAAAGTAATTAAAATGTTGGATTTTGGTGCAGTTGTAGAATATACGTCGGCTCCGGGAAATGAAGTTTTATTACACGTATCGGAATTGGCTTGGGAACGTACTGAAAATGTATCTGATGTAGTGAAAATGGGCGATGTGTTTATGGTGAAATATTTAGGTGTTGACCCAAAAACTCGCAAAGAAAAAGTGTCTAGAAAAGCCTTATTGGCAAGACCTCCGAGAGAAGAAAATAAAATTACTCCTAAAGCGGAATAGTTATATTTTATATATAGAAAACCCCGATTCATGAATTTGAATCGGGGTTTTTGTTTTGTAGGCGCATTCATAATTACTCAATTATTTGTATATCAATAAAATAATTGTTATTTTAGAAGAAACAAACCCCGAAATTACCCAAAAAGAGTCAAAA
>CANGIF010000014.1 GCA_947453885.1 Flavobacteriaceae bacterium
GATAGAAAGAAAATAAAATATCCAAAATTATGGAGCTAAACGGATACCGAATTATGTGGCTATTTGTATTTTTTGACTTACCGACAGAAACAAAGAAAGACAAAAAAAATGCGTCTGGATTTAGAAACAACTTGCTAAAAGATGGTTTCAGCATGATGCAATATTCTGTTTATGTGCGCCATTGTGCCAGTAGCGAAAGTGCCGATGTCCACGAAAAACGAATACACCGATTGTTACCGCCCTTGGGCAAAGTAAGTGTCTTACGAATAACCGACAAACAGTTTGGCAATATCCTCAACTTTTGGGGCAAAGCCGAAGTGCCTTCAGCGCCACAACCCACACAATTAGAATTGTTTTAATCAAATAAAGGTTCTTGACGATTGTCCCAAAAATATAAGAGTATTAAATCTTGTTTATTTATTTGGTAATAGAAAGCAGTTTTCTTGCTTACAAAAGCTATTCTAACGTTTTTTAGAAAAGGAACCGTTTTAAACATTTCGGGGTTTTGGGCAACTTGTCGTAGTACTTTTTCAACCTTTTCTAAAAATTCATCGGCTATCGTTGCGCCAAATCGATATTCTACACGATCAAAAAGATGTTGCAAAGTTAGTTTAGCATTGTCTGTTAAAACAATATGAAGCATTATTTTCTGTGTTTTCGGGCTAACAATTCTTCTTTAACCACATCAAAATCAGTATATTTTCCTTGATTGTATTGCTCTTGACTTTCTTCAACTGTGCATTTAACTTCATCGGGTAGTTCATCATCAAAAGAAATAGTTGCTTTTAAAGCCACTGCAATTTCAATTAAAAGACCTTTATATTGTTCGCTAGTTTCAATGACTACTTTCATTAGTAAATAATTTAAGCAAATATACTGTTTTTTGGAAAAATGGTTACAAACAAAAAAATGCTTCAATCTTGCTTTATCAGGGCAAAAAAGAAGCCTTTTTTATTACGATATCCTCTTTTATTCTCTTGAATACTAGAAGCTAACAGCGCAACTAATATCGTGTTCTCTAATCTTTAATCAAACCACAACGCTTAATTCTTTTAAACTATTGTCGTCAAAAATATCGTGTTCTCTAATCTTTAATCAAACCACAACAGTTGACCGATTTAATACCTATTAAAGCGGAATATCGTGTTCTCTAATCTTTAATCAAACCACAACTTTGCAAGTGATTTTAACACTGTCGTTCAAAATATCGTGTTCTCTAATCTTTAATCAAACCACAACAAATTGTAGATCCAACAGGAAACAACCCTAAATATCGTGTTCTCTAATCTTTAATCAAACCACAACGTCTGCTAGTAATATTTGTGAAGAAGTACCAATATCGTGTTCTCTAATCTTTAATCAAACCACAACTGTTCACGATGGCGGAGAAACTTCTAAATGAATATCGTGTTCTCTAATCTTTAATCAAACCACAACTTCCGAATACTTCACCATATGGTGTTGGAAAATATCGTGTTCTCTAATCTTTAATCAAACCACAACTTCATATCTACGGTTTAACGTCATAAACATAATATCGTGTTCTCTAATCTTTAATCAAACCACAACTAGTACCTTGTCCTGCTCCTATTGCTCCCAAATATCGTGTTCTCTAATCTTTAATCAAACCACAACCCACTTAACGCAACTCTATTCAACATCATGAATATCGTGTTCTCTAATCTTTAATCAAACCACAACAATCATTTGGTAAGGAATACCCATATCAACAATATCGTGTTCTCTAATCTTTAATCAAACCACAACCCACTTAGTGCTATTTGATTAAGCATTAAAATATCGTGTTCTCTAATCTTTAATCAAACCACAACGTCTAATTTTTCTAGCCAAAGTTTTTCTTTAATATCGTGTTCTCTAATCTTTAATCAAACCACAACTAAATTGCCTCAAACTCATTATAAGGGTTAAATATCGTGTTCTCTAATCTTTAATCAAACCACAACAGAAATCTTGGTCGCGTGTACCTGCACTTTAATATCGTGTTCTCTAATCTTTAATCAAACCACAACTTAATGGTCTGCCAGCATTAAAGCCATGAGAATATCGTGTTCTCTAATCTTTAATCAAACCACAACACTCCTTGAACCATTCCGTTCCATTGTTGAATATCGTGTTCTCTAATCTTTAATCAAACCACAACATCATTTGTTTTCTAATTTAAATTGACTATAATATCGTGTTCTCTAATCTTTAATCAAACCACAACAAGCATAAACAACCACATGGTCATTAACATAATATCGTGTTCTCTAATCTTTAATCAAACCACAACCCGCTTAGTGCTATTTGATTAAGCATTAGAAATATCGTGTTCTCTAATCTTTAATCAAACCACAACCCTGATCGTTATGTAGTTTCAAATATGGCTAATATCGTGTTCTCTAATCTTTAATCAAACCACAACTAGGGTTAAAGTAAGTTGAAAACTCAAATGTAATATCGTGTTCTCTAATCTTTAATCAAACCACAACAGTAAGTTCCGTTGACCTTCCAAATGTCAAAATATCGTGTTCTCTAATCTTTAATCAAACCACAACAGGTTTTGAATGTTCCTAACCGTTCAGGTAAATATCGTGTTCTCTAATCTTTAATCAAACCACAACGGTTCAAGTCCACAAACTCAATTTCAGGAAATATCGTGTTCTCTAATCTTTAATCAAACCACAACATTATAGGAGTTATATAACTTCTTTAAGTTAATATCGTGTTCTCTAATCTTTAATCAAACCACAACCATCATTGTAGGGCTGTTTAATGTTTTTAAAATATCGTGTTCTCTAATCTTTAATCAAACCACAACGCTACTTTTGAATGTACTTTGTGAGATTGAATATCGTGTTCTCTAATCTTTAATCAAACCACAACCGTTACTCCCCAGTATTGCGACACACAAATAATATCGTGTTCTCTAATCTTTAATCAAACCACAACGAGTCTAAATCTTAATAGTTTAACTCCACCAATATCGTGTTCTCTAATCTTTAATCAAACCACAACTGGTTTGCTCCAATTCGCTCTCCAATTTTTAATATCGTGTTCTCTAATCTTTAATCAAACCACAACTTTATATTCTATTGTATTTATTTTTTTATTAATATCGTGTTCTCTAATCTTTAATCAAACCACAACATGTGGTTGGTATAAATGAAATCGACCAACAATATCGTGTTCTCTAATCTTTAATCAAACCACAACATAATCTATACTATTCTTCCTCCTGTTATAAATATCGTGTTCTCTAATCTTTAATCAAACCACAACAGGTTAAAGGTTTATTTATACCTACAATGCAATATCGTGTTCTCTAATCTTTAATCAAACCACAACGTATCTTACTTTATCCCAATTTTTCTGGTTAATATCGTGTTCTCTAATCTTTAATCAAACCACAACCTTGCACAATTACAGCCTCTTGAATATTATAATATCGTGTTCTCTAATCTTTAATCAAACCACAACATATCTTATTTTATCCCAATTTTTTTCATTAATATCGTGTTCTCTAATCTTTAATCAAACCACAACTAAGCGAAAGCGAAATTGAAGATTTTATTAATATCGTGTTCTCTAATCTTTAATCAAACCACAACGAGCATTGTAGAGGTTGCAAAAATTAGCTAAATATCGTGTTCTCTAATCTTTAATCAAACCACAACATGTAGGAAAGTCGGCTTTATTATCTTGCAAATATCGTGTTCTCTAATCTTTAATCAAACCACAACTTCGGCAACATTTGTATAAAGCCATTATAAATATCGTGTTCTCTAATCTTTAATCAAACCACAACTTGAAATTCTAAACGCCAAACATAATTTGAATATCGTGTTCTCTAATCTTTAATCAAACCACAACATGCAATGCGTAAAACTTTAAAAGATGAGGAATATCGTGTTCTCTAATCTTTAATCAAACCACAACTAGCTCCTTTATTTACGCGATCATTTTACAAATATCGTGTTCTCTAATCTTTAATCAAACCACAACTATTTGTTGTTTTTATGGAATTTTTCTTCAAATATCGTGTTCTCTAATCTTTAATCAAACCACAACCCAAGTACAATGGTCAATTGCAGGCTTGAAAATATCGTGTTCTCTAATCTTTAATCAAACCACAACTACCAGATACCGTCAATTAAAGTTAATTGAAATATCGTGTTCTCTAATCTTTAATCAAACCACAACTAAATAGCACGGGATTCATTAACTGAATCTAATATCGTGTTCTCTAATCTTTAATCAAACCACAACGGTATTGGCTCGGTTCCACCGTCTTTAACTAATATCGTGTTCTCTAATCTTTAATCAAACCACAACTACTAGACAACCAGTACCAAATTTTAGAGAATATCGTGTTCTCTAATCTTTAATCAAACCACAACGACAATGATTACATTAACAATATCAATATCAATATCGTGTTCTCTAATCTTTAATCAAACCACAACAGTCAGTTACTGCATCTTTTGCAAGGCAGATGCCATAACTTCCAGTTGTGGTTTGGCTGTTTAAGATAATCGTTTTATGTCAATGAACTTTTGTTTGTTTTTTTTACAATCACTTATAAATTGAAAACTGAGTTTTTCTAACCAATTCTTTTGCTTTCAAAACATCAATATTACCAAAATTAGACACATAATTTTTATAAATATGGGATCTAAAAATCATTGGAGTAACTTTTTCTTTTTTCACTTCATTAAAAACGGCAATGTATCCCATTGAAATCAACAATGGCTTTTCTTTTAATGTTGGAAATTTTTTTTTAAATTCCTCTTTTACCATTTTACCCAATTGATAATATAATTTTAAATCTACATCATTTAATTCTATTACATCTTCAATCACTATTGAACTTTTTACTTGTATCAACATGATATGATAAAATTTTTGCCTTTTACAGATGGCATAAACATCAGCAGGAGATTGACTCCCTTTAGACAAATACACTTCATATTCTGGTTTTATTTCTTTAATATTTTTTACCACTTCTTTTTCTGCCCAATCTCCCATTATTCTGTTGGCTGGTATGGCTAAACCTAATTGATCAATGATAGAAGGCTTTTCATTCCTCCATTTAGAAACAATTGAATCAACAAATTCTTTAAAATCTTTCATAATTAAACTTTTTGTATTTTCCCTGATACAGAAATTTTTACTTTTATTGGGTTAAATGTAAACCATCCAGTTTTACCCTCGCCAAATCCTCTAATCTGTCTATAATCATCATCTGTAACTGTTGATGATTTATGTTTTCTGAAAAAATAGTCTCCCGAGGTTAATTTCTGAACTCTATATAAATTTTCATTTAATACATCATAATCTAAATTATCCCAATTGATTTCATCTTCATTAAGTCCCAATAAAAACATATCATTAATATGTAAGGTTGAAACTATTTCTACACCTCTTATAGGTAATTTATATATTGACTCTCCAGTTCTTTTTCGTTCAACAACTGTCCAAAAGGTCACAACATCTTCTTTTAATTTTCCTAATTCATCTTTATAAATTAATACATGGTGATTATTACCAGGATTTACCCATTGATTTAAATTGCTTCCGACCTGAACAGCACCTCCAATATTTTCTTTAATTCTAACCTTTAAAATAGGAATTGGAGCACCTTTTTTATTTGGCAAGAATATTTGTGGTTGTTTTATACCATTATCATCTACAATAAAATAAGTATTTAGAGGAACATTACCTTTTACAAATCCACCTAATTCTTGCACTCTTTTTAAAATTAGTAATTTTATTGTTTCATCAACAATTTTATTGATGTGTTTTTCAGTTTCTCTTGTATCGATAGGTTTTCTGACATGAAATGCATTTATACCATTAAAATCTCTTTTTCCAAAAACAGTTTCTAAGTGTAATTGTCCTCTTGCTGCAACACCAACATTTTTATATTTCACACCGTTTTTTTCTGTGGTGTGTGTTCTTACTGTTATTGTATTACTAATACGTTTGTGAGAAATCAATATTTTATCTACTGCTTTTTCGGCATCAAATCGAAACGTTTCCCAAGGCATTGGAAAATCTTTTAAATCATAGTTTCTATTATATCGATTCCATTTAGACAACTCTTGCAAATAACTGGTTTTGCCACAAGCCATGACTAAAGCATCAATAGCATGGTGGCGGTGGTCTTCACGTGTTTTTGCATTTTCATCATTTAATACCGTGTTCAATCCCCATTTTTGGCGCAAATTAGCGGTCATTTGTCCCGGCGACACCGCTACTTTATTACATATTTGCGATAAATATTCTTTCGCTTCTTTACTAATGTATCTCGTATCATTCAATTGTCTTGAAGAAAAATCATCATCAAACTTTAGCTGTACAAATCGTTTGAATTTTTGATAAGCGTTAGGATATTCTCTTGTATCTGAAAATAATTTTAAAGCACGTTCTTTAATAGCAGACCAATTTGACTCATCACTGCCATAAAATTCAAAAGGGGTTTTATCTCCTTTTCTTCTGTTTTCATTAGCCCAACACAAAGTTTTATTATTAAAACTGTCATTTAAAGAACGGCTCCAAGGATGAATATGTTCTATTTGTATTTCACCAGTAAAAAGTTTATTTACAGGAATAGCAACACCCGTGTAAGGGCAAGTTTGTTTACATTCTTCCCAAAGTTTGAACTTTAAAATATTATCGTTAGTAACTCTAATGTATTTTTCAACCTCTGCTTTTATTCTATCATTCTCCCGTTCTAAACGCTTTTGATCTCTTCTTATTTTGTTTCGTTGTGATTTGGATATTTTTAAATCACGTGCCATTTCTACTTTAATTTCATCTAATTGTCCGTGTTCCTCAATTAACTCATTTACTAATTTTCGCAACTCAAACAAAGCAGTAATAACAATGGGGTTTCTTATAGCTTGTATTTCTTTGTCAGCTGCTGCGCCAACTGGCAATTTATCAAGCAATTCTTTTACATCTATAGTAGCCGAATGATGATACAATTTTTTCAATTGTTTATCATTTAAACCAAATTCTTTACGCAACAATTCTTTAATAGTATCTATAAAACCACCCGATATTTTAGACCTAACAATGTCATATACATTATCAATAACATCCAATTGTTTTTGATTGTTTTCAGCAGTATCATTTTGCCATTTGTCACCAAAAACATTTTTAATACCCGCCATTACTACTGCCACATCATAAGTATAACCTTGTTGTAAAAAAGGCAAAATAGTACCTATCGCTTTTCTACTCATACTGGCATAACCGTCTTTTACATTAAATTTAGAAATAGCTTCGGCTTGTTCTTCATTGAAGTTCCAATTCGATAAAGCATACTCTTTGACATTAGATTTACTATCAAAAAAATAGAGCACATGCCAAATATCTTCTTGCTCTTTTTCTGAAAAGTCAAACCATTGTTTACCAAAAAACTTTTTATTAGATAAGTTAGATATAGTATGAGTGCCTACAATTTTATCATCATCTTTATAATTGAACTTAAACTCGGCGCTTTCTTTTCCAATAGCTTTTCTAAGTTTTTTAAATTCTATTTTATCATGCGTTAGCAACTGTTCTATTAACTTACTTTTTTCATCTTGAGTGATTTTTTTTCCATTATACTCAACAGTATTTACCCATTGATATATTCGGAACAACTCTACAGGAATAGCACTTATAGGACATTTTGTTTTGCTTGGTTCAAAAGAACAATTACCAACTAAATGTTTTTGAGAACGCAAAGGGCGTTGATGAAATAAAATTCCATCTTCTTTATAACCATCTTGTTTCCTACCACCAAATAATTCTTTTAAATCATCATTTAAAACCGAATGAAATTGACTTTGTTTGTTCCAAATCAATTCAAATTCATCAACATACATTTTTCGAGTAGTATATCGGTTTCTGATTCTTTCCAAACCGTCTTGAAAAGGTTGGTTATCTTTTGGATAAATTTCATATAGGTAAGAACCTAATGTTTTACCTTCAATGCTTTCTAATGTATCATCAATTCCGATTTTGCCTTCTTTAGCATTTCCTTTAAAGATAGCACCATCATCAGTGCCGCCTTTACGGCTATTGCTCAAAAATCCTCTGCGCTGTATTAAATGGTAAAATATTCTTCCTATTTCTTCCAAAGAAAGTTTTTCATGCAATGCTTTTTGACGCAATTCATAAGGATTCAAAGCAAACCAAGTTGCTAATTTTTCAGATGGAAATTGTTTGGTCTTTTTCCAATCTTCAAAATCTTTTGCATCTATTGGACACATTTTATTTTCAGAAAGTGCTTTTAGCAATACTTTCTTTCTTAATCTTCGTCTAAAAAATTGTCTTCTTACACCTCGTGCTCCTGTTCTACTGGCATTTTTAGAAATCTCTCCGTCTCCATCACCAAGATTCTCAACTCCCATTGGAAATATTCTACTTCCAATACCTAAAATCTTATTTAATTTATCATCAATTAATGCCCACCCAATACTATTTGTACCTAAATCCAATCCTAAAATCTTTGCCATAACTTGTATTTTTAAAAAAGTATTTAAAACTATTAAAAAAAAGGATAGGTTTTTCAATTAGGTTACTAATTTTTAAATATATTTGCTTTAGATTAAAATCTCTAATCTTAATCTTATCACAATAAGGCTATATGCCGTAGATGAAAATCTTTAGTCCTGCTTCGGTGGGACTTTTTTTTATCTAAATTTTCACAAACTATTTTATGGGTAAAAAAAGGGGAGGAAAAAAAGTAGTGTACTTTGAAAAAACCCAATGGGTATAAAAGCAAAAAAGCTATCCCAATTAAGGGAAAGCTTTTCATTGGTCTAACTACTAAACCGTGATGCGCTTTACAAGGGCGCATCGAAAACAACACAACTTTCTTTGATGCTTTATTGGGGCAAAAAAGGTCTTCATTTCTGAAAACCTTTTCCCAATTTAGCGGTCTGGACGGGACTCGAACCCGCGACCCCATGCGTGACAGGCATGTATTCTAACCAACTGAACTACCAAACCTCTGCTTTATTGCGGTTGCAAATATACTACTGATTTTTAATTTACCAAGTGTTTTTTGATAAAAAAAAGAATATTTTTTCATCAAACTATCCAAAACTTTGTTTTTCAACCAAATATGCAGTTAGAACTTTTTCAAATCCTTCTTCAACTGCTACTGGAATGTACTTGATTTTGTTTTGAGCACAGGTCAATGCAACTCTAGTAAAATAATCGGTTACATTTTTCTCGTACAGTTCTTTCACATTTTCTGCAAAAACAGTCACTTCTTCGCCTGTTTCTATATCGATAAACTTTCGAGGTGCAGCATCAAAATTAAATTGAAGCTCCGTTTTTTTATTGATTACATGAAAAACAACTACTTTGTGTTTGTTGTGTTTTAAATGTTGTAAAGCCGTAAAAAGCGCCTCTTCATTGCCCAATTGAAACATGTCGGTAAACAAAATGATCATGGAACGTCTGTGGATTTTTTCGGCTATTTGGTGTAAAAAAGTTACGGTATCCGTAGTTTTTGTAGTTTTTGGTTGTTCCAGTAAAGTTTCTAAATAACTTAAAATCATTCTGTGGTGCCTGTCGCTCCCTTTTTCTGGTGCATAAAATTCATAGCTATCCGAATAGATGCTTAGACCTACCGCATCACGTTGTTTCTTTAACAAATTCATTAAAACTGCCGATGCCAAAACTGAAAACCCTATTTTATTTTCATAAAATGCTTGGTTGTCCGCTAGTTTAGGGTAATGCATGGAAGCGGAATTGTCAACAATCAAATGACAGCGTAAATTGGTTTCTTCTTCAAATTTTTTGGTGTAAACACGATCTGTTTTGGCAAATAATTTCCAATCAATGTGCTTGGTACTCTCGCCTGAATTGTACAATTTGTGCTCCGCAAATTCGGCCGAAAATCCATGGAAAGGACTTTTATGCATGCCTGAAATAAATCCTTCTACTACCTGATTGGCTAGTAGTTCCAAATGTTGGAAACTAGAAATTTTATCAATATGATCTTCAATTTTCATGTACCAAAGATAAAGAGTTTTTTCATAAAAAAAAGGCTTAACTTTCGTCAAACCTCATTTTAATTGTAGTGTTCGTTTTTTATTACAATAAGGCATCCAAGCTATCGGCATACGTTTGTTTTGGAGCTACTCCTACTTGACGACCTACAACTTCTCCATTTTGAAAAACCAAAACAGTTGGAATGTTTCTAACGCCATATTTGGCTGCAAATTCCTGATTGGCATCAACATCTAGTTTTCCAACTACTGCTTTTCCTTCATATTCTACGCTGATTTCGTCAATGATTGGTCCAACCATTCTACAAGGACCGCACCATGCTGCCCAAAAATCAACCATTACAGGTTTGTCTGATTGTAATACTACTTCCTCAAAAGTAGCGTCTGTTATTGCTAAAGCCATTTTATTAATTATTAGATTAGAGTACAAATTTACATTTTTATTTACTTTGTTGCTGCTTCTGAAATTAGTTTTTATTATGCGCCTATTGTGAATAATTATTGATGCTCTTTTTTAAAAAAAAGTGTACATTTGAATTTACAAATTATGTTCTAATCAAATGCTTTATGAAAAAATACTACACTTTTTTATTGCTGCTTGTTTTTGGTTTTCTATTTAGTCAAAACCACCGTTATACTACTGATTTATTTCCTGCCTCCACCGTTATACCTAATGTTGTTTACGGAACAGCACCTTTTGTTGACGGACCTGCTTATACCATGGAAGAAAGCACAACAATTAGTGATTTACTACTAGATATTTACCAACCAACGGGTGACACTTTTGGATTGCGGCCAGCCATTATTTTTGCTCATTCAGGGGGATTTATAACAGGAAATCGTTTGGTTAACGACATGACTGCTTTTTGCGATTCGTTAGCTCGAAAAGGATACGTAACAGCTACAATTGATTATCGACAAGGTTTTGGTTTGTATGAAAATGTTGCTCTTCACTCTACAAGAGCTGTTTACAGAGGTCTTCAAGACGGCAGAGCCGCTGTTCGGTTTTTAAGAGCAAATGCTGCAACCTACGGAATTGACCCTCAAAAAATTTATTTTATTGGCAGTAGTGCCGGCTCTTTTGTTGCATTACACGCTATATACTTAGATGAACCCTCCGAAAAACCAGTAGAAGCTGGCGTTACTAACTACACCAATATTACATTTCCATTTAATCATACAGCACCCGATTTAGGGGGCATTGATGTAGGTTCTAATCTCAGCTTTTCGGGCAAACCAGATGCTGTTGTTTCTATGTGGGGAGCGGTTCAAAGTACTAATTTGATTACTGTTCAAAATGCAACTCCTGTACTTTTAATTCATGGAGAGGCCGACACAACCGTTCCATTTAATACAGGAAGCCCTTTTGGATATGCTTCGTTACCACAAACGGATGGTAGCAATCCTATAAATGCAAAACTCGATTTGTTGGGGCTAACCAACAAGGAAACGTATTTTGTTCCTGGCGAAGGGCATGAATTATACGGCACCTCTAATGGAACATGGTCAAATGGAGTTGGTGGCAATACCTATTGGCCTATTGTATTGCAAAAAATAGAACAATTTTTATGGAAACAACACCGTCCTTCTGTTGATTTTTCCAGTGTAGCCAATGACTTGTCCGTTTCGTTTATTAACAACAGTTTGGGCAGTTTGGCTTGGTGGTGGGATTTTGGAGACGGCACTTTTAGTAACGACCAAAACCCAACGCATGTATATGCAGCTGCTGGTTCGTATAACGTAAAATTATATGTGGAAAACACTATAAAAAGTTGGAACGAAATTACAAAACCCCTTACAGTGTCGTTGTTAGCCACAAACACAGCAGTACAAACAGCATTCAAAGTGTTTCCACTACCAACTCATGACGAGCTAACTATTCAAAATCCATTATTATCAAATGGTTTTAGATATACGCTTAGCGACATAAGTGGTAAAATTTTAAGAGAAGATACCCTTCAAACTCCTATAGCAACTATTTCTTTAAGTGCTTACACTAAGGGCTTGTATTTTTTGAAACTAACAGCCGATGAAGCGTCTTTAGTTGTCAAAATTGTTAAAGAATAGCTCAATTACAAATGAAAAAGAAATTGGTGGTGCTTTCTGGAGCAGGAATTAGTGCTGAAAGTGGCATTACAACCTTTAGAGATGCCGGCGGACTTTGGGAAGGACATTCGGTCATGGATGTAGCTACACCTGAAGCCTGGCGAAAAAACCCTGCTTTGGTTTTGGATTTTTATAACCAAAGACGCAAACAACTACACTCTGTTGTTCCCAATGCAGGGCATCAGATTCTAGCAGAATTGGAACAGTATTTTGAGGTGGAAATTATTACACAAAACGTTGATAATTTACACGAAAAATCAGGGAGTTCCTCAGTTTTACACCTTCATGGCGAATTACTAAAAGTGAGAAGTAGTGCCAATGACCATTTTATTTTGGATTGGCACACTGATTTAAACATTGGTGATTCCGATTCAAACGGCATACAGCTTAGACCACATATTGTTTGGTTTGGCGAAGCAGTTCCTGCTTTAGAAAAAGCCATACAAATTACTCAATCAGCTGCTTTTTTTGTAGTGATTGGTACTTCCTTACAAGTATATCCAGCTGCAGGATTACTGGATTTTGTAAAGCCCAATACGCCTCTTTTTTACATTGATCCACAACCTGCTAAAATTCCCAACCTACGCAATAAACTAGAAGTTATTGATAAAAAAGCCAGTGAAGGACTGGTTCTTTTGAAAGAACGATTGTTGCATTTAATACAAAAATAGTGCTTGTTGAAATTGTGGTTTTTTACACTAAAACCAAATGTGTTTTGGAAAATAGGAAGTAGCTTTTCTACATACATTTCAATATTAGCTAATTTTGCTAAAGTTCAAGTCTAGTTTTTTCAAAAACAAAGCATTACCTTATATTTTACTAGTATTTACTTCGTTGCAACGAAAGTTTTTTGACTTCTATCCAACTTATAAACTCTTCATTAGTTGCTATGATTCGACTGGTGAATTTTAGTTGAAAAATTACTTAAGCATTTCATTGCTTCCAAATGAGTCCCCCTGCGATAAAAATCATTCAGATCATTTTCGTTTACCCACATAGTCATAGTGTACCACACTTTCAAAATCCAACTTCCAGTTACTTTAAATTTTCTGCATTTTCATTTTTGTAACTCTTTATTAATTAGCGTAGTGAACTTAAAAAAACAATGATTTTTGAATAAGAATTTTATTTTAGTAACGGAAGTAATCCTATTTTTAAGTAATTTAGTAAGCAATCGTTTCATCAGTTTGTATAAAAACCAGTGTTTTACAATCAAAAAAGTATCTAAAAAAAAGTGCTACTTATCCTATTATTAACAAAGTTTGTATTTATTAGTCACTTTAAAGGTATTCTTTAGGTATACAACTGACACTGTCTTTTTATGTTTAGATAGGTTAATGGTTGTTTTTACATGTACTATAAACTTCAAAAAACTATTTTGAAATGTTTTATTAAATAATTATTACGATTTAATTATACTATATATTCAATATAAACACGACATATATACGTTATAAATAATAGTTTATTATTATTTTTGTACTAGCAATACAATTATTATGGCAACACAAAAAGGGCTCGTTTTACTTGAGGGAACTATTGGAGGGATTAATTTTTATTACAGAAAAGGCAAGGCTGTGGCTCGAAAAGCGGGTGGTGGTTTTAATGGGAAAGCGATTAAAACGAAACCGAGTATGATTAGGGTTAGGGAAAATAACTCTGAATTTGGGCATTGTTCTCGTGTGAAAAAGGAGATTCGGATGACGTTATTTCCTTTTTTTATGTATTATAAAGAGGGAACTTTGCACGGTAGAATGATGCAATTGTTTCAAGGGATTAAGAATTGTGATGCGGTTTCTGAACGAGGACAACGCACTGTGGGCAAGGGTATTATTAGCCCAGCGGGGCAAAAACTCTTTAGTGATTTTAGATTTACTCCTAAATGTTTTATTGCTAGTGATGTACCGATGAAGGCAAGTTATGATGCTATTTCTTGTGTCTATAGCGTTACGGATTTTGATATTAACGCGGTGCATTTTCCGGAGGGTGCTACTCATTTGGAATTGCAATTTGGGGTTTTAGGTACTGATTTTGATAAGGTTTATAAACTATTTACGGCTCCTGTTTTGGTGTTTGAAAAAGGGGTGCCAATAGCTTCTTTTATTATGACTCCCGCTGCTTTGCCCGAGGTTGGATTGCACCGATTTGCTTTTGTTGGGGTTACTTTTTATCAAGAGCTAAATGGGATAAAATATGTGTTGCGAGCGGATGGGAATATTGGTGTTGAGATGGTGGGGATTTAGGTTTTAGGTATTTGGTTTTAGGTTTTGGGGTTGTTAGCTAATTGTTTAATGAAGAAATTGCATTGTGGATGAGGTGCAATGTCTATTTTACTGCAATTAACAACTAATGAAATAGTTATCCATCGGAATATAATTGACTTTTAATATTTTTTATCCAATTGGTGATTTGGGATTTATCTAGCATGCAAAAATGCTCTATTGCTTTTTTTTAGTAGCAATAGAGCATAATGTCTTTTATTTGTTATTATTTCACAAATATTTCCTTCAACTGACCAATGATGTTTCCTCCTCCAGAAATGGTAATCTCTCCAATTTTATCAGCGATTTTTTCTACATATTCCATTTCTTTCAATTTCCACAACATTTCGTTTTCTTCCATTAATTTGGCAGTGTTCAACAAACTTCTGGTTGAAGCGGTTTCTTCTCGTCTCATGATGCTGTTGGCTTGTGCCTTTTTTTCGGCTACCAAAACCTGATTCATGATTTCTTTCATATCACCTGGTAAAATCACATCTCGAATTCCCGCATCGGAAACTGCCAAACCTAAAGCACGGATTTTAGTCTGAACCTCATCCAAAATAGCCGAAGCGATGGTGTCTTTTTTGCTCAATAATTCATCCAAAGTCAAGTTTCCCACAAACGCTCTCAAAGCCAATTGCATCAAAACGTACAACTGTTTTTCGAAATCTTTGTTGGCTACCAATGCTTTTAAAATATCCGTAACCTGGTATCTTACATAGAAATTGATTCTCAATCCTGCTTTATCTTTGGTCAATAATTCTTGACCCGAGATTTCCAATTGTTGTTGTCTTATATCTACTGTTTTGACTTCGATTGTAATGGCGTTATTCCAAAAATAATGTGTTCCTGCATTTAATTCTTTCACGAAAGTGCCATTCACAAATAATAACGCTTTGTCGTTGCTGGCAACACTATATTTTCTGGTAAAGAGTCTCAATTGCGCGCTTTCTAATATATTTAAAGCGACATTCTCTGTAATTTCAATTTTAGACATATCAACTGTGGTGAATTCATTTTTCACTACACCTTTCCAGGAAGCATATTTTCCCGCCGTTAAAACGCCTTTGAAATTACCGTTTACAAATTGCAAAACAATTTCATTATCGGCCACTTCAATTACTTCCAACATGGCTGCCAAAACTTCATTTTGTATCACTATATTGAATTCATAAGGCGATTGAAAGGCGACTGTTTTTTCGTAAACCATTACTTGTTTATTCCCAAAAATCCAATGTGAACCTGCTGAGACTACTTCAACTAATTTTCTGTTTTCGAATACCAAACCTACTTGGTAGGCATCGATTGTAATTCTTTTTATCATAATTTTTATTTTTATTGGTTTCAAGTTTAAGGTTTCAAGTTGCCTAACGATGTGCCACTTGTCCTTTGTTGTGCTTTCTATTTTTTTCATTTTAATAAAAAACTGTTTTGCCTTTCTCCTCCGAGAAAAACGGGCGTACATTTTGTTGTTTGTTTACCCTATTTGTTTGCGATTCTGTTTTGAAAAGCGTTTCTGAAAACCGCTAAACAATCCAACCGAAAAGAAAAAGCGTATTTCAAAATACATTCCTGTTCGCACTGGCTTTATCATGAGTGTGAAATTTTAGATTTTAAAATCCTAGTTTCACTGACAAAGACAAATCAGTTTTCTGAGGTGCATCTTTTTAAGAGTGATGCGCTCTAGCGACAAGCCGCTGTCAAATCGAACCAAAATCGATTGCAGGATTCGAACCTGCGAATTTTCTATTGTTCTAACCTACTGAACTATCACATTTCTGTGAGTGGGAATCGAACCCACGACCCATAGAGTGGGACCGTTTTTTGGAAAACAGCCTAAAACCTCCAAATCAAGTTGCATAGAAAAACCTAATACGCTTTCGCGAAAAGTTCCCTACAATGGTGCTATACAGAAACACGCAACAGGACTTGTTTGATATTTTCAGTCTATAAAAGAACTTGTTTTATTTCTTGAGCAAATATTCAAAAGGGAGTGCGAAAGGATTTTGCGTAGTGGAAATTAATTACACTTTCAAAGTCATAAACTCTTCTTTAATCATTTTGATAATTGTGTTATTCAAGCGTTTTGTAATTCCTTTTTGTTCTTCTTTTTCCAAAGTGTTAAAGCTTTGAGCTTGTTCCTTCATAAAATCATTCAAAATATCTTGAGCAAACAAACCTGTAACTTTACCCATCATTTTCGGAGTGAATTCACCTTCTTTACTCAATACATTGTACAATCTATTAGTAGTAATATAAGTTTGAATATCCTCCCAAACTATTTGAGCATTCTCAGTAAAAACAACTTCTTTATGAGCCGTTTTATCTCTTTTAACTTTAGTTTTCTCTGACCATTTTTCGTTTTTATTTTTCAAAATTACTCGAGAACCATTACCGAAATACCTCACTTGCGCTGGTCTAATAATTACACCTTCTGTAATATTATCTTCCAATGCTGGCAAACCCAACCAATCTGGAATTTTAGAGTTAAACGTATTCGGATATCTCAAAGCTTCTTCCAAAGTACCTTCAAACAAAGTCTTTGCATAAAAGAAATTCATTGCTTCAAAGAAAGTAGTAGCTGTGGCTATATCTAAATAATGTGTGCCATTCAACTTAATATCAAAAGCATAAAAATCATTATCTGGATTGTAATCAATACCTTTTTGAACTTTTATAGCTTCTTTTATTGGCGCAACATCTTTATGATTGTAATTACCACCAAACAATTCCCCGTAAATAACCAATGTTTCAATATCAGGGAATTGCTTTTTTACTTTTTCAAACAATTGCAACACTTTATCATGGTATTTTTCAGCCACTTTTTGAGCATTGTAAAAAGTCTCATTCTCTTGAATAAAGTCAGTTCGTTTAGCAATTTTAACTACTTTACCATCCGTAAAGAAAGAAAAGTTAGCGCCGTGTACTTTCTCTTGTACAACATAGATTTCTTTTTCGAAACCATGAATAATAATTTGCTCCAAAACTTCTTTTTGGTAAGCATTTTCTATTGAATTGTATTTTTTAAATTCCATTGTCTTTTTCTTTTTTAAATTAATCACTCTTTCAAATCAATTATTAATAATTTGTGGAACAGATTCGAGTTGAACGAATACCTTCAGTTCTTCAGACTGACGTGCATACCACATACACCACTATTCCTTTTTGTACAGGAAGAAGGACTCGAACCTTCAAAATTCAGATCCTAAATCTGACGCGTATACCATTCCGCCATTCCCGCATTTTGTTGATTCATCAGGACTTGAACCTGAACAAAGAGAGTCAAAGTCTCTTATGCTAACCAATTACATCATAAATCAGTTTGTGGAAGTAGTAAGATTTGCACTTACTCAGTACCTAACACTTGTTTTACAGACAAGCCCGACTCTCTAACTTCGGCGTACTTCCAATATTTGTCTGAGAAACAGGACTCGAACCTGCAACCTCCTGCATCCAAAGCAGGTAAACAACCAATCGTTATCTTCCCAGTTATTTTTGGGTGTTTTCGGGAATCGAACCCTGTTCTTCGGATTCACAGTCCGAGATTTTACCTAATAAACTAAAAACACCATGTGCGGCTTATACGAGAATCGAACTCGTGGTTCTCGAGAGACAGTCGAGAAGGTTACCATTACCCCAATAAGCCAAGTTCCTTTCTAAAAAACTCTTGTAATTCCAGAAGGATTTGAACCTCCGACCCACTGCTTAAAAGGCAGTTGCTCTAACCATCTGAGCTATGAAATTAGTTGTGATTCTGGAAGGATTCGAACCTTCATCTATAGCTTCGTAGGCTATTACTCTCTCCAATTGAGCTACAAAATCATTGTAATTCTGGAAGGGCTCGAACCTTCAACCTTTGGTTTAGAAAACCAATACTCTATCCAATTGAGTTACGAAATTATTTTGCGATTCTGGAAGGATTCGAACCTACAACCATTGGCTTAACAAACCACCGCTCTACCGTTGAGCTACAAAATCAGTAATTATTAGGCATAAAAAAAGCACCTCATCAAAGGTGCTTCCTATCATAACATTAGAATACTTCCTATTCCTTATGCCTGTATTTTTGCACCTGTACATTCTCAAACCCAAAGTCAAAACTCGGATACACAGTTAGTCTATCATGTTGTAAACAATCTTTCATTGTTAGTGTGTTTATATTTTGCGATTGTAAATTATAGCGTGTTCTCATTTTTATATTGTATAATGTAAAATTGTATATTGTAAAAATTTATATTCTATTTTCTAATCTCTTTTTCTAAATTTCTGGTGCAAAGATAAAGTCAAAAAAAACTAACTTCCAAATCTTTTTTAAAATTATTTTATTGTTTTTCAATTAGTTAAACTAAATTTAAAACATAGAAAATCCTGTCCACTATTCTAGTAGATTCCTTATTAGTGTCAAATGACTGTCTCTCATTTGGTTACTTTTCAAGGTTATATTGCGTTATTTTTATAATTCATTAAACATTTTTTTTCATTTTTTTTATGCTGAACTTGTTTCAGCATCTCATTTATTATTATTTACATCATTTATTATTCCGACTTTGTCATCCCGAACGCAGTCGAGGGACTTTTTTAGAATACAATTTTTACTTTAAAACAAAAAAACGTCCCATTTTCATAGGACGTTTTTGTATTTATATTGGTGTTTTATCTAAAAATCAATTCATTTTCTCATAAAAACACCTACAACGCCCAGTCATTTCAACAGGATATCTTCCTGCTAAACGGTCGTGATTTTGATTAAATAGTGATTTCATCTGTGTTTTCAGAATTTTTATTTCGGGGCAAATGTAATTGTTTTTTTTCTATTTATACAATTCCTCTATTATCTGTATTAAATTTACAATAGCTTTTTCAGCATCGGGGATTTCCAGCAGAGTTAACCTTAATAAAAAGACTGAAATATAAAAGCGTCCTGAATTGGGACGCTTTTGGGGTAGACTGATAGTTGAAATTTTGAAGTAATTGTCTTTAAATTGCTTTGTTTATTCGTGTTTGTGGGCACGGTTTGAAAAAAATGCACTAACCGTTTAGGAGATACATACTGTATGTCAGAGCCATCAGGGGTTGCGCCGATTTGCTTTTGTTGGGGTTACTTTTTATCAAGAACTTAATGGGATAAAATATGTGTTGCGAGCGGATGGAAATGTTGGTGTTGAGGTGGTGGGGATTTAGGTTTTAGGTATTTGGTTTTAGGTTTTGGGGTTGTTTGCTTATAGTTTCACGAAGAAATTGCATTAAAGTTTTTAATTTACAGAATGTGAATAGCTGAATACCTCTGGTGTTTTGGATAAAAAAGGATAGGTGTTTTTTCAATTGAAAAAACTATATTTGCTATTGAATGAAAAACAAACTATAGATATAAAATTAAAGACATATAAAAATTAGCGTTTAGCGAAAGAACCTGTATTCTGAAAAGTCGAAATTCATAATACCTACAGGGAAGTTTAAGCTAACGTTCACGCGTAGGTGTGGGCGTTACTTTGCTTTGTAGGTACGGGCTTCGACTCCCGCAGAATACGAGTAAGGTAATTAGCCTGCACCTATTTTTTTGTCGCCTAGACAAAAGCATGAAATTATACACAACACTAGAAAAAGTTTTAAAAACCGAACCCAATTTTGTTACTGATGAAGGCGAACTTAAAAAATGGGTGGTTATCAGTAAAGCACAAAACTATGATGCTGAACTAATCGGTTTATTGCTTGATGAACCTGAACTTAAAGCGCACTTTTTTATTCCTGTTAAAGATGTTTTGGTATTTAACCAAGACTTGTTTGTGGAATTTATGGAACAAAAAAACTATTTGAACGATAGTTATACTGCTTATAAAAATAAAATAGGACTTACTATAGATGGCAAATTCTTGAACCAAAGGAACGAAGTGGCTTTGGTTTGGCCTTATAAAGATTGTGTTCTAGAAGGAGGACAAAGCCGAGAGGAAGACAAAAGAGAGGAAATTTTTTTTAATGAAGTGCTGGCACAAGACGAAATTAACCAATTGCTAGCGCCTAAAGTTTTGACTAATGCGAAAACGTTTACTGTTGATGGAGAAAAAGCATTTGAAGGTTTTACTAGAAATGAGGAAGGAACTATAACGGATAATTTGATTATTAAAGGGAACAATCTTTTGGCTTTGCACAGTTTGAAAGAGGAGTTTACGGGGAAAGTAAAGTTGATTTATATAGACCCGCCTTATAATACTGGGAAAGATGGGTTTAACTACAATGATAGATTTAACCATAGTAGTTGGCTGACTTTCATGAAGAACAGATTACAAATTGCAAAAGAGCTATTATCAAATAATGGAAGTTTATGGATAAATATTGATGATAGAGAAGCACATTATTTAAAAGTTTTAGGAGATGATATATTCGGCAGGGATAATTTTATAATAAATGTTGTTTGGCAGAAAAAATATGCGCCTCAAAATGACGCTAAATTTTTTACAGATAATCATGATCACATACTTGTATTTGCTAAATCCAAAGGGCATTTCAAAATAAATCCACTAAAGAGAACAGCCGAAAATAATAAGCAATATATTAACGATGATAAAGATGGGAGAGGATTATGGAGAACAGATAACATACTTGTTAAATCATTTACAAATGACAGGGTATTTCCAATTATAAATCCAAATACAAAAAAGGAATTCAATCCACCAAAAGGTAGATGTTGGAGATATTCTCAAAGCAGCTTAGAATTGATGATTGTTGAAAATAGGATTTATTTCGGTAAAGATGGTACTGGTGCCCCTCAAGTAAAAAGATATTTAAAAGAAGTAAAGGATGGTATAACTCCACTTTCAATTTGGTTAAGAACAGAAGCGGGAGATAATCAAGAAGCTAAAAATGAAACGTATGCTTTTGAAAACGAAAATACTTTTGAAACACCAAAGCCAGAAAGATTAATAGAAAGAATAATTAATATTGGTTCAAATTCAGGTGATATTGTTTTAGATTTTTTTGCAGGAAGCGGAACTACATCTGCGGTTGCTAATAAAATGGGGAGACAATTTATTACAACTGAACAAATGGATTACATAGAAAATGTAACTATTGAGCGATTAAAAAAAGTAGTTGCTGGCGAACAAGGAGGCATTTCCAAATCTGTCAATTGGCAAGGCGGCGGTTCATTTACCTACCTAGAACTCAAAAAATACAATCAAACTTTTGTAGATAGAATTCAAGAAGCTAAAGACACTAAAACACTATTGTTAATTTGGGAAGAAATGAAAGTGAAGTCATTCATGAGTTATAATATAGCTATTCAAAAGCAAGAGGAGCATTTAGAAGAGTTTAAGCAATTGACGTTTGAAGAGCAACAAAAGTTATTAATAACGTTGTTGGATAAAAACCAATTGTATGTGAATTTGTCTTCTATGCATGATAAAGATTTTGAGTGTAGCACTGAAGAGGTTAAAGTGACAGAGGATTTTTATGAATTGAAGAAGTAATTGCTAGTTTGTCATTTCGACGAAGGAGAAATCACATCCAGTTTAAATATATAATGAGATTCCTCCTTCGTCGGAATGACAAAAAGGATGGAATAAATAAAAGAGGAAATGGCATATTTATACGATACACTAATTGAAGAGTTTGGCAAAAGAGCCATAACTAAGGTTGAAATTCCTAACTATATTACGGATAACTTGAAACCAGGTTATGGTGAAAGAGACTATCAAAAAGAAGCTTTTCAACGGTTTATTCTTTTTTATAATGAAGATTTTGAAGGCAAGCCTAGAAAGCCTTTTCATTTGATGTATAACATGGCTACCGGAAGTGGTAAAACACTTATTATGGCTGGGTTGATGTTGTATTTGTATGAGAAAGGGTATCGCAATTTTTTGTTTTTTGTACATTCTAATACGATATTGGATAAGACAAGAGAGAATTTTTTGAATCCGAAAGCGAGCAAGTATTTGTTTAATTCGAGTATTGACGTTAATGGTCAAAAAGTATATGTAAAAGAAGTTCGCAACTTTGACGAAGCCGATGATAAAAACATTAATATTCACTTTACTTCAATACAAAAGCTGCATTCCGATTTGGTGCAAAGCGAAAAAGAAAATGCGTTGAGTATTGAAGATTTTAAGAATAGAAAAATAGTTTTGTTAGGAGATGAAGCACATCATTATAATGCCAATACGCAAAGTCAGACCCAATTGTTTCAGAGTTGGGAACGCTTGATTGAGGCTATTCATCAAGCCGATTTAAACAATTTTTTGTTAGAGTTTACGGCTACTTTGGATTATGAAAGCAAGGATATTGTAAAGAAATATGAAGATAAAGTAGTGTTTAAATATGATTTGAAGCAGTTTAGATTGGATAAATTCTCTAAAGAAATCAATTTAATTCGTTCCAACTATGATGAGAAAGAACGAGTGATTCAAGCTATCATTTTAAATCAATACCGTCAAGAATTAGCCACCAAACAAAATATTAATTTAAAGCCAGTTATTCTTTTTAAAGCCAAGCAAACGATAAAAGAATCGGAGCAAAATAAATTGAACTTTCATTATTTGATTGACAATTTGGACGGAGCGACTATAGAAAATATTAGAAATACCTCTACGGTTGCCATTGTTCAGAAAGCATTTTCGTTTTTTGACAGCATTCATTTATCTGATAATGAATTGGCAAGGCGATTGAAATCGAATTTTAGACCTGAAAATTGTTTGAGTGCCAATGATGATAAAGAGGCAGAAGCAAATCAAATAAGATTGAATACTCTTGAAGATGCTAACAATCCTATACGAGCGATTTTTGCCGTTCAGAAATTGAATGAAGGTTGGGATGTTTTGAATTTGTTTGATATTGTTCGATTATATGAAGGACAAAACTCAGGAGGCTCTAATAAAACATTTGGAAAAACAACCGTTGCAGAAGCGCAATTGATAGGTAGAGGCGCGAGGTACTTCCCTTTTATTTTAGATATTGACCAAGATAAATTCAGACGAAAATATGATGATGACCTTGAAAATGATTTTAAGGTTTTGGAAGAGTTGTATTATCATACCAAAGATGAGAGTAAATATATTTCGGAGTTAAAGAAAGCTTTGGAGCATTTTGGAAGCACCGAAAAGGAAGAGGATATTGTTACCAAACAACTGGAATTAAAATTTGATTTTAAAGCGACTGAATTCTATAAAACAGGAACGGTTCATTTTAACAAACGCAAGGAGAAAAGTTATTCTAATGTAAAATCGTTTGCTGATTTGGGTGTTGTCAAAAAGAATTATGAATATGTTTTGTCTTCTGGAAGTGGAAAAATGTCGGGCATGTTTTCTACTGATTATGAAATTACAGAGGATAAGAATATAGCAAAAGACATCAAATTAAATGAAATTTTTGACCAGCATATTATTCGATATGCTTTAGCTCAAAATCCCTTCTTTCATTTTAATTCCTTATCAAAGTATTTTCCAAATGTGCCTTCGACAAGCTTTTTTATTCAAAATGAAAACTATTTAGGAAATGTTGAAATTGCTTTTGTAGGAACAAAAAACAGATTGGAAAACATCTCTAATAAAGATTATTTGTTAGCTATTCAAGGATTATTATCTACAATTGAAATCGAGATAAAAAGTAATTTAACTCAATATGAAGGGTCGGATTATATTCAGAAAAAAGTGCATGAGGTTTTTAAAGACAAACCTTTGCGAATAAATAAATATGACGAAAGAGCAGATGGTCAAGAGAGTTTTGTGGTCAATGAACCTTGGTATGTTTACAATGCTAATTTTGGAACAAGCGAGGAAAAAGATTTTGTAAAAATGTTTGCCAAGAGATTTGAAAGTTTGAATACCAAGTTTGATAATATCTTTTTGATAAGAAATGAACGAGAAGTAAAGATTATTGACAAATTGGGTCGTGCCTTTGAACCTGATTTCATTTTGTTTTGCAAACAAAAAGATGGTGAAGAGTTGACTTTTCAGGTTTTTATAGAACCTAAAGGAGGACATTTACTTACTCATGATAAATGGAAAGAAGATTTCTTAAAAGAAATTAAATCGGAAAAGAAAACAATAAAAATTAATACTGATAAATACCTAATTACGGGTGTTCCATTTTACAATAATAAAATAGAAAATGAATTTAGAAGTTCATTGGAGGATGTTTTAGGAATATAATTTTTTATTTATCGCTGGATTGTATGTGCAAATAAAAATAGCTATTTGAGTAGGGCATTGCGAGGTGTCTTTTTTTTGGTGTTATGAAGCTCCTACTTTGTCGGAATGACAAGTTTGTGATGAGAAAAGTATCATTTAATTCCACAATGCTTCGATTGAAATACTATTTAAAAAATAACTTTTATTGCAAAACAATTTATTATATTAGCACAACTTTATAATTACTAAATTTTACTTTTATTTAATATGAAAGACTTTTGGAACCAGCGCTATTCAGAAAATGAATATGCTTATGGAGTTGAACCTAATAGGTTTTTCAAAGCACAATTAAGCACAATAATCAAAGGAAAAGTACTTTTTCCTGCTGAAGGCGAAGGTAGAAATGCGGTTTATGCTGCACAACAAGGTTTTGAGGTATTCGCTTTTGACAGCAGTGTAGAAGGAAAGAAAAAAGCTGCTATTTTAGCAGCAAAACATCAGGTAACTATTGAATATAGTGTTACCGAATTGGATACTTTGAATTATCCTGAAAATTACTTTGATACTTTAGTTTTAATTTTCGCACATTTTCCGTCAACAATACGCAAACAGTACCACCAAAAATTACTTTCTTATTTAAAACCAAATGGTTCAATACTATTTGAAGCTTTTAGTAAAGAACAAATCCACTTAAATTCTGGCGGTCCAAAACAAATTGAAATGTTGTTTTCAGAAGAAGAAATTATAACCGAGTTTCCAAACGTAGCCTTTAAATTTTTGGAAACTGTTGAAACTAATTTAGATGAAGGGCCTTTTCATCAAGGTAGTGCAAATGTAATTCGCTTTTTAGGGACAAAAAAAGAATAAGAATTAATCCCAGTTATTTTTTAGCATTAGTATTCAACTTCTATTTTTTATAATTTATTCTCTAATTTTAAATGGTCTGTAAGGGTTCTCATTTGATAAAAATTGTGGAAGATATCATTAAAATATACAAAGTTAAGTGAATCCAAAATTGGCAATTTAACTTCTAAAAATCAAATAAAAAGGTCTTACTTTAAAAATATTTACATGAAACTTACCTCTTCTCAAATTCAATTTATTGATAGGTATTTGCAAAACTCAGACGTTATTTTTGTTGACGTTCGCGCTGAAATGACTGATCATATTGCTAGTGCAATTGAAGCAAAAATCACAAATGAAAACCTTGATTTTGACGTTGCTTTTAAAACCTATATGATTCAAAACAAGAAATCACTTTTGGCGAATAACGGCAAGTTTTTTCCACAGTATTTCGCGGCAGTTATATATTTCATTAAAACACTTTATCAACCTTTCAATCTTGTTTTAGCGGCTTCGCTATTTATAATTTTTCACTATGGATTTCCGTTACTACATTCCGAAATCGTTTTTGAAACTATTAAGAAAGGGTTGTTTTTTGGGATAGTCACTTTGGCTTTTATCCAAGGAATTTATACTTTTTTCATTGACAAAAAACGCTATTTGTACGTTGAAAAGACAGGATTTATACTTGTTGTAATTTATTATCTACACCTTTTTACAAATGGATTTTATTCTGAAAAAAAGGTGTCTTTAAATACTCTTTGCTTGTCTGTTTTTCTTTTTTTTGCTTTTGTAATTCATTATATAAAAACGATAAAAAAGTTCAAAAATTAGCTGTCTAAATAAACAAAAACGTACTTCTTTTTAAACCATTGCTTTACAGTTGTAAAATTAGCTGTATGTTTCACTAGGTTCAGTTACTTCTGTTGTCAATAAAATGAATGGGTTTTCTACTCATTGGGTTGAAAACAATCGGATTGAGAATTTCTTTGGTTGTAAATTCAATTTTGGGAGTTACCCTAAGTTTTGCTCTAAAATGGTCTTTTATTTCGTGGAGAAAATCGTCTGTTTGCTCTTTAACCACAAGTTTTAAGACAATTTCGTCTGTACCCAAATTGTTGGTGTATAATTCTATTAAATGGTTTTCAATGTTTTCAAAGTCATTTAAAATATCATTCATTGCCGGCGGATACAAGGTAGTGCCTTTGTACTTGATCATTTGCTGTTTTCTACCCAAAACAGGACCAACTCTTAGTGTGTTTCTGCCGCAAGGACAAGGACTGTTGTGGGTTTTTACAATATCGCCTGTTTTAAATCGAATTAATGGCATGGCTTCAATTCCAAGGGTTGTAAAGGTTAATTCGCCCGATTCGCCATCATTAACTGGTTGGTTGTTTTCATCTAACACTTCTACTATGATCAATTCCGGATGATGGTGGCCTCCAACTGCATGTTCGCACTCAGTAAAAGCAGTACTCATTTCAGTAGAAGCATAAGTAGAAAAAAGATTGATGTTCCATTTATCTGTAATTTTTTTAGAAAGTACATTGTGTGAAAAATCTTGGTTTCTGAGTGCTTCTCCAATACAAATTGCCCCTTTTATACTTGATTTGTTGTACTCAATTTGATGTGTTTCGGCATACTCAATAAGTTTTAAAAGAAAGGAAGGAACTGTGATGAGATAGGTTGGTTTGTATTTTAAAATAGAATCCCATTGTAATTCTGGAATGCCTGCTCCTACTCTAATTACCCCTACTTTCAATTTTCGTAAACCCAAAAAATAGGCTAACCCAGCCATAAAACGACGGTCTATTGTGGTCATCAGTTGTACAATGTCGCCTTCTTTGATTCCTGCGCAGTCAAAAGAAATGGCTTCGTTATAGGCCAAGCGCTCCAAATCGTTTTCAGACAAACCAAAAGTTACGGGTTCGCCCAAAGTACCGGATGTAGTAGCAAAATCGATTATTTTTGAGGTTGGAACACACAGAAAATCGTCATTGTACCGTTGCAAATCTTCTTTAGTAGTAACTGGAAGTTGTTGTAAATCTTCTAACGTTTGAATAGCCGCTGTGTTGCAATTATGAGTTGCAAATAGTTTTTGATAAAAAGGAGAATTCGCCTGAACATAGGCTACTACTTCTTTTAATTTTTGCTCTTGAAAGCGTTTTATTTCGGAAAAAGATTGTTTTTCAATTGCTGGAATCATGTGCTTTTTTTTTAATGGTACGGAGGTATTCTTCCACTTCTTGTTTACTTAACAGAGTAGTAATTTCTTTAGTCATCGCTTTTTCGAAATAAACTTTTGCTGCTGCATATTTTTTTTGATTGAAATAATAAACTCCCAATTTGAAATACCCCAACCAATATTCGGGATTTAACGATTGGTAGTTTTTTTCAAAGTTATCAGGCAAATCGGTTTTGGTTTTTATAAAAACATCCATTTTTTGATCTTCCTTTCTAAATTGTTCGTAATTGGCAAATTCTTCTGAATCTACAAATGGGTCTTTTGGAATGTTCAGCCTTTCAGTTGACAAAGTGGTTGTGGTTATTGGATTTTGCTTGGTATTGAAAATAGCGTTTAAGTCGTAGCACACCAACTCGCCAAGTTGGTACGGATTTGAAGAAACCCAAACTAAACGTTGTTCTGGTTTAAAAATGACGCCATGATGCGCCAAGAGTTGGTTTAAAGCTTTTTCGTTTCCGTTTCCTAAAACAGTGTGGTTTACACCTTCCCTATTTCTTAAAATCGAAGCTGCAATTGTAGGATTTATTTTAGGATTTTGATTTAACAATTCCGTTAATTTATCAAAACGGTATTGCGAATGACTGTAGGTTATTTGGTACTTGTTTCGCGTGTCGTTTTTATATGCATCACTTTGAAAATGGTTGGAACATACTAGTTGATTGCTATTTGGTACCTCAAAAACCGACAGCTTATCGGGTGCGATTTCAATTAGTATTGCTTTTTTATCTTTTGCACTACCAATCATTATGGTTTCAGAAACAAAAACGCTTCTCTTTTTAGCTATGGCAACAGCTTCTTCAATTGTAGAAGCATATTGTAAAATTTCTCTGGTCAGCAGTGAAATTGGCGTTTTGGCTACAAGTGGAATTTTGGATTTAGAGGCGTTAATAGTTACTGTTAAACCTTGCAAATTCATTCCAGAAACAGCACCAATCATACCGGGCCAAGCTACTGTCATAAAAGGAATGCCCGTTTTTGGTTTGGAAAACAAAACAATTTTGTCTTGAGCAAATTCATCTCCTGCATAAAAGTCAAAATTTCTGCCTAAAATTAACGAACCGTCTTCTGATTTATCGCCCCAAGCAGCAAACGATGAACAACCAACTAAAGCCAAATCTTGAAGTGCATGTCCAATATCGTGAGCACCATGGAGGTATAAAGCCCTTAGATAAGGCGGAGCAATTTTATTGAATTCTGCCGAAGTGTATTCTGAAACCCCAAAAATTTCTGTTTTAAATTCTTCGGGAACATTTAAGTATAATTTTCTATTGTACCATTTTAAAAACGCTCTTAAAAACTCTTGTCTTCGTTTTGAAGGTACTAGTTTTATTATTTTGGTAAAAAAAACACGCTCTTGTTTTTTTAACAAAGAATCCGTTAGTGCGCCCATATTCAAACCTCGTTCAAGTGGATCGCCTTCAGTGTAAAGTTCCCAAAGATTTTGATTGTTTTTTAATAAGAAATTAGCACCCGCCGAGAAATGATTGAAACCTGACTTTACTACCACTGGGGGTGTTGCATTGTAATTTGCTGTAATGGCTTGATGATGGATGGACTTTGAAATTCCACATGAAAAAAGTAGAAAAGCGAGACTACCTACAAATAAAATCGTTTTTTTGGAAAGCATTCTTGGAAAATAAACTAGTTAGGGACTGAATCAAACCTTTAATATATCAGTTTTCAAAGATAGTAAAACAATCTTACAATAGAATTAGAATGTAACTAGACAAAAAAAATGTGATGCTTTTTTCTTAAAAAAATACAATGTTTTAAAAAATCCCATTTTTTGATGCGCTTTTTAATTGTTTTAGAAACGCAATTGGCATGAAATTTCATACTGGTTTGCTATAAAACAAACTAAAATAAAACCACAAAAACATCCACATTTTTCCTGCTATTTCGTACATTTGAAGTGGATTTATAAGGTAAAAAAAATGAAACAAGCATCTTTGGTTGCATTAACACTTTGGATGGCACTACTAAGTTCCTGTTCCAAAAAAAACAACGACTCCCTACAGCCCAAAGTTGGAGCTGTAACTGAAAGCGTTTATGCGTCTGGCGTGGTAAAATCAGAAGACCAATACACCGTTTATGCCACTGTTAACGGTGTGCTTCAAAAAAGCGTAGCTACAGTTGGTCAAAGCATTTCGGCAGGGCAACCTCTTTTTATAATTGAAAGTGAAAAAGCAACCTTAAATACTCAAAACGCCCAATTGGCGTATCAATTAAGCAAAGAAGACAACCGCTACATTCAAAGTAAAATTGCAGAAATGGAAACAAAAGTTCAGGCTGCAAAAGACAAACTAACACTCGACACTTCCGTTTATAACCGCTACAAAAACATCAAACAATTTGACGTAATTTCCGAAGTGGATTTTGAAAAAATAGAATTGACTTACAAAAACTCCAAAACCAGCTACGAAGCCGCCGTTAAACAGTTAGCACAATTAAACGAACAACTCAAAAACGATCAAAACCGAAATAATATCAATCTTAAAATTTCACAAAAAGCCCAAAATGATTTCACCATCAAAAGTGCTTTTTCAGGCGTTCTTTACGATGTTTTGGTAAAAGAGGGTGCCATGATTACCCCCCAAACTCCTATGGCAATCATTGGGAAAAAAAATACTTATTTACTAGAACTTGAAGTGGACGAAAACGATATGGTTCGAGTAAAAATAGGGCAAAAACTAGTAGTATCCATGGATAGTTACAAAGGCAAAGTGTTTGAAGCACTTGTGGACAAAGTTTATCCCATTATGGACGAACGCTCACGAACTTTCAAAATAGAAGCCCACTTTAGCAAACCTCCACAAAAGCTGTATCCCAACCTAACTGCCGAAGCAAACATTGTAATTAATGCTAAAAATAACATACTCACTATTCCCAAAAGCTATTTAATAGACGGTGAATATGTTTTGGTCAACACCAACGAAAAACGAAAAGTAAAAGTAGGAATAAACGACTATCAAAATGCAGAAATTGTTTCTGGTCTATCGGCAAACGAAACCATTTACAAACCAAAGTAATGAACTTTAAATTAATTCTTAACATCGCCACACATTTGCTTCGAGCAAGACTCAAACAAACCATTGTTGCGGCAGTAGGCGTAACTTTTGGTATAGCCATGTTTATTACCTTGGTGAGTTTTATGAATGGCATGAACGACCTACTCGACGGATTAATGTTGAACAGAACCCCACATGTGCGCTTGTACAACGAAATAAAACCTTCCGAAACGCAACCCATTTCACTGTCCAATCAGTATAAAAACAGTACCAACTTTATCAGTTCTGTCAAACCAAAAGACAGAGGAAAAGCCATATACAACAGCAAAGCTATAATCAATGCACTAAAAAAAGACAACCGCATTATCGACGTTGCACCCAAAATTACCGAACCAGTGTTCTTTAATTCGGGAACAATAGAAATATCGGGTGTAATCTATGGTATAGACGTAGCCGCAGAAGAAAAATTGTTCCAACTGAGCGATTATATTGTAGCTGGAAAAGTACAAGATCTAACCCAAAACAACAGCATCATTATTGGCAAAGGCTTAGCCGATAAAATGTTGCTAAATCTAGGTGACATAATTAAAATTACATCCGCAAAAGGAAACTTAGCCTCTCTAAAAATTGTTGGTATCGTTCAAATTGGTATAGCTGATTTAGACAATTCCATGAGTTATACCTCTCTTTCTACAGCACAAAAATTAATGGGTGCGCCAACCAATTATATCACTGACATTCAGGTAAAACTACACGACATTACCACTGCCCCAGCTTTAGCCAAAGAGTTCAAAACTAAATTTGAGGTAGATACAATAGATTATCAAACAACCAATTCGCAATTTGAAACGGGAAGCAGCATCAGAAGCATCATTTCTTATGCAGTAGGAATTGTGCTTTTAATCGTTGCAGGATTTGGAATTTACAACATCTTAAACATGATGATTTTTGAAAAAATGGACAGTATAGCCATCCTAAAAGCTACAGGATTTTCGGGTAATGATGTCAAATGGATATTTATTTCATTGTCGCTTATCATCGGAATTGTAGGTGGTGTTTTCGGCTTGCTGTTTGGTTACATCTTGTCCTCAATTATTGATGTACTTCCGTTCAACACCGCTGCATTGCCTACTGTTAAAACCTACCCTATCAATTACAATCCGTTGTTTTATATAATTGGAATTACGTTTGCTTTAATTACAACAGCCATAGCTGGATTGTTCCCAGCCCTAAAAGCAAGTAGAATAGACCCCGTTGAAATCATTAGAGGAAAATAACATGAGTCACGTTTTAGCAACAAAAGAATTGACAAAATACTTTTACGACCCCGTAAAATTTCAAGTACTGAAAGGTATATCCATGAGCATTAACCATGGCGAATTTGTTTCCATTGTAGGAAAATCTGGTTGTGGCAAATCAACTCTTTTGTACTTGCTTTCCACAATGGATACCGATTACGAAGGTCAAATATTAATGAATGACAGCCTTGTTACAGGTAAAAGCGACAAAGAATTAGCCGTTATCCGAAATGAAAAAATAGGGTTTGTGTTCCAATTTCATTACCTTCTTTCCGAATACAATGTATTGAAAAACGTAATGCTACCGGGTATGAAACTAGGAAAACTGTCCGAAAAAGAAATTGAACACAACGCTATGGAACACCTCCGCACACTTGACATGCACGAACAAGCACTCAAAATGCCCAATCAATTAAGTGGTGGACAAAAACAAAGAGTGGCAATAGCTCGAGCATTAATAAACAATCCCTTAATCATTATGGGCGATGAACCAACAGGTAATTTAGACAAAAAAAACAGTGACTTGGTTTTTGACATATTCCAAAAACTAACTTTGGAACAAAAACAAACGTTACTTATTGTAACTCACGACAATGATTTTGCAACAAGAACAAACAGAATAATTACTATGGAAGATGGGAAAATAATTTAAAATGTAAAACTTACAATTATCGAACCACAATATCGTATTTTTCCAACAGTCCTTTTAGTCCATCAACAGAGAAAATGGCTTTTTTGATTTTGTTTTTTTCTGGATCAAACGCATAATCATAGCTTGTTGAAAAATCAGCTTTATTTGCAATAGTGTCTACAAAAACTGCTCTTCTCAAGTTACAATTGTCAAACAAAACTTCGGTTAAATCACTTCCCATAAAATCTACCGCAATCATACTGCAATTAATGAACTGCATTTTTTTTAATTTCAATGCATAAAATTGGGCATAATCCAACAAACAATCTACAAAATGAAACTCATAAATTACTTGGTCGGTCATTGCAAAATTGACACTTGTGAAATTACATTTCCTAAAAGAAACACCTCTTAATGAAACATAATTTACTTTTGTTTCTTGAAAATTGCACTCTAAGAAAGTACAATCAATAAACGTAACTGTTTGAAATGTACACATTCTAAAGTCACAACGAGTAAAAGTACAATTTTCAAAATCTTTAAATTTAGTAGCTATATCATCAAAAACCAGATCAGCAAAGTTTAGATCTAAAACATAATCGGATTGCATAAATTTTATTTTAAGAGCGTAAAACTAATGAAAAAAGAGAGAGTTGTCATAAGATTGTGTAATGCTAAAATCAATATTCCTATAAATACTACAAACTCTGCCTAAAACAAAGGTTTTTAGTTTGATGTTTATTTTATATATTTGATAAAAATACGCTTTTTCGTAACTACTCTATACAAGTTAGCGGTCTGGCAAGCGCACAGAATAAACGAAGACAATATTTGACGATGAAAAGTATTATAACATCTATTTTGACTTTTTTAGGTTTAGGACAACCAACCGAAAAAAATAACGTAAAATTGAATAGTAACAGTAATTTAAAAATGGATATAAATAGTGGTTTCAAAATTGAAAATCCAAACATTTTTGTGCCTTGGAAAATTGAAGAGAAAACATTTACTGATTTATTTAATGGAAAAGATTTAAAATACGTTACGACTGGTTATTATACTTTGAAATGTAAATCATTAGACAGTTTAAATTGTATGATTGGCTTTCATTTTGAGCCACGAAAAAACGGACAATTGAACGAACTCGAATTCTTCAGAATGAACTATGATAATCAACAAAAATCTTTTGACGAATTTCAAAATTCTTTTACAAACGCTTTTGGACAACCAACAAGTACAGTAAAAGGAAATGAAGGTTTTAACAACTATCAGTGGAGTTTAAACGATGTTCAAATCGAGCATTATGTTTTTGACAGATTTGGACCCGAAGAACATATGAGAATAAAAAAAATAAAATGAACCCGTTGGGTGTAATTAAATAAAATTATAGCAAATAATGCTGAAAATGGAATTATCTTAATTTCTAATTTTATTACTCTGCATTGCAACAGATTTTCTTCTAAAAAATTTATTTATTTGGAAATGAAGATACTAAATTAAAAGAATTAGTTAACAATTTGAAAAAGTACTTACTTGTTGGAAAGTTAATTGAATTCAAAGATGAAAATAAAAAAGATATAGAAATAACAATTTTGGTTTCTTTGATTTTGAAAAGCCAAAAAACAAACCTATAGCAAATAAATTCTACTATCTTTTCAACCACAAACTAAAAAAGTCAACCGATCGGCTAACTATTAAAAAGTTCAAAAACTGACACTTGTTTTTTATGAATAAAATTATCCTTATGGTGCTTTTTACTTTTGTCTGTACAACTGTTGTATTGGCGCAAAGAGGCTATTATGACGCACCCTATACTAGGTATGAAGCGAATTTAGGCGTTTTGAGTAATGGTGCGGTGACTACTGCAAAATCATTTTCACAAGCTGATTTGCAGTCGGAAGCCTCAGGTCAAATTTGTGTTGCATTAAATAGTATCGCAGCAGCTGTAGCATGGAATTTAACCACTACTGCCGACGGAATGGTGGTTAGGTACAGCGTTCCCGAAGGGACAACTGCTACAATTGGCATTTACAATGGAACTACAAGAGTTGCAGGATTGAATTTAACTTCATATTGGTCGTGGGAATATCTTGCAACAAGTGATGTTACTATTACTAATGCCAATCCAAAAAAACGATTTGATGAAGTTCGCTTCAAATTCCCAATACCAATAGCCGCAATGGATACACTTACCTTGGTTTTAGAATCCGGTACTGCCAGCATCGATTTTGTTGAAATGGAACTAATTGCCCCACCAATTGTTGCCCCTGCTGATGCTGTAACTTACATAGGAAATGGTAGTACTTTGCAAGCTTTTATTGATGCACATAGTGGACAAAAAATTTTCATTCCAACGGGATTTTATTCCATTCCAACCGAATTGTATTTTGGTGTAAATAGCACAAGTTTAATTGGAGCAGGAATGTGGTATACTGAAATTCATTTTTCAACAGTACTTCAAGCCAATAAAGGTGGTTTAAGGGCTGACGCCTCAGGTATTTCTTTCTCAAATTTGTATCTAACAACAAGTAATGCTTCTAGGAGCAATGCCTATAAAGGGATTAATGGGGTGTTTACCTCAACTTCTATTATTCAAAATGTGTGGGTAGAACATTTTGAATGTGGTGCATGGATAGCACAATACAACACTAATGGGCCTTCTTTTGCTGATGGCTTTTTAATTACCAATTGTAGGTTTAGGAATAATTTTGCTGATGGAATTAACCTTTGTAAAGGAACTTCCAATGCCGTTGTAGAGCATTGTAATTTTAGAAATAATGGTGATGATGACCAAGCTATTTGGAGTGCTGATGGACTAGAATGTATCAACAACACCTTTCGTTATACCACTTCTGAAAATTGTTGGCGCGCTTCTGGAATGGCAATTTATGGTGGAAAAAACAATAAAGCACATCATTTGCTTATACGCGATAATGTAGAAGTAGGTATTCGAATTAGCAATGCCTTTCCTGGTGTTGGTTTTAATGACGTTGGTTTACATGAATTGCATGATATAACTATTAGCAATTGTGGCACTTTCAATGCTTTGTTTAGAGATAATGTTGGAGCAATTGCTATTGATTGCGGAAATGGAGCTGGTACTCAAGTAAAAAATGTTAAATTTTCACTTATTGATATTTTAGATTCTAAAAACGATGCCATTTCCTTTCAAAAATATTCTGGTGATGGTATTTACAATTTAACTTTTGAAGCCATTACAATTAATGGAACAGGAAAAGAATTTCCTTACAATAACTTAAATAATTCAACCTCTAAGCGAGGGTATTTTATAAATTTTTCTAATTATCCAAATGGAAATGCTACCTATTGCAATATGTCATATTCGAATAGAGGAGGTAATGCTTTAACCAATGAAAATACGTTATCTATAGGAACTTTTAGTTGGACCCCAGCGGTAATTTGTTTGCCCTTAACTACTGAAATTGAAAATTTGGATTCCATTCAAGTGTTCCCAAACCCTGCTTCTACTAATATAACTATTGAATCAACAGATCAAAAAACAATAACTAAAATTACTATTTCAGATTTTACAGGAAAAATGATTCTTACCCAACTCAATTCCACTAGTGTAAACATTGCAACTCTATCCAAAGGCGTTTATTTTCTTGAAGTATTTTCGGGAGAGGGAAAGAAGGTTTGCAAGTTTGTGAAAGAGTAAAAGTGTTGAAAATTATGAGTTATGAGTAGTGCTAGTGAAACATGAAATTTTTAATATCTTTCAAACCAAATTGATAACTTATAAGTTGTAATTAAAAAAAGTAAATTTGTACATTTGAAAACCAAGAAACAAATAGAAGAATGAGGATAGAAACAGAATTGAAATTGGGTTTTAAAGACGTCATGATTAGACCCAAACGTTCCACTTTAAACAGCAGATCACAAGTGTCTTTAGAGCGAGAGTTTACATTCAAACACAGCACTGCTACTTGGTCTGGAGTGCCAATTATGGCCGCAAATATGGATACAGTAGGGACATTTGAAATGGCATTGGCACTGGCAACTGAAAAATTATTTTCTTGTATTCACAAGCATTATACCATTGAAGAATGGAATACTTTTATTGCTACTGCCCCTGAAAATATTGCTGATTTTGTAGCTGTAAGCACAGGTACAGGTACAAACGATTTAAAAAAAATTATTGCCATTTTTGATCAAAATCCTCAATTGAAATTTATTTGTATTGATGTTGCAAATGGTTATTCTGAACATTTTGTTGCTTTTTTAAAACAAGCACGAAAACACTTTCCTGACAAAGTAATTATTGCAGGAAATGTGGTAACTGGCGAAATGGTTGAAGAATTACTGTTGGAAGGTGCAGATATTATAAAAGTAGGCATTGGACCGGGTTCAGTGTGTACTACCAGAGTTAAAACAGGTGTTGGCTATCCACAACTTTCCGCCATTATTGAATGTGCAGATGCAGCCCACGGATTAGGAGGTCATATTATTAGCGATGGTGGTTGTTCAACACCTGGAGATGTATCAAAAGCTTTTGGTGCTGGTGCCGATTTTGTAATGCTTGGCGGCATGTTGGCAGGGCATACTGAAAGCGGAGGAGAATTAATTGAAATTAATGGCGAAAAGTTCAAACAATTTTACGGAATGAGCTCTGAAACAGCAATGAAAAAACACGTTGGAGGCGTTGCTGAATATAGAGCTAGTGAAGGAAAAACCGTTCAAGTACCTTTCAAAGGTTCCGTAATTGGGACTTTACATGATATTTTAGGAGGTATAAGAAGTACATGTACGTATGTTGGTGCTTCAAAGCTGAAGGAATTAACTAAACGAACTACTTTTATTAGAGTTTTGGAACAAGAGAACCGATTTTTTAATACGTAAATACAACCTATTTACTTTAACTAATACAAATGCAAAACCGTTTGAGGGAATATAGATAAAGAAACTCTATATTTATTCATCTACTTAATCTGTAGTTTTGCAGTAAAATAAATAAAAATAGTATGTTCAAAATGAAGCAAGAAAAACCTTCTTCAATTACTACTTCTGGTTTTTTCTATAAAAATCCCTCATTAAAAACAAAAGAATTTTTAGCTTTTCTACTAACTCGTTTTGGGGTTATTTTTGCGCTAAACATGCAAGCAACGATACTTTATTTTTGGGTATATCAATTAACGAATAACAAACTTTCACTTGGACTAGTAGGACTAGCCGAAGTAATTCCAGCAATTGGATGTTCGTTGTTTGCAGGTCATTTTGTAGATCAAAGCGAAAAACGAAAATTATTAATCCTATGCTTATCCGGCTATTTGATAACTTCAATTTGTTTGGTTGCAATTGCATTACCAATTGTAAATCAAAGATTAACTATTTCGATTAGTGTTGGGTTAATTTACTTTTTTGTATTTATAGGAGGTATATTACGTTCGTTTTTTAGTCCTTCGATGTTTTCATTATTTGGAATGGTTGTTCCTCGCGAACAATATCCAAATGCAACAAGTTGGAGCAGTATGTCCTGGCAGTTAGGAGCTGTAATTGGGCCTCTAGTTGCAGGTGGATGCATTGCATGGATAGGAATTGCTAAAGGCCTTTTTGTTGTGTGTTGTGTATTAGTAACGATTTATTTTCCATTACTTTCAATTAGCGCAAAACCCATTTTAAAGAAAGTCAAAGAACCCGTTTTACAAAGTGTAAAAGAAGGCTTAAAATTTGTATTGAAAACCCCTACCCTTTTAGGCGCTCAAATGCTAGACATGTTTTCGGTTTTATTTGGTGGCGCTGTTGCGTTATTACCCGTTTATCAAAAAGAAATTTTACATGTAAACGAATTGGGATTTGGAATTTTAAGAGCTGCACCTGGAATTGGCGCTATTTTGACAATGGGTTTATTGGCATTTTTACCGTTAAAAAATAAACCTGGAAAGAAATTGTTTTTATGTGTTACTGGTTTTGCTGTTTCCATAATTACATTTGGAATTTCAACTAACTTTTATTTGTCTTTTGTAATGTTATTGCTTTCAGGTATGTTTGACGCTGTAAGTGTGGTGATAAGAAGTACCATTTTACAATTAGTTACTCCGGATGCGATGCGAGGAAGAGTTTCGGCAGTAAATACTATTTTTGTAAGCTCTTCAAACGAATTTGGCGATTTTGAAAGTGGTGTAATGGCTAACTGGCTGGGTACCGTTCGGGCAGTTGTAGCTGGAGGTTTTTTAACTTTAGGAGTAATTGCAATTACTTTTTTTAAAGCACCTCAACTCAGCAACTTTTCTTTTAAAGATGAAAAAGAACCTTAATTATTGCTCATAAAAAAACTGATTTAAACAAATAAACCAGTTTTTCGTAATTTTCTTCTATTTTCTAGGTAAATATTGGCTTGTATTGACGCCAATGTTTGTATATCAAAATACCATTTAGAAAAGCAACTGCAATGGCAATTCCAAGACCAGGAATGTCTAAAAACAAATGAAATAATAAAATGTTAACCGAAATTGGTGCTAGTAACAACAACCCGAAAGCTACCCATTTTTTTAACAACAACATTAAACCTACTACTACTTCTAGCAAGCCAACTGTTTGAAAAATATAACCTGTGGCTCCTAATGAAGCCATAAAATCACCTGCTTTACCTGAAGGTGGTGGTAAATGAATAAAATCATGGATCATGTTACTTCCAAAAACAACTAGCATAATTCCTAATGCAAGTCTAACAATATTTGTAAATTGTGAATTCATAAAATACTTGGTTTAAGTTAATTAATAAAGTAAAAATAACATTAATTTTTTATATTATCTACAATTACTAATAAAAATTATTGTTAATCTGTATCTAGCATTTGCAAACTATATATTTATTTAAGCTTTATTGTAACATTATTATAAATTTACAACTTATATTTATTAATTTAAAAAATACAAAAATATGCAAGCTCACGAAATAGATTACCAAATTTTTGGAGAAGAAATGCAATATGTTGAAATTGAACTTGACCCACAAGAAATAGTTGTAGCAGAAGCAGGAAGTTTTATGATGATGGACAACGGAATTCAAATGGAAACCATTTTCGGCGACGGTTCCGAACAACAAGGAAGTGGTTTATTTGGTAAATTATTGTCTGCTGGAAAACGTGTTTTAACAGGTGAAAGTTTGTTTATGACGGCTTATATCAATCAAAACTTCAATAAAAGTAAAGTTTCATTTGCGGCTCCATATCCCGGTAAAATTGTAGCTATCGATTTGATGGAATTTGGAGGACGATTTATTTGTCAAAAAAATTCGTTTTTATGTGCTGCAAAAGGAGTAGCTGTAGGAATTGAATTTTCAAAAAAACTAGGACGAGGTTTCTTTGGCGGTGAAGGTTTTATCATGCAAAAATTGGAGGGTGATGGTATGGCATTTGTTCATTCGGGCGGTACTTTAGCCAAAAAAGAATTAGCTGCTGGCGAAGTGTTAAAAGTAGACACAGGCTGTATCGTTGGTTTTACCAAAGATGTTGATTACGATATTGAATTTATTGGCGGAATCAAAAACTCTATTTTCGGTGGTGAAGGATTATTTTACGCCACACTTCGTGGTCCCGGAACTGTATATGTGCAATCGCTACCTTTCAGTAGATTAGCAGATCGAATTATAGCTTCTGCTCCAAGAGCTGGCGGAAGTTCTCGCGAAGAAGGCAGTTTACTGGGTGGCTTAGGCAATTTATTAGACGGCGACAATCGATTTTAGTTAAATTAAAACCTGACAGATTTCATAAATTTGTCAGGTTCTAAAAAACTATATTGTAAAATTAATTCCTAAAACAATAGTTCTTCCCATATTTGGAATTCCATCATTCTTTAATCTTGAAAGATGTGAAATATAGGTTTTATTCAAAAGGTTATTTGCATTCAAATTCACATCAAAAGCAGTTTTACCCAAAGTCACTTTCCCTCCAAAACCTAGATTTAATAATGTGTAATCGCTCGATTTCGTTTCAAATTGACTCGGATTATTTTGATTAAATGTGTAAGCAATATTCAAAACTGCAAAACTTTCTTTTAGATATTTACCCGATTTGAAGTCGGTTTTAACTGTATTATTCCATTTGTTAGCGGGAATTAATGGCAAATTTTCTCCATTTTGCTTTTTACCCGTAACACTTTCAAAGCTGCTTGTTATGTGCAACCAATCGAATGGATGCGGATGAAAATGAATTCCGGCTTCACCACCAAATAAATTAGCGTTAGCTTGTATATAATCGTAGGTGTCAAATCCGTTGGTTACCATGCCGTTTGGAGCAATAAAAATATAATTATTGATATAATTGTAAAATCCGTTGACAAATAATTCGAAATGCGAATTTCGATATTCAAGATTCAAATCGGTCTGAAAATTTTGTTCGTTTTTCAAATTGGCATTCCCAATTTCATAGCGATTGCTGCCTTCGTGCACTCCGTTTGAAGTTAATTCGGCTAAATTAGGCGCTCTAAATCCAGAAGCTAAGTTCAATCTGAAAATGGTATTTTCTTTCCAATTGGTTTTGAATCCCAACGACGAATTAAAACTTTGAAACGTTTTGTCAATGGCTTGAAAATAACCTTGATCTCCAAGAATTCCGTGTTCTGTTGAAGTTACATTTCTATTATCAAATCGCACTCCGGCTTGAATTACATTTTTATTCCATTCGTAATTTACCGTTCCAAAAAGGCCAAAATCATTCGTATTTGCATCTGGAATAAGGTATTCTTGTCCAGAATTGGTATTGGTTTGATGCATGCCTTGTGTTCCAATAATCGATTCAAACTTTCCGATTTTAGGCAAATAATATTTAACATTATAATTATAGGTTTTCAATTTCATGTGCAAATTAGCTACATCGCTATCTTGAAATTCACTTCTGTCATTGGAAATATAGCCCAAATCGGCATCCAATTTCGATTTTTTAAAGAAAAAAGTGTTGTTACAACTCAGAATATTAGCATAAACTCCTTGCTTGGGAAAGGTTGTTTTTTTTGTTGATGTTTGTTCTGCAATACCATTTTCAGGAATTCCCAAATCCAGTTTGTTGAAATTATAACGCAATGTCGAAGTAAAGTGTTCATCAGAATAACCCAAAGCCGTTTTAAAATCGGATTCATTATAGCGTGTGTTGGTTACTCGATTTCCGTCTGGAATTTTATAATCAGCATGCGTATTATAACTGCCTCGAGCTAAGAATTTCAATTTTTCAGAAGAAGCTTTAACCCCTATCGACGAATTGCTGCCGTTAGTATTGGAAAAGAATTTTTGACTAAAATTTCCCTCAACAGTATTTGGAGCCGTGAATTTTTCCGGATTAAAATACAATACACCCCCTATGGCATCTGAACCGTAAAGAAGTGAAGCTGGACCTTTGATGACTTCAACACTTTCAATTCCGGCATCGTTCAATCCTAAACCGTGTTCTTCACCAAATTGTTGATTTTCCAATCGCACTCCTTGCGAATACACCAAAATACGGTTACCACTCAAACCGCGAATGACTGGTTTTCCAATAGCAGTTCCTGTTGAAACCTGTGAAACGCCGGGAATGGTCGCCAAACCTTCTATTAAAGTTGAAGTTCCTTTTTGCGAAAGTGATTTCATACTTTGATGCTCCACTTTCATAACATTTTGCGATTGTAATTTGTTAAATACAGTTGAAACAATTATTTCATCCATTTGATGAATCGATTCTAGCAAAATTATGTTCGATACAATTCCATTTTCAGTAACTACAAATGATTTTGTTTGTATTTCATATCCAATTAAGAAATATTGAATTTTGAATGTACCATTGGGTACATTGTTGAAACGGTAGGCACCTTTTTCATCAGAAACGGTTTCTTTGTGAAGCTCTGGAATAGTAATATTAACGCCAGAAACAGGTTTGCTTTGCTGATCTAAAACAGTACCTATGACTTTATTTTGCGCAGACGCAAGTAAAGAAAAACCTAACATTAGGGCTAATAAAAATGATTTCATATAAAATGATTTATTGTTAAAGCTAATTGACCAAAATTATTTCGATCAGAAAAAATTCAGTTTAAACAATAAAACTAGGTGGTGCTCGAAGGGCAAAAAGACTGCCTCGAAACGATTGTGTTATTTCTTTAGAATAGAAATAGGAATAGGAAACTGGAATTTCAATTTTCTTAAAAGTAAAAGTAAAAAAATCAGATTTTATTGAGGAACTGAAAGTAAATTCACAAACAAAACAATGATCGTTATTGTGATGTGCATGTGTGAATTCGATTTTATTTTTAGCGTATTTATGATGACATTCTTTGGTAGAAAGTTCTTTTTCTAAGTGGTTAAATGAATGTACAGATTGCAGCACAATTGCAAGCAAAACTGTCAATCCAAATAAAAAACTTAGTATGAGATTCATTTTCTTCATTATCGCAAATGTAACCATCCTAAAATAATAAACCATTTGAATTAACAAACTTTTAAATGTGCTAACTCAAATGGTTTTTAATAAAATTGAAGAATTAAACCAGTTTATTTGCCACTAAATATTCTGCAATTTGAACCGTATTGGTCGCAGCGCCTTTTCTTAAATTATCGGCAACTATCCACATGTTTAATGAATTGGGTTGGCTTTCATCACGACGAATTCGTCCTACAAAAACGTCGTCTTTTCCTTGTGCAAATAATGGCATTGGATAGGTATAAGTGTCATTGTTGTCTTGAACCACAACACCATCGGTATGGTGCAAAAGTTCTCTAATTTCACTTACGTTAAAATCGTTCTCAAATTCTATATTTACCGCTTCACTATGTCCGCCAACAACCGGAATTCTAATGGCAGTTGCCGTTATAGCGATGGTGCTATCACCAATTATTTTTTGGGTTTCGCGAACCAATTTCATCTCTTCTTTGGTGTAACCGTTGTCTTCAAAACTATCGCATTGTGGAATGGCATTGCGGTGAATTTGGTATTTATATGCCATATCTCCTTTCACTCCTGCATATTCATTTTCTAACTGCTGCACAGCTTTTACACCGGTGCCCGTAATCGATTGATAGGTAGAAACAATGACGCGTTTGATTTTATATTTTTTGTGTAAAGGAGCCAAAACCATCACCATTTGAATAGTAGAACAGTTTGGATTGGCAATAATTTTATCTTCTTTAGTCAATTCGGAAGCGTTGATTTCTGGAACGATTAATTTTTTGGTTGGATCCATTCTCCAAGCCGATGAATTATCGATAACCGTTGTTCCGGCTGCTGCAAATTTGGGTGCCCATTCTAAAGACGTTTCGCCACCAGCCGAAAACAAAGCTACATCAGCTTTCATATCAACTGCCGTTTGAAGACCCACTACTTTATATTTTGCACCTTTAAACTCAATTTCTTTTCCAACTGATTTTTCAGAAGCAACAGGAATTAATTCGGTAACCGGAAAATTTCTTTCTGCTAAAACTTGAAGCATTACTTCGCCTACCATTCCGGTAGCACCTACAACAGCGACTTTCATATTTTTGTACTTATTTAGTTTGTATTTAATTAAAAAGAAAAGTTAAAAATTGAACTTGTTTGGAACAACTATTTCTGCTTCAACAACTCTTTGATTTCTGATAAAAGTTGTTCTTGCGACGGACCAACATTCTTAGGTTCTGTTTTAGCTTCCTCTCTTTTGGCTAAATTAATTCCTTTAATTACCAAAAAAAGCACAAAAGCAACTATTACAAAATTGATTACCGCAGAAAGGAAAACACCGTATTTTACAGATCCAAAAGCAGTTAGTTGGTTAATGTTTGATAAATGTGCAGCGTCTAAAGCTGGTTTTAGCAATAACGGTGTAATTACATCATCAATTAAGGAGCTGACAATTTTACTAAAAGCAGCGCCAATTACTACACCAATTGCAAGATCAATTACATTTCCTCGCATGGCAAAAGCTCTAAATTCTGCTAACATACTCATATTTTATTTCTGTTTAAATTGTTATTTTTAAAAGCGAATATACTTAATTTTTATTTTGACACAAATTATGCTCTATAAAAAACGCGTTTTACACGTTGCGAAATACCCGTCATGACTTCATAAGGAATAGTATCTAAAGCTTGCGCCATATAAACAATTGTTGGATTTTCACCAAAAACTATCACTTGATCGCCTTCTTGACACATTATGTCGGTACAATCAACCATTAGCATGTCCATGCAAACACTACCGATAACTGTAGCTTTTTGATTGTTAATCACAACATATCCTACTCCATTACCCCAATGTCTAGAAATTCCATCCGCATAACCTATTGGAATTGTGGCTATTTTTGTTTCTTTTTCAGCAATAAAATTACGTGAATATCCAACACTTTCCCCTTTAGAAATTGTTCTAATTTGAGAAATAATGGATTTTAATGTACCAACATTTTCCAAATATTTTTGTTCGTCAGCATCATTAGAAACGCCGTAAAGTCCTATTCCTAATCGAACCATATTGTATTGTGCTTCATTAAAATTACTTATTCCAGATGTATTAAGTAGGTGTCGAATAGGTATTATCTCTAATTTTTCTTGAAGTAAAGCTGAAATTTTTTCAAATTTCGCAATTTGATTAAAGGCAAAAGTAGTATCTTCTTTATTATCACTAGTCGCTAAATGGGATAAAATACTTGTTACTTTAATTGCTTTGCTTTGTTTTAAAATGGACACTAATTTTTCGCAATCTTTTTCTTCAAAACCTAGTCGGTGCATACCGGTATCAATTTTGATATGAACTGGGTAATCTATAAGATTTCGTTGTTTAGCTAATTGTAAAAAAGAGTTTAAGCCTTTAAAACTGTATATCTCGGGTTCTAAAGAATTTTGGATAAGTGCTGAATAACTCGTGCTTTCTGGGTTCATTACCATAATAGGTAATTTTATACCCGCTGTTTTTAAAGCAATTCCTTCATCAGCAAAAGCAACTCCAAGATAATCAACTTGATGATGTTCAAGCAGTTTTGCAATTTCAAAGCCGCCATTTCCATAGCTAAAAGCCTTAACCATCACCATTAACCTAGTGTTAGGTGCTAACTTAGATTTATAAAAATTTAAGTTGTGGCTAATGGCATTCAAATTAATTTCTAAAACTGTTTCGTGGGTTTTTTCTTCTAGTAAAGCAACTATTCTTTCAAACTCAAAACTTCGAGCGCCTTTTATTAAAATTGTTTCATTACCAAACTCAACGTTTTTAAATTGCGCTAAAAACTCGTCAGTACTTTTAAAAGTGGTGCAATTAATAAACTTCGATTTGAAACTTGAAATGGTTTCGCCAATTCCAATAACTCTATTAACTTTATTTGAAATGATTAAATGAGAAACTTTAGAATAAAGGTCATCTGTTTTTAGTCCACTTTGAAAAATATCCGAAAGGATGATTGTTTTTTTCTTGTAAAGTTTTTGATTTTCAAGAAAATCCAATGCAATTTGAATAGATTGAAAATCAGAACTGTAACTGTCGTCAATCAACATGGTATTGTGTCTACCATTTTTTACTTTTAATCGCATTTCAACTGGATACAAAAGTGTCATCCGATGCTCTATAGTTTTGGAATCGTAACCTAAATACAGTAGCAGCATCAAACAGTTAATTGCATTTTCTATTGATGCAATATCTTGAAATGGAATTACAATTTCAAAGGTATTCCCTTCAAAACGAATATTTAAGATAGTTTTGTCTACAATTGCTTTTTTAGTAATCAATACGTTTGCACCATCCTCTTTGCAACTCCAAGTAAATGTTTTGGTTTTAGGATGTATAAACGCATCTATAGTTTTGTTTTTATTGTAAATAAGTGTTGATACATTTGAGAAAAGCTTCAGTTTTTCTTTAATTTTCTCAGCTATAGAAGTAAAACCTTCGTCATGTGCTGATCCTATATTTGTTAAAATACCAATCGTTGGTTGAATAATTGGTTCAAGTTTTTCCATTTCATGAACCGTAGAAATCCCAGCTTCAAAAATTCCAAAATTATTTTGTTCGTTTATTCCTAATACTGACAAAGGAACTCCAACTTGTGAATTGTAACTTTTGGGACTTCTAATGATGTTGTAATCGGGACTTAATAAAAAATTGAGCCATTCTTTTACAATAGTTTTCCCATTGCTACCCGTAATTCCTATTACTAGAAAATCAAATAGACTTCTATAATATGCAGCTAATTTCTGTAATGCTTCTAATGTGTTTTCTACAACTAGAAAATTAGATTTCCCACTTAATTCCTCGGGTATATGTGTTACTACAAATTGACATACTCCTTTATTTATCAGTTCAGCAATGTATTCGTGCCCATCATGATTGGGACCAACAAGCGCAAAAAATAATGTGTTGGCTCCATTTTGTAAAGAGCGGCTGTCTATTGAAATAAAATCCAATAGGGCAACATCAGAGGATCCAACAAAAGTTGCATTTATGATTGGGATGATTTTTCGTAAACTTACTGTCATAAACGATTTAAAGTTCCTCGGACATTTTTTTTACTATACCTTCTTGGTGTTTTTCCATTGCTTTATAATAGGCCGCGCGACTTAAAGGTTCGTACTCTTCCGTTTCGCCTAATAATACCAATTTTTCACTATCAGTTTTTCTAAAACTATAATTGGCTAAATTGCCCGTTCGGGTACATACCGCATGAACCTTTGTAACATACTCAGCCGTTGCCATTAGTGCCGGCATGGGACCAAATGGGTTGCCTTTAAAATCCATATCCAATCCGGCTACAATAACTCGAATTCCAGAATTGGCTAAATCATTGCATATTTTAACAATTTCGTCGTCAAAAAATTGTGCTTCGTCAATTCCTACAACGTCGCAACCTTGAGCAAGAATTGCAATATTAGCTGCAGCAGGTACGGGTGTTGAGCGAATTTCATTGGCATCATGAGACACTACCATTTCATCATGGTAACGTGTGTCTATAGCGGGTTTAAAAATTTCGACTTTTTGTTTAGCAAATTGGGCTCGTTTCAACCTTCGGATCAGCTCTTCGGTTTTTCCGGAAAACATGGAACCGCAAATTACTTCAATCCATCCAAATTGTTCTTTATGATTTACTGTATTTTCAAGAAACATTTTTTATTTTTCTGCCTGTAAAGATGAATAGTTTTTATTACTTTGTATCGCAAACAAATTTATTAAAAAAGAGTAGCTAAACTATAGTATAATATTAAAAGTTATGAAAAAAAAGTTGGAAGCCGAATTAATCAGCATTGCACACCGAATTTTAAAGCTGAAAGGAAAATCAGATTTACATAAATTACATCTTGAAACTCAAAAGCTCTATGAAAAATTATCGGTATTGCGTTTCGTTGAAGAAAATTTTAACGAAACACAACCAACAATTGGAAAACAAGCTATAGAAGAAAAACTAGAACGATTGTTTTCTGAAACACCGAATTTTATATCCGAAACTATTGAAGAAGTTGTTGCACCTTATTCCATTTTGACTCCAATGGAAGAACCTATTGGCGATACTGAAGTTGAGGAAAGTGTAAATGAAAAAGTTGAAAATTCAATCCAACCAGAAAATGAAGAATTGGATTTAATGACAAAAACCCTAAATTCTACGCAGCCATTGGACGAAGTTGTCTTTGAACCTAGTGTTGAAACTATAGAAGAAGAAGCTGTGACAAATCTAAATCAATTTTCATTTGCTGATTTATTAGGACACAATTACAGTGAGCCTGTTTTTGTTAAAGTTGGAGAAGCACAGTCAGAAACACTTAATATTCCTAATCAGGAAACTTTTATTACAAGTGAAAATGAAGCAGAAAATGAAATTGATGACGAAACCGAAATAGCAATTGTTGAGGATGAAACACTAGTAGTAGCAGTTGAGATTAAAGAAGAAGAAGTCAAAGAAATACAAGAAGAAATTGTTATAGAAGAAGAATTTACTAAAACCTCAAAATTTGGCCCTATAACATTAAATGATCGCTTGCCAAAATTATTTTCTTTTGGTTTAAATGACCGAATCGGCTTTGAAAACCAACTTTTTGGAGGTAGTAATGAAGATTTTAACCGAGTATTATCCCAACTCAGTACCTACGACACTTTTGTAGAAGCAAAAGATTTTATCGATCAGATGGTAAAACCAGACTATAACAATTGGGAAGGAAAAGACGATTTTGAACAACGTTTTTTAGACGGAATTGAAAAAGCATTTTCATAAGTAATTTATTTTATGTCAAAATTATATATAGTTCCAACCCCAATTGGCAATTTAGAAGACATGACTTTTCGTGCCATAAGGGTTTTAAAAGAAGCCGATTTAATTTTGGCAGAAGACACCAGAACAAGTGGTAAATTGTTGAAACATTTTGAAATTGCTACTCACATGCACAGTCACCACATGCACAATGAGCATAAAACAGTGGACAATTTAATAGCCAGATTGAAAGCAGGAGAAACCATTGCATTGATAAGTGATGCTGGAACACCTGCTATTTCAGATCCAGGGTTTTTGTTGACAAGAGCTTGTGTTGAAAACAACATAGAGGTAGATTGTTTACCTGGCGCGACAGCTTTTGTTCCAGCGCTTGTTAACAGTGGTTTGCCAAACGATCGTTTTGTTTTTGAAGGATTTTTGCCTGAAAAAAAAGGAAGGCAAACCCGGTTTTTAGCCTTAGCTGAAGAAAAAAGAACCATGCTGTTTTATGTTTCTCCTCATAAATTAGTTAAAACATTAGTCGAATTCAACCAATATTTCGGAGCCGACAGATTAATTTCAGTATCACGAGAACTTTCCAAACTACATGAAGAAACCATTAGAGGTACAGCTGTAAACGTTTTGCAACACTTTGAAAACAAACCGCCAAAGGGTGAAATTGTGGTGGTAGTTTCGGGGAAAGTAAGTAAATAATGTTAATTATTGTAGTTATTCATTCGCTTTGGTGAGAAAAAAGCAATTTTTTCTGCATTTTTGAAAAATAAATTTACTTTTGCCTAACTAAAAAATTATTATTTATGAAAAAACTAACTTTACAACACCTTATTTTGATGTTGATCCTATTTAGTTGTTTTACTTTATCTTTTGGACAAAATGGAACATCTATTATAAAAAGATCGCCAAGTGGCAAAATTAGATGTCAAACAACCGAGTATGAAAACTATTTGCGTGCTCAAGATCCAAACCGTCCTACTCCTCAACAATTTGAAAGTTGGTTGGCGCCAAAAATAGAAGAAGCAAAAAAACATAGAAATGCGCAAAGCCCAAATGCAGTAATAACAGTACCTGTTGTTATTCATATTATTAGCAATGGTGATGCTATTGGCGTTAACGAAAACATAACCGATGCACAAGCGCTTTCTCAAATAACAACTCTAAATCAAGATTTTAGAAAAATGCTTGGAACACCAGGGTACAATACAAGTGCAGTTGGTGCTGATCTTGAAATTGAATTTTGTTTAGCACAAAGGAAACCAGACAACATTACACCTACAAACGGAATAGACCGGGTTACAAAAACGGCCGCAAATTATGCTACTATGGCTGCTACAGAAGCACTTAAAACAGCCACGCAATGGGATCCTACCAAATATTTTAACATCTGGACTGTTTATTTTTCTGATGTTACTACTACCGAAATGTACGGAACCTTAGGCTACGCTCAATTTCCTAGTACTTCTGGTTTATCAGGATTAGCTTCAAATGGTGGTTCTGCTTCAACTGATGGCTTGGTAGTTGATTACCGTTGTTTTGGAAGTTCGGATATTGCATCTGGTCCATATTTTACAGGATATGACAAAGGTAGAACCGCAACACACGAAATTGGACATTGTTTTGGACTGATACACATTTGGGGCGATGCCAATTGTGGTGACGATTATTGTGCGGATACTCCAACAGCGCATACATCAAACTTTGGTTGTCCAACTGTAACCAATTGTACTAGTACAGGCAACGAAATGGTTCAAAATTATATGGACTATACAGACGATACTTGTATGAATATTTTTACACTAAATCAAAAAGCGAGAATGATAGCCGTAATGAACAATTCGCCAAGAAGAGCTTCTTTAAAAACTTCTAATGGTTGTTCTCCAATTTTGGCTACAGGACAATTTGAGTTTTTAAATTCCATTCAACTTTATCCTAACCCTGCTCAAAACAGGTTAACTCTGGCTGTTAAAAATGGAGAGTTACCAGACAACTATACCATTTACAATGCATTGGGACAACTTATACTTAGCAAAAAAGTAGTGTCTCTAACTGATTTGGAAGTAAATACTTCTCAATTTCAAGCAGGAACCTATTACATTCAAATTTCAAAAGAAAACGATTCTAAAACCTTACAATTTGTAAAAGAATAAACTGATTTTAACCCATCAAAAAAGCTGTTTCATAATTACTTGATACAGCTTTTTTTATATTAAGCGCATCATCATTAATTTATTTTTTAAATAAAAATAAAATTATATATTTGATCAATAGCGTCCTAAACGTTTAAAAAAAGTTTAAAAAAAGAGGGTTGAATTTTGTATCTCAAATTATCTTTGAGTTGCACAACAAAAATCCACCCTCTTATGGCAAATATAACGCTGTTTTCTCAAATAATTTCAAAATTAGACCGTTCAAAATTCAATAAAATAGTAGCCAAGAAACAAACTGACAAGCACAATAAAGGATTCAATAGTTGGAATCATTTAGTTTCAATGCTTTTTTGTCAATTCGCAAAGAGCCAGTCTGTTCGAGACATAAGTAACGGACTTCGTTCGGCTACGGGAAACTTAAACCATCTTGGAGTCAATAAAGCTCCTTCAAAGTCTTCTATTAGTTATCAAAATAAAAATCGTTCCCACGAACTCTTTAAAGAATACTATTTTTCAACTACTTCAAAGTTTAGGACAGCATCCTAGATTTAAACAAGTGAAATTCAGAATCAAGTCAAAGATTTTTTTGCTTGACTCAACAACTATTAGTTTATGCTTGAGTTTGTTTGATTGGGCAAAATACAAAAGAACCAAAGGAGCTGTCAAAATGCATACACTACTTGATTTTGATGGTAATTTGCCTGCTTATATCAATATCACCAATGGTAAAACTGCCGATAATAAAGGAGCTTATGACATTCCTCTTTTGAAAGGGAGTGTGATTGTTGCTGACCGATTTTACAATGACTTCTCTCTTTTAAATATTTGGGACAGCAACGGAGTATTTTTTGTGATTAGACATAAGGAGAATTTACAATTTACCACTCTAAAAGAAATTGAGTTACCTGATAATCAACATCAACATATAATGAAAGATGAGTGGATTGAATTGAAAAATGAACCTTCACGAGTCAAATATCCAAATCGATTAAGGCGTATTGCGGTGTGGGATAAAAAAAACGAACAAGTTATAGAACTTATCACAAATCAGTTTAATTGGTCGCCCAACACTATTGGAGAATTATATAAAAGTAGATGGCAAGTAGAAATATTTTTTAGAGATATAAAGCAGTTACTTCATATAAAATCATTTATAGGGACATCTGAAAATGCTGTTATGATTCAAATATGGACAGCTTTAATCACCATTCTCATTCTAAAAGCTTTAAAAGCACAATCAAAATTTGATTGGTATTTATCCAATTTAGTAGCTTTCATACGTTTGAATCTCTTCATTAAGATTGACTTGCAAAAATGGCTCGACAAACCATTTGAGGAACATATAGAGCCTCCTCCAAAAATCATACAAGGGGTTCTGTTTTAAAAAAGTGACTATTTCAATGTGTAAACTCAATGAAATGGTTGGATTTTGCATGCTTAAATTTTATTTAGGACAGGAATGTGATGAAATCAATTATATAATAGACGGGTAGGCATTTAAGAGAAGATCAATAGTACGTTTTAAAAGACTTTCCTTACAGAAGGATAAATTTAAAATACTGTTATTTCCTTTTAATTAGTTTGGAGTAGGGTTTTTTGAGTCCAACTTGTTTCTAGTGAAGTATGAACCAAAATTGAGGCAAAAAGTATGTGAGTGTTAAATTATTTGTTTAACAAAAATATAATTATATATTTGATGCTTCAAAAAATTAATAAACTATTATGAAAAAACTATTACTATTGTTAGCAATTGTGTTTTCTTTTGGTCAAATAGTTGCTCAAAAAAGCACTGCATGGCGAAAAATAACACAAGAAGATGTTTCTAAACTTCAAAGAGTACGAACCGAAGGAAACACAGAAGGTGAATTGTATTTTACAGTTAACACATCAGCTGTAAAACAAGCGTTATTAAATGCAACTGACAAATTTTCAAACACGGCTGGAATTTCGATTTACTTCCCAAATAAAAACGGCGAAATGGAACAATTTAAAGTGTGGGAAAACTCTAATATGGAGCCAAGTTTTCAAGCGCAGTTTCCAGACATTAGAGCTTATGTTGGAAAAAGTGTAACTGATAAAGGAACTGTTATAAATTTTAGTCTTTCGCCACAAGGCATTCAAACTATTCTTTTCAGAACAGATGGATCTACTGAGTTTATAGAAGCGTATGATAAAAACGCAACAGCTTACGTTCTTTTTGATGCATCAAATACTAAAAAAGGAGCCTTAAATTGTTCAACTGCTAACGGAGCAACTGTTCTTGAAGAAGTAAATGAATTCAGAATGAGTCAAAATGCTGCAAGATCAGATAACGCTAAATACAAAACCATGCGTTTGGCTTTGTCTTGTACTGCTGAATATTCTAACTATTTTGGGGCTACAAGTAGTGCTCAAATGAGTTTGGTGCTAGCAGGTATGAATGCTACTATGACAAGAGTAAATGGGGTGTATGAAAAAGAACTTGCTGTTCATTTAAACATGATAAACAACGCAAGTGTAATTTATTATGACCCTGCAACAGACCCTTATGACGATGCTGCAACTGGTGCTGGTGGTAATTCACCAACTTGGAATGCTCAATTACAAGGTGCGCTAACACCAAACATAGGTGAAGCAAACTACGACATTGGACACTTATTTGGTGGCTCAGGTGGTGGTGGAAACGCTGGATGCATCGGTTGTGTGTGTGTTAATGGACAAAAAGGAAGTGGCTTTACTTCACCTAGTAATAACATTCCTGCAGGAGACTCATTTGACATTGATTATGTTGCTCACGAAATGGGACATCAAATGGGTGGAAATCATTCTTTTACTTATAATAGCGAAGGAACTATTGCTCAGACTGAACCAGGAAGTGGCTCCACAATAATGGGATATGCTGGTATTACTAGTTATGATGTTCAAGCCCACTCAGACCCTATATTTTGTTACAAAAATATTTATCAAATCCAGAACAATTTAAATAACAAAACGTGTCCTGTTTCAACTACAATGACAACCAATGCAACCCCAGTAGTTAACGCAGGATTGGATTATACCATTCCAATTAGTACTGCTTTTGTATTAACAGGAACAGCTTCAGATGCTGATACAAGTGATGTTTTAACTTATTTATGGGAACAAAACGATCAAGGATCAAGCACTACAACTAGTGCTAATAGCTTTGTTACTTCAACAAAAACCACAGGCCCTACTTTTAGAACATTTAAACCTAGTGCCAACATCATGCGTTATTTCCCTCAAATGGGTAAGATTTTAGCAGGAACAATTGCAATTACTTCAGGAACCACCTCCAATTGGGAAACCGTTTCGTCGGTAGCAAGAACGTTAAACTTTACTTTTACTGCTAGAGACAATCATGCCGGTGGTGGACAAACAAAAACAGATCTTGCTAAAATTACAGTTAATGCTACAGGTGGTCCTTTTACGGTAACTTCTCAAGCAGCAGTTGGTATTTCTTATATGGGTTTAACGCCACAAACTGTTACATGGAATGTAGCTAATACAACTGCTGCTCCTTTCAATACTCCTACTGTAGATATATTAGTATCAACTAACGTTTCCACTTCTTTGGAAACTTTTAATGCTACAACACCTACCGTTCAAAATGCTACTGTGTGGACAACTATTGCTTCAGGAGTTCCTAACAACGGTTCTTATTTAGTTACTTTACCAGATGTTCCTTCTACTAAAACAACTTGTAGATTTATGGTTAAAGCGGTTGGAAATGTTTTCTTAGCTGTAAATGCTAAAAACTTTACAATTACACCTAATTTAGCAAATGAAAGTTTTAGTTTAGACAATTTCAGTTTGTTTCCTAATCCAAACAACGGAAAATTTACGGTGCAATTTGATTCTGTTTCTTCTAACACCATTGAAGTTGCTATTAACGATATGAGAGGAAGAAGCGTGTATCAAAAACAATTTGAAAACACAGGTGTTTTTTCTCAAGAAATTCAAATGGATTCCATTCAGGCAGGAATTTATTTAGTAACTGTTAAAGATGGTGCTAGAAAAGTTGTGAAAAAAATTGTGGTAAACTAAATCTTAAAACTTAGTTTTTAATCCTAGTGATAACAAAAAAAAAGATGCAATTAATTGCATCTTTTTTTTTGTTATACAAATTTATAAAACTGAACCATGCGTCTTTTTGATGTTATTTATACTCTTTTAATTCAAATTGTTCTCCATCAAACACCCCATAAGTAAAGTATCCTATCCAGTCGCCTAAATTGATGTATTCAGAATTTTCACCAACAGTTAATTGCATTGGCAAATGACGGTGTCCAAAAACAAAATAATTGTAATGTTTTGTTTCCAATTTTCGTTTTGTATAAAGAATGAGCCATTCTTTGTCTTCACCTAAGAAATTTACGTCTTCCTCTCCAGATATTAATTTATTTTTAACCGATAAATGTTGTGCTAACTTCATTCCTATGTCTGGATGCAACCAGCGGTACAACCACTTTGAAAAAGGATGTACAAAAATTTTTTTCATTCTTTTATACCCTAAATCGCCCGGCCCTTTTCCATCACCATGTCCAATTAAAAACGTTTTACCATTAAATGTAAATTCTTTATTATCATAAAAAACGGGAATGTCCAATTCTTTTTCAAAATAATCGTTCATCCACAAATCATGATTTCCTACAAAAAAGTAAATGGGAATACCTTTATCACGCAACTCAACAAGTTTTCCTAATACCCTTACAAAACCTTTTGGAACTACTGTTTTGTACTCAAACCAAAAGTCAAATAAATCACCTAATAAAAAAAGTGCTTCGGCATCTTTGCTAATGGTGTCTAACCAAGAAACAAACTTTTGCTCTCTAGGAAAACTTTTTTGTGGAGTTGGAGCACCAAAATGTTGGTCTGAGGCAAAATATATCTTTTTTGAAATAACCATATTTTAAAACATTGTTGTCTGATAAAAGTCATTTTAATTTACGAGTTGTAAAAATAACGTAACGATGAGTAAAAGTAATTGTTTTTCTAGTAAATCTGTTTTAGGACCGCTGATTTCTTTACTATAATGACAAAAAATAAAAGAGTACTTTTAAAAAGTACTATTCAAATTCATGTCATACAACGAATTAAAGTATTCCAGCCTAAAATTAGTAGGCTTTTAAAAGTACTTAGTTATATTTGACCAAATGTAATCGCCAATAAAAAGCGATACCTTGGTTGACCAGAAAAAATAAATTTTGCAACTATGAAAACCGAAAAAGAAAAAATGCTAGCTGGAGAACGCTATTTTGCCAATGATAAAGAACTAGCAACAGAGCGAACCTCAGCCAAAAAACTGCTCCACAAACTAAATGTAACGGAATATGTAATGAACGGCAACGCTAAATCCATTCTTCGCCAGTTACTGCCGAATGCACACCAACGAATGTACATTGAACCTCCTTTTCATTGCGATTATGGCTACAACATATATTCGGGTGAAAATGTGTATTTCAATGTCAATTGTGTGGTTTTAGATTCTGGTTCAATTACAATTGGCAACAACGTTTTCTTTGGTCCTGGCGTACACATTTACACTACAACACATCCAACACAGCCAAAAGAGCGCCTTAGCGTTGAATTTTCCAAACCCATAACTATTGGCAATGATTGTTGGATTGGTGGAAATACTGTACTGCTTCCCGGAGTAAAAATAGGAAATGGTTGTACAATAGGTGCGGGCGCTGTGGTTACAAAAGATATTCCAGACAACACAGTAGCCGTTGGGAATCCAGCTAAAGTAATTCGGAAGTTAGAGGAAGAAAAATAAGCCGCCTTAGACGTTGAGAATTGACTTACAATGTAAAGTAAGTTCAAAGTAAAAAAATGAGTACAAAAAAAGTAGGCAAAACCTACTTTTTTACAACTAAATATTTGAAGTTACACCCCGTATATAATTTCAACAATGTCGCTTGGCACACCTACTTCACTATCGTCTACTACACCAAAAGCACGGTACTCCCAATGTTCGGGTTGCCCGGCTACTTGCAATGAAAAATTATGATCAAATGGATTTTTAGTAGCCCGTGCAACATACAACCATTCTAAAGCTCCTTTTTTTCTACGATAAATATTGATACCGTCAGCATACATCTTTTTAAATTTAATTCGTACAATTCCACCATACAACTCTACTGTTATTTTTGCTTTGTAGTTTGCAAAATCAACTGTTGGAGCATGCGTTTTGATTCCTAATTCCTCACCAATAGCATCTGTAAAATTTACAGCCGTTTTGTGTCTTCCAATTTCTGCTCGCAAAGCACCACCTTCCGATGCTATAATAGCTTTACGAGCCTCAATCGCACCTTTCAATTGACCCCGTTTGTCACTTACGTTGTTAACCGATTCAATAATCGCATCGCAATTTGCTTGCTCTGCCGCAACCTTTTCAGGGGTTAAACCTAATAATCCTGCAAAATTACCAATTTTTGCTTTGTAATTTGCGGCCCATACAGCTAACAAAGAGTCTGTAAGAGGAAAAAAACTTCTAGACATACCTACAAAATTTTAAAATTAATATTATTAAATAATTATACTACTATAACAGCAAATTAAATACCATATTGTTATTTTATATGTTAAATTTAATTTAATAATACCTTAATAAATATTAAAAATGTAAAATATACCAATGTTTATTGACTCTTTATCGTATCTTATGCCGTTCAAATTTACTTTGAAGAGCTCTTATTATATTTTTGTGCTGTCCTAAATTACATAAGAACCGTTCTGATTTAGTTTAGAACCGTACTAATTTACTTTATATCTGTCTTTGAGCAGTTGTGCGCAATATTAATTTTGTTATGAAACGGTATTTTTTTTATAAAATACTACTTAATTTACTTTTTAGCAATTCTATATTAAAAAAAGAAGCGTTTTTTAAAAAAAAGGTATGGTATAATTTAGTCCTGCGCTTTATTTGCGCCGTTCTGAAATGCACTTTTGTAACCATGGGTTGTATTTGTGTTGTTCAAATCCATATCAGGGAGTAGTCATTAGATTGTATTAACATAAAAAAAATGCAACATTTTTTTGTAAATGAAACTTTTGTAAAAAAAATAGTTTAAAATTTATTGCAGGATATTAATTCCTGCATATTCTCAATTAAAAAATATTTTTTGTTGGAATTTTTATGCAATAATTGTCTTTTAAGATGTGTAAATTAGTCCTACTATTCAGCTTTTTCAACAAAAAAAAGGTTTTTTGTACCATTTTCTATCTAAAAAATGAAATAAAAAAAACCTTTTATTATTCCATAATCACCACTTATTACAAAATACAACCCACTTATTTATTCAAATAAAAAAAATCAACTTTATTGCATCAATTAATAAAAAAACTCTCTATTTTAGTAAAATATTAACAATAGTTTTTAATCAATCTATTTAAATCTTGTTTTAGGGTTACTAAAAGGCAAAAAAAATAAAATAATGAGTAAAAGAAGCAAAATATACAATTGTTAATTGAAAAAGTTGAATTGGTTTATATATTTGAACAATATAGATGATATATGACAAATCTTTTTATAATCGAAAACCTTAAAATAAATTTAAACCAATGGGAAAAAATGAAACTTTTTATATAGTATTATCTACTCTATTATATTATTAAAAAAGTTTATTAAATTCAACTAGATTTGAAATAAAAGTCATTACAAATAGTTTTATATACCACTAGGTTTAATTTTTAAAACTGACGATAAATAATCATAAAAAAAATATGCACAATGGGTTTTTACTTAGTAAAAATATACGATTTGAGAATATAAAAATTCTTTTCACAAATAATGTACTACAAATGGACTTGTAGTAAAAATAGTAATTAATTAAATAGTAACAGTTTATATCTTATGAAAATCTCTAACACTAACTTGTTTATTAATTTTGCTTTTTTGGTTGTTATTAGTAACACTATTTTTTCTCAAGAAAAAAAACCTTTTAACGGAAATTTTATTTGGATTAAAGGAAATGAAATTGCTATAAAAAGTAATTCAAACATAGCGCAAGATGAAACCGAAATATTGAAAAAAACATTCAATTTCAATCCTATCGTTGATTTTTCAAAAGATAAAATTCTAAAAGAATATAAAAAACGAATTGAAAAACAATCGTCTTTATTTCTAGTTTTCAAATGCGCTACTTCAGATGAAAACACTTTAGTGGCTCTAGAAAGAGGAACTTATAAATCAACTATCAGCAATAGAAAATTAGATTCTGATGGTGCAACTGCAACTTATAAAGGAGAATCTAAAACAGGTGTGATTGTTAGCTTTATTTATAATAAAAATTCACTTATTGGTAAAAAAAATGGCACTATGTCAATAAGTGATTTTTTATACAACGATAAATTATTTGAAAATCAATTGTTAGAATTAATATATATACCTAAAAGTGTAAGTACGAAACAAAAAAATACTATTGAAAGTTATCTATCCTTAAAATACGGTATTTCATTACATGAAGATCAAAACTATTTAAACTCTAAAGGAGATACCATTTGGAATGTAAAGCAAGATAAAAATTATACTAAACGAGTAACAGGCATTGGAAAAGATTTGTTTTTCGGATTAAATCAGAAACAGTCTAAAAATACAACTCTTGATGGTTTGACTATTGGCCTAAATAAAATTAAAAGTACAAATGTTGATAATGATGTAGTGCTAAAAGACAAAAGTTTTATTCTATGGGGTGATAATGGGAAAACAGCTGTTTTGAAAAAATGCGATGACGGAACGCAAAAAAGAATGAAAAGAATTTGGAAATTTAAATCCATTTCGGATAGTAGTGCCAAATACAAAGTACAAATAAAGATTGATAAAAAACAAATGCCTCTTGATGGTACTTTGAATGACGATGATGATATGAATAAATTTATGTGGTTGGCAATTGACACTTCAAATTCGGCGGAATTTAATTATGCAACTGCTGAATACAGTAAAGCTACCGTCAATTCAAAGGATGAAATAGTTTTTGACAATGTTGAATTGAATTCTAATTCTAATTGTTTGTTTACAATTGTTAAAGCAAATGAAAATCATGTAACAGCTACTGCAATGGATTCAAATAAAGTACCTAGTTACGATAGTAACTTGTCAGGGAAATATAAGCTTTACCCAAACCCAATAAGTGCAAATGATAAATTTTCCTTGCAATTCAATTTAAAGGAAACATCAAATGTTACCGTTCAAATAGTAGATGTTAATGGCAAAACCATTAAAAGTAAAAATTTAGGTTTTATAGACGATTATCTATACAGTGATAGTTTATCCGTAAGCGGTACCTATTTAATTTTAGTAACTGTAAATGGTAGAAGTGAGACCAATAAATTGATTGTAAAATAATTCATAATTTAATTTTTTCGCAAAATGGAAAACAGAAAAAAAATTTTTGGAGTAAACAGAAACATAGTGTTATTTTTTCATAAGATAATGCTTTTTGGTGTTTTACACATGTCGTTTGTTGCTCCTTCGCAAACCATGATTAACGATTATTTCAATACGGAAGTTCATTTGCGTTATTTAGGTTCTAGTTTGACTCATCGCTTAGAAATTAATAATGATGTGAAAGAAGCAGGAGATAGTTCTACTAAGAAAAGTTTTTTTAATCCAATACAATTGCAAAAAAACAAATGGTACATTCATGATGAAAAAGAAGCACCTAATTATACAATTAAATCAGACCTTGAAATTGGAGTGATAGGAGTGACTAAAGAAAATCCTTTGGATAATGCTAGCGATAATATTTTTAAATTTTCTATAGCAAAATTACCCAATTCAAAATCAAGAGTTTACTTAAGTTATGATTTGTATGGTGTTCAGGATTTTAATGCAGTTGCTAGAAGTATCAATCAACGCCTTTCAACAGGTGGTTATATTGTAAAACAACAACAAGGATGGACTAAACAAAAAGAGGAAATCAATCCTAACTGGCTTAAAGTTGGAGAAAACATACTACTCTTTTCTATTCCAAATGGAGCTAACTACCAATATAAAATAAAGAATTTAAAACTTGAAGTAGTTAATTATACATCAAACAAACTCACGCCTCTATTAACCCTAAACAGTCCAACAGTTACTTTTGAAAAAGACAATCAAATATATATTAAGGGGTTTGTACGAAATGATGCTGCAAAAGATATAAAAATATATGCCGAAGAACAATTACTTACTTGTAGAGACGGAGAATTTGAAGGGTTTATTACTTTAACCGAAACGCTCAAAAACAAAAAATTTGTAGTAGTAAAAGCTATAGATGCCAAAGGTTTAATAGGACAAGAAGTGGTTACATTTGATTTTTTGAATGAGGCAGATAAATTGTTTCCTGTTGAAACTACAATAGATAAAGTTGTTTCTTTATTTAATCCGACAACTTCAAATACGTTACAAACTGAGGGTGCCGCAATTACAATTAAAGAAGGTGCATTGAAAGAACCTAAAGAAATTAGTATTGTCAAATTACGCCCAGTTGATATTCCACCTATGGGATCGGGGATGCTGAATGTTACCAAAGGGGGACTTGCCTATCGTTTTTTGCCTGATGGCACACAGTTTGAAAAACCAGTACACTTAGCTATAGGCTACGATGAAAAAAAATTACCAAAAGGATATAGTACAAAAGACATTAAAACCTTTTATTTCAATTTAAAATCAAAAAGCTGGGTAGCTGTAAAACGAGATAGCATAGATGAAAAAGAAAAATTGATATTGGTATCTACCAATCATTTTACGGACTATATAAACGGAATCATACAGACTCCTGAAAGTCCGCAAACAGCAGGTTTTACACCAACCATGATGAATGACATAAAAGCTGCTGATCCATCCTCTGAAATGACCATTATCAGTCCGCCAGAAGTGTCTCAAAAAGGAGATGCCAACATAAGTTACCCAATTAATATACCATCAGGAAGAAAAGGAATGCAACCTAAAATTGCTTTACAATATAGTAATGAAGGAGGAAATGGATGGTTGGGAAAAGGTTGGGGGCTTACAACACCTTCTATCAGTATAGATACGCGTTGGGGAGTACCACAGTTAGATCCAGTTAACGAAACTGAAATTTACACATTAAATGGAGAACAATTAATGTATCCAAAAATAGATGCTCCTAATGGTTCAAAAAATGATTGGATGCCCAATAGACATTACGATGTTCCAACTGGAAACTCTACTTTATACAATACAACACCTAGAGCGAGAATTACAGATGCTGTCTTTACCCCTAGAAAACAAGGAAGTTTTGCCGTTATTATTAGACATGGTGATGCTCCAACAAATTATTATTGGGAAGTAACAGGAACCGATGGTACTAAAAATTGGTATGGCGGAGATAGTAAAGGAATAAATGAAAATGCTATAATACGAGTTCCAGGAAACGTACAAAATACAAATATTGTTCATTGGGGATTGTATAAAACAGAAGATGTTTTTGGAAACTACGTAATCTATAAGTATACAAATACATTTTTGAGTGGAGTATCAGGAAGTGATGCTAATTTAATTGATGGTAAAATTTTTAATATTGCCGAAATTTTTTATACTGGTTATGAAGATAATTATGGAAATTACTCCGTGTTTTTTAAGACCGATAATCAGATTAGACAGGATGTAACAATTAATGCCAGATTGGGTCTAAAACAAATTGAACCCTATCGATTAAATAAAATTATAGTAAACTACAAAGACCAACCTATTCGTTCCTATAGATTTAATTATAGCGAAGGTGTTTTTGGAAAATCTTTATTAAAAGACTTGAGCGAATACGAAGGAGATAGTGATGTATCGGAAATGTTTCACAAACATACTTTTGAATATTATGATGATATAGTCGATATAAAAGGAAATGTAGCAAACGCAATAAGTCCATATTCTTATGATGTACCAATTAATCCAAGTCCAAGTTATACTTTATTAAATACTAATAATTTATTACATCCATCTGCAGCTAATTCTAACGAAACAATACAATGGGATTGGGGTGTTAGACCTGCGGTTGGTATAGATTTGTTAGAAGTATCTAATGATCCTGCACAATTGTTTACAGTAGGAACACATTTAGGAGAGTCCTATAAAAACAGTAAAGGTAAAATTACAATGATAGATATAGATGGTAATGGTCTTGAAGATGTAGTTTATAGATCTGATGATAACTTATATTATTTACCACATTTTAAAAATATTAATGGCAATGATGTATTTAATTCACAAAGAAATATATTGAATATCAATAATTTTTACAGAAACAATGGTTTAACCCAAACAATTTTTGGAGATTCATGGGATATTAGTTTTTTATGGGATGGTTATTTTGGATCTAAAAGATTCAAATCTTTTGAAGACACTGATATCTATTTTACAGACGGAAATGATGATGGATTACCAGATATAGTAAACGACAACAAAGTATATTTTAATAAACCAGATAGCAATGGGAATATTGAATATGAAACTGGTAGTCAAAACACTCCAAACATGGTTATTACTGCCAATACAAACTTTATAGCTGGTACAGATTTACCTGATACCGATCCCGTGCCTGCAAATAATTATGATGTTGTTAGGGTTTGGGAAGCACCGAAAGAAGGTATCATAAGCATTACCGATTCTGTTACTTTTGCTTCAGCTACTCCCTCAGACCAACTTACTTATAGCATTGAAACAAGACTTGGGGATTCTTGCCAACCTTTCAGAATTTATTTGAAACAATTTACAAATACAATAACTACTGACAATATTACTATTACAAATTATAGCGGTAATAATCCTGCATTAGGTTATTCGAATGTTAGTAGTTGCAATCCACAAAACAATTCGTATGGGTTGCATGTTTACGAGGGTCAAAAAATATTTTTTAGAGAACATAAAACAGCCGTTGGCAACAACCAAGTTTTGAATACTAACCCTAAAATTACCTATTTAGAAAATTATAATTCACCCTATCCAAGTAACAATATGGATGCAAATGGCAATAACTTAAATGCCATTGAATACAACGATGCTTTTATTTTGAGTGAAAGCCAAACTGCTAATGTTGGCAAAACGGGTACTTATTCTATAAATTGGAATACCATAAATGTGGCTAATCTTTCCGATTCTATTACTTTTAAAATTGAAAAAATTAGAACTGAACCAAATCATCAAAAATTTACAACAACCATTTTTGAGAAAAAGTGTTTGCAAGGGACTACCTGTCATGTAGAGACAACAGATAATATCGTGTTGCCTTTCTATGATGTAACCAATATGGTTTATACCACAATACCTGCAGGTCAAAAAAATGAATATAAATTTTCTGTAATTTCAGATTCTAATGTAAATTGGAAAAGTATTGATTGGAAACCAAGTTTTGAATACACTCCAGATACAAATGGGGCAACAAATGGGGCAACTAGTGGTACTACAAAAACTTATCCAATCGTACTTTATGATATTTACCGAGAAAAAAATTGTGATTTTTTAAATACCAATACCTCAACCAACTACCCATCATTTAATACCGCAGGAGACCAAACTTACAGTGTTTTGCCACGATTTAATCAAATGGCTGGAGCAAACAATTTATTAACAGTATCAGACAATGGCAGCTTTTTGTTTTTAGTTAAAAAAGATGGTTTAACGATTGGAAAAATAACTGTAAAAATAATTGGTGGTGTGATTTCTCTTGTACCGGTTTATGGCGGTACAATTCCTATAATTTTTAGTGCTAATATGGCATCAACAAATAAGATTAGCTATGAATTTGTAGTAAATGACAATACCCTTTTTGATAAATACAACCATGATGTAACTTTTGGTACAGCTCCAAACAATTATGGTTATAAAAACGTTATTTTGGGCTCTGGATCATTTACCTATAATGATAATACACTTACACCCGCTTTATCAAGTAATTATTATGTGTTTTGCAACAGTACAACGTTGTATAGAACAGAGCCCCATTTAGGCTCTATGTACCGAGATTGGGGACAATTTTTGTACAATAGTGATGCCGATTTGCCAATTACAATGCCGCACGATACCGTTAGTACTCTAATAAATAACAGTATTGTAAATGACCCTTACGGTGCCTCTTTAATATACATTGCAAATGTCCTTGGAGTAAATTTATCAGGCTGTCAATTTACAGACCCAATCCAACAACAAAACTGCATGACATACCAAATAAATTCGTCTTTAAATTTACCTCCAGCAGGAACTGTTAATTCTGGAAATATTGAACAAATTGTAACTAATTTACAAGTTAATTTGGCTACAAATGGTGTGACACCTAAACCGCCTGCTTTTATGAAAATGAATGCCTATAGAGCTGGAAATTGTAATAACCCATATTATTCCAATTCAGTTTTGAAATCAGAATTATTGCCACCTCCTACTACAACATGTGAAGAACGATGGATTGGTTTTTTCGACTCCATGTATTCATCGGCAACAGCTATGCGAGATGGTAATTTTACCGATTCTTCATCAAGTCAACTTATAGTTGGAACTGATACCGACAGTGCTTTGCTTCAAGGCAATCTGGATACGGGTATGGGTGCTATAACTAAAGAGCACCGAAGTAGCTCTAGAAGTTACACGGGTGGTTGGGGAAGCACGAATGCTTCTTACAGCAGTTCTAATCATCAAGGTGGTAGTGGCTATAGCAATTCCGTTTCAGATTTTATAGACATGAATGGAGATGGATATCCTGATCTTGTTACTTCAAATCAAATTCAATCAACAAACATGACGGGGGGGCATATTACCCCTGTTAATCACTCTTTTGGTGATATTTCGGTTTCAGACAGCTACAATCTTGTAGCGACAACATCTGGAGGATCAATAATTTCTGGACTTAAACAAATCGGAAACCAGTTAAGTATAAATTCAACTCCCGCTTTAAATCAACTATCTCAAAGTTTAGGCAATGCTGCAGATTTCAGTAGTGTTTCTGCCAATCTTTTAGGTCAAGACGAAGAATTAGTCAGTTGGATGGACATTAATGGAGATGGACTAACAGATAGAGTTATTGAAAGTAATGGTTTTAAATACCAATTAAATTTAGGAAAAAATTCAACCAACGGAATTTTTGAAAACTTTAGTTTTCTTGAAAATTCCACAACTAAACCCTCTCCTTTAGGGTTAGGTCTAAATTTACCAATATCAAACTATACTAACTTGCCTTTTTCATTATCCGTAGGTGCTAGTTCTAATAGTAGTAATTCGACTATTGCTTTTCATGACATTAATGGTGATGGTCTAGTTGATTTGCTTGAAGTACCAACAAATGGCGATAGTGCTACGGTTAGGTACAACTTGGGAAATAAATTTTCTACAGTAGCAATGCCTGTGCTTAATACTGCTGCCAATTCAAATAACAATACCTCATTTTATATTTCAGGATCAAAAGCATATTTCTTTGGGTTCAGCATCTGTTGTTGGATTTTACCTATAATATATTTAAAATTTGGAGCAACCGCTTCTGCAAGTGCAAGTTTGACAGTTTCTGATGTAAAAAAATCATATAAAGATTTCAATGGAGATGGTTATTTAGATTATTTAGAAACTACAGACACTAATATTAAGGTTTATCCTTCTCAAATTGGAGCAACCAATATGTTAAAAAGAGTTACCAATCCTTTGGGAGGTCAGTTTGAAATTACCTATAATGTTCAACCTGTAGATTACAATAACCCACATGCAAAATGGGTAATGTCTGGATTAGTTATGAAAGATGGTTATGACAAAGTTAATGATGGAAAGGACAGCTATCTAAAATCATTTGTTTATGAAAAAGGAAAGTACGATCGTCGTGAAAGGGATTTTTATGGATACGAAACTGTTAAAGAACTTGATTATAATGTTGATGCAACTAATGCTCCAACCACAGTTTATAGAACATCCGTTTCTAAATATCATAACGAAAGCTATTTTTTAAATGGTTTATTAAAAGAATCATATGTACTGAAAGGTAATACCAATCAACTATTTTCTAAAACCGAAAATACGTATCAAATTAAAGAACTAGATGCTAATGACAATAACAAATTAAAAACACCACAAGTAACTTTGCCAAATAATTTTGATGTAGGTGGTACTGAAGGACGTCGTTCAGCGGCTGTAGTAATGACAATGACCAAAAATTATTTGTACGAACTTAATTCATCTCCTCAAATTACTAGTGAGGTAAACATGGAATACGATGATAAAGGAAGGGTTGTTACATATACAAACATAGGTGACATAAATATTACTAATGATAACTATTCATCTACAATTAGTTACCACACCTTGTCCAATAATATTTTAAATGTTCCAAAAGAAATCAATGTTAGTACAAGTAGTGGTGGAACAGTTAGAACAAGAAGCACTGTTGTAAGCAATGTTAGTACCGGAACTATTGATAAAATAATTGCTCAAACAGGAGGAACTCCTGCTACTGCCGAGACCAATTTAAAATACGATACTTACGGCAATTTAACAAACATTATATACCCGCCTAATAATAATCCTTCCCCTCAAAGCATGTCGTATAAATATGATTACGATCAAGACAATTATAAATACGTTATTAAAATTACTGATGCATTTGGATATAGTTCCTCTGCAACTTACGATCCTAAATTTGATAAAGCGCTTGAAACTATTGATATGGCAGGGAATCACATGGTGTATGAATACGATCATTTTGGAAGAAATACTTTAATAAGAGCACCAAAAGAAATTGCGGCTAATAAAGAATATACCTTGAAATTTCAATACTTCCCCTATTTCAGTAATTTAACTGCACCTGGGAATGTAACTGCTTTAAACTTTGTTCCTGTTGCGCTTACACAACACTATGACCAACAACATCCAGACAACCCTATTGAGACCTATACTTTTATTGATGGATTGGCTAGACCAATTCAAATAAAAAAAGATATCGTTCTTAATCAGTCGGAAAGTCATCACGACCTAGAATATATTGAGGCCTTATCTATTAGTGGTAAATCGACTTATGATTCATTTGGTAGAGTAATACAACAGTTCCACCCATGGTGGGAACAAAAATTTGATTCTACCCGATTTTTACTAAATGAGCAAGATACCAATTTACACTCTTCAACAACCTTAGATGAGTTAGATAGACCAATAGCATCCGTAGATCCGGCTGGAAATACAAGCACTATGGAATATTCACTAGGACAGGATAATGGTGGTACAATGGCTGTAAAAACAAGATCTACTGTGGATCAGGGAGGACAAGACATTGTTACCGAAACCTACAAAGATGTGCGCGGTAAAGTAATTGCTACAATGAACGTTGGGGGTTTAGTCGGTAGTATTTGGACTCATTTCAATTATGATGAGATAGGACAATTAGTAACTTATACGGATGCAGAAGGATTGGCAACTACTAATACTTACGACCTTTTAGGTAGAAAAGTAACTGTAACTCATCCAGATAACGGACAAACAAAATTTCAATACGATGGTGCTAATAATTTAATAAGTTTGCAAACAAATAATTTGCTAAATAGTGGTGGTTTATTTGTCACTTATGATTACGACCACAATCGATTGTCACATATTGAATACCCTGTAAATCCAGATGGCTCTACAAATAGCAGTAATGTGGATTATGTATATGGTATTGCTGGAGCTGGTAACGACACGGGTCGATTGGTGTGGCAAAAAGACGCAACTGGTTTACAAACCTTCAAATATGGCAATATGGGAGAAATGACGCATAACACCCGTACCGTTGTTGCTCCTACTCCTGACATGCCTGTGCGTATATTTAATACTGATTATGAATACGACAGCTGGAACAGATTAATGTTGATGGCCTATCCTGATGGCGAAAAAGTTACTTATAATTATGATCTAGGCGGCAATCTTACTCGTATGACGGGGCAAGTTGCTGAACATCCCTATAACTACATTGACCGCATAGATTACGATTACTACGAACAAAGAGCCTACTTGTTGTACGGTAACAGAACAGAAACCTATTATGAGTATACGCCTGAGTTGAGAAGATTGCAAAATTTGAACGTAAAAACAGCCGATCAAAATGATTTGTATAACAATAATTATCTTTATGATAATGTAGGAAATGTAAAAAGCATTACCAATACCGCAGGAATTACAGCAAATAACATGGGGGGTGGCTACAGTCATGAGTTTAGATATGATAATTTGAATAGATTAATAAAAGCTAATGGGCATTATTTAGGAAGTATAGCGCAACAAGTGGATAATAATGATTTCCAAAGTGATTATTCGTTAGATATAGGTTATAACGATACGCACGGTATTATTAATAAAACACAAAATCATTACAAAAATTTTGATACAACCCCATTTGCACCTAATACTTATATAAACAACTACAATTATCTAAACGGTACACACATGGTTGGTTCAGTATCTGATGGAAATACAGGTAACACTGAAAATTTTAAATACGATTCCAACGGGAATTTAATAAATAAAACCAATGTTGATGGCAGTGTAAGACAACTGTTTTGGGACGAGTCCAACCGGTTAAGAGTGGTAATGGACGATCAGACAATGCAACATTATGTGTACGATGCAAAAGGCGAACGGATTTTAAAAGCAAGTTCAGACATAGAAAGTGTTTTTGATAACGGATCCCTCAGTAGCCCAAGCACAGTAACAATGAACTCCTATGCCACCTACCCTTCTGCCTTTTTGGTAATAGACCCACAAGGCATTTATAGCAAGCACTACTATGCCGGCAGCCAACGCATCGTGAGCCGAATTGGCGAAAAAGAAATTACTATTTTTAGTCCTAACGATCCTATACCTGTTACAGATCCTGTAGCAACACCATCGCCATGTACGGGATGTAAACAAAGAAGCGACCTGAAATTTGACCCAAAAGCCCTTCAAGAACTACAACGCAAAGACCTGCAACAGTTTTTGGACAAAGCCAAAAAAGGAAAAGTACGGTTCAATGCCTACAAGGTGTATAGCTATGAAGCCGCCCAAGCCACCGTGCTGGACGATGCCCCAGAAGACAACCGACCAGGACACAACGAATATCCGCCTGTGTACTTTTACCACCCCGACCATTTGGGAACTTCTACAGCTTTAACAGATTTTAATGGCAGCGCCTACCAATTTTTCTTAAATTTGCCCTTTGGCGAGATGATGGCAGAGCAAAAAGGAACTATGTATTACAACAGCCCCTATAAGTTTAACGGTAAAGAACTGGATGAGGAGACAGGTTTGTATTACTACGGAGCAAGATATTATGACCCACGGGCGAGTATTTGGTTGAGTGTTGACCCACTGTTTGAGAAGTACCCGAATGTGAATCCGTATGTTTATTGTGTGCAGAATCCTTTGAATTTGATTGATCCTGATGGAAAAGCTCCAACTCCTCCCGATGATCATTTTGATGCTTATGGAAATTTTATGTATAGAGATACAAAATCGACAAATAATATTATTGTTCATCACGCAAATACTATTTTTGTTCCAGGAACTCAACTTAAAGATGTTAAATTTGATAATTCAAATTATGCAACTCTTTCTAAAATAGCAGAACATTATTCAAAAGATGCTAGTGTTGATATGAGTAAATTACATAATCAAAAAATATCTGTTTCTAATGCTATTTTTTTTGAACATAAAGGAGGGCAGGATCGTTATACAACAGATAACTATAATGATGGAGTAGATTCCTTGCCTGATGTATATGGAAATGAAACATTAATGAATACATCAAATTCAACAGTAACAATTAATTTGTTAAATGGAAAAATAGATCCTTTATTAAATGATTCAGGTAATTTAACAGCTACTTTAGACCACGAGGGAGGTGCAATTGGTCATTTACAAAATCCAGATAAAAAACATTCGCAAATTTACTCAGACCAATTAAAGAAATATGATAAGAAGATTACAAAGGAATATAAAGAACACTTGAAAACAAACCAAAAACAATATCAGAAAAAAGGAGAATGAAAAACTTTATAAAAATTAAAATATTTATCTTATTTGTGTTTATTGTATTTTTAAGATGTTCATTATTTGAAAATAGATTAAATGAAAAAATATTTTCTCAACAATTAGTTTATGATTCTATAAACAATAAGTCAAAAACTTTTAATGTAACTTTAGAAACAAATATCGTATTTTGTTCCAAAGACTCAAGTAGAATTGATTATAATGAATTAAATTTGATAATCAACAATAATAGTTATTCACTTATTCCAGATATAAAATCTAAAAAAAATATTAAACGAGAGAATAAGTTTGTTATTACGTTTAACTCTAAAGTCAATTTTACATCTAAGTATTATAAAAATGACACATTAACAAATAAGGTTTTAAACAGTAAAATAAGGAATAAGAAAGGTAATTTTTTATGTAAAGTTGATAGTTACGAACTAAAGTCGTTAATATTAGCAAATCCACCTACAAAAAAAGGCTTGAAGCTAGAATAATTATCGTACTATTAAATCCACTTTATGTATACAAACCCAAAAACTACAACCCCAAAAGTTGTAGTTTTTTTAATTTTCAAAAACACGACCTGCAACGCTCTTAAGTGAATATTTGTGTTAGATAAATCATTAGACTAACTCCCCCTTTGGGGGTTGGGGGGCTTCACCCCGACCATTTGGGAACTTCTACAGCTTTAACAGATTTTAATGGCAGCGCCTACCAA
>CANGIF010000015.1 GCA_947453885.1 Flavobacteriaceae bacterium
AATTACTTGTCCTGATAGGTTGTAAATGGTAAACGAATGCACTTCCGTACTTTGTTTGCTGTTGATGTACAACACGTTTTTGGCTGGGTTTGGATATAGAGTAAAATAGTTATTGAACTCAAAATCTTGTGTTGCCAAAGCCTGAACGGCAGTAGTAGCCGTGTTGGTGACAATAGGCGCATTGTAATCGAAATAAATACTTGCCGTGTTGCTAAAGGTATCGCCAAGGGTTAGGGAAGCTTTGGTTTTGATTTTAAACGCTACATACCCCGTGTTGGTGCCGGCAGCAAAAGGCAAATTGATGTTTTGAAAAATAAACTCCACTTGGTTGGTGTTGGAGATTTTAGTAGTATAAGTCGCGCTACCGCTTTCTGGAACTAGGGTTGCTACATCGTATTTTGTAGTGTCAATCATGTCTTTTACTACTATGTTTTCAGCGTTGGCAGAACCATCGTTTTCAAAACGAATGATGTAGTGCACGTAGTCGCCCACTTTTGCCAAAGCAATGGTGTCGCCTTCAAGACATTCTTTTTCGTTGGGGTCAAAACTGTTGACAACGGTTTGTTTGTAGTAAAAAGTATTATCAGCAATAGTTTCATCACCTATAATTGGATTAATAGTTGCTGTAAAGGTCAATACATCACCACCATGAACCGCAGGGGTTTCTGTTGGTGAGTTGACATTTAAAGCAAACACAATATCGCCTGTGGCTAGGGGTACTAAATTGGTAAAATTCCAACTCAAGTTGTTTAACGTTTGTGTGGCAACCGCAGGATTAGCCGAAACCAAATCCAACACCGCATCGTTAAAAGTTAACGCAATAGTGCCCGATTGTACGGTGTTGCCTTTGTTTCTGTAGTACAATTTATAAATGGCATCAAAACCGGGACGCGCACGAGTAATAGGAATTAGCACCACTTCTAGATCTGGATGCACACCATTGGCAGTAACGCAAAAATCTTGAACAAACGGACTGGCTGATGTTGGAAAAGTCACCGTTGCAGTAGTAGGCGACACATTGAAATAGCTTGGGTTTTCTAAAACGGGAGTAAAAGTATGCGTGCCAGCAGAGACGGGTATTGTATAATTTCCTGTTGTGTCTCCAATCAAATTACCACTAATTGTGCCGTTTGTAAAAGACAATTTCATACTTGGCAAGAAACTATCGTTAGCATCACAACCATTATTGTTGGCATCTAAATGATTACTGCCTTGAATGGTATAAAAAACACCACCGGGTGTAAACGAACAATAGGAATTGACATGACAATTAGCATAACCATACTGGGTAATTTGACTTTGAACAGTTGCAATTTGACCCTCATCAGCACAGATGTACTGCAAATTATAATTACCCGAAAAATCAACTGATGCATTTGAACCATTTTTCATCAGCAGGGTGGTGAGTTGATTGTAACCGCAATATAATTGTTGAAGATTAGTCAAACCACTTACATCTAAACTTGGAAGTTGATTGTAACTGCAATATAAATATTGGAGATGAGTCAAACCACTAACATCTATACTTGGTAGTTGATTGTTACCGCATTCTAAATATACAAGATTAGTCAAACCACTTACATTTAAACTTGGAAGTTGATTGTGATCGCAAACTAAAGAAGCAAGATTACTCAAACCACTCACATTTAAACTTGGAAGTTGATTGTTATGGCAATTTAAATATTGAAGATGAGTCAAACCACTAACATTCAAACTTGGAAGTTGATTGTATATGCATTCTAAAGTTTGGAGATTAGTCAAACCACTTACATTTAAACTTGGAAGTTGATCGAAACAGCAATTTAAAGTTTGGAGATTAGTCAAACCACTAACATTTAAACTTGTAAGTGGATTGTAATTACAATATAAAACTAGAAGATTAGCCAAACCACTTACATTTAAAGTTGAAATTGCATTAAAATCGCATTTTAGAGTTATACTATTTACAAAAGACGCAATCCCTGTCATGTTAGCAATAGTTCCTCCGATTAAATAGTTACCGCTTACGTTAAGATATTTGATAGCTAAGGCTTCGCTAACTTGAATCTCTCCATCGCTATTAGTGTCAATAGAAGTATAGCTATTAACATTTCCATTTATATCTGGAGTTTCAGTTGAAGCAATATAATTTGAAGCATCTGCTGCCAACAATTTCGCTTTAAAAGCCGCATCCGGAATGGTAATAATCTGTGCTTTTCCAACGAAAGCACACAATACAACAAGAGCTAGGGTGTAAAGGTTTTTCATAGTGTTGTGGGTGTTAGTAGATTTAGTTGCTAAAGATAGCGAATTAATTGTGAATTGTGAATTGTGATTTGTAAATTTTAAGTTGGAGGATGGGAATTTGGAATCGTGAGTTTTGAGATTTATATGCAAAAGTGATTCAGCAATTGAACAAATTTACTGCTTATCTTCTTGGTTGTAATTGGTTTTAAAAGACTGTTTTTCGTCCGTTCGAGTGCGAACCGTATCGAGAAGTTGTGTTCCGTTTCTTTATCTAAAACCACTAGAATTTGCTGTTTTACTAATTACAATCAATACGTTACTACTTGTAAAGCTGTAAAGAGTCATTTTCTAAAAAAGCAGCGTCCCTGCTGAAACAATAGCTTCCTCCTGACGCTTAACTAAAATTACCGCGGTAAATAAACAAAGTTACCGCGGTAGTTTATTAGTTTTACCGCGGTAAAATAAGTAAAGAACCGCGGTAAATGAATTGCTGTGTAAGGATGAAGCAAAAAGAGCATCAGGACAATTTGCTAAAAGCAACGGGTAAAGGGTAAACTAATTGATGTCAGACCAATTGGAGTTGGTTGTTAGTGTTTACAATGCACAGCGTTACAAACGCTATACTTTGTTGTAAAGGCAAAAGAAAGTAACTCGTTACCAATAGGACAATGACTAGTTTGTATCTGAATCCGTTTCGCGCAACAATTCGGTAAGTTTTTCGTACACTTTTTGGTTTTCCCAACCTTTTCGGAGCAGGTAGTCGCACCACTTTTTCCGTTTTTTTAGGGTGTTTTTTTCCGTGCTGTGCTGCCAAGCTTGCGTTGCTACTTGATGAAAGGTGGCTTCGTATTCGTCAGGGTCAATTTGTTGTAAAGCAGTGTCAATGTTGTACCTGCTAATGTGTCGTTGTTTGAGTTCCAAAACAATTCGGACTTTTCCCCATTTTTTAATTCGGTGTTTGCCTCTGGCAAAACTACAGGCAAAGCGTTCTTCGTTTAAAAAGTGATGGGCAATTAAATGGGTAATAACCGTATCGCGCTCCTCTTGATTGAGCTTTAGGGCAAACATTTTTGAAATTACTTCGTCGTGACAGCGTTCTTGGTACGCACAATACTGCTCCAATTTTTGTTTTGCTTCGCGTAAAGAATCAACAGCCGCCATAAGGAATTAAGGGTTTGCAATAAAAAGGTAAAAGTAACCTTTTCTGCATTAATAAAGCAACTACAACCAAAAGCAACTATTGTTGCGAATACTACAATTCACGAATTGGCATTTTTTTACACAAAATTTTTGATTATACTAAATTTATAGTACTTTTAGACTTTAAATTTACAATCGCAATTGTAGCGACTTAAATAGTACGGTAACAATGAGTTTCAAGTTGGTTTTAGCGGCCCTCTTTCTTTCCTTTTTTGGAACACACGTTGCTGCGCAAAACAATTGGGACGGCGATCATGCTCTCGGAAATTTAAGCTTTGCTACCAATTGGTACAACAATACGACACCTTCCACTTGGAACAGTACTACCGATTTAATTTTTATTTACAACAACGCCAATCACAGTTCCAATTATGTTGATTTTAATGGTTATAGAGCCATTAGAAGTTTGGTTATTGCCTCTTCCTACAATGGTTCCTCGGTTTTAGATGCTGATGTAAACAGTGGTTTTAACTTCTGGTGGAAAGTTGAAAATTATAGTGGCTATGCACAAACAATAGCAACCCCTATTAGTTTTAAAGGAACGGGAATAGAATTGAATCCTATTTATGGCGATTTAACGTTTACCAAACCAATTTATAACGATGTAAATGCCAATTATTTGGTTTATGGAGATGCTGGTAAAAAACTCTCGTTAAACGATGTGCCTTATGGCAGTGGTTCAACAGCATTCAACATAAAAGGCTATTCTATTGTTGAAGTCAATTACAACAGTAGCAATTCGTTTGGAGGTGCCTTTACTGTTGAAAAAGGCGAATTGTGGGTCAATGCTTCGGGAGCAGTTAGAGGCGATATCTACATTGGAAACAACAGTACCAACACTTGTAAAATTTTTATAAGTCATGCGTCAACCGCGACTACAGTAGCCAATCAAATTACAGTTCAAACTTCAGGCGGCACTATTGGGTCGTTAAACAGTTCCAATACCCACACGTATTCGGGTCCCATTTATTTGAACAGTAATACAGTTAACTTGCATACGGTAGGTGCAGGCACCCTCAGTTTTACAGGTGCTATTTCCAACTCAGGCGGTGTTAAAAAAATTGGGGTCGGCACAGTAGTGTATGCCGCATCCAATTCCTATACTGGAACAACAACCATAACGGAGGGCGTTTTACAATACGGAGCAGCCAACACTATAAGCAATTCAAGTGCTATTGCTTTAGATGGCGGTACTTTTAGTACAGGAGCCACAACCGGTTTTAGCGATACCGTGGGAACTTTGCAACTAACCAATTTTTCCACAATTGCACTAGGAACTGGCGTACATACGCTTTCGTTTGCTGCAAGTAATGGCGTTTCGTGGACGCCATCCAAAACGCTCACCATTACAGGATGGGACGGCTGTAACGGAAAAATAGTGGTAGGCACTTCTTCCACTTCGCTAACCAGTACACAATTAGCGCAAATTACTTTTTCGGGTTTTTCAGCAGGAGCAGCTTTGTTGGCAACAGGCGAATTAATCCCAGCAAGTAGTTTAGGAACGACATCCGCAAATCAAACCATTTGTAAAAACAGTGCGCTTTCTAGCATTTCGATAAGCAGTTTTTCGGGTTCAATTGTAAAATGGCAGTACGCTTCAGACGCCGCCTTTACAACAGGTGTAACAGACATTGTCTCTACTTCGTCCACTTTAACGGCTTCAGTTATTGGAAATATAACTGCTACACGCTATTTTAGAGCAGTACTTCAAATGGGCGCAGGATCGTGTACCACTTTTTATTCAAATGTGGTTTCCGTTACTGTAAATAAAACAACCTATTCCAACGGTTCTTGGTCCACAACACCTAGCAGCTCGTTAATGGCTGTTTTCAGTTCCAATTTCACTTCGTCAGGCGACTTGTCGGTTTGTTCGTGTCAAGTTACGGGAACAGCAGCGGTCACTTTAAATTCGGGACACAATCTTACGGTTACTGGAGAAGTCAATGTTGGTGCTTCCGCAAGTTTGACGTTTGAAAACACCGCTTCATTAGTACAAACAGATGCAAGTGCTACCAATTCAGGCAATGTAGTGTACAAAAGAACCACTTCTGCACTGACTCATAATTTTGATTATGTCTATTGGGGTTCACCCGTTCAAAGTCAAACGTTAAGTGCCATTTGGATGGTAGATGATGGCTATACGTTTTATAGTTTTAATTCGTCAATTAACGATTGGGCTGCGGCTAGTGGTAACACAGTCATGACACCAGGCACGGGTTATATTGCAAGAGCTTCAAGTGGCAATGGCGGTTGGACTACCAACGCTACTTGGCAATCTGTATTTAATGGCGTTCCTAATAACGGAACACTTACTACTTCCATATACAAATCTGGAGCAACCAACATCAATAATTTAATTAGCAATCCTTATCCCTCTGCCTTGGATTTGGAATCTTTTTACGAAGACAATGCCAGCGTGTTGAATCCTACATTTTATTTTTGGACACACAACACGGTAGTAACTAACGGTGCCTATACCGCAAGTGATTATGCACTTTACAATGCTGTTTTAGGAGCAGGAGTAGGCACAGGAACTGCTGCTGTAAGTGGAGGTAGTGCCCCAGACCGTTATGTAGATGCGGGTCAAGGATTTTTTGCAGAAGGCGTAGGGACGGGAGGAACGGCTTCTTTTAAAAACACACACCGCGTGTTGAACAACAATAACGGGTTTTACCGTCATTCAAACGCCAGTATGGCTGTTCAAAACAAACACCTTTTGTGGTTGAATTTATCCAATTCGGAAGGCTTGTTCAAACAACAACTTTTAGGATACGTGGAAGGTGCTTCAAATGCATTAGACGAGTTGTACGATGCCAATTCGTTTGAGGGCAATCCGTATGCTGATTTTTATTCGGTAGTAGGGTCAGAAAAATGTGTAATTCAATCCCGTCAATGGCCTTTTGATCCAGCAGACAGTGTGCCATTGGGCTATTCCGTTACTTTTTCGGGTAGTGTATCCATTTCAATAGATCATTTTGATGCTTTTTTTGACACCCAAAACATTTATTTGGAAGATACATTATTAGGTGTTATGTGGGATTTGAAACAAGGACCTTACGTGTTTTCGACTACAGACGGAATTTTCAACAGTCGTTTTAAAATTCGGTATCTCACCGATTTGCAACTTGGAACGGCTGCTTTTGCAGTTGCTAAAAAAGTACAGGTTGTTTATGGAGATTCTCAAATTCGGGTACTGTCACCAAATTCAGGAATTGTAAAATTTACACTTTACAACCTTTTAGGACAAAAAGTAATAGAGCAAAATTGCGCCTGTTTAAACCAATTTAGAATAGATACATTGCTTCAGGAAAGCGGCGTTTGGTTGCTTAAAGTAGCATTACAAAACGGACAAACGCAAACGATTCAAATCAAATCGTAACCTTGTATTGAACTAATAGCGGTTTCGGAACCAAACTTTCATCCATTCTCTTCTTAGAATAAGATAGGCAACTTGTTCCGCTAGTTGAACTAAATCAGATCCGTCCAGTTTTTTAATTTGTTCTTCAGGAACATCAATAATGTAAAGTAGATTGAGGTATTCGGCAAATTTATATTGAATCAATCGGTACACTTTTTCATGCAAGGCAGTTTTTAAGTCTTCGGAGGAAATGGTTAGCGGAAAATCAGCAGCTTCATTAGCCAAATTAAAATCTTTATTCAATTGTTCCACTAATTTTAGATACAAGTTTTCGCTTTCGGCTTCGGAAAGTACTAAATCGGTAGAGGTAGGTGCAACAAACATAACTTAAAAGTGTTAAGAATTAGATTTCCAATAAGCGGTTATTTTAGCTAGAAGCACATCTCCACCAGCATAAAAAAATACAGCACCCATTGGTGGATTACTAGCAGGAATTGTGCCAAATACTTTCGATTGCCATTTCCAACATTGGAAATATGTGCCTACTAGTTCAATAAAAATGACGCAAAGTGCTATAAAGCAATAGAGGTTTTGCCCTTTTTTTCGTTTTAAAATTAAAAAGAAGCACAACCCAAAAATAACCGAAAACCAGTCGTTTAATAGCAAACCTACTAAAAGAAACAGCCAACCAAAACCATAAGCAAAGGTTTTTTCCAAATACTTTGCATGTTGAAAAGCCCATGTAGTGTGGGCAAAAATATAGCCACTAGCATAAACAATTGCATGCCCAAACGGAACGTACAATGGAATATGTGGCGTTCGGTAGGCATACATGTGAAGGATTTCGCAAAAAAGCAGTTCACCAATATAGGAAAGTGCAACCATTACTACCATCAATTTTCGCAGTTGTACCTCAGAGCAATAAACCAGCACACTAAAATAGGTTAAAGCCATTACATTTGTTACGTTTCTTCCATCAAAATAGGTAGTGCTAAATGAAACGCCGTACACAAACAAAGCAAAGAGGGTGAAAACAGTAAAGAAAAAAGCTAAAAATACTTGGCTTTTAGTGACAGTTACAGTGGCATTTTTAACCGAATGTGCGCGCATTAGTTTTTTATCAAAAGTATAAAAAAAATCGTACTTTAGGCAATCAAAATAAGTACCACATAACTACAAACTATACACATGAAAACACGGTGTTCTTGGTGTGAAAAAGACGATTTGTATCGCAACTACCATGATGAAGAATGGGGAGTTCCTGTTTATAACGATGCCCAACTTTTTGAATTTTTAATGCTAGAAACCTTTCAAGCAGGATTGAGTTGGCACACAGTTTTACGAAAAAGAGAACATTTTAGAGCTGCTTTTGACGCGTTTGATTATACAAAAATCGCACAATATTCAGACGACGATGTAGCCGAATTGCTTTTGAATGCTGGTATTATTCGTAATCAATTAAAAATAAAAGCAACAATTGCAAATGCGCTTGCTTTTATGAAAGTACAGGAGGAATTTGGTAGTTTTTCAACTTATATATGGAATTTTACAAACGGTAAACCTATTGTCAATACTTGGAAAAGTGTAAAAGAACTTCCCGCTACTACGCCACTTTCAGATGCAATTAGTAAAGACTTAAAAAAAAGAGGTTTTAAATTTGTAGGTTCAACTGTGGTGTATGCGCACATGCAAGCGACCGGTATGGTAAACGATCACGTGTTGGACTGTTGGAAAAGAACGCAACTTGAATAGCTAATTAAAGAAAAGAAATACAACACGATAATGTGTAGTTAGACGAATAGCTTTTTAGGATGTAATAGTTGTTGTAATAACTACAAAAAAAATCCATTTCTGAACTTTGAAATGGATTTTTTTATAGATGCTATTTATTTACTAAGTTCAACAAAGTAGTTGTAAAAGAGTGGAATGGTTTCAATTCCTTTTAAATAATTGAATATTCCAAAGTGTTCATTAGGGGAATGAATAGCATCTGAATCCAAACCAAATCCCATTAAAATGGTTTTACTTTTTAGTTCTTTTTCAAACAATGCAACAATTGGGATGCTACCTCCTGAACGAACCGGAATGGCAGGTACTCCAAATGTTTCAGTATAGGCTTTATTTGCCGCTTGATATCCAATACTGTCTATTGGCGTAACATAGCCTTGCCCTCCATGGTGTGGAGTTACTTTTACTGAAACTCCAGTAGGAGCAATGCTTAAAAAATGATTGGTAAATAAGGTTGTTATAGTTTCCCAATCTTGATTAGGGACTAAACGCATTGAGATTTTAGCAAAAGCTTTACTGGCAATAACCGTTTTGGCACCTTCGCCGGTATAACCTCCCCAAATTCCATTTACATCTAGTGTGGGTCTAATTGAATTTCTTTCATTAGTGGTATAGCCTTTTTCCCCATATACATCAGTAAGGTTCAATGCTTTTTTGTAATTTTCTAAACTGAAAGGCGCTTTTGCCATTTCAGCTCTTTCTTCAAGCGACAATTCAGCTACGTTATCGTAAAAACCAGGAATAGTTATATGATTGTTTTCATCATGAAGCGAAGCAATCATTTTAGACAACACATTAATCGGATTTGCCACAGCACCACCGTACAATCCTGAATGTAAATCACGATTTGGACCTGTAACTTCTACTTCAACATAACTTAAACCTCGTAAGCCTGTTGTGATAGATGGCTGTTGGTTAGAAATCATGCCTGTATCGGAAATCAAGATTACATCATTTTTTAATTTTTCTTGATTACGTTCTACAAACCAACTTAAGCTTTTAGATCCTATTTCTTCTTCGCCTTCTATCATGAATTTTACGTTACAAGGCAAACAATTGTTTTGAATCATGTATTCAAATGCTTTTACGTGCATGTACATTTGTCCCTTATCATCGCAAGCACCTCTAGCAAAAATAGCGCCTTCTGGATGTATGTCAGTGGTTTTAATTACGGGTTCGAATGGGGGTGAAGTCCATAATTCCATTGGGTCAGGTGGCTGTACATCATAATGTCCGTAAACGAGAATAGTAGGTAACTCTTTGTTTATGATCTTTTCACCGTAAACAATTGGATAGCCTGGTGTTTCGCAAAGTTCTACAAAATCACATCCTGCATTTTCTAAACTTTTTTTAACGGCTTCAGCCGTGTCTATTACATCTTGCGAATAAGCAGTGTCTGCACTTACAGAAGGTATTTTTAATAATTCAATCAGTTCTGAAATAAAACGTTCTTTGTTTTTTTGAACATATTGTTTGATTGTATCCATAATAGTATAAATATATATGGTCAAAAATACTAAAAAATATTTTTAAAAAAATCTAAAAATTATAATTCGTAATTCATATTTATGAGTATATTTGCACTCACAATTTTGCGGATATGGTGAAATTGGTAGACATGCCAGACTTAGGATCTGGTGCCGCAAGGCGTGTAGGTTCGAGTCCTATTATCCGCACTTTCAAATTCTCTAAAGCGTTACTATTAAACGATTTAGAGATTTTTTATTTTAATATTCCCCGGTTATTCCCCTTATTATTGTTTAATATATTTTTTACCTTTACTTAATTATTAATAATTAATATTAATTAAAATTGAGAGGTTCTTATACATTTAAATATCACGGAATTTTAAAAAATTTTGATATTCAGAAAATCAACAGAGATACATTTCCTAAATTAATTGCATCAAATATTTTTGATGTTAAAGAATTATCTGATTTTTATAAATCAAAAGAGGATTATTTTGGTTTGGAGTTAGATGATATTGGTAGAGAGATAGATAATTTTTACTTATTTAATAAGAAAGAGTATCACCTAAAGAAAAATGTAATAGATGATATGTTTGATTATTGTGAATTTAAATGTGAATCGCATGATGAACTTGATAATAAGATTGTAGATTTGGAATTGAATTTAAATATGCAAGTATCGCAACATTCCCAAATTAAATACTTAAAATCCCAAATTGTTGCAATGAACCAAAACATGATTGATACGCAATATTATCTTTTATATACTACTAACCGCGAATCAAATGGCTATAAAAGTTGGTTTGAATTTTTTAGTTTAGAACAAATTGATAATGGAGATTATACTTTTATTTTTAAGTATTTGAAAGGTGATCGCGATTTTGTTCCAACATTTATAAAACAAATATGGCAAGACTATTTTCTTGTAAAAAGGTTGACGGAATATTGTAAAAATAAAATTTTTCAAATTGAAAGAATTTCAGGTATTAATGAAGTTGATGTATTAATTGAAAATGAAATAACTAATGTAAAATTAAATAACATTTCTGACATTGAAAATAAGGAATCAGTAACAGAATATAAAGATATTAGGAAAGATATTTTTAAAGATGAAAATAGTAGAATGCTTTTTGACTTTGTAGTTGAAAAATGGAATGAGAAAAAAAACACTTCATTCTATAGTATGCTATATAAATACTTACAAAATGAAAAGAAGATTATTATTGTGGATTCTGATAGTTTAATTTATAGGAGTTTTGTTATCAAAAATTTTAAGTTAAATAAGTTTGCAAAGATCCAAAAACAAACCACAAACAAAGAAAATAATAAGTGGGTTAGAGTTTTTAAAATCTTCGGTGATTTGTCCGAAAAATTTACTCTTTTAAAAGAGTAAAAAATTTGAGTAATAAAGAGTAAAACTAATTTTCTTTTTTGCTTCAATTTTGTCCCATATAAATAAAAAAATGGAACAATTTATTCAAATCAAAATCGAAAACTCTGAAGATTTCAAAAATGAAATCATTAGAGGTGTTGTTGCTCAAATCAAGGATTTGGGTTTTAACAACCAAAAGAAGGAAGAAAATCCTAACGAATTAATCTCTCGAATAGATGCTGCTAAATTCCTTAACTTATCTTTAGTTAAACTTTGGGAATTAACCAAAAAAAATGCCTTACCAGTAATTAAAATTGGTGGTAAAGTACTTTACAAACGCATCGATTTAGAGGAGTTTATTAATGCAAAATTAAAATGATTATGCAATTAATAGACGACAGCCGAACTACCATTTACTTAAATGATATAAACTATTATTTTGAAGGTTTAAAATCCAGCATTACTGCTTTGCAATTGCATTGTAATAGGGATAGATATGTTTTTTCTCTTTGTGAAAATTTACTACAAAAGATTGCGATAGTGGAGAAGATAATTACCTCTACAAATTTAAATTTACCTATTGCAATTGCATCAGAAGTCAACAGACTTTTTATTGTTGATAAAAATTTATCGGGAGTAAATGTAACTATATTGAATTCTAAAAGAGAATTTAATGGAAATAGTATAGCCTACTTAAAACTATTGGTATGAAAAACACAAACGAATATTTAAGAATCGGCACTGGATATTATAGAGAAACAATAATTCCAATGACTAGCGATGAGATTAAAGTTTTAAAGCCTTGGAGCAGACAAACACTAATTGACGATTTTGGTAAAGATGCTTTAAGTAAAATCGAAAAGTATAGTGGGTTTTGTTTTATTCCTTCACACAAAAATTTTAATAAAGTTATAAGTGATCATTATAATCGTTATGAACCACTTTCTTATCCGATAAACAAGCAAGGAAACTGGAATACTATTGAGCAATTTCTTAAACACATTTTTGGCGAGCAATATGATTTAGGATTGGATTTTTTGACTATACTATGGAATTATCCAACTCAAATTTTACCAATTTTTTGTTTGGTTAGTGAAGAACGGAATACTGGTAAAACAACATTTCTAAATTTATTAAAAATCATTTTTGAAGGTAATATGACCTTAAATACAAATGAAGATTTTAGAAGTCGATTCAATAGCGATTGGGCTGGAAAATTAATAATTGCAATTGATGAAGTCTTACTTGAAAAAAAAGAAGATAGCGAGCGAATAAAAAATTTATCAACTTCAAGATATTATAAGGCAGAAGCTAAAGGGAAAGACAAAGTAGAAACTGAATTTTTTGGCAAGTTTATTTTGTGTTCCAATAATGAAGATAGTTTTATAAAAATTGATAGGAATGAAACCCGCTATTGGATAAGAAATATTTCAAGTTTAGGCGATAAAGTGAATCCAACTTTGCTAGATGATTTAAAAATGGAAGTGCCAGCATTTGCCTACTTTTTAAACAATAGAAATGTAGTTTCCAAAAAAGTAAGCAGAATGTGGTTTTCTAAAGATCAAATTCATACACCAGCTTTAGACGTACTACTTTTTGGCAACAGAACAAGTATTGAAAAAGAACTAGAAGAAATGCTTAAAGACGAATTTTCAGTTTTTGAATTTGACAAACTTTACTACACCACTAAAAATCTTGTAGAAATGTTGAAAAGAAGAGGTTTTGTTGCATCTAGCCATTACATTGCATCAATCCTTAAAAGTAAATACAATCTTGAATACGAAAAAAATTCAAGTTACAAATACTATCGTTCAGACATATATCACGAATCCAATACTATTGCAAACGGATTTACAAACGAAAAAGGAAGATACTATTCATTTGATAGAGCAATTTTTGGAAATGTAGTGTAGTTAGTTGATAGAATGAAATAAATAATTCAAAATCAATATATTATAATTTCAACTTATTTTCAACAAATAGTCAACAACACAAATACTAGTCAAGTGTTGTTAATTTTATAAATGTTGAAAACGTGTAGAGTAATTGTTGATTGTTTAATCGTTATATTATCAACGATTTATATTGTATTTTCAACAATACAACAAGAATGTCAAAGTTTGATAGATTCTTTTACAATCCTAAATTCTTATTTGCTCTTTTAATTCAAATGTAGATTTGAAATTATATAATGTAAAGTATTGCAGTTGCTTGTTGCAATTTGTTGAATTACTTGTTGCAATGTGTTATAATTATAGTTTACAATATGCTGAATTACTTGTTGGAATGTGTTTCAACTATAGTTTACAATTGGTTTAATTTCTTGTTGCAATTTGTTGAATTACTTGTTGGAATGTGTTTCAACTATAGTTTACAATAGGTTTAATTTCTTGTTGCAATTTGTTGAATTACTTGTTGCAATGTGTTGCAATTATAGTTTATAAAGTGTTGAATTTCTTGTTGCAACAAGTTGAATCAATTGTTGCAAAATTTTTTGTTGCTTGTTTTGTGAAAGTTTAGGAAATGAACTCTTACAGTTTTCAGTTATTAAAAAAAAGATAGGCATTGTTATTAATTGCAATGCAAATTTTGATTTAATCCGTCTTAAATAGTACTTTTAAGCTTTTAAATCAAAAAGCCAACAATGTCAGACGAACAAAAGAAACTTCTAGAATCTCAACTATGGGCAATAGCAAATATATTAAGAGGTAAAATATCAGCCAATCAATTTCAAGATTATATACTTGGTTTTATTTTCTATAAATACCTTTCAGAAAAATTAGAAAAGAAAGCAAATGATTTTCTTAAATCAGATGGTATATTATTTAATGACATTGACGAAAACAGTACCGATGGTAAAGCTATTTTAGAAGCATTAAAAGAAGCAACTGTTGACGCATTAGGTTATTTCTTAAAACCATCTGAACTATTCACAAATCTAGCTAAAAAGGGTAATGCAAAGGTTATCAATGAAGACGATGAAGAACAAATTCAAAGCACATTCATTTTAGAAGATTTAGCAAATGTTTTAAACTCTATCGAAAAAAGTACAATGGGTTCAGAGAGCCAAGACGACTTTGATAATTTATTCTATGATATAGATTTAAACTCAACTAAAATTGGTAGAACTACAAAAGATAGAAACGATGTTATTGTAAAAATCTTAACAGCTTTAGATGAAATTGATTTCGATTTAGACAATACCGATGGCGATGTTTTGGGTGATGCTTACGAATATTTAATCGGTCAGTTCGCGGCAGGTGCAGGACAAAAAGCTGGTGAATTTTACACACCGCAACAAGTATCAACTATCTTGGCTAAAATTGTTACTACTCGCAAAAGCAAATTAAAATCAGTATATGACCCAACCTGTGGAAGTGGTTCGTTGTTGCTCCGAGTAGCTAGAGAAGTTGAAGAAGTTGGGCATTTTTACGGACAAGAACAAAACCGAACTACCTACAATTTAGCTCGAATGAATATGATTTTGCACGATGTAAATTATCATAAATTCGATATTAAAAACGAAGACACTCTTGAAAAACCACAACATTTAGATTTTAAGTTTGATGCTATTGTAGCAAATCCACCTTTTTCAGCTAAATGGTCAGCAAATCCTTTGTTTTCTAATGATGATAGATTTTCACAATACGGAAGATTAGCTCCAGGAACAAAGGCAGATTTTGCTTTCATTCAACATATGGTACACCAATTAGATGATAATGGAATTATGGCTTGTATTGCTCCTCACGGTGTTTTATTTCGTGGTGCAGCTGAAGGACATATTCGTAAATTCCTTATAGAAGATAGAAACTACATTGATGCAATTATTGGTTTGCCTTCTAACTTGTTTTATGGCACAAGTATTCCAACCTGTATTTTAGTTTTAAAGAAGTGTAAAGAAACTCCAGAAAATATTTTATTTATTGATGCTAGTAACGATTTCGAAAAAGTAAAAAATCAAAATGTATTAAGAGACAAAGACATTGATAAAATTATTACTACTTATCAAAATAGAGAGGTAATTGAAAAATATTCAAATATTGCAACTCTTGAAGAAGTTAAATCAAACGATTATAATTTAAACATTCCTCGATATGTAAACACATTTGAAGAAGCTATTGTTATTGATGTTAATTCAGTTGCTGAAAGAATACAAAATATTGATATAAAAATGAATGAGGTAGATACTACTATTGCAACATTTTGCAAAGAATTAAATATTAAAACACCTTTTTAATATGGAAAAATTGCAACCAAAATTAAGGTTTTCAGAGTTTGAGGGTAGCTGGAACAAGAAAAAATTAAATGATATTAATGTTAGTGTTATCGATGGCGATAGAGGTTCAAATTATCCTAATGGTAATGATTTTTCTAAAGATGGTTATTGTTTGTTTTTAAACGCAAAAAATGTTACAAAGAATGGTTTCTCATTTAGTGAAAGAACTTTTATTAATAAAGAAAAAGACGAGAAGTTAAGGAAAGGTAAATTAAATAGAAATGACATAATTTTAACGACAAGAGGTTCTGTTGGGCATATATCATATTATGATAATAAAATAAAATATGATAATATAAGAATTAATTCAGGAATGGTTATAATTAGGACAGATTTTAAATTTATTAATTCAGATTATCTTTATAAATATTTTAATTCCAATCAAATACAGAATGAAATAAATATTGTTGCTTTTGGTAGTGCTCAACCGCAATTAACAGTTAATGAAATTTTAAAATTTAAAATATGTTATCCTTCTATTGAAGAACAAACAAAAATAGCCAATTTCCTTTCATCAGTAGATGAAAAACTAAACCTTTTAAAAGAAAAAAAAGCACTTTTAGAAGACTACAAAAAAGGCATTATGCAAAAAATATTCAACCAAGAAATAAGGTTTAAAGATGATAATGGTAATGACTTTGAAGATTGGGAAACTATTAATTTGATTGACATTTTAAAAGAGAATAAGACAAGAAATAAAAATAATGAGATAACAGAAGTTTTTTCAGTCGCTAAAAGTAAAGGTGTAATAAATCAAATCGAACATCTTGGAAGGTCTTATGCTTCTGATAATATATCAAATTATAAAGTTGTTTTTGAAAACGATATTATATATACAAAAAGTCCAACATCAGACTTTCCATATGGTATTGTAAAACAAAATAAATTAAATAGAAAGGGTGTTGTGTCAGTTCTTTACGGAATTTTTACGCCAATAAATAAATATGTTGGTAATTTACTAGAAAATTACTTTTCAGATTGGAAAAATACTTATAATTATCTTGACCCAATAATACAGAAAGGCGCAAAAAATACTATAAATATAGGAAATGAGACTTTTCTAAATGGTGAAAAATTATTGTTTCCAATGGATATTAATGAACAAATAAAAATATCTAATTTCTTAATAGCAATGGATAATAAAATTGAATTAGTTTCAAGTCAAATACAAGACACCCAAGAATATAAAAAAGGGTTGTTGCAACAAATGTTTGTTTAAATTTATATTGCAAAATGGAAGATATATTAAAAATAATTGAAGATAGAGAATTATATTCCCATTTAATTCTTGCCAAAGTTTATATTGGTACAAAAGGTAAAACAAATGAAAGTTTTATAGGCGACATACAAAAAGAATTAAAAGCATTATTCAATTCAGAATTTAATATTGAAATGTATAGAATTGCTTTGCAATATTTATATTCAGAAAATTTAGTAAAATATTCAAATGCTTCTATGTTAACTAATGAAGGGAGAGCATATTTTGAAAGTTTTATTAAAAACCTACAAAAGGCTAACGAAGAAGATATTAAATTATTAAATACACATTTACCAATAAATGTTAGTAAATTTCTTGGACTTTCATCAAATATAATTACGGTTGTAGATTTTCTAAATAAAATTACTAATCTTTAGCTTAGCCATGATAAAACTTTCAAAATAACACATATTATTATGACTAAACTTGCATTTATTTTAGACGAAGTTTGGCTATTGAGTACTCTTGGAGCATTTCAAAGAGCAAAAATTTATTTGCCAAACGCAACAGAAAATGACAAGAAACTATTTCGTGCTAGTTTATATAAATACATCTACGAAAATCTAATCGAATTTTATGAAGATGGTGTTTCTGAAAGAGAGCATTTACTCAATATTATTAGTATTTCCAATTATAGCACCAACTTCAAAAATATACTAAACAATGGAAAAATCAACTTTGGAGTAAGTCAAAAGTTGTTAAATTTATATTTGAAATATTTATGGTGTTTAGAGCAAATTCCAACACCACCGCATTTTCCAATAGATAGAATTATACAAATTAAATTAGGTTTAAAAAAAATTGAATCTTGGACAGCATTTGATAATGCAGCGCCTTATATTTTGATTATTAATAAAGCCAAAGAAATACTTCAAAATTCTGATTATGAATCATTAGCTCAATTGGAATTAGAACTATTTAAAAGAAATTAATTGTTTTTAAAAAAATATAAATATGGCAATATACGGTTATTCAGAACGAGGTATTATTAATTCTATAATATTTTCAATTGGTGATAAAGTACAATTAATGACCGATTTTATAAGAAGTTTGAATATCCCAATGCTTTTTGTAAATAATACCCCAATAGGGTATGATATTTTGTTAGAACAGTCTTTTTCACGATTTGGAAGTGCGGATTTGGTTATTATTATTAAATATGATGAAGAGCCAAAACTTAACAAAGTATTATTTATAGAAGGCAAAGTAAAAACCTCTCAAAAAACATATTGGAATTTAAAAAGTCAGTATGAAGAATTTGAAAAAAGAAAGCCTGAAAACTCTTCTAATTTGTTTTTTCAATTGCATTTAAAAAAGTTGCTTTTTAGTAATGCAACGGAAATTGATAACGCACTAAAAGCTAAAAAAGAATTGGTTATCAGTGAAAAATGGTATAAAACAGAAAGGAAGATAGGTAAAAACGCAATTGTTGAAAAAGCTTTTAATATGATTACTTGTTCCGAAGCCTTTTATATTGGTATAATTCCATCGAGTATAGATGACATAGAAAAATTTTCAAAAGTCAAAAAAGACGAGAAAGACCCAATTGTTGAGTATATTCATCTTGTTTCATGGCACACGGTGAAAGGTTTTTGTGATGAAAAAAAATATAAACGCTATTTTAAAAATGTTCAGTTGAATTTTGAATATAATGAAGGGCAGATTTTTAATGAAAAATAAATAATTTTCAATTCAATGACATCACAATCAGAATTAATATTAGAACAAACCAAACTCGCTAATTTCCTTTCAGCAATCGATGAAAAAATAGTGTTAGTTTCAAATCAAATACAAGACACACAAGAATATAAAAAAGCGTTGTTGCAGCAAATTTTTTTAAAAAAATATAATAAATTTGGTAAGTGAGGTACTCGTAGCTACCAAATAAACACTAACATAATTTAAAAATATTAATATAAATGATTATAAATTTTGTAGATACAAATAATATTGTACTTTTGCGACAACAGTACACACCACGCGATAGGTTCTTAGAAATAAGAAAAACAGCGTCCCAGGGTGTGTCTTTTGCTTTTATAGCTTTTCTGGATATTTCTTTAACAACTCCTCGTCATGTTTGATAAAATAGCATTTACTTTAGAGGAACAAGTTGTACAATTACAATCTAGAGGTTTAGAAATTAAACATCCTCGAATAGCAGAAAAATACCTTATCAATATTAGCTATTACAGATTAGGCGAATATTGGTATGTTATGCAGTCTGATAAAAAAAATCATATCTTTAAACCCAATAGTAAATTTACAGACGTAATTGCACTTTATAATTTTGATGCAGAACTGCGCTTGCTTTTGTTTGATGTTATTGAAAAAATTGAAATTAGTTTACGTACTAAACTAATATATTATTTGTCACATGAGGTTGACCCTTGGTGGTTTCAAAATTTTTCATTGTTTGATAATTCTAAAGAATTGGTTAAAACCTTATCCAGTTTAGAAGGTGAAATAGATCGTACCAAAGATGTCTTTATAACGAACCATAAAAAAAAGCATAAAGACGATGGTAGGTTTCCTCCGGCGTGGAAATCATTAGAACAAACTAGTTTTGGTTCTTTGTCAAAATTATATGGAAATTTAAAAAGCACAGTTAAAGCCAAAGATAAAATTGCCGTAGATTTTGGTGCGGTGAATCATACATTTTTACCTAGTTGGTTACAGTCTATTGCCCAAATTCGTAATTTTTGCGCACATCATTCTCGCCTTTGGAATAGAAATTTACCTAGTACGGTCAAATTATTGCCTAATCCACCTAATGCTTGGATAATTGACCTAGAAAACATTCCAAAACAACATGAATTTAGCAAACTTTATATTCATTTGTGTTTAATGAAATATATGTTGAACACGATCATTCCAAAAAATGAATTTACTCAAAAGTTGATTAACTTATTTGAAAAATATCCAAATGTTGACCCAAATGCTTTAGGAATGAAACCCAATTGGCATAATGAACCTTTATGGAAATAAACACTTAAATTTTTAATGACATCACAATCAGAATTAATATTAGAACAAAACTTAATCAGTCAATTAGCTGCTAATGGATATGATAAAGTTATTATTAAAAATGAAACCGATTTATTGGCTAATCTTAAAAAGCAATTAGAAAAACACAACAACAAAGTTTTTTCTGATAGTGATTTCAAGCAAATTATAAACCACCTTTCTAAGTCAAATAACATCTTTGAAAAAGCATTATTACTTCGTGATAAGTTTGCTTTCAAAAATGACAAAAACGAACTGGTTTATGTGGAGTTTCTGAATATGGATTTTTGGTGTCAAAACGAATACCAAGTTACCAATCAAATTACGGTTGAAGGTTCTTATAAAAACAGATATGATGTAACTATTTTGATAAACGGTTTGCCATTAGTACAAATAGAACTAAAGAAAACAGGATTAGAGTTAAAAGAAGCGTTTAACCAAATAAACCGTTATCAAAAACATTCGTTTGCAGCCAATAGTGGTTTGTTTAATTTCATTCAAATATTTGTTATTAGCAATGGTGTAAATACTAAATATTTTAGCAATTTCGGCAACAAAAAACCCGACTTCAAGCAAACATTTTTTTGGACAGACGAGAATAATAAACGTATTTCCAAACTGGAAGATTTTGCCAACACCTTTTTAGAAAAGTGCCATTTATCAAAAATGATTACAAAATATACGGTATTGCACGATACTGATAAAATGCTGATGGTATTGCGACCATATCAATTTAATGCCGTTGAGCGAATTATTGATAAAGTTAAAAACAGTAACAACAACGGTTACATTTGGCACACAACAGGTTCAGGTAAAACACTAACTTCTTTTAAAGCAAGTCAAATTTTATCACAATTGCCGAAAGTAGATAAAGTAGTTTTTTGTGTAGATAGGCAAGATTTAGATTACCAAACCGCCAAAGAGTTCAATGCTTTTAAGCCTGATTGTATTGATCCAACCAACAACACTGCAAATTTGGTTCTACAATTTAAAGACCAAAATAGCAAGCTTATTGTAACCACAATTCAAAAATTGTACAATGCCATTACTCGTGAGCATCATTTAAAAACGATGGACGAATTAAAGGATAAAAAAATTGTATTCATTTTTGATGAATGCCATCGAAGTCAGTTTGGCGATACGCACAGAAAAATAACCCAGTATTTTCAAAATTATCAAATGTTTGGTTTTACAGGTACGCCAATTTTTGTAGAAAATGCTTTGTCTAAAACCAAGCAAAATCAAACAACTGCAAGTTTATTTGGCGAACAATTGCATAGTTACGTTATTACTGATGCCATTAAAGACGAAAATGTATTGCGTTTTTCTGTAGAATATGTTGGAAAGTATAAGGAAAGAGAAAATTCTCAAAACGAAATTGATATAGAAGTTGAAGCAATTGATACACAAGAATTATTGGAAAGTAATGATCGTGTTGAAAAAATTACAAATTATATTATTCAGCAACACCCAATTAAAACTCAAAACAAAACTTTTACTGCGATGTTTTGTGTGAGTAGCGTTGAAATGCTTATTAAATACTATGATTTGTTTTTAAAACTTAAAGAAGAAGGAAAGCACAATTTAAAAATGGCAACCATTTTTAGTTATGGAGCAAATGACGAAATGATTAGTGATTCTGATGATTTCGATACAAAGGATTTTAATGAGGTTGCCGAACCAAAAGAAGCCTATAATTCCTATCATAAACGAGATAAACTTGAAATTTATATTCAAGAATATAATAAAACATACCTTACGAACTGGACAACCAAAGACAGTCAATCGTTTTATAATTATTATAAAGATATTGCTTTACGAGTACGATCTAAACAAGTAGATATTTTGTTTGTAGTCAATATGTTTTTAACAGGCTTTGATAGTAAATCGTTGAATACTCTTTTTGTAGATAAGAATTTACGTTATCATGGATTAATTCAAGCCTATTCAAGAACCAACAGAATATTAGGAGATAAAAAATCGCAAGGAAATATTGTTGTTTTTAGAAATTTAAAGAAAGCAACCGACGATGCAATTGCATTATTTTCAGACAAGAATGCCAAAGAAATAATTATTCTTAAACCCTATGAAGATTATGTTAAGGAGATTAATGTAGCCTACAGCAGCTTAATTGCAATTACACCAACTTTTGAATCTGTAGATGATTTGGTTTCTGAAGATGATGAACTAGAGTTTGTAAAAGCGTTTCGAGAAATCATTCGATTAAAAAATATCATTACATCATTTGTAGATTTTACTTTTGAAGACATTACGTTAGAAGAACAAGAATTTGAAAATTACAAATCCAAATATTTAGACTTATCAGATAAAAGTAAAAAAGAGAAAACATCAATATTAAATGAAGTAGATTTTGAATTGGAATTGATACATCGTGACGATATTACGGTGGCTTATATATTACTACTATTAGCCAAGCTAAAAGGCATTTCACTTTCAGATAAAGAACGTAAGCAAAAGGAGATTTTAGATATTGTTGCTGGTGATAGTAAATTACGAAGTAAACGAGAATTAATAGAACGATTTATAGAGGAAAATTTACCATTGTTAGACGAAACAAACATAGAAGAAGGATATGCTAGTTTTATGATTAAAGAGCAGCACAAAGCTTTTAATGAGTTTGTAGAAAAAGAGAAACTAAATGCTGACAGATTAAAAAAACTTACAGAAGACTATTTATTCTCACAAAGAGTTCCAACAAAGCAAGAAGTTGTTGCAGTATTGGAAAATCAACCAACAATTTTGGAACGTGCCAAAGTAGGCGATACAATTTTGAATAAATTTTTAAATTTTATTAATACTTTTTTTAATGAGTAGGTCTTAAATAACAGCAATACCTTTCCAATAAGCCTTTAGTTTTTCGGCATATTCTTTCGGAGTAATTTTTATGTAGCTTAAAAATTGTGCTTCGGTTTTATGACCAGTTATTTTCATAATTGTTAGCGTGTCAATTTTTCCGTAGAGATTAGTTGCAAATGAGCGTCGGCAAATATGAGAACTTACCAATTCGTGTTTTGGGAATTTACCAAATTGTTTACGATGTATTTTTTTCTTTTTACCATTTTCTTTAATTTCAACAGCAGTAACTTTTGCACCTTCAACAATTTCGATTAAGCCAACTTTTTCGCAAATAATTTTTATGTAATCATTAAATTTTTGATCGCTAATTCGTCGAGGAAATTGACCGTTTCGTTTATTTAAAATAGCTTCAACTTGACTATGAATAGGAATAATAACTGGAAAATCAGTTTTCAAAGTTTGCTTTTCAATGAATCCATCAATTAGATTTTTATTTGTCAATTTCAGAAAATCAGAAATTCTAAATCCAGTTCTAAGTCCTATAACAAACCAATCTCTTGCATTGTCTAAATAATCTTGTTCAAATATTGAATTGTATATGGCATTTATTTCTTCTTCTTTTAAATAAATGTCATTAGTTTTATTTGTTGGGGAGTAAAATTCTGTAAGTTTAAATTCTTTTGAAATTTCAAAATCTTTTTTGTCTGCATTATTGCAAAATAATTTAATATCATCAATATAGCCGCCAATCGTATTAGGGTTTAATTTTTGCTGCGTTTCTAGAAAATCTATAAATTTAGAGTGAAACGAAAGTGTGATATCGGTTAGTTTTATTTTAGTTCTTGTAAATTCTTCAAAAGCTAATATCTTATTTAAAGTAGTATTGTAATGTTGAATTGTTCTTGGTTTTATGGTTGTGTTTTTTCTTGTTTTTTTAACCTTAGAATCTTCAATAAATGCTAAAATGTAATTGGTAAAGAATATGCTAGCATTTACTTCTTCATTTGTAGTTATTCTATTGAAAAAAACATTGATTTTTTCTCGTAACCAATTTGTATTAATTGTTTCACTATTGAGTAAAGCTTTGCCGTATTCTTTCCTAATAGCAGTATCAAGATCTTTGAGTTTTAAGTTAATTTCTTTGTATTCAACGTCAGTAGTTATTAAAACTTCTTGTTTTGCGTCGCTCCATCGTTTATTTGGTATTTGAATTCCTATTGAGCACTCTATATCAAATATATTACTGTGTTTGAAGCGATAAAAAATTGTATTCCAATCATTGTTTGTTTTAATTCTAAATTTTCCAGTAGCCATAATCCAATGTGTTTTTAAAATCCCTATTCCCCTATTATTCCCCTAAATTTTCAAATTAACGTTAATTTCCATTAATTCCCATTAATTATTTTTCAATCAAAAACCTTGCCATTCCTTTGTTTAATGGCTTTTTTGATAAATAATAAATTTAGGTTTGTTGGGAGTGTGATTACTATTATCCGCACTTTCAAATTCTCTAAAGCGTATTGTTTTAGAGATTTTTTTTTATAAGTGATACGAACATTAACAGTAATGAAAATAAAAAAGGCTTTTTTACAATTGTAAAAAAGCCTTTTTTATTAGTTTAATTTGTATTTAGTAATTGAATTTTGCTCTGTTATCTTCAATTTTCGCATCTGCTTTTAGTGCTGGTAAAACACCATTGGCTTTACTTCCGTTTTGAGCTTTAACTTTTGCAAGATAAGGCGCATAGTCGGTAATAGCAGCTGCTTTAGTTATTGCTTTGGTTCTAACAACAAATACACCAGAATTACCTTCAATTGGTGCTGACATTTTGTTTGCTCCAATTCCAAAAGCTACACCTACAACTTTTAATTCTTGTCCTGCGTTAGGTATAACTGCATTTTCAAGAGTTAAGTCTGTTGCTTGTTGTACTGTTGTTGCGTTTGAAGTTGCAATAGCTTCTAAAGTAGCCCCTTTTAGTTTTGCTTTTAACTTTTCAGCTTTTTTCTTATTTCTTAAAATTGGTTCAATACCCGGACGAGCATCTTCAACAGGTGTTAATCCAGCAGCGTTTACTTTTTTCACTTTTGCAATAACTTGTCCTAAATTAGCAACTTCAAAACGTTTTATATCGCCAATTTTGGTTTCTGAATTGAATGCCCAACGAACTATAACACGTTGATTACCTAAATTACCAACATTTTCTTCTAAAGCTTTAAATTTTGCAGGAGGTGCAATAGTTAATTTCATGCTTTTTGCAACATCTTCAAATGGTTTCGCATTTGCTTCCATTTCAAATTTTGTAGCTTGTGTATAAATATTATCTGTAGTTTTTTCTGACGCTTCAATTTTTCTTGCAATAGTAGCTAAACGAACACCATCTTGTTTGTCAGTTATACTGATAATGTGAAATCCAAAATCAGTTTCAACTAAACCTACTTTCCCTACGGGATTGTTAAATACAAAATCATTGAATGGTTTTACCATTGAACCGGGTTTGAAATAACCTAAATCACCACCTTGTTGAGCAGAGGAGTCGTCAGAGTTTTGAAAAGCAAGCATCATTAAACTTGAAGGATTCGCTTGAACTTGAGCTAGAAGTGTTTCTGCTTTAGCTTTAGCTTGTTCTTTTGTTCTTTTTTCTTTTTGATTTGGAACTTTAGCTCCTTCATAGCTTATTAAAATATGGCTCGCTTTAGCGTTAACGCCTGATTTTCTTCCTAATGCTTTAGATAAACAATAGAATTTACCGTCCATATATGGACCGTAAATTTGTCCAGGGGCTAAGGCATATAATTTTTCCGCTTCAGCTTGAGGCAAATCTTTTTTAGCTACATACGATGAATCATAAGGTTTGTCAGAATTTGAATTTACAAAATCAGCAGTGTTAGTTGCTTCTGCAAAACCAGGTTTTGTAATGTTCGTTTTTGTTTTATCATCAAATTCTACTTTACTCGATAAAAGAGAGTTTACAGCTGTTTTAATTTCATTTTCGTCTTCAGGAGAAGCTTTGTCTTCTATTAGCACGTATTGTATTTCGCGAGATTCTTCTGCTTTGTACTTTTTCTCTCTTTTTTTCATGTAATCCGTTATCTCAGCATCAGTTATTTTAATTTCGCTATCTTTAATAGTGCTGAAAGGAACTGATACATAATCAAAAGTTACCTTGTCAGATTCCATTTGGTATTTTAACTTTCCTTCAGCTTTTGTAGCGTTAAAACCACCTTTAACCATTGTGAAATAGATTTGTGCTTTTGCGTTTAAAGCCGCTTCAGTTTGTAAGTTTTTCAAGGTTTCCTCTTGACCAGGATTTGTTTTGAAATATTCGTTGAATTTAGCAATGTCAAATTCTCCTTTTTCATTTTGAAACAATTTGTTTTGACCAATGTTTTGGTTTTGTTTTAAAGCTTCTATAATTTGGTTTTCAGAAGCTCTAATTCCTAATTTTTTGAATTCGCTAGAAATCAATGCTACGTTTACCTCTTGATCCCATACTTGATTAACGGCTTGTAGGTTAGAAGTTCCACGTCCACTTTTTTCTAAATTATTTACTTTTTCATTAAACGATTGGAAAAGTATGTCTTCACCATTTACGGTTCCTACATCTTTTGAAGTTTCGCTAAAGTTCCCTTTTCTAAATAAATCTTGTACAATAAATGCAAATAATGATATTGCAATTACTGATATTAAAAGTATTGAACGTTGTCTAATTTTTGATAAAATTGCCATGATATGAATTGTTAAATTTTATTTCAGTCTGCGAAAATACAATTATCTATTTAATATTTATAATTGTACACTTATATTTTGTATATTAATTTTTTTTTAGTCTAAAATTTAGTCGATTAGTGCTATTTTCACTAGCTCAATTTTCTTATTTGAAGCTTCTTCTATACTAATTTGAAAATTATCAATAGTAATTTGTTCTCCTTTTTGAGGAATTTCGTTTGTAAAATTAACAATAAAACCACCTAATGTTCCGTAGGAATCGTTTTCAGGAATGTTTATTTTGTATTTTTCATTCAAATAGGTTACATCTAATCTGGCAGAAAACAGAAAAACATTTTCTTTAACTACATTTTCTGTTAATTCTTCATCCAAATCGTGTTCGTCTTCAATTTCTCCAAACAATTCTTCAACTATATCTTCAATGGTAATCATTCCAGAAGTTCCTCCATATTCGTCTAAAACAATGGCCACACTTTTTCTTTTTTTGGTTAGAAGATCCATTACATCTTTAATAAATATAGTTTCTGGTACAAACTCAATTGGAATAACAATTGACTTTATGCTTTGTGGTTTTTTAAACAATTCAAAAGAATGCACATAACCAATGATGTCGTCCATAGAATTTTGATACACCAAAATTTTTGAATACCCTGATTTTACAAATAGTGTTTTTAACTGTGTAATTGAATCGTGGAGTTCTACAGCTGCTATTTCAGTCCTCGGTGTCATTATTTCTCTTGCTTTTACACCAGAAAACTCTAAAGCATTCTGAAATATTTGAATTTCAGAATCTACATTTTGGTTGTCTTTAACAGAACTCATTTGTTCAGTTATGTAATTTCCTAATTCCACTTTTGTAAAAAACAGCTGCACTTGATCGCCTTCTGTTTTGAAGAACTTTTTAAGGATTACATCGGAAATCCAAATAATGAAAGTAGAAAAAAAATGAAAAACTCTGTAAAAAAAGTAAGCCGGGATTGCAAAAAACTTAATCAAATTGTTTGCGTAAATTTGAAAAAACACCTTTGGTAAAAATTCAGATGTCATCAAAACTAAAAATGTTGACAAAATAGTTTGCAACAAAACATAGGTAAATTCTGAAAATTGGTATCCGGAATGTTTTATAACACCCATCAGTAAATCGCCCATAAAGAAACCATAAATTACCAAGGATACGTTGTTCCCAACTAACATTGTGGCAATGAATTGCGAGGGTTTTTCGGTAAGTTTTGTAAGTGTTTTGGAAACAATATTGTCTTGTTTCTTTTCAATTTCAAGATAAATTTTATTTGAAGAAATAAAAGCAATTTCCATTCCGGAAAAAAATGCAGAAAGTATTAGACACAATATGATAATACTTATTTCCATCGCTTACTTTTTTTTGTAATTATCGAATTTCTTAGCGAAGTTGCGCTTAAAGAAAAACATAAAGATACCACAACCTGCTAATAACAAGCTTGTCCAATACACTTCCTTATTTCTGTATTTTGAAATAGCGTCACCAATAAATAAAACAGCTATAATTAGGTATATAAATTGAAAATATTTGTGATAGTTCATAAATTTTTAATCTGTTGTTTCAAGTTCGCCTGAAAGTTTTTGCGTGTTCATTATTTTGAAATCTTTACTAAAATCAACACCTATTCCATTTAAAACACCTTCTGGCGATGTAAATTTATAGTTTTTTTCGGTATAAAACCACTCGTTTTTTTGATCAAAGTACAATTGCTCTGTTTTCAATTGTTGTCCGGCTTCGTTAGTTATAGTAACATTGCCTTGTAAATCAATAATTTGTGTTTCTTTATAATTAATAGCATAGTTCGATTTGATGAATGTTTTTTTATTGTTTTTATCAAACATAGTAACATCTATTCCTTTTGGAAATTCTGTAAAGGGATAATTTACATTGGAATAGTCTAACATTTTCGAACTTATTAAAATTGATTTAACCTTACCGGAATCGGTGTATTTTAGATTGAAATCGGTTGCTTCACCGCTTGGCATAAACTCTGAAAAATGTATTTTTTGAATGTCTTTAAAATTACTTTCACAAGAAAATAATCCTAGAACTAGTAGTAGAACAATAGTACTTTTTTTCAAATTTTGTAGGAACATTACTTGCTTGGTATTTGAATGGTTTCCGTAAACCAACATTTAAATGTTATCGATTTTCCTTTCAAACCGGATTGATTTACTTCTTGTTCAGTAGGTAGGTATTTGCTATAGCTTTCTTTGTACTTTTCAGCAGTAGCTTTATAAATTGATTCAGCTTTTGCTGCTTTTTCGACGGTTTCAATTAACAACCAATTGATTGCTTTTTTTTCAAATTCAGTCCTTGTACATTCGCTACTGTAATTTTGATACAATTGTGCTAAATACAAATAGGCTTTGCCATATTTTGGATTCAATGTAATGATTTTGTCTAAATATTCTTTTGCTTTTAATTGGTTATTTATGCCGTAAACAGTTGTAGCAATAGTATATAACGTTTCTGTTTTTTCAGTTAAATCGTTTGATTTTGCTATCGATTCATTAAACAATTCGGTTGCAGCTTCAGCTTTCCTTTGTCTTAATTTCAAATAACCGAAATTAAATGCGTTTTTAGAATTTGGGTTCTTTTCGTAACATTTGGAAACAATTTTAGCATATACAGGATCAGAAAAGCAGTTGTTTTCAACTAAAGCGGTTGCTGTAAAATGCAACCAAAATAGATTTGATTCCATTTGCTCAAAATTTGCATTACAGTACTGGTTCCAATTTTCACATGTGCTGTAGGGAGCACTTAATGATTTGTTTCCTTGTAAAACTGTTTTTAAATTATCTATCTTTTCTTTATTATTTTTTAAAGAGGCTAATTCCTCTGGTTTCAGTTGCTCTGTTTGTTGTTTAGCTAGTAAACTTTCATTATTTTTTAATGCTGTTTCGGAAATAGCATTTATTTTGCTTGCAATTTCAAACTGTTTATTTAGAATTTTATCTACAGTAATCGTTTTATTGCCTGTTTTAAATTGTTCGACGTACAATTCAAAATACAAATACAATGCTTTTGGATTTTCAAACGACACATTTTTTTTATAAAAAGCGTCTTCTAAAAGCGAAAAAATGGTACTTGAGTTACCAATTTTGTTCTCGTGCAACAACAAGGCTTTTTTAATCCCATTTTCATTCGTGTTTAATGGGAATTTTTTATCAAATAGCGAATACAGGTCGATTAGTTTTTGGGTTAATACCAATTTTTTAGCCTCTTCGTTTTGCATTTCAATTTGATACAAATAAATAGTTTCACCTTGTTTAAAATAGTTTTGATCTAAATTGGTACAAATCACTAAACATTTTTCCCAAAGATCTTGTGCGTCTTGCCATTTGGTATCGGTAAGTAATTCTTTAATTTTTTCTTTAGAGGTACTACATGCTTTTTCATTTTGTTGTGAATAAACAAAAGAAGTAGCAAGTAATAGCAATAGAAGAATGTTTTTTTTCATAGGAAGCAACTTTTATTCGTAGCGTCTTTTAATAAACCATCTGTCATTAAAAGAAAAACCAATACTAAAGTTGGTGTAGTTTTCTTGAATCAAACCGTTATTTCGTGTGCCTCTTTTTCCAATTTCTAACCCAAGATTGATATTTGAAAAGGTACCACTTAAAAGCGGTAATCCAAGACCTAGTGTAAAAGCAGTATCGTTTATAGATTGGCCATTAATGACTAAACCAGTGTTTTGATGGTAAAATCCTGCTCTGTAACAAACTTTTGCAAAATAACTGTTGTAAGAATTGAATTTTGGAATATAAAAACCTCCAAGTGAAAGTTTAGCGGCATTTTCATAGGAAACATTAGTTATGTCGTTAAATCTTTCAGACATTCTACTGCTTTGTTGCCAAGTAAGTTGTGTTCCAATTTGCCATTTTCTTAATTCGCCAATTCCAATCCCAAATGAAAGTTTTGTTGGCATTTTTACACTAGTGTTAGGTGAATCTACCGGAGTAGTTTCAACAACAATGTCACTTGAAAACAACAAATTTTGTAAAGTAGCAATGTTTCTAGTGTTGTTGTAATTCAAATTTGTTTCAGGAGAAAAAGTGAAAGCACCAAACAGATGCGATTTCTTTCTAAATTTGGTGTGGTACATCGCTCCTAATGTTAAACCGCCACCTCTTACATTAGAAAAATTGGTTTCTCTTGTTCCAAATTGTACATTGTCTCGGTAGAAATAGCTGGTTGAATTTACTTTTCCAAAATTATAATCAACATTGGCGCCAATACTTAATTTTTTATTTACTTGATATGCTAGCCCAATAAAAAGTTTATTTATTCCACCACTTCCATAAAACACATTGTCTGTTCCCGCTAAATCATCTCTACTGTGCACTCTATACCCAATAGAGGAATAAGGCATCAAACCAAAACTGGCTCCAAATTTACCCAACGGTAAACCAACTAGTAAATAATCCAAATTTGTTCTTGTAGTTTTGTCTTCAGAAGTAGCTGTTGTTAAATTAGTCGAATTGTAATTGGTCGCAACAGAAAAAGAAGTTTGTCTTAAATTGGCATAAGAAGCAGGGTTTTGAATGTTTAGGTGGATACTGTCCTGAAAAACACTTACACCACCCATTGATCTATTTTCAATAGTCCCTTTGAATTTTACGTCTCCAATTCCGTAAAAAGAATATGGAGAGGAAGTGCCCTCTTGAGCAAAAGAAGCAATTGCTAACAGTAAACAAATGCTTACGAAGATTTTTTTAATCATTTTTGATGTAGATATTGATAAGTTTCATACAAACTTTCAAGAAGAAAATTTGGATTGGCAAATATGGTATTTTTTAATCGGTTAGCCAAAAATTCCGAGTCTCCTCCCGTTAAAATTATTATAAAATTTGAATATTCTTCTTCATAGGCAGTAATAAAGCCCTTAATTTCATTTAGTACACCATTAATAACGCCAGAATGAATAGCCGTTTTAGTATCGTTTCCAATAAAGTAATTTGGGTGTTCCATAGTTAGTAACGGCAATTTTGCTGTAAACGTATGCAAAGCTTCATATCTTAAGTGTATGCCTGGTGAAATAGCTCCGCCAAGATACTCGTTAGAAGCATTTACAAAATCATAAGTAATGCAGGTTCCTGCATCAATTACTAGCCTGTTGCGATTGGGATGTTGCAAAACAGCGCCGGAGGCTACTAACATTCGGTCAATGCCTAAAGTGTTTGGCGTTTGGTATAAATTCGTAAAAGGAAATTTTGAATGAACGTCTAAAAATACAACTTCATAGCGGTTTTCCCATTCTTCAAAGTCTTTTTTTGTAACATTTCCCACACTAGAAACAACTATTGTAGTAATTTTTGTGTTTTCATGTAAAATAGTTGCAATGCTTTTTTTCCAATCTATTTTTTCAATTACAAACGTTTTCAACAGCCTATTCTCCTCAAAAAGAGCTGCTTTTGTTCTAGTGTTACCAATGTCTATGGCTAAGGTCATATTGTTGATTTTCTTTTTACAAAGGTACAAATAGATTTTTTTTAAAAAATGTTTTGGATAAATTAAAAATCATACTATATTTGCACCCGCATCAAGCGAGAGGTACCTTAGCTCAGATGGTAGAGCAATGGACTGAAAATCCATGTGTCCCTGGTTCGATCCCTGGAGGTACCACAGAAACCACACTTTAAGAGTGTGGTTTTTTTGTTTAAACTCTTTTTATCAATGATTTAAAATTGTTTTGTACATTCAACAATCAAAAAAGAACAATTTAATTGCTACCCATTTTCTACCCAATTTGATATTTTTTTTAATGTGCAAGCTGAACGGATGTCTTAAAAACACTTAGAAATTAAAAAAACAACTAAATGTATCGCTGACGGCACCCTTAAAAACTTCCTTAAAAAAAGAACGCATAAGGCATGAATTCGAGTCGTTTTCAGTTGTAAGGGTGGTGCTCTTTCAATACAAATTGCATAAAAAAAACCTTTGTTTAAATTGACTTAAAACAAAGGTTTAGTAAAGTTTAACCAGCAATTTGTTCTGTATGATTAGCTGGTTTTTTTTGAAGTTACTTTTTTACGTTCGCTTTTTTTCTTTCCGCCAGCCATTTCATATTGCGAGCTGTTTTTGCCATATCTAGTAGCAACTCCCGTTAATATGCGTTCGTTCCAATCTTTAATAACATCAATTTGAGCTATGCATTGATTGTACAAATCGTCAATAGTACTCAAAGTGGTGTTGTAAGTAGCCAATTTAGTGGTCAACAACTGAACTTGAGTTTGATAGTTAGCAACCGTAATTCCGTTGCCTAAATCCAAAGCAGGGTCAATACTTTTTACCGCAGCTAGTCGAGTGTTTCCTTTTTCTAGGTCCAACACTCTTGATAATTTTCTTCGTGCCATTTTTTAAAAAATTAGTAAGTTAAACATAAAAAACACAAAACAAAATGTATGCCAAATAGCAATAGTTTTACTATTTAGTTCTAAAAATTAATATTTTATTCACATAATTACATTTTTTTTAACACAATGTGTGATTTATATACTTTCTAATGGAATTAGCAGTAAACAAAATTAGATTATGTTCAAGCAAAACAAAATTAGTAGTAAACCAAATTAAATTATGTTCAAGCAAAATTGAATTAGTAGTAAATCAAATTAGATTGTATTCAAGCAAAACTCAATTAGGAATAAATAGAATTAAGTTAGGAGTAAACAAAACATAAGTAGTAACAAACCGAATTAGATTAGGAATAAGTAAAATAAAATTAGTACTAAACATAATAAAATAAGGCTAGTAAACTAACCATATCCATTCATTTAATAAGGAGTTTGATTTTTTACTATTGATTTTAAAACAGTAGGATAAAACGATAAATTTGATACAATAATAAGATTGTAAACCCGTTGGGTGTAATGCAACTTTTCTTGTTCTCGATACCATTTTCTATTAAATAGCACTTGAACCGACAAAAAAGTTCATCAAAAACTAATTACACCCAACGGGTTTATTAAGTAGTCGCTCTGAACAATTAAAAAAATACCATACCCTAAAATTATTTTCAAAATACCTTCCGAAGCAATCTAGTGCCTTTCCAAAGCTTTGGAACGCTAATGTTAAGTAATGGTGATTTTTAGAGAAATTTAATTTTGTGAGTAGATTTTTATATATTTGAAAGACAATACAGAAAAACGCAACAGGAGTTGCGTGTGTTTATGAGTTAGCAGCTATGTTATTTGATTGCTATAGGGCTGACTTAATTCTGCTGAACGATAGTACTAACATCAATAGCAAACGCTTCTTGCCAGCTGCAGTATTTCAATTGAGCGACACAACAAGACAAAGACACTCTATATTTGCAACCTTGAAAAATATATTTATATGATAAAAGCAATTAAAACCCTAGCATTAATACTAATAATGTTGGTGTGTGCCAGCAATACACAAGCACAAACAGAAAAAACTATTGAACAGTTGCAAAAAGAAGCCGAAGCAGGCAACGCACAATCGCAAAGTGAATTAGGAAATAAATACTTTGAAGGGAAAGAAGTTCCAAAAGATTTATCAAAAACTTTTTATTGGAATAAAAAAGCAGCCGATAATAGTAATGTTCAAGGTCAATTACAATTGGCTAATTGCTACTATTTTGGTTATGGAACTGCTGTAGATTATATCAAAGCCATACAGTGGTATCAAAAAGTTGCCGATAATAATTATGCCGATGCACAATATATGTTAGGTGTTTGCTACTATTCTGGTAATGGCATAACTGTAGATTATACTAAAGCCATACAATGGTTTCAAAAAGCGGCAGATAATAATAAAACAGATGCACAATATATGTTAGGTATATGTTATTATAACGGTAATGGAACCACTGTAGATTATACTAAAGCTATACAGTGGTATCAAAAAGCAGCATTTAATAATAGTGCTTTTGCACAAAACGAATTAGCTAATTGCTATTTTAGTGGTAATGGAACTGGTGTTGATTATGGGAAAGCCTTTTATTGGGTGCAAAAAGCAGCTGAAAATAATAATGTTGTTGCACAAATCAATTTAGGAAATTCGTATTATCATGGATCAGGAATTTCTATTGACTATGAGAAAGCTGTCTATTGGTTTCAAAAAGCAGCCGATAATAATAATTCTATTGCACAAAATAATCTGGGAAGTTGCTACTTTGATGGCATTGGTACGGGTGTAGATAAAAGCAAAGCTTATTATTGGTATCAAAAAGCTGCCGAAAACAACAATTCCAATGCACAAAACACTTTAGGCAATTGCCATTATAATGGTTATGGAACTAAAGTTGACTATAAAAAGGCTTTTGAATGGTATCAAAAAGCAGCGGATAATAGCAATGCTAAAGCACAAGCAAATTTAGGCAATTGCTATTATTTTGGTAATGGCACTACTGTAGATTTCAAAAAAGCCTTATACTGGTTTCAAAAAGCAGCCGATAATAATGATGCTGATGCACAAAATAATTTAGGCAGTTGCTACTATAATGGAAATGGTACTGATATAGATTATAACAAGGCTTTTTATTGGTATCAAAAAGCAGCAGAAAATAAAAATGTAACTGCACAAAACAGTTTAGGTTACTGCTATGAAAATGGAAGGGGAACTATGGTTGATTACAATAAGGCTCTTGAGTGGTATCAAAAAGCAGCAGATTATAATGATGCCGATGGACAAAAGAATTTAGGTAATTACTATTATGGTATTGACTACAGCAAAGCCGTGAAGTGGTACGAGAAAGCAGCCGAAAATAACAATATAAATTCAGCAGCTATTTTAACATTTATGAGCTACGATGGGTTGGGGTATGAAACGCCAAATTATACTAAAGCTAATTATTGGTTTAAAAAAGCTGCTAATAACCCATTGGCGGAATTAACTATTAAAGAACTTAAAAAAGTAACAGATAAAACGGTTAATGTACATTTATTGACAGTTTTGGCAGACAAATATTTTGAAGAACAAGATTTTAAAAATGCATACAAAACATATAAAAAAGCGTCACAAAATACAAGAAGCAAATATATGTGTGGATATATGGCTGAAAACAGTTTAGGTTGTGATTTTAGGTATCCTTATGGTAAAGAAACCATTTATGGTATACATCGTATAAATGAAGCTATGGAGTGGTACATAATAGCGGCTAAAAACAACTATCCAGCAGCACAATATAAATTAGGCAAGGTTTATGGTGGCGAGTTTGATGGTTATGGTTTCAATTACAAAAATTACGTAAAATCTTTTGAGTGGTATTTAAAAGCAGCAGAAAATAACCACCCAGAAGCACAATTTGAATTAAGTCGTATTTTTACTTATGGATATGGTGTAAAAGCAGATAAACAAAGAGCAGATTATTGGCATTGCAAAGCAGCACTAAATGAAAAAATAGATCCCAAAGACAAAAGGGGTGGAACTTATATAAATGAAATAACTAAAAGTGAATACAAAAATAAAATTAAAAACTACGAATCGCTTTTTGCTATTCAAAACAACACCCCAAAAACACAAGAACAGCTTTTAGAAGAAAAAGAAGATAATTTAAGAATAGCTAAAATGCAACGAGAGGCATCTGCCGAAAATCATAAAAATGCACTTGAAGCAAATAATGCGATTGACAGCTATAACGATAAAATGAAAAAAGCTAAAGAAGCAGCACAGCAATATTTAGTACAAGCATTAGATGATGAAGATAAAAAAAGAAAGGAAGAACAAAAAAGATTAGATGCATACGCTAGAGGCACTACCGTTGAAGCAGAAAAAGTAAAAGCAGAAAGAGATGCTCGTTTTTATGAATCATTAAACAAAAACACAAATAATAGCAGCTCAACATCTATAGCTAATAGTTCCAATGGAAGTGGTGGCAATTCAGGTAGTAGTTATAACAGTAGTAGCGATGTAAATTATGAACCTACAAAACAAGCAGCATCAAATTCACAGTCTAATACAAGTAGTTCTTCAGGAAGCACAACTGCAAAAAATAATACTTCACAAAGTGTTCCTAATTTATCTGCAGGTGGGACCGTATCGAATAGTTTTAACTCAGAAGGTTGCTCAGATTGGTCGCCAGCAGGGTCGGCAGGAGCAGTATCAGAATTATATTTGAAAGTTTGTCAATATAAAGAAGGAGGCTCTGGATACATAAAGCTTAAGAATGGCAACAGCAAAGGCGTAAGATTAAGCTATAAAATTTTCTTTAATAACGGTAGAACAGTTGACGGAAGTACCAATATACCTGCCAATTCAGAAACAAGTGGGTCCTCGTGTTTTCAATGTGCAACCAAAAATGGTGGAGGTGTTTCTCACTTTGTTTTTGATCATATTTTATTTGAAGGCGATAAAGGATATTGGTAAAATTAAAAACTTCGCCGTTGTTGGTATGGCAAAGCCTGCCAACAACTTTATAAAAACACCATAAATTGGCAAATCAATAGTAATTGGTCTTCTCGAAGAATTTACAAACGAAATATAAATTCAAGTTCCAACTAAACATTTCTTTGTGTCTTAAATAAATTTTATACAAACATTACTGGTACAAATAGAATCACCAACAAAAGCAAAAGAATTAACGGATATGATTTCAACAATAAACTTTATAAAAAAGTTTCATCAATCAACAAGCGACACAATTAATTATAGCGTTGCAAGAACACAAAACAATTAAAGTAGTAATCGTAAAATAAAATCTCAGCTAGTGCAACCATCTTGCTCGTATCCACAAAAAATAATTTACCTAAATATCAATAATTAAATGTTTTGTATTACTATTGTAAAAATTATAGTTGAATAAATATTGGAGCAACTTAATTATTACTAGCTAGAAGCTCGCGCTAGCTAGGAGCGTTTTTCTTTAGCAAATGGAAATGAATTACAATTCAATAAATAAATAAAATTTAAATTACTAGTAGTATGAAAAGTATCGTCACGAGTTTATTCTGTATCTCATGTTTGTTTTTAACAAGTTTTAAAAATCCTCCTAAAAATGCAAAGGTTGCAATTGCAACTCAAGTGTCTATTGGTGACGAGGAGCAAGAATTTGTAGAATTAATGAATGGTAAAATCATTAAAGGCAAAGTATCTAAATGCAATGTGTTTAAAACCAATAGTTTTAAAGCAAAGGGTTCTGGTGAGGTTGTTATTGATGGTGTTACCTATGAATACAATGATGTTATGGCTGTTCAACACAAAAAAAACAGATATAAAAAAAATGCGAACGGAGAATTTGCCAAAAGAACGTATAAAAGTAAAATTAGTGTTTACTACACCTGGATAGATATTGGCGGTGGAGGCAATACACGTGATTTTTATTACATACTAAAAGGTGATACAGGAACCTTAGTAGAAATGACGGAAGGTAATCTTAGAACGATGGTGAGCGATTGCCCTGCTGCTACTGCCGTATTTGATGAATATGACAAACTAACCCGTAGAGCTCAATTGGATAGAAGTATAAAGGTGAATTATGACTGCATTGATGCGTATGATAAGTGTCAATAAATATAAATACTTTTGATTAAAAACGGTAATAACAATACAAGATGCATGGATTTAGTGTAATTGCCTTTTCGGATGGAACTATATGATTAAATAGAAAATATCCAGTCACGAAGCCTTGCATTGATCCATAGTACTTCGTTTCAATGTCAGTAAGGTTTTACAAAATGGTAGAAATAAAAAAGAGGTCAAAAATGACCTCTTTTTTTAATTAGCTCCCCCTCTTGGGCTCGAACCAAGGACCCTCTGATTAACAGTCAGATGCTCTAACCAACTGAGCTAAGGAGGAAACTATGTATGTTTAAAAAAGACTAACGTTTTAGACCTTTTTAGCGGTGGCAAATATAAGGCGATTTTTGTGTTTTGCAAATAAAAATTGAAAAAAAATTACTTTTTTTTATTTACCTGTAATTAAATGCCAAATATCATTTCCAAATACCAATGCCATTAAACTTAAAAGTAGCACTACACCAATGGTTTGGGCAACTTCTAAGGTTTTTTCAGTTGGTTTTTTTCTGGTTATGATTTCAATTAAAATAAAAGTGGCATGCCCTCCATCTAAACCTGGAATTGGTAATATGTTTAAAAATGCCAACCAAATTGAAAACATGGCACAAAAGGACCAAAAGAAATTCCAATCCCAAACGGGTTTGAAAATTTTAAACATTCGTAACGGACCACTTACTTGCTTGTAAGCTTCCGTTTTGGTGTTGAAAATTACTTTAAACTGTCGAATTTGATCTGATAAAGTTGATAACGTTTTGCTTAAACCTGCAGGCACTGCTTGTACAAATGAAAGCGGCTGAGAAACGTAAGCAGTTTTTAATATACTTAAATTTGGATAAAATCCTATTTTACCTTCTTTGTCCACTTTTGTTTTTAAAACAATTTCTTGGTTATTTCGAATGACTTTTAAGGCTATTGAATCTTTTTTGCTTTTTGAAATTGCAGTGGTTAATTCGTCGTAATAAATAGTTTTGGTGTCGTTTAATCCAATAATTTTATCGTTTTTTTGAAGTCCACACAATAGCGCAGGTGAATTTTTTACTACTGAATCAACTATAACTTCCACACGAGGCGCTAAAAAGTTTTTACCCGCACGTTTGATCACTTCTCTTTTTCCATCATCGCTTAGGTCGAATGTGGTTTCTTTTCCATCGCGGATTACCGTTATGTTTTTACCAAATAGTACTTCCATTGGTAATTGATCAAACTTTTTTTGTGCCACTCCGTCCACTTTCAAAATTTTATCTCCTGATCGTAACCCAATGATGCTGCCAATTGAATCTACAGCGATTCCATTTGTTATTTTTGAATTGTCAATGTAATTATCACCATTGTTGAATAATAACATGGTGTAAATGAACCATGCTAAAAAGAAATTTACAATAACTCCTCCGCAAATAATAATTAATCTTTGATAAGCAGGTTTGCTTCTGTATTCCCAAGGTTGTGGCTCTTGTTTCAGCTGTTCTTTATCCATGCTTTCGTCAATCATTCCGGCAATTTTTACATAACCACCCATTGGAATCCAACCAATTCCGTATTCTGTATCTCCAATTTTCTTTTTGACTAAAGAAAACCATGGGTCAAAAAACAAGTAGAATTTATCGATTTTTGTTTTGAAAAATTTTGCAGGCAGAAAATGACCAAGTTCGTGAAGTATTACTAAAATTGACAAACACAAAATTAATTGTGCTATCTGAATAAGTGTTCCCATTTGTTTCTGTTAAATTCGTATATAACGGCAAAAGTAAGGTTTTCACCTTACTTTTTGCAATTTATGTGATGTGGTTTATTTTTTTATGAATTTTTTATGAAAAGTTCCTTGCGAAGTTGCCACTGAAAGGGTGTACATTCCTGCTGCTAAATCAACAACCGAAAAGCTGGAAGTACTAGAAGTCAGTACTCTTTGTCCTAAAGTATTGAACACGTCAATATTTTGAACAGTCATTAAATTAGGCATTGATAGGGTTACTGTAGAAGTGGTTGGATTAGGGAACAATTGAATAGATGGGTTGGCTACAAAACCTACATTGTGTAAATCTACCGCGTTGTTATTTGTAATTAAATGCACATCGGGATCAATAGTAATATCGGCTATTTCAAAAGGAATATTTTCAATAAACACCTGATTATTGGTGGTGTTTTGCAAAACCAAATCTAAAAGTTCTCCGTTTATCCCTGTAACTCTAATTGGCACTGGCATTTCAAAAAACGTAACCGACGCGTCGGATTGTGTTTGACTTAATTGAATTTGAACCTGATTGTTACCAAGTGTTTGTGCACTTAAAGTATAACTTGGAAAGCCTTGATTATAGACCCAATCGTTAAAAAATTCAGTTAAACTGTTGCCATAAACGGCTTCTAAATGGGTTTGTAAATTGGATGTAATTGCATAACCGTAGGCCAATGTTGTATCGGCTAAATAGTTTTTTAATCCTTGAAAAAACACTGCATCGCCTAGCTTAAAACGAAGCATTTCCAAAACCATAGCGCCTTTGTCATACGTTAATCGGCCGCTAAAAATTCTGTTTACGTCTAATGCTTGTGAATCATTCAAATAGACATTCCCATTTGGTGCACTTGTAATGTAGTTTACCATATTGGTTTTTTCAGTTATAAAAGCAGGAATACCATCAAAATGTTCAATAACTAATGCTGCAACGTAAGTAGCAAAACCTTCGTTTAACCAAATGTCTTTCCATGTTCCGCACGTAATTTTATCGCCAAACCACTGGTGTGCCATTTCGTGAGCAATTAATTGTCGATCAAAACCTACCATAAACGAAACTGTGGTATGTTCCATTCCACCGCCCCAACCAAACTGCGCATGACCGTATTTTTCATTATGAAAAGGATACACTTCAAAAAGACTTTCGTATAAATTCAGTATCAAGGGTGTTTGGTCCAATTGTGGTTGTATAGTGGCAAGATTTTCTGGATAGATGTAGTTGACAATTGGGTATTGATTTGGACTAGTGCCAGCAGTTTGTGTGTAAACACTGTAGTTTGTAACGGCAATAGCAATTAAATAAGCAGGTATTGGATAGCCGTGATGAAAGTGTGTTGTTTTTAAACTCCCGTTCACAACAGGCGCTTCAGGTTCTACGCCATTTGAAACACTAACGTATTGCGAAGGGGCAGTTATGTACACGTCAATTGAATTAACTTTATCGTTCAAATCTTGTTTGCAAGGCCACCAATCTCTTGCGCCAAAAGGTTCTGAAAGGGTGTAAATTACAGGTGTTCCGTTATGTGTTGCGCTTGTAAAAGCAAAAAAACCATTTTGTGGCGGTGCTCCTGCATAGTTAATTTCTACAGTTGCTGTTGTTCCTATTAGTTGTGTGGCTAGTAAGTTTATTACTAATTCGTTGTTGGTGTTTTGAGCAAAAGTTAAAATCGCGCCGTTCATTTTTACAGTACTTACCGTCAAACTATTGCTTAAATCAAAGGTCAAGGAGTTCATGTTTGCCAAAGCAGTATAGGTAGTGGTTACTTTTCCGCTGATGTAATATTGAGTAGGGTCAACGGTAAACTCAAGTTTGTGGTATGTGATGTCGTAATTTTGAGTATTGGCATTGGTTCTCATGTTTAGTTTTTGAGCCGCAGCGTGTTTCTCGGAGTTGCTAATTTGAGTTAAAAACGATTTGTCGGTTTGAGCAAAAGCCCAATTCAACAAGAAAAAAGCACTGATATAGTAGATTTTTTTCATAAGTAGCATTATTTTTTTAGCAAATATAAAGAAAAGAAGTACGTAATCAACAGTCAGTTGGAGTTGTTTTTTGGTAATATAGCGAAAAACAGCGTGTGGAAATTGATTGGTAAACTATCAAATTATTTCAAAACGGATAAGAATCCTAAATAGGATAAATATAACGCTTTAATATAAAGTAAAGAAAATGGTACTTTTATTTTATGAATGATTTATAACACTAAGCCATACTTAGTACAAAAAAAATAATTTATAATTTCAGCTTACATTAATTGAATCTATGTCTTATTTAAGTGTATCGCCAAAAGTAGTAAGTTGCTTAGCAAAGCAATTTTGTCAAAACTGTTTTTTCAAACTACAGTATATTGTATATCGTTTTGATTTTAGAAACCAAGACTTGTGCTAATTTTTCATGACTTTCAAAAGTCCAACCGGCTATATGCGGTGTAAGCAACACGTTTTTAGCTTGAAGTAAATAAGTAAAGGCTTCGGGTGTAGCAGCATCGTTGAAAAGAGTTTCAAACGATAGTTTTTCGTATTCCAAAACATCTAATCCAGCACCTAAAATTTTCCCGGATTGTAAACCAGCTACCAAGTCGGCGGTAACTACGTTTTTTCCTCTAGAAGTGTTTATCAGCCAAAAGGATTTTGAAAATTGGGCTATAAAAGCGGCATTGACCAATTGGTCGGTTTGAGGTGTCCACGGAATGTGTAGGCTCACCACATCGGCTTTGCTTTGAAGTTCGGCTAACGAAACTTGTTGAGCATCGTTATTGCCAACATTTTCAAGTATATCATAACATAAAACAGTAGTGTCAAAACCTCGTAGTTTTTTTGCAAAAGCTTTGCCCATATTACCATATCCAATTATTCCTACTGTTTTGCCGTCTAATTCATTACCCCGATTGCTTTCTCGGTTCCACAATCCTAAACGAACCTCTTGATCGGCTTGATTTAAACGATTGAAAAGCGATAAAAGCATGCCTAGAGCTTGTTCACCCACAGCGTTCCTATTGCCTTCAGGAGCGGCTAATAGCTGAATGTTTTTGCTTATGGCATACTCGCAATCAATACTTTCCAATCCTGCACCAACTCGAGCAATGAATTGTAGGTTAACTGCTTTGTCCAAAAAGGCTGCATCAATTGTAAACCGGCTTCTGATTACAATTCCATGATAATCTTGAATTTTAGCTTCAACTTGTGCTTTAGAGGAGGTAAAATCTTGATGATTTGTAAATCCAAGTTCTTGCAACTGTTCCCACAAAAGGGGATGGTTGGAATCAAGATGCAGGATTTTTATAGCCGCTAGGTTCATTCTTTAATTTTTTTCAACGATATTTTAATTCCTTTAATTAACGATGAACTAAATCCTTCGTGTTCCATTTCATTTAAGCCGACAATGGTACATCCTTGAGGAGTGGTTACTCTATCTATTAATTGTTCGGGGTGAATTTGTTCTTCCAATGCCATTGTTGCTGCTCCTTTTGCCGTTTGTGACGCTATGGCTAAAGCTGTTGTAGCATCAAATCCAATTTCAATTCCAGCTTGCATGGATGCTCGGATGTATCGAAGTGCATAAGCAGTTCCACAGGCTCCTAAAACTGTAGCAGCGTCCATTAATTTTTCGTCAATTACAGCAACTGTTCCTAAACTGTTAAATAGCGTTAGTAGGTTTTGAGCAGCTTGTTTGTCTTTTTCTAAAAAGGCAACACAAGTTGCTGATTGTCCAAATCGAATTGCAATGTTAGGCATCATATGAACAATTGGCACCTTTTTTTTGGTTTTTTCTAGTAAAGACTCAATTGCTAATCCACTAACAGCTGATGCAATGACTTGGTGCGTTAAATGAGGTACAATTTCTTCTAAAACAGCATCAACTTGGTACGGTTTTACGGTAAGAATAATTAAGTCTGCCGCTTCAATTTGATGGGTATTTTGGGAATGTATTTGAATGCCTTTGGTTGCAAGATAAGCAATACTCTCTGTGTTTCTTCTGGTAACAGTAACATTATTTCCAGTCGTAAAGTCACTTATTCCTAAAGCAATGGCGACACCTAAATTACCGCCTCCAATAATGTGAATGTTCATATTTTGTGTTATTTTAATAAAATGGTGTTGAACTTAAATTTTAAAAACAACTTCTTAGGAATTCTAATTTAAAGTAGGGCAATAGTTACAACATTTTTCCAGACAAGAACAAGGAAGATATTGTAAAGAAAATTATTAACCCCGTTACATCCACAATGGTAGCTACAAAAGGAGCGGAAGCTGTAGCGGGATCTAAACCTACTCGTCTCAAAATAAAAGGGATTAAAGAACCAGACAACGTTCCCCAAAGTACAATTGCCAACAATGAAAACGAAACACTTAAGGCAACCCATAACCAATAAGGACCATAATCATGAATACCCGTAGTTTGCCAAATATATATTCTAACAAATCCAATAATTCCTAAAATGGCACCAAGCATTATTCCGGAATACAATTCTTTTTTCATTACATACCACCAATCGCTTAATTGCAGTTCTTTCAAGGCCATGGCTCTAATAATAAGCGAAGCAGCTTGCGAGCCAGAATTGCCCCCACTTGAAATAATCAAAGGAATAAACAAGCCTAAAACTAATGCTCTTGACAATTCCAATTCATAATACCCCATTGCGGAAGCCGTTAGCATTTCCCCTAAAAAAAGAACAACCAACCAACCCGCTCTTTTGCGCACAAGTTCTAATAAACTTGTTTTGGTGTACGATAAATCCAACCCTTCAGTACCTCCAAACTTTTGAATGTCTTCGGTATCTCTTTGTTCAATTACGTCTAAAATATCGTCAATTGTAATTCGGCCTACTAGTCTGCCAAGTTCATCCACAACAGGAATGGCTTCTAAATCGTATTTTTGCATGATTCTTGCTACTTCTACATCTTCATCAGTAACTTTTACAAAGTTTAGTTTCCGAATATAAACTTCGCTAATTGGCGTTTTGGTAGAAGTAGTTAGTAAATCTTTTAAAGAAAGTCTGCCTTTCAATCGGTCTTCGTCATCAACCACATATATGGAATGAATTCTCGAAATGTTCTCAGCTTGAATTCGCATTTCTTTAACGCAAGTAAGCACATTCCAATTTTCGTTAACCACCATCATTTCTTTATGCATGATTCCTCCAGCAGTATCTTCATCATAACGCAAAAGTTCAACAATGTCTTTTGCGTGTTCAACATCCTGGAGTTCCGAAATTACTTGTTCTTTTTTGCTTTGTGAAAGTTCGTTAATAATGTCGGCCGCATCGTTGGTATCCAACTCATCTAACTCTTCAGCAATTTCTTTAGCGGATAGTCTGCTAAGAATTTTTTCACGTAAATCTTCATCAATTTCAAGAAGAATTTCTGCCGTTTTATCGCTGTCAAGTAATTTAAAAATATAGGTAGCCTCATTAATGTCCAGCTCATCCAGAATTTCTGCAATGTCAACATGGTGCATGTCTGAAAGTAACTCTTCCAGCTCAGGTCTGTTTTTAGTTTTAATTAATTGCTCAATTTGAGCAACCAGTTTTTTGGTTATTTTAAATTGCATGAGCTTCTATTGTTTGAGTAAGCGCTATAAATTGTTCTACACTTAGCTGTTCTGGGCGAAGATTAAAAACATCATCTTCTCTTATACTGTCGGGCAAATTTAGTGTTTTTAAACTGTTTCTTAGTGTTTTTCTGCGCTGCTGAAAGGCAGTTTTAACAACTGTAAAAAACAATTTTTCGCTACACGGCAAGTGATAATTTTCTTTTCTACGCAAACGTAAAACACCTGATTTTACTTTTGGAGGTGGAATAAAAACAGCTTCGTTTACCGTAAAAAGATATTCAGCATCATAAAAAGCTTGAACTAAAACAGAAAGTATGCCATAAGCTTTGGTTCCTTTTTTTTCACAAATTCGCTGAGCAACCTCCTTTTGAAACATGCCAGCAAACTCTGGAATTTGATTTCTAAATTCCAAAGCTCTAAAAACAATTTGAGTGGAAATATTGTAGGGAAAATTGCCAATAATAGCCAGTTGATTTCCTGTAAATATTTTATTTAAATCAAATTTCAAAAAATCTTCTGCAAGTATTTTACCCTCTAATTTTGGGTAATTTGCACCTAAATAGGCTACAGATTCTTGGTCAATTTCGATTACGTAAGTTGTAACTGGTTTTTCCAATAAATATTTGGTCAAAACCCCCATCCCAGGACCAATTTCCAAAACATTTTGATAACCTTCAAGGTTTAGAGTGTCTGCAATGGCTTTTGCAATGCTTTCATCTTTTAAAAAATGTTGCCCAAGGTGTTTTTTGGCTTTTACTTTTTCCATTACTTTTTTGTATTGTGAAAGCCTTAAAAAAAATTGCTTTCGATGCTCTAATGCTGACTAATTAATTCTAATTCTGTTCGAAACGCTAACATTTTATCGCCAAAAAGTGCTATCCCTTCAGCTCTAAAAGCAGGTGCATCTTCGTTATAATAAGCTTCTAGTGTTGCTTTACTGTCCGTTTCATACTGAATAGAATAAGTCGTTCCGCCCATTTCTTCTTCTACCAATACTTTGACAATTCTTGCAGAAAAAAATTTTCCTGTCGCTAGTATTTCGGGTATGTGTTTTTGCTGCATCCAGCTCAACCATTGATCATGAACACTTTCGTGAATGTTGATGGTAACGTTGTAAATTATCATGAAATTTGATTTATGAGTTAGTATATGCTTTTTACAAATCCTTGTCGCCTCTTAACTGCCTGTATTTTTTCCGAGCATCTGTGTAAAAAATGCTGTCTTCGTGATGAAAAATAAGCTGTTCGTAATAGGATTTTGCCTTTTCGATATCCTTTAAATTTTCGTTTGCAAGAGTTGCCGCATAATAATAAGCTTCATCTACATAAATACTTTCTTTGAATTCTTCAAATATCCGTTGGTAATTTGCAAGAGCTGCTGTATAATCGCCCATTTTTTCATAAATTTTCCCCACTCTTAAAAGCGTAACGGGAATAATTTCGTCTGTTTTGTGTTCTTTCAAAATGGCTTGGTAAGCAGCTAACGCAGCTGGCATTTTGTTTTGGAAAATTAAAAAATCAGCACGAGCAAACTTTTTTAATGCTGTTTGTGTAGAATCGGCAACGGTACTGTCGGTTATCAACAGCAATAAATCCAATGCGTCGTTTGCAATTAGTTGTGTTGAAGCAGATTTTAGTTGGGTTAATTGTTTGGTAGCCCATGTAAAATCGGTTTGATAATAACTAGTTTTTGCAATTTTTAAACTGGCTTCATGACCAACAGCATCATTTTTTAAATCGTCTTCAATTTGTGTGTACAAAAGTAAGGCTTGGTTGAACTTTTCTTGATACAACAATTCATCTCCAAGCTCCATTTTCAAATCAGCTATTTGAAATTGATTCAAAGGTAACTCCATTGCTTTTTTCAATAATTGTTTTCCTAAATCAGGGTTGTTACGATTAAATGTTGTAAAATTAGCCAACAGTTTTTGTAGCGGAAGACTATACGGACTAATACCAAACTCTTGTAATAACAATTCTAATTCGGCCTGAATTGCAGGATACTCTTTTTCGGTAGCATTGCTAATTTTTATTTTTTCAATATAAAAATGAGCTTGTATTTTTAACTCCAAATCCAAAGTGTTTTCTAAAATAAAAGCGTAAATTTCTTTCGCAGTAGCTTCTTCGTTTTCATCAACTGCTAGTTTGGCTAAATTGATTATCGTAGCAAACGATTCTGGGTTGCGTTTGTAAATCGCTTTTTCTTGAATAAAAGCTTTGCCAAATTCTTTTTGTTGAACATAAAACCAACTCAAATACTGATTCCAAAACAAGTCTTGGTTTTTTTGAGTTCTGAGTAGTAATGCTTTTTTCAACTGGCTATTAAACGTTTCTTGAGTATCTTCGCTTATAAATCTTGAAAACTGATTTTGAATTGGAATCAAGTTTTGAGGATTTGAAAACGACTCTGTTAGAAATTTTTCAATCATTAATTCCGTATTGCCTTGTTGCCCATAGAGCAGTGCCATTTGAAAATTAAAATTAAATTTTGGTTCCAGTTTTAATGCCAATTCATAAGCTTGTAATGCATAATCCACCAAGTTTTTCTTTTCAAAAGTTGGAGCAATTTCATAGACAAAATTCGGGTTTTTGTTAATTTTGTCCAAGGCTTGCTGGTAGTATTTTTTAGCCGTAGTCACGTCTTTTTGCAATTGAAAATTATAGCCCAATTCCACCAATGTACCCGGTTGGTTGAACTGGTTCAAACGCTCTTGGATCAGTTTGTTTGCTTTGTCAAATTGGCTTAATTGCTGGTAACATTCAACCGTTCTTTGAAAAAAGAAACTGTTGCCGTTTTGAGTTTTTAGCAAACTTTCATAGCTAATTAATGCTTTCTCAAAATCGCCTTTGTCGTAATAATTTTGCGCCAATTGTTCGTTTTGAGCACAAACAAACAAAGTACAAAAAAGAGTGCAAATAATGAGGAAACGTTTCATTTGGGTCTATTTTTATAGTAAAAAACAATGCACTAAAGTAACCTTTTTTGTGTCAAATTAGTACATTGTTTTGTAAAGATTAACGTTTAGTTAATACTATCAAATCCGCAATAAGGTCGTAAAACCTCCGGAATCACAATGCCATCCGGTGTTTGGTAGTTTTCAAGAATTCCAGCCAAAACCCTTGGAAGTGCTAACGAACTTCCGTTTAAAGTATGTGCCAGTTGGGTTTTTCCGTCTTTGCCTTTAAATCGTAATTTTAAACGATTGGCTTGAAAAGTTTCAAAATTGGAAACAGAACTAATTTCCAACCAACGTTCCTGAGCGGTGGAATACACCTCAAAATCATACGTCAAAGCCGAAGCAAAACTCATGTCGCCACCACAAAGTCTAAGAATTCGGAACGGCAACTTAAGTTCGCGCATAATGTTTTTTACATGTTCCACCATGGCATCAAGCGCTTGGTAAGAGTTATCAGGATGTTCAACCCTCACAATTTCTACTTTGTCAAATTGGTGCAAACGATTTAAACCTCTAACATGTGCGCCATACGAACCCGCTTCTCTTCGAAAACAAGGTGTGTATCCCGTACACAAAATGGGCAATTGGTTTTCATGTAAAAGCTCATCTCTAAAAATGTTCGTAACAGGAACTTCAGCAGTGGGAATCAAATACAAATTATCAGTAGCATCATGGTACATTTGCCCATCTTTATCAGGCAATTGACCCGTACCATAAGCAGAAGCTTCGTTCACCAAATGCGGCACTTGGTACTCTAAATAACCCGCATCCGTGTTTTTATCTAAAAAATAAGAAATCAAAGCCCTTTGTAACCGCGCTCCTTTTCCTTTGTAAACAGGAAATCCAGCACCCGTAATTTTGTTTCCTAATTCAAAATCAATAATGTCATATTTTTTAACCAATTCCCAATGTGGAAGTGCACCTTCGTGTAAAACAGGAATAGCGCCTTCCTCAAAAACGTTAAGGTTTTCTTCCGGAGTTGTACCTTCAGGAACAATTTCGGCAGGCAAATTAGGCAATAAATACAGTTTTTGTTGCAATTCAGCAGCCAGTTCATTCGCTTTTTCAGAAAGCACTTTACTCTTGTCTTTCAAAAGCGTAGTTTTTTCTTTCAAAAGGGCAGCTTTGTCTTTCTCGCCATTTTTCATCAATTCGCCAATAGATGCCGATAATTTATTAGATTCTGCCAAAGTGTTGTCTAACTCCAATTGGGTACTTCTTCTTTTCTCGTCTAAAAGTACAACATCGTTCACAATAACTTGTGCATCCATGTTCTTTTTTGCTAAAGCCTGAACGACTTTTTCCTGATTTTCTCTAATAAATGAAATTTGTAACATAACGTGTTTTTTGAATAAGGAAGCAAATTTATGGAAATACTTTGTAATTAAAGAGTTCAATTTAAAAAAGTAGTAATTTAAAAAAAGTGGAAAATAATCATTAGATGGTGTAAACTCAAAAACCCTTTAGCAACTCAATACCTGCAATTAGAAACACTATTCTGCCCATTAGTAACTCAATGCTACCCTTTAGCAACTCAAGTCAACCCTATAGTAATTCAATTCTAGCCTTTAGCAACTCAAGTCAGCCCATTAGAAATTCAATGCTAACCTATAGCAACTCAAGTCAGCCCTATAGCAATTCAATGCTGGCCTTTAGTTACTCCAGTTAGCCCTTTAGTTAGAAAAAACCCTTTAGTTAGAAAAAACCCTTTAGCAGAACAAAATCCTTTAGTTAGACAAAACCCTTTAGTTAGACAAAATCCTTTAGTTGAAAAAAAACAGCTTGAATTCAGGCAAATTACAAACAAAAAAGCAACAGGAGCAAGGCTATAAACCCAGAGTCGTACTGGACTAGTGATGCAACAACATTTTTATTTTTCTCAAAACAAACCACTTATTGGCGGGTGTATTTCTTTTTTTTCTATTTTTGAAAAATGGAGGAGCCGAAAATCCCTAAAGAGTAGGACTAACCAAACTAAAATTTATTGTTATGATTGAATGGTACAAAAAAGTTGTTTTTCAAAACTATGCAAATTTCTCAGGCAGAGCCAGACGAAGCGAGTATTGGTATTATTATTTAGCTGCTTTTATAATTTCTATAATTTTGAGGATTATTGATAGTATGTTAGGATTAACTTATGGTTCGGCAGGTGCTGGAATCATTGGTTCTATATATTCATTATTGGTTTTTTTACCAGGATTAGCAGTTATGGTTAGACGTTTGCACGATGTAGGAAAAAGCGGTTGGTTTTTCTTAATTGCATTTACTGGTGTTGGAATAATTTGGCTGCTAGTATTGTTTTGTACAGAAGGGCAAGACGGCACAAACGACTATGGTACTGACCCAAAATCGGAATTTGATGAAATCAACGAAATTGGAACACCTCAAGATTAATCAGTAATTTTTTAAATATGGAAGTAGTAACACCAGAAGATTGGAACAAACCCAATCAACCAATTCCCAATTTTTATGTAGAACCAATTTTAGTATTAATTTTTGGTTTTCTAACCTGTGGATTGTACTTAATATACTGGAACATTAAAGCCGCTGAGGTTTTAAACGCCGTTTCGGAACGAACAATAATTTCGCAACCAGTAGCCGTTTTTGCCGGATGTTGCTATCCTGTAAATGTATATTTCTTTTATTTAGCAGGAAAAGAAGGTTTGCCAAAAGTATACGAACGCACCAAATCGTTCCAAAAAGACGATACCGTAATGTTAGTGTTGTTAGGGCTGGTTTTCCCAATGATTGCCGCCATGATTGTTCAATCAGATATAAACAAACTGTACCGTTAAAACAAAAACAAAAAGAAAACTATACGGAATAGTTGGTGCTTTTTTAACACTGACTGTTCCGTTTTTTTTAATGCTTTCCAACACCAACCATCAGTTAGATACTGAACAATCGCTGTGTCCTTTTAAAATGGTAACGGGTTTTCCTTGTCCCGGTTGTGGCATTACAAAATCAATTGTTTATTGCTACGAAGGCAATTTTGCCAAAAGTAGTTCATTTCATGTTTTAGGTCCTTTTGTGGTAGTGTTTTGTATTTTTCTCTTAGTACTTTTACCCTATGAAATTAGTACTGAAAAAGAGTATTTCAATGGCATTTTATACAACCGCAAATTGGCCTACGGATTTGCTTTCTTTTTAATTACGTATCATTTAATTCGGATAGTACTTTTTATTCAAAACAATTCTTGGGAAAGTATTTTAAAACAATCCATTTGGAACTAAAAAAATGTAATTCCACTTAATTTACTTTTCTTACAACGTCTTAAATGGAACTACATTTCAAAAAAAATTAAAAAATAACGAATGCTTTTACACCTTAAGCAGAGAAAGTAGCCGCCTCTTTGTTGATTTTGTTAACTAATCCAACCAACACTTTTCCTGGTCCAACTTCAGTAAAACTAGTTGCGCCATCCGCAATCATTTGTTGCACCGATTGGGTCCATTTTACAGGAGCCGTTAACTGAACGATAAGGTTTCTCTTTATTTCTTCTGCATCAGAAACAGCACTTGCCGTTACGTTTTGATACACAGGGCAACTTGGTGTTGAAAAGGTTGTAGCTTCAATGGCTGCTGCTAATTCTTCCCGTGCAGGCTCCATCATTGGCGAATGAAACGCTCCGCCAACGGGTAATAGCAATGCACGTTTTGCACCTGCTTCTTTCATTTTTTCACAGGCAAGTTCTACTGCATGATAGGCACCAGAAATTACCAATTGTCCAGGGCAGTTGTAGTTTGCAGGCACAACAACGCCATCAATTGAAGCGCAAATGTCTTCTACAATTGTATCGTCAAGATTTAAAACAGCTGCCATTGTTGAAGGAGCAATTTCACATGCTTTTTGCATGGCTAAAGCTCTTTTAGCAACCAATTGCAGGCCGTCTTCAAAAGATAAAGCACCATTGGCAACCAAAGCAGAAAATTCGCCCAATGAATGCCCGGCTACCATTTCTGGATTAAAATCCTCTAGTGTTTTGGCTAAAATCACCGAATGTAAAAAAACCGCTGGTTGGGTAACTTTGGTTTCTTTAAGCTCTTCCGCTGTGCCGTCAAACATGATGTCTGTAATTCGGAAGCCTAAAATTTCATTGGCTCTTTCAAAAAGTGCTTTGGCTACTGCCGATTTTTCATATAAATCTTTGCCCATTCCGGTGAATTGAGCGCCTTGACCAGGAAATACGTATGCTTTCATAAAATAGGTTTCTAGTTTACTGTTTTTTATTTGTTTTGCCCATTGCTATAAGTTAGGGTCAACTTATTTGTTTATAACACAAGCAAAAATAGTATTTTTTGGTTTATATTTTTTAAACCCTGTATTCTTTATTAGTAAAACACTTAATTTGTAACGTTGTTCTAGTTTTTAGGACTTATAGCAAAATTATTCAACTTTATACTTATGAAAAAACCAGTATCAATTGTAGTCCTTGTTATAGTTGCATTTTTAATGTTCTATTTAAAGCTCCCAGTGCTTTCTTACGGCTTTATTCAATTGCCTTTTTTGCTTTTGTTGCTAACTGTTTTTGCCATCTTTTTGTTTACAAAAACAATGGTTACTCCCGACACTAAAAAAATTAAATTTTTAGCGAGACCCAATAAGATGCTCATGCTGATTGCGGGACTTTTAGTAATTTATATGACTTTATTTCCTGCTGTAACAAGTTTGCCAATTTTTAAAAGTGAGGCTTACAAAGAATTGATTGGAAAAGTAGCCGATGGAAAAGAAATGGCCAATCATATTGCCCCAATATCAATAGATGAAATTAGAGTGGTGGATGAAGATTTAGCGTATTTGTTAGGAGAAAAAATTCTTGGTTCGCAACCAGCTTTAGGTTCACAAGTGGAACTGGGTGATTTTTGTATTCAAAAAGTAGGAAATGATTTGTACTGGGTGGCGCCCTTATTGCATTCAGGTTTTTTTAAATGGTTAAACAACCAAGAGGGAACCGCAGGCTATGTGATGGTATCGGCTACAAACGAACGAGACGTGAAATTAGTACAAACTGTTGGGAGTAAAGCTATTAAAATAAAATACCAACAAAGTGCATATTTTCAAAGCAATATAGCCCGTCATTTGTATTGTAATGGTTATGCAACTGTTGGACTAACCGATTATACTTTTGAAATTGACGATTCAGGAAAGCCGTTTTGGGTTGTAACAAAATACGATAAGAAAATTGGTTTTGCAGGAAATGATGCCACTGGTATTTTAATAGTTGATGCTCAAAGTGGTACTGTAAAAGAATACGGAATTGCCAATGCTCCTAAATGGGTTGATCGCATTCAACCAATTGATTTTGTTGAAGAGCAATTAAATGATTGGGGAGAATATGTACATGGGTATTGGAATTTTTCCAATGCAAACAAATTGCAAATAACAGAAGGATTAACTTTGGTTTACGGTCATGACAATAAATCGTATTGGTACACGGGTTTAACTTCCGTTGGGAAAGACGAATCGGCTGTTGGTTTTGTTTTAGTGGATACTCGTACCAAAGAAGCTACTTTTTACAAACAAAGTGGTGCTACTGAAATGGCGGCTCAAAGTTCTGCACAAGGTAAAGTTCAGGAAAAAGGATATAAAGCATCTTTGCCAATTCCATATAATATTAACAACATTCCAACCTATGTAATGACTTTAAAAGACGAAGGTGGTTTGGTAAAAATGTATGCAATGGTTGCTATAAGTGATTATACAATTGTAGGCGTTGGAAATTCAATGAGAGAAACGTTAACGGCTTTCAAAAATGTGTATAATATGGCTGGGAATAAATTGAATGCCACTAGTTTTGCAAACAAGAAATCGCTAAAATCTGTGGTAACTAGAATTCATAATGATGTTAAAAATGGCAATAGTTTCTATTACTTTACCACCAAAGATTATCCAAACATCTTTGTTGGTTCATCACAAATATCAAATCAGTTGCCTGTAACGATTGTTGGTGATAGTGTCAGTGTTTCCTTTGATGTGGACAAAGAAGAAGTTATTGATGTTTCAACATTTGAAAACGTAACAATGAAAAAGAAAACGAAATAAAAAAGAAACGCCTGATGTAAGTCAGGCGTTTCTTTTACAACTCAATCGAATTTACAATTCCCATTAATTGATTGTTCAAATCAGGATTGATGATGCCACTTGCAACATCAAAGTTCTCGTAGAAACTTGGTAACGAGAAACTACCTTTTACCACTGCTCCTTGAAAAGGAAATCTATTCTTTGCAATTTCCAAAACCGAACTTCCGCCACGGGGTCCTGGTGAAGTTGATAATAACAGGGTTTGTTTTTCTTGAAATGTTTTGGAATTAATTCTAGAGGTCCAATCGAAGATGTTTTTGAAAGCTGTTGTATACGCTCCGTTATGTTCTGCAAATGAAATCACAATCAAATCGGCGGTTCCTAATTTTGCATAAAAATCGTGTGCTAATTGCGGAATTCCAATCTCTGTTTCTTTATCTGTTGAGAATATTGGCATTTCGTAATCGTTTAAGTCTAGAACTTCAACGGTTGCGTCTTTGAATTGTTTTGCGGCATACGTTGCCAATTGTTTGTTAATCGAAGTTTTGCTTGATGAAGCACCAAAAGCGATGATTTTTTTCATAAGTATTGTTTTTAAATTCGTTGTTTACTATTCAACATTTTTAATTTGGATTATTCAACAACGAATTTTGAATGTTGAAATTATAATATTACTGCTCCATTGGAATCTCCATTACTAAAAACTTAGCGTTGGTAGTAGCTTTGATTTCAATTTCGTTGGTGTACCAAAGGCCTAATGCATCTCTTTTTTCTAATCGTTCTCCGTTTACTTCAATTTCGCCATCAATGTTCATGATGTAAAAACCATTGCCTTCTTTTTTTAAGGCTAGTTTTTTAGAGAAATCGGCATCAAAATCAGCTAGGTAGAACCACGCATCTTGATAAATCCAAACGCCTGCATCTTCGGCTGTGGGAGATAGTATTTGTGCAAAGTTGTTTTTTTGTTTGGTGGCATCCAAAGTGATTTGTTGGTAACGCGGTGTTACATTTCGGTACTTTGGAAACACCCAAATTTGAAACAATTTAGTGTGTTGGTCGTGATTCGGATTGAACTCACTGTGTTGAATTCCGGTTCCGGCACTCATTACTTGAACGTCGCCCGTTTTTATGGTAGCGGCATTTCCCATGCTGTCTTTGTGCGCCAAATCGCCTTCTAGTGGAATAGTGATGATTTCCATATTGTCGTGTGGATGCGTACCAAAACCCATTCCGGCAGCTACGGTGTCGTCGTTTAAAACGCGTAACATTCCGAATTGTACTCTGTCTGGATTGTACCAACTGGCGAAACTAAAACTATGGTAAGCATTCAACCATCCGTGGTCGGCGTGTCCTCTGCTGTTGGCTTTGTGTAAAACTGTATTTTTCATTTGTTGTTATTATTTTTTTTATTTGTCAAATGCAGCCGAAACAAAATTTGTACTACACTATAATGTGTTTTGTTTCGGTGTCATCGAATATAAATTTAGTCATTATTAGGATACAAATTTACAATGGATGGAACGAAAAGTTACTTAATGTAGATTAAGAAATTGTAATTGTGTTTTAGAATACTTCTATTTTTAAAGAAAACTACTAAAAAATGTATATTTATGTAGGTAAAGTTTAATTAGCTATTTGCAACTTTCTTTATTTTGGAAGCAGTTGTAAAAAGATTGTCTTTAAAAACAACTTTTTTCTGTTATCAATAAAATTCATAATGTTCATACTGAAATTCCTGCGCTCTACGCAAATAAAAATGGTCTGTGATAAGTTTGTTTAATTCGTTAACAAATTCATTTAGTTTTTTTATTCTTTCCAATTTTTCTTTACCTAAAGTATAACATTCGTCTTCAATAAGCTGTCTAAGCGATTTTAAATACAGGTTTTTCTGCTTTGAGATAGCATACGTTTTTTGAATATCGTTTTTCTCTTTAGGTAAAAGGTAAATGGAATATTCTGCATAACCTAAAATTCTCATTTCTTGATGTCCAAAGTAACTTCCTCCGTTTTGAATAGTTCCAAAAAGTGTATTTATATTTGAGTAGATGTCAATTAGTTTTTTACGTTGTTGTGCATATTTATCGCTGCCGTTTTTTTGTTTTAGAAAATACGCATACAAAACGTAATAGCAATCTTGTCCAACTTCACTACTAAATTCCTCACTGTTATTAAGATTAAAATAGGACTGGTCAGGTTGGTTAGGATATTCTTCAAAAAATTCTGGATGCTTGTCAACAATAGTATTATACTCTTGTTTTGTGTATTTTAGGGTGTCTCCCTTTTCTGTACAAATTAAAACGGTGTCTTTTGTTGTATAGTATTTAGAATTTGGTACTTCTTTTTTTGTAACAGCATCTTCTTTTGTTTTATTGATTTGTTTTTTTTCTGTTTGTTTAGATTGAAAATTACAACTCAAAGTCATTAGTAATACTAAGTAAAGGATATTTTTCATAAAATTGAATTTACTCGCTTATGGTTTTTATTTTATAGATAGTATATTATCGAAATCGAGCAGGTGCATTTCTTTAGCAAAAACTATTATTTCCAACTTCCACCCCAAAACAAATTTAAAAAAAATTACATTATAAAGAAGTGATTTGAGCTTTATTTAGTTTGCAAACGAAATGTCACCTGACTTTGCGCAATTTTTTGTCTTAATTTATCGCTTTATTATTTAAAAGAGTTCCTTTTTTCTTTCGTTTCTTTTAATTTTCTGACATCTCAAAATTCAAAAAAAAACTTCCCGTCAGATTGGTCTTACGGACTAAAAAAAGGGTCTGGAAGCCGTCAGACTGGTCTGAGGGTGTGTTTCTCATTGTATTTGCACCGTCAGATAGGTCTGACGGAGCGTTTTTTTAATTCACAATGTCAACTATGGCGATAGTTACATTTTAAAAGTTACTATTCCGTAATCCATTTGGAAAATTTGTCCCGATATGGATTTGGCTTGATCAGAAAGTAAATAATTGGCAAGGGTTGCTACTTCTTCTGGTTGTAAATAGTCTTTCATTGGGTGGCGTTCCGCCATGGTTTCTTTAATTCTGTCGTTTCTAAGTATACTAGCTGCTAGAGGTGTTTCAGTTATTGTTGGGGCAATTGCGTTAATACGAACTACAGTTGCCAATTCGGCTCCTATTGTTTTTACTAAGCCTTCCACGGCTCCTTTTGCTGCAGCAACGCTGGCATGGTAGGGCATGCCGAGTTTAGCAGCAACTGTGCTAAACAAAAGTATTGCTGGTTGTTTTCCTTTTTTTAATACAGGAAGGTATTTTTGGATGGCTTTAACAGCGCCAATTACATTAATTTCGTAATCGTTTCTGAAATCTTGTAGTGTTAAACTTGAAATTGGTTTTAAATTTATAGAGCCTGGACAATAAACTAAGGAATCAATTTGGTCTATTTCGGGTAGCGTGTCGGTCAATACATCAAGTTGGTGGAAAGTTAAATTGGGGTGTGTGTATTCTGGTTTTGTTCTACAGATAGCTACAACTTTGTTTGTTTCTAATTGTTGGTTTGCAATTGCTTTTCCAATGCCTTTGCTTGCGCCTATAATTACTATTGTTCTCATCTTTTACTTACTGTTTTTTGTATTTTAAATAATTGTTGACGTTTACGTTTGCTTTTAAATCAAACATTAAGTTATAAAGTCCAAAAAAGGTTCGGTTGATGTATATGAAATGTTTGGAACCTCTACTACCATTCATTTTTTTTAACTCGGTATCTTTAGCAAAACGTTCGCCGAGTTGTGCAATTTGATTGAAAAAAGTGGGGTCTGCAAAATCAAATGTTGCAGATTGAAAAGGTAAGGTAAACAAGCCTAACAATTCGTAGAACATTTGTGTAAAATAGGTTATTTCTTTTGGCGTATCATCAATTCGAATAATTTCTAAGGAGAATAGTTTTTCTTTAAATACTTGAGGATTATTTAGTACATTACGGTCAATTAATTCAAAATAAGGAATGTAAAAATCTGTTGGGATACTTTTCATACATCCAAAATCCAATGCCACAAGCTGGTTTTCATTGTTAACTAAAAAATTACCGGGATGTGGATCTGCATGTACTTTTCGTAAAATATGTATTTGGAACATATAAAAATCCCATAAAGCTTGCCCCAATTGGTTAGATGCCGCTTGATTGTTGTTACTGCTAGTGAATTCAGACAGGTGCATTCCTGGCATCCAATCCATTGTTAAAATTTTGTCAGTAGAATATGCTTTGTAGTAAGAAGGGAAAAGTAAATTTTCTATTTGGCTGCATGCTTTTGCAATTTCCTGACTTTGTTCCAGCTCTAAAATGTAGTTGGTTTCTTCAATCAGTTTGTCCTCCACTTCTTTGAAATATTTATCCGAATCTTTTCCTTTCAGATTGAACATTTTTATAGCAACGGGCTTGACCATTTTTAAATCAGATGAAATACTTTGAGCAACACCGGGATATTGAATTTTAACAGCTAATTTTTTCTGGTCAACTTGAGCCAAATGTACCTGTCCAATACTGGCTGCGTTTATAGCTTCTGGATTAAAAGTGTCAAAAAGTTCGTAGGGAGATTTTCCAAAATTATTTTTAAACGTTTTAATTACTAACGGACCAGATAATGGCGGTACAGAAAATTGTGAAAGTGAAAATTTTTCTACATACGCTTGAGGTAAAAAACTTTTGTCCATACTAAGCATTTGTGCTACTTTTAGCGCACTGCCTTTCAATGACTTTAAACCATCGTAAATGTCGTCAGCATTGTTTTCGTTTAGTTTGTCTTTGGTTAGTTCTGGATTGACCATTTTTTCACCATAGTATTTCAGGTAATTTACTCCTACTTTTGCTCCAGTTTGAAGGAGTTTACTAGCTCTTTCGATTTTTGACGTTGGAATAGAATCTATCGTTTTCATAATTTATTTTTGCATCTTTTCTTTAAATAAGAATTTTCCAAAATCAAGAAGGCTTTCTAATGGGGTATGTTCTTTTAGGTCGAAGGTTACTTTTAATCCTTTTTCGATAAAAAGGTCTGTTTTTTCAAAGTTTAGAGAATCGTCATTGAGCCAAAAATGCAGCGTTGCGACAAGTTGCATCCAATAGTATTCTTTAGTTGCTTTCTCTTTAAAGTTTTGAATTGTCGATGGTAAATCTGAAACCGATTCCGGTGCTATACTTTCGGAATAATTGTTGAAATTTTGACGTAATTGAGTAAGTGTTTTAGCATTTTTTAAAATGTTTTTGTGTTGATTCAAACAAAAAGAAACTACCGTTTTATTAGCGGTTAAAAGCTCAAAGAAGGTAAAATAGAAACTCAATAATTTTCCTTTCTCGTCATACTGTTCATAGGCTTCATTTTGATTGAGCAGCTCAACTGTTTTGTCGCAAAAAGAAGAAAAGAGTTCTTGCTCTATTTTTGCTAATGAACCAAAAAAACTGTATAGTTCCTTTTCGGATATAGCAAGATAAGTGGCAAAAGTAGCTGGGGTTTTTGGTTGTTGGTTGTGTTCCAAAATATAATTCATGTAAGATGCAATTATACTCGATTTTGTAACGGTTATTTTCTTAGCCATGATTTTGATTTTAATACAACAAAGATACAAATTGTTTAACAAATCAAATATATGTTTAAACAAAATAACATTTGTTTATGATATGATTGAATAATATTGGAGTTCAACTTCCTTTTTGAAGCTAGCTAACCTCTTTTTAAAATTTGAAAATGGAGTGTTTCATGGTTTAATGCAATTTGTATTTTAACTTACGGTTTGCTTTTTAAGCAGCGTCAAACAATTAAAAAATGCGATGACTGGTAGTTTGATTTATAATTATTTTGTAAAATATTAGTATTTGTTTGGCAAAACACATTGCATATTTACTTACTTTTGTGTTTAGAACTTTTCTAAATAAACAAATGTTAGATTTACAAAAAATTAGAGCCGATTTCCCAATTTTAACTCAAAAAGTAAATGGTAAACCACTAGTTTACTTTGATAATGCGGCAACTTCACAAAAGCCACAAGTGGTAATTGATGCTCTATCTACTTATTATCAAACAATCAATGCAAATATACATAGAGGAGTTCATACGCTGAGTCAACTAGCAACAAATGCATACGAAGCATCGAGAAGTACGATACAACAACATGTAAATGCAAAATTGCTTCACGAAATTATTTTTACATCTGGGACTACACATGCCATCAACATTGTTGCAAATGGTTTTGCTTCATTGCTAAAATCAGGCGATGAGGTATTGGTTTCAGCAATGGAACACCATAGTAATATTGTCCCTTGGCAAATGTTGTGTGAAAAAACGGGTGCAAAACTGTTAGTTATTCCAATGGATGAAAACGGAGATTTGTTACTGACGGAATACGATCGATTACTTTCCGAACGAACAAAAATTGTAGCGGTCAATCACATTTCAAATGCACTAGGAACCATCAATCCTATTGATTTACTAATAGCCAAAGCACATCAAGTTGGAGCTGCTGTTTTGATTGATGGAGCTCAAGCAGTTCCGCATTTAAAACCGGATGTTCAAGAATTGAATTGCGATTTTTACGTTTTTTCAGGGCATAAAATTTGTGGACCAACTGGGACGGGTATTTTATATGGAAAAGAGTCGTGGTTGAACAAACTTCCGCCTTACCAAGGAGGAGGAGAAATGATTGCTACTGTTACATTTGAAAAAACTACTTATGCAGCTTTACCACATAAATTTGAAGCAGGAACGCCGAACATTGCAGGAGGAATTGTACTTGGCAAAGCGATAGATTATTTAAACGAAATTGGTTTTGAAGCTATTCAACAATATGAATCCGAATTACTGGCTTACGGAACCGAAAAATTATTGGCTATTGAAGGCCTGAAAATTTATGGCACAGCACGTCGTAAAGCATCGGTTATATCGTTTAACATTGAAGGAATTCATCCATACGATATAGGCTCTATAGTTGATAAATTAGGAATTGCTGTTAGGACAGGACATCATTGTGCACAGCCAATTATGGATTTTTACAACGTTCCCGGTACAGTTAGGGCTAGCTTTGCTTTTTACAACACAAAAGAAGAAATTGATGCACTTGTGGAAGCCGTTAAAAAAGCAAAATTAATGTTGAGTTGACCAACTAAATTACAATTAAAGAACTTGAATTTAATCGGTTTAATTATATAAAAATTATATGTTATGAAAGTACTACTGTTATTTTTACTCCCTTTTTTAATGATTAAAGGATGTTCTGAAAAAGACAACAATGTTACGACTGATATAAAAGTGGTTTACACCGCTTCTACACGCGGTTTTTTCCAGAAAATTACCATTCAAAACCATCAAGTTTCAGTATCTAAAGATAGAAAAGAGGAGGGGATAGGTACTTCTGCTAAAATTAGTGAAGCAGATTGGAACGAATTAGTGCAGTTGTATTCAAAATTAGATTTAGAAAAGATAAAAACTTACGAAGCGCCTACTCAAAAACGATTGTTCGATGGAGCTCCAACTGCAAATATGAGTATTACTGAAAAAGATACAACCTACGAAACAACAACTTTTGACCATAAATCCCCACCTGTTGAAATGGCTGCTTTTGTTAACAAAGTAGTTGCGTTAGCCGAAAAAAAAGTAGATTAAAAAATGAATATACAAGAAATACAAGACGATATTGTAGCTGAATTTTCAATGTTTGAAGATTGGATGCAGCGTTATGAGTACATTATAGATTTAGGAAAAGGATTGCCAATAATTGATTCAACTTACAAAACAGACGAAAATTTAATTATAGGATGTCAATCAAAAGTTTGGGTTTACGCACATTTAATAGATGATAAAGTAATTTTTACAGCCGATAGTGATGCTATTTTGACCAAAGGAATTATAGGTATATTAATTCGAGCCTTTTCAAATCAAACCCCAATGGCTATTTTAGATGCCAATACAGATTTTATAGACCAAATTGGTTTAAAAGAACATTTGTCTCCTACAAGAGCAAACGGATTGGTTTCAATGATTAAACAAATAAAAATGTATGCTTTGGCATTCAGTTCTAAAAAATAAATAAAAATATGGAAGAATTTAAAGACGAAATAAACTTAGGCGAAAATGTAGTAAAAGTACTAAAAAGCATTTACGATCCTGAAATTCCTGTGGATATTTACGAGTTAGGTTTGATTTACGATGTTATGATTAACGAAGAAAATGAAGTAAAAGTTTTAATGACGCTTACTTCGCCAAACTGTCCAGTAGCAGAAACATTGCCTCGAGAAGTTGAAGAAAAAATTCAAAAAATAACACAAGTAAAATCTTGTGAAGTTGAAATTACATTTGATCCGCCTTGGACAAAAGATTTAATGAGCGAAGAAGCAAAGTTAGAATTAGGAATGCTATAGTTGATTGATTGAAGTATAATAATTATTGATTTTACAAGTAAAATGTCAGAGGAAATAACTAACAAAGTAGCCAATTCTGCTCTTGAAGTATTTGATTTGGAGGATTATTACCCAAAAGGAATCCGTACACAAATTGATATTTCACAATGGCTTTTGGACGGGTTGTTGCTAAAAGAAAAAGAATTTAGAGCAGCTTTAAGACAATTTGATTGGTCACAGTATCAAGATCATTTTATTGCAGTAAATTGCGCAACAGACGCTATTGTTCCTGCATGGGCAATTGTATTGGTTACTGTTTATTTAACACCATTTGCTAAAAAAGTTGCTTTGGGGACTATAAAAGATTTAGACACCTTGCTTTATCAAGAGATTTTAACAAATTTAGATTATTCAATTTACAAAGACAAACCTCTAATTTTAAAAGGTTGTTCAAAAAAGCCAGTACCTGAAAGCGCATACATTCTTGCCATACAACACTTACAACCTTTTGCCAAAAGTATTATGTACGGCGAAGCTTGTTCGGCTGTGCCTTTGTTTAAAAAGAAATAAATAGTAAATATTTATAGTAACAATTAAATAGATAATTTATGAAAAAAGCAATTTTAATTTCGTTTTTATTATGTGTTTGCAATCCACTTTTTTCTCAAGTATATTACAAGGAGTTATTAAAAAAAACAGAAGAGGTACTAGCAAAAATCGACGACACAAAACCAAATGGATGGACAAAAGTTGGTTCGTTGATTTTTTTGGCTAATCAAGTATCATATACTAATTGGATGGCTGGTGGTCAAGGAAGTGTTTCTGGTAATATAGGTTTAAACTATGATTTGAATTATAAAAATGACACTTGGAATTGGGATAATAAGTTAATAGCTGGATATGGATTAAACAAATTAAAAGGACAAGAACTTCAAAAATCGGATGATAGAATTCAATTAAGTTCGCTTTTGGGTAAAAAAGCATCTGGGGAATGGTTTTATTCTGCTTTTTTTAATTTCAAATCGCAATTTGATTCAGGATTCGAATCAGGGGTTAAGACCTCACATTTTCTTTCACCTGTTTATGTTCAATTTGGACCAGGTATGCTATGGAAAAAAAGCAATAATCTAAAAATCAACATAGCTCCATTAAGTTCTAAATTAATAGCTGTTGACAGTAAGTTTACAGCAACAGGTCCGTCTTTTGGGGTAGAACAAGGTAAAAGCAGAAGGTACGAATTTGGAACAGCAGTAAATAGTTATTACAAGTTTGTTTTAATGGAAAATGTAAACATTGAAAACATTTTGAATTTGTATTCTAATTATTTGGATCGCCCAAAAAATGTAGATATAGATTATACCTTAAATGTAGCAATGAAAGTAAACAAATATTTGTCGACCAATTTAGCTTTTCAAACTATTTATGACGACAATGCATTTGCTGGTTTTCAAACTAGACAAGTTTTAGGTTTGGGAGTAAATTATGATTTGTAGAAACTTTAAATTATTCTTTATCGACAGCGTCCTTGTAATCTGGGTACAAAAATTTGTTATAAGGAAATCGTGTAATATGGATTTGTCTAACGGCTTCATATACCCTTTCTCTAAATTCTTCAAAATTTTCTTTTTGAGTTGCAGAAATAAAAAGTGCATTTTGTTGCCCTAAATCGTTCATCCATGTAGATTTCCATTCATCAAGAGTGTAATGTTTTTTTGTTTTTTCAGTTATTAAATCGTCAACTTCAATTGTTAAATGTTTGTAATTGTCAATTTTATTAAAAACCATTATAGTAGGTTTGCCATTACTCTTTATATCCATTAAAGTTTGATTTACAGAAGCAATATGCTCTTCAAAATCAGGATGTGAAATATCAACTATGTGAAGTAATAAATCTGCCTCTCTAACTTCGTCAAGCGTGCTTTTAAAAGAATCAACTAGTTGCGTAGGTAATTTTCGTATAAAACCTACGGTGTCCGATAATAAAAAAGGTAGGTTTTTAATGACAACTTTTCTAACAGTTGTGTCAAGAGTTGCAAATAATTTGTTTTCAACAAAAACCTCGCTTTTGCTAATGACATTCATCAAAGTTGATTTACCTACATTGGTATAACCTACTAAAGCAACTCTAACCATTGCACCTCTATTACTTCTTTGAACAGACATTTGCTTGTCTATTATTTTAATTTTATCTTTTAATAAAGCAATACGATCTCTAACAATTCTTCTGTCCGTTTCAATTTCAGTTTCTCCAGGTCCTCTCATTCCAATACCTCCTTTTTGACGTTCTAAATGGGTCCACATTCCTGATAATCTTGGTAATAAATATTGACATTGCGCCAATTCAACTTGAGTTCTCGCATAGGAAGTTTCAGCTCTTTGAGCAAAAATATCAAGAATTAAATTTGTACGATCCAAAACTTTACAGTTCAAAATTTTTGTAATGTTTTTTTGCTGAGAAGGAGTCAACTCATCATCAAAAATAACAGTAGAAATAGTATTGTTTTGAATGAAGAGACTAATCTCATCCATTTTACCAGTACCTAAAAAAGTTTTAGGATTAGGCTTTTCCATTCTCTGAAAAAATCGTTTTATAACTTGTCCACCTGCTGTAAATGTTAAGAATTCAAGTTCGTCAAGGTATTCAAAAAGTTTTTCTTCACTTTGTTTTTGTGTAATGATTCCAACTAAGATGGATCTTTCAAATGAAATCAATTCTTTATCAAGCATATTTTTTAATTATATCGCAAATTTAAGACTATTTTACTATTGAATTCACATTTATTATTTTTTAAGTCAATTTATTCTACATAAAAAAATATAATTTTAAATTTTTTTGCTAATTTTTATTACTTTTGAAATTCGTAATAAATTTAAATACAAAAAAATGAAAAAATTTATACTTATAATTTTAGTTTTTTTTAGCTCCTATTCTATCTTTTCTCAAATGGCTTTAGAAGGATTTGAGAATACAACAGGACCAGATGCATTGCCAGCTACAAGCTGGACATTAGGGACTGGAAATTGGGCTGTTTTTGATAATGGAGTAGGTCCATTACAGCGTTGGGGAATAAACAGTGGTGTTACCGTTCCTCCATTAGTATATGCAGGTGCAAATGCCGCATATATAAACAGAGAAAATGT
>CANGIF010000016.1 GCA_947453885.1 Flavobacteriaceae bacterium
ATTTTTAAGTTGGTAAATGGTACAAACTAGGCTTTTTTTACTTAAAAAGTTGGATTATAGGGCTAATTTAAACCACTAAAAAGAGCAAAAAATCCTCGAAATGCCTTTAAAAAATATTTTTTTAAGTAAATAATGTTTGAATTGGCATCTTTCCTTTATTATTTTTCCAATAGAAGTTAAGGACAGTTGCTCCATCTACAAAACGGTACTGTAAAAACTAGTTTTAAGCGTATTCCAATTAACTGCTACTCCTCACTATAAAGTTTTTAGAAAAACACCAACTAGTTCATGTAAAACACCAACCTGATCATTTGGCATACCGTACTAGCTGCATTATCGAAGTCAGTAGTACCAGCTAATTTATAAAGTGAAGCTGTAGTTTCGAAGTTAACGAACACAAAAAAAGGAAGCCACTACAGATAGTTTGCCTCCTTTTTTGTTAGTATAATTTAGACATCAAGTCTACCGTTTTTTATTTGTTTCCTTTTTCAAAATCGGCTACAAATTGAGCAATTCCAATGTCGGTTAATGGATGTTTAAGCAATCCTAAAATGGCAGATAATGGCCCCGTCATAACATCGGCACCAATTTTAGCACAATTGATGATGTGCATGGTGTGTCGAACGGATGCGGCTAAAATTTCAGTTTCAAAACCATAGTTGTCAAAAATTTGGCGAATTTCTTCAATTAATGCCAAACCATCCGTTGATACATCGTCCAATCGACCAATGAAAGGCGAAACATAAGTTGCCCCAGCTTTTGCTGCCATAAGTGCTTGTCCCGCTGAAAAAACCAAAGTTACATTTGTACGTATTCCTTTTTCTGAAAAATACTTACAGGCCTGAACACCTGCTTTTGTCATGGGTAATTTGACAACAATTTGTTCGTGTAAATCAGCCAATTCTTCACCTTCTTTGATCATGCCTTCTAAATCGAGAGCATTCACTTCTGCGCTAACATCGCCTTCAACAATTGTACAAATGGCAACGTAGTGTTTTAAAATGTTGTTTTTTCCAGTAATACCTTCTTTCGCCATTAAAGAAGGATTGGTAGTAACGCCATCCAAAATGCCTAATGATTGCGCTTCTTTGATGTCGTTTAAATTAGCAGTGTCTATAAAAAATTTCATATAATAAGTTGTTTTAATGAATAAACAAGATTGATTTGAACCGCAAAACTACAATTTATAATGGTTCATTAGCATTTTTTCATAGACTTTATCGGGCAAAATTCTTTTTAAAACGATAGAAAATTTTTGAAGAAAACTTCCCACTTTGTAATGTACATTTGGTTTTTGAGTAGTTAACAGTTCTAAAATAAATGCGGCCATTTGGGACGGATTTTCGCCACTATCTACATGTTGGTTCATTAGTTCCAACGTTTTTCCGTATGGAATAACGTAGGGGGAATCGGGGAGTAAAGGAGCGTGAAACCTACTTGAAGCTATGTTGGTAGCAAAATCACCAGGTGCAATAGTAGCTATTTCTATTCCAAATGCTTTTACTTCCATTCGCAATGCTTCTGTAATAAGTGCTAAGGCACCTTTTGAAGCAGAATAAACACTTCGGTAGGGCAAACCCATGTAGCCAGCAATTGAGGTTATGTTTAAAATAAGTCCGGATTGTTGCTTTCTCATATAAGGCAAAACGGCTTTCATTACCTCAATTGGGCCAAAAAGATTCGTTTCAAAATTATTTTTAATGGCTTCAAGCGGCAGTTCTTCTAACGGTCCTGTAATGCCAACACCCGCATTGTTAATTAGTACATCAATTTTTCCAGCGGTTTTGATAACATTTTCAATGGCAGCACTAATACTTTTAGCATCTCTAACATCCAATTCAACTAATGTAAAAGCACTATCGGGAAAATTAGTTGGATTTCTGCTAGTTCCAAAAACAATAAATCCTTTTTGGTGCAGTAAATCGCCAATTGCTTTTCCAATGCCTGTAGAACCACCTGTAATTAAAACAACACTTTTTGTTTGCATTCCGAATTGTATTTAAGTCCTTAAAAGTACGAATTCACTATTTTATAAAACAAAAAAATCTTCCTGTTTTTAGGAAGATAGTATTTTTAGTAAAGTAAGTAAAAAATGGCAAGCGACCTACATCGCACCGCTCAACCACATACCTTTGCTATGTTCCCATCCTGGAGGATTTTGTAGGAGCTGGTCGTGTAGGACTTGCCGCTGCAAATATAATATGTTTTTGTATATTTACAAGCTCATAGGGATATAAAAATAGTTGGGTTAAATATGAAATTTAAAAAAAGTAAAATGAGAAATTATAATTTAATAGCAATCATTAGTTTAGTGCTATTTAGTGTGGGCTGTGGAAATGGAAAAAATAGCGAAGAATTGTTTTTTAGTTTTGATAATTCAAAAGTAAAAGAGCAATACCAACCACAAGAAACGGTTAATTTGGATGTAAAAAACATTAAAAACAAAAAAATTGACAGTATCGTTTATTATATAAATGATAAAAAAAGTGAAACTAAAAAAGGAACTACTCATTTTAAATTCAATTTGTCTCATCAAAAATTAGGCTACCAGAACATCAAAGCCTTGGTGTATTATGAAGGCAATAATCAAGAGATTTCAACAAGAATTGAATTGGTTTCAAATACAGATCCCAAAATTTTAAAATATAAAATTGTAGCTACTTATCCTCACGACACCTTGTCTTTTACAGAAGGTTTTGAATTTTATAAAGACACGTTGTACGAAAGTACAGGTTCGCCAGACAATGGAATTGGATATTTACGAAAATACGATTTGAAAACAGGATTGGTTTACAAACAAGTCAATTTAGACAAAAAATATTTTGGAGAAGGAATTACCATACTAAATGATAAAGTTTATCAATTGACATGGCAGTCAAATGTAGGATTTATTTACAATTCCAAAACATTTGCAAAAGAAAAAGAATTTCCATTTGATAAAAAAATTGAAGGTTGGGGAATGACGAATGATGGAATGAATTTGTACCAATCAGACGGAACAGAAAAAATTTGGAAAATGAATCCTACTACTCAAAAAATGACAGATTGTATTAATGTGTACACTTCAAGTGGTAAAGTAAAAAGCATTAATGAATTGGAATATATTGATGGTAAAATATACTGTAATGTATGGCAAAAAGATGTGATTTTAATTGTAAATTCTGCTAGTGGAGCAGTGGAAGGCATTGTCAATTTTGCAGACATAAGAAAACTGGTAACAAATAAAAAAGCCGAAGTTCTAAATGGAATTGCTTATAATCCAAAATCGAAAAGTATTTTCATAACGGGTAAAAATTGGAATAAAACATTTGAAATTAAAATTGTAGAATAGTTTTTTAATAAAAATTACCTAAAAAAATGAAAAAGAGTAACCTATTATTTTTCCTACTTGTGCTTTTAGGTAGTTTACAAGTTGTAGGTCAACAAGACGGCTATTGGGATAAAGAGCGTACTACATCTAAACAAATTGTGGTTGCTGCTGGTAAAAGAGTGATGATAAAGTCAGAAGATTTTCCAATTGGAACAACAGAAGTTGTATATAGAATCACACTTTTGGATGAAAACCAACAATTAGCAACTAGTTTGTTTTCATTGTTAAAAGCCATTCCAGACCCTACAGGTATTAGCCAAGGCTCAGCAGGAGCAGTTTTGTTACTTTCAAAAGTGTCTGGGGAAGACAAATGCAATTACGCCATATTTACTACTGAAAAAGCGGCATTGGATTTTAAAACTACTGGCAAAATGGAAAAAGCTTGTTTAGCACAAACAACTCCTGTTGCTAAAGATGCAAAATTAATTTCCTTTGATAAATCAGCCTGTTTTACTGCCAATTCAACTAATTTATGGTTTGCTTTTGAAAGTAAAAATTGGGTAATGAACCAAAAAATTATAATAGAAATTGTGCCTTGGGTTGATAGTAAATTGAGTAGAGGATGGAATCAAGACAATAAAAAAGCAATAATCGCTTTATGTAAAACGTCCGATTTGGTTAAAAAGATGCTACATCCTGATGATTTTTGTGTTTGTATGTTGGAAAAATTCCAAAATAAATACAAGTTCAAAGAATATGAAAAACTATTGGCAGCAGAAAAAACCAAAGCATTTAAAGATTTTGGTTACGCTTGTCTTACCGAAAAGCCTATAAACAAAGCGGTTGTTGCCTCAATTCGACTCGATGCGAATCAATATTTTAACACAAAAAAATATTCTGAAGCCATTGACCTTTTAACAATAGGAGTCATAGATAACGGCAATGCGCAAGTAGCAGATTACAATGCGTTAGGAACTTACTATTTGTATTCTAAACAATATGACAAAGCGATTAAAGCTCTTAAGATAGGCGAAAAACTTGACGATTCAGAATTGTTATTGCAACTAAACTTGGCCCATGCTTATTTGTTGAATGACAACTACAGTGCTGCAAAAGAACTTCATAAAAAATTTAGAACTCAAAATGTTACTGCTAACTTATCTTGGAAAGTTAAAGCAACTAATGATATTGAAAGTTTTAGAAAGGCGGGAATTGCCAACTCAGATTTTGATAGAATTATCAAATTACTTGAAGATTAATTTAAAACAACTATTTCTTGAAAGCAACGTATCAAAAATATTTTTTACAATTCAAAAAACCATCCGGAACATCACGTGGTGTTTTATTACAAAAAGAAACGTGGTTTATTTATATTGAAAACGGCACAAAAAAAGGAGTAGGTGAGTGTGGTATTTTAAGAGGGTTGAGTTGTGATGATCGTCCAGATTACGAACAAAAAATACTATGGACTTGTAAGAATATTCATTTAGGAAAAGACGCTCTTTGGGAATTATTAGTTGAATTTCCTTCTATTCAATTTGGAGTTGAAATGGCGTTTAAATCCTTAGAAAGTGATACTCCTTTTGTATTATTTCCTTCCGATTTTACTAAAGGTATAAAAGCAATTCCAATTAATGGATTAGTTTGGATGGGATCAAAATCGCAAATGTTGGAACAAATTATTCAAAAAATTAATGAAGGATTTAAGTGTGTTAAACTTAAAATAGGGGCAATAGCATTTGAAAAAGAATGTGAATTATTGCACTACATTAGAAGTAAATTCACGCCTGATGAAATTGAAATTAGAGTAGATGCAAACGGTGCATTTAGTGTAGAATCAGCTTTAGATAAATTAATTCAATTATCTGAATTTAAAATACATAGTATCGAACAGCCAATAACAAAAAACAACCATGACAGTATGGCAGTACTCTGTGAAAACACCCCTTTTCCAATTGCTTTAGATGAGGAATTAATAGGTGTATTTGCATATGAAGAAAAAGAAAAATTACTTCAAAAAATTCGGCCCAATTATATTATTCTAAAGCCAAGTTTTATTGGAGGATTTAGAGGGACACAAGAGTGGATTTCGATAGCTACAAAATTAAATATTGGTTGGTGGATTACCTCTGCTCTAGAAAGTAGTGTAGGTTTAAACGCTATTGCACAATGGACTTTTTTACAAAATAACAGCTTACCTCAGGGTTTAGGAACAGGAAGTCTTTACACTAATAATTTTAATTCTCCTTTGGAAGTTATAAATGGCACTTTGGAATATAATCCTAATAAAAAATGGGAAGTAATTATATAAAATAACCTTTCGATTGAAAGGTTATTTTTAAAAAGCATAATAGAAATTCAAGTTTATAATTTATGCATATTACTTGCTAAAGATTCTAAAAATTTTTGGATAGGCCCTTTAATCATCATTGCCATCATTGCATTAAATTCGCCTTCGAAATCCAATTTAATGGCACACGAATTAGCGTCTAGGCTTTCTATATTTGCAATTAACAAAAAGGGTAGCTTATCACTTGCAGCGGCTAAAATAACTTTAGAAAACGGAACTTTTTCCTTCATTTTTAATTTAATTTCAGGCATCCCTTTTAACCCAAAATTAAAAATATCTTCACCTAGAACCTCAAATTTTGCGATATTTTCTGGCATTAATTTTTCAAAGTTTTTAACATCAGCAAGTGCTTCAAATATATAATTTGCATCTTTATTTACAGTAACTTTTGGGCTTTCTAAATTCATGATTAGTACTTTTTTAATGGTAAATTTAAATTATTTTTTCCAATCAGCCGGATTTATTCGCCAATTTTGCAATGTTTTTTCTTCAGACTCCGTGATGTATTGTTTTGCAAGTGCTAATGGGAGTAAGCTTTCATAGTCAGATAATGTAAAGAGATCAATTTTAGCATTTTTAAAATTAGTAATCGCAACATCAAAGCCGTAGCTAAAAATAGCTGCCATTCCTTTTATATTTGCTCCAGCTTCAATTAGTGCATCAACTGCAAGTAAGCTACTGTTACCCGTACTAATTAAATCTTCAATGACTACTACATTTTGACCTCTTTGTAAAAAGCCTTCAATTTGATTTTGACGACCGTGTTTTTTGGGTTCTGGTCGAACATATACAAAAGGCAATCCTAGACTTTCCGCTACTAAAATACCAATTCCAATGGCGCCAGTGGCTACTCCAGCAATAACATCTGGTTTTCCAAACTTTTGTTCAATATGTTTAGCAAATTCATCTCTTATATAATTTCTTATAGCTGGAAATGAAAGTGTTAATCTATTATCACAATAAATAGGTGATTGCCATCCTGAAGACCATAAAAAAGGATTTTTAGGATTCAATTTAATTGCATTAATTTGCAGTAGTAATTCGGCAGTCTTTTCGGCTGTATCTTTAGTAAAAATCATACTGCAAATGTATAAAGTTTTTGTAAACGATAAACCACTTTTTTTAACAAATGAAATCAGTAAAGAAACCGATTTTCAGCTTTTTTTATTAGAAAGTGTTGATATAGAAAAGCTTGTTAGCAAGATGTTCCAAAATAAAATTCAAAAGGTCACTTTATTTTATCCTGATGAAAAGGAAATGCTTAAAGTTTTGAAATCAAAAATACCTGTAAACAAAGCTGGAGGGGGGTTGGTTTATAATAAAAATGGCGAGGTATTGTTTATTTTTAGAAATGGAAAATGGGATTTACCTAAAGGAGGAATTGATAAAGGTGAAGAAATTGAAGACACTGCAACAAGAGAAGTTGAGGAAGAAACTGGAGTTACAAATTTAACTATCGTTAAGAAATTACAGAAAACCTATCACATATTTAAAAGAAATGGTGAGTATCGTCTAAAAATTACTCATTGGTTTGAAATGAATACCACTTTTGATGGAGTACTTGTAGGTCAAATAGAAGAAGGCATTGAAAAAGTTGCCTGGTTAAATCCTACCCAAATTAAAGAAGCATTAAAAAATTCATATGAAAATATTAAATTATTGTTTGATGAATAAACAATTTTTATAAAACTGTTTTTTAGATAAAATTTAAATTAATGGTTTTACCTTTGTCGAATGAATAAAAAACACCATTCCAACAACATACTTCTTAATTTAGAGATTGAAAACCTAAACGAGATGCAAATTGCAGCTCAAGAAACCATTTTAAACGACAATACTATTTTATTGCTTTCGCCTACAGGCTCAGGAAAAACATTGGCTTTTCTTTTACCTATTTTCGAAATGTTGCAACCTGAAATTCTATCGGTACAATGTTTGATTTTGGTTCCCTCTCGCGAATTGGGTTTGCAAATAGAGCAAGTTTGGAAAAAAATGGGAACCGATTACAAAGTTAATGTTTGCTATGGCGGTCATTCCATAGATACTGAAATTAAAAATTTGTCCAATCCTCCAGCGGTTTTAATTGGAACACCAGGCAGAATTGCAGACCATATTGACCGAGCTACTTTTCGGGTAGACAAAATTCAAACTTTAATTTTGGATGAGTTTGACAAATCATTACAATTGGGTTTTCATGAGCAAATGTCATTTATAATAGGCAAATTATCGAAACTCAACAAACGGGTTTTGGTTTCAGCCACTTCGGATATTGAAATTCCGAAATACACGCGAGTAGTGAATCCAACCGTTTTAGATTTTATTCCAAATCGAGAAGAATTGTCAGACAATCTTTCAACAAAATTGGTTATTTCCAAAGAAAAAGACAAAATCGGGAGTTTATTTAATCTACTATGCTCATTAAAATCAGAAGCCGCAATAGTTTTTTGCAACCATCGCGATGCTGCCGAACGCATTAGTGATACACTTTGCGAAAAAGGAATTTACGCCACTTATTATCACGGCGGAATGGATCAAGACGAGCGAGAACGGGCTTTAATTCAATTCCGAAACGGAAGTATTAGTTATTTGATAACTACCGATTTGGCAGCACGAGGTTTGGATATTCCAGAAATGAAACATGTTATTCATTATCATTTGCCTCTTAAAGCAGACGAATTTACACATAGAAACGGACGAACGGCCAGAATGTTAGCCTCTGGAACGGCTTATATAATTCATAACGAGTCTGAAAAAAAATTAGATTATATCGATTATGAAATGGCTGTTTTGAAAGTGGATAACAGTACCACATTACCAAAACCGCCTGTATTTCAAACTCTTTACATAAGTGGAGGAAAGAAAAACAAGTTGAACAAAATTGATATTGTTGGTTTCTTTTCTCAAAAAGGAAAACTGGAAAAAAGCGACTTAGGTTTGATTGAAGTGAAAGATTTCATTTCATTTGCAGCAGTGAAATTCAATAAAATAAGTGATTTGTTGAATACTATTAGAGACGAAAAAATGAAAGGTAAAAAATTCAAAATTGAAGTTGCACGTAAAGTAGTAAAGAAAGAAGTAGAGACAACTAAAAATAATAATAAATACTAATACAATTTCGCAAGAAAAAATTATTTTTAACGTCTAAAATGCACTTAAAGTTCACATTTGACTTTAAAATTGAAATTATTTATTAAAAAGTAAATTGAATTGATGCATTACTTATTTACTCTATTGCTGTTTTCATGTTTTAGCTCAATTTCTTTGAATGCTCAAGGTAAAATTACAGTTAAAAATGAACTAACATTTAATTCAAAACCATTAGAATTAAATCAAAGTTATGTAACGGTTAATAAAGATACTATTTTGATTGAAACAGTAAAATTTTACCTTTCTAATTTTAAAATAGAGTTTCAAAACGGTACAACATACAAAGAAAAAAACAGTTATCATTTAATTGATTATGAGGAGCCTGAAACGCTTCAATTTGAATTAGAAAAAATAAATTCAAAAATTAAATCTGTTAGTTTTGATATTGGAGTGGATAGTTTAGCAAACGTTTCTGGAGCAATGTCAAATGATTTAGATGCTACAAAAGGCATGTATTGGTCGTGGCAAAGCGGCTTTATTAATTTAAAAATAGAAGGTAAAAGTGCTAGTTGTAAAACACGAAAAAATAAATTTCAATTCCATATAGGAGGTTATCAAAAGAACACTGCTACATTACGAAACATTGTGTTATTTTTTGACGCTACCCATAAAGACGATTCCATATTGAATTTGAATTATGACTTAAGTAAATTGTTTGAAAGTATCAATCTTAAAGAGCTTTCAACAGTAATGATACCAGGTAATGAAGCAGTAAAAATAGCCAATAATTTCTGTAAAATTATATCAAAAAAATGAAAAAATCGTTAAAGAAAATAAGTCTATTACTCCTTTTTCTTTTTGGAGTAGTTTCGTTTACTACTTATTTTCCAAATACGCCTATTTATTTTGAAGTACCTAAAAAATGGCCAAAACCAATTTATGATTTTTCAAAAAATAAAATAACGAATGAAGGTTTCCAATTGGGAAGAAAATTATTCTATGATCCAATTTTATCAAAAGATTCAACTATTTCTTGTGCTTCATGTCATTTACAACAAACAGGTTTTGCTCATGTAGATCATGAATTAAGTCATGGAATAGCAGGAAGAATAGGAACACGAAATGCTTTGACGCTACAAAATTTAGCTTGGTCAACTAGTTTTATGTACGATGGAGCAATTACTAACCTTGAAATGCAACCCCTTGCTCCAATAGTGAATCATGATGAAATGGATGAGAATTTCCCGCATGTTGTTGCTAAATTAAACCAAAATGAGGTTTATAAATCATTATTTTATAAAGCATTTCAAACAAATAAAATTACAGGTCAGCTTACCCTAAAGGCAATAGCACAATTCATAGTTTCCTTAAAAACTACAAATTCTAAATACGATAAAGTTGTAAACAATGAAGAACAGTTTTCAGAAATGGAACAAAAAGGCTATAATATTTTTAAAAAACATTGCAATACTTGTCATAAGGAACCGTTGTTTAGTTCAAATGAATTTAAAAATAATGGATTATCAGTTGATATAACGTTAAACGACTATGGTAGAATGAGAATTACAAACAATCCCAAAGATTCTTTATTATTTAAAGTTCCAACTTTACGAAACATTGAATTTACTTTTCCTTACATGCACGATGGTCGTTTTAAAAATTTAAATCAAGTTATAAAACACTACAATTCAGGAATAGTTTTCAGTAAAACCCTTTCAGAAGAACTGCAACAACCATTAAATTTATCAGATAACGAAAGGGTAGAGTTAGTTGCATTTTTAAAAACGTTAACAGATAAAGAATTCCTTTTTAATAAAAGATTTTCTTTTTCCAACTAATTTTTATAATGTTGCGAATGAATTTTGATAAGTTGTCGTCTAAAAATTAATTAATTTGTTTATTAATCAAATTCCTAAAAATATGAAAAAGGTTTATTTTTTATTTATTCTAGTTGTTTCAAGTGTATTTTCTCAATCCAATCCAGTTATTACAAAATGGTTACAGAACACAACTGTAAATGGAACATATTATACATCAGGAAATTCCACACCAATTACGAACAATATTTTAGTAAATTGTCAGCAAGTAAGATATTCTACAAGTTGGGTTTATGTTAATGCAACTGGAATTCCTGCCTATCCAGTAGGCATCTTTTCTGGAGATGGAAATCCAAACAATGCTGGAAATCAAAATGCCATTTATAAATTTCCTTTAAATCCAACTCAAAATACAGGAACTGCAACTGCAACAACTGCTGGAAATATTGGAGTTTTTATTAATGGTGTATCTTTATTTGATTATAGAGATGGTGTAGCTTGGAACAATACAACTAGTGCACTTTGTGGCGGTCCAGGAAATCCAACTTGCCCCGGAGGACCGGGAACAACACAAGCTTGGAATAGAGATGCTATTCCTGCAGAAAAGTTAGGCTTTGATTGCGCTAAGGGACATCCAGCAGGTACTAATTACCATCATCATCAAAATCCGAGTGCTTTCAAGTACGATTTAAATTTGGTTTCAACAATTTGTAATACCTACGATTCTGAAGGGCTTTACACTATGAATACTACACAACACTCACCATTAATTGGTTTTGCCTACGATGGTTTTCCTATTTATGGAGCTTTTGGTTATACAAATGTAGATGGAACAGGAGGAATAAGTAGAATGAAGTCTAGTTATCAATTGAAAACCCAAACTACTAGAACTAATGGCCCTGCAGTAAGTACAACATACTTTAATGGTTATTTTAGAGAAGATTACGAATTTGTTTCACATCCAACAGATCCAACGTATTTAGATGTACACAACGGCAGATTTTGTATTACACCTGAATATCCAAACGGAATTTATTGTTATTTTGCAACAGTAAATGAAAATCTTAATTCCGCTTATCCATACGTAGTTGGACCAACTTTCTATGGCAATGTAACGGGTGGTAAAGTAACTACAGTTTCTGAAACCACTTCAACTTTTTTAAAAAATGATACTTTTTCTTTAGCTAAATCTAATATTGTAGTGTATCCAAACCCTTCAGCAAGTTTTATTACTATTCAAACTGATTTTGCTGAAGAAAATTTGAAAGTTGAAATTTTTAATGAATTAGGTCAAATCGTAAAAACGGGGACTATTTTTCAAGGGACTACCATGTGTGCTGTAGATACAGATACACTTTATAACGGTACATATTTTGTAAAAGTTTCTTCAACAAAAGACAGTTTTACTTCTAAATTACTAATTAACAAGTAAAAAAATAACATTTCTTAATTAACAATTTTTTTTAAGCAATGAAATGGAAGAGGCTGACTCAATTTTTATTTTGAGTCAGCCTCTTCTTTGTATTTATTCTAAAGAAAATAATATTCTATTGTTTAATATAAATTTGATCTTATTTTAAAAAAAACTTCCTAATTGCTATTAAAATTACTATAAACAATGAGTAATAAATGAAAAAAGGAAGTATGTAATTAATGTAGTTAAAAGAAAGCATTACTGCTATAATGAGTAACTGAAATCCTAAACCGTATATTGATAAAAATGTCATAAACCATTTAGGATACCAATTTGATTTGTATGCATTAGGATCCATTAAATGGATAATTTTGTCAAAAATTCCGTAAACAATAGTATAGATTGAAAACAGAATTGCAACACTTCTTTGAGTTTCTCCAGGTAAAGCTTTTGGAACTTTATATTCAAATATTTTACTTGTTGAATCACCACCAATAGATTTTGTTCTGAGAATTACATAGTAATAGTTGTATAATGTTCCTTGAAGTTGAATTGAAAAAAAAGCTAAAATAGTTACACTTATAGTTGCATTTGTAACCCAAAATATTGCTCCTAAAAAGAAAAAATTCAAAACTAAATCAAAAACACTATCTAAATACCTACCTGTATAAGATGGTGTTTTTTTTAATCGAGCTAATTCACCATCAGCAGCATCAATTCCAGATTTTAAAATGATAAAAAATGAAGCGCAATAGTAATAAGTATTAAGAATGCAATAAATAGCTATTAAGCCACTGATTCCAAAAAGAAGTGTAACATGAATTGGTGAAACTCGAGTATTTTTTAATTGATTTGCTAAAAACCTACCAAAAGATCTTCCATAATCTGACAAGTCTAAAAATCTATAATCTGCGGTAAGTTTTGACATTAAATAAAGTTAAAATTGAGGATTTTAGACAGCTATTCTTTAATATTATTTAGAAAGTCGATGAAGTACAAAAGTTGTAGTAGCTAGTAAAAAGAAAGCTACTGCTTGGTGCATTACTCCTAACCATAATGGTACACCGTAAAGTAAGGTTAATACACCAAGTAAGAATTGTATTCCTACAACGAAAACTAATCCGTTTAATCCTATTTTTTGTTCGTTTGACAAATTGTGTTTTTTTGCTTTAAAAAATAAAATCAAAATTACTACTACTACTAAATATGCTGTAGTTCTATGTACAAATTGAACACCGCTTTTTCCTTCCGTAAAACGTTCGATCCAAGTATTTTTTTCTAATACAATACTTTCATGAAAAAACTGACCATCACTCATCAATGGCCAATGATTATGAATAAATCCAGCATCTAAACCAGCAACAAATCCTCCATAAACAATTTGAAACAAAACTATTACAATAGCTATTTCCGCTATTCTTTTTAATGGAACTATTACATTCCCTTTAATTGGATAAATTAAATCTAAAGCTACCCAAAGAGTATACGCAAATGTAATAAACGCAAAAGTTAAATGTAATGCCAATCTAAAATGACTGACATCTGGATTGTTTATAAGTCCGCTTTTTACCATAAACCACCCAAAAAATCCTTGCAAAGCTCCCATTCCTAACAATATAAATCCTTTTTTTATTGTAGGTTCATCTAATTTCTTTTTTATTAAAAAATAGACAAATGGGATTAAAAAAACAATTCCTAAAATACGAGCTATAAACCGATGAAACCACTCCCAAAAATAAATAAATTTATAATCTTCAAGATTGAAATGAGTATATTTATTAATTTTTTGATATTCAGGAAACTGTTTATAGGCTTCAAAATTCTGTTGCCAAGAAGACTCGGATAATGGAGGCAAAGTATCAGTGAGTAAATGCCAATCCGTCATGGATAAACCAGAGCTAGTAAGTCGTGTGATACCACCTACAACTACCATTACAAATACTAAAATACAACCTGAAAGGAGCCAAATTATAATGGATTTATTTTCGTTTTTCATTAAAAAAAGTTTATTAATAGTGCAAAAATAGTTTGAAAATGGTAGTAATTACTTCAACAAAAGTTAATCTATTGTTCTAATTTAGTTTTTTTGTAAGCCTAATTTCTCACCTCTTTTCAATACAAAATCAAAAGCAGCCAGATATTCATTAGGAATTTCACCTTCCATTATAGCTTCTTTAACCGCTTCTTTTAAAATTCCGATTTCACGGGAGGGTTTTAAATTAAAAATTTCCATGATTTCTTCGCCTGAAATGGGTGGCTGAAAATTACGAACATGATCCCGCTCCTCGACTTCAACGATTTTCTTTCGAACTATCTCAAAATTATTATGGTATTTTTTAAATTTATTTGGGTTTTTGGTTGTGATGTCTGCTTCACACAAAGTCATTAAACTTTCAACATCTTCTCCAGCGTCAAAAACCAATCGACGTACGGCCGAATCAGTAACTAAATCTTGTGATAATACTATTGGTCGTGAACTCATCATGACCATTTTTTGAACAAATTTCATTTTATGGTTTAAAGGCATGTGCAATCTTTCGAATATTTTCTTAGCCATTTTACTACCTAAAAACTCGTGTCCATGAAAGGTCCAACCTTGCTTTTTATTAAAGCGTTTTGTTGGTGCTTTTCCAATGTCATGCAGTAATGCTGACCAGCGCAACCATACATCATCAGTATTTGGACAAATATTATCAACAACTTCCAAGGTGTGATAAAAATTATTTTTATGTGTATGTCCTTCTATTTCTTCCACCTGATTTAAAGCAGTTAATTCGGGTAAAAGTATCTCTAAAAGCCCTGTTTGAAAAAGCAGTAAAAAACCAATCGAAGGCTTATCTGTTGCTAGAATTTTATTCAACTCATCGACAATTCTCTCGCCAGAAATAATTGAAATTCGACTAGCGTTTTTGGTTATGGATTGCAAAGACTTTTCTTCAATTTCAAAATTCAATTGATTGGCAAATCGAATGGCTCTAAGCATTCGCAAAGGATCATCAGAAAATGTAATGTCTGGGTCAAGTGGTGTTTTGATGATTTTGTTTTTCAAATCTTCTAAACCATTAAAAGGGTCGGAAAGCGCTCCGAAATTAGCCGTGTTTAATGACAAAGCCAACGCATTTATTGTGAAATCACGACGATTTTGATCATCTTCAAGTGTTCCGTTTTCAACTACTGGATTGCGACTTTCAAAGTTATAAGATTCTTTTCTGGCGCCAACAAACTCAATTTCGGTATCTTCAAAACGAAGCATGGCAGTTCCATACGTTTTAAAAACCTGTATTTTTGGTTTGTTTGGAAGTAATTCTGATACTTTTAGAGCGAGTTCAATTCCGCTACCAACAGCAACAATGTCGATGTCTTTTTTAGCATCTCGACCTATTAATAAATCCCGGACAAATCCTCCAATAACATAACTCTCAACGTTAAGCTCTTGGGTTGCCTTGGAAATTATTTCAAAAATTTTATTGTTTAAAGCTTCGATGTAGTTTATTTTTATTGTAGCCACTGATTCACTGATTTTTTTAAAAAATTATTTAATAATTCTTTTGTATTCAAGAGAAGTTTTGTTGAAATTTACTAAAATAGCGAGTCTATGTCCTGAAACGTGCAAGTAGTTTAAGCATTGTGAAATATGCTTTTCGTGTATTGCTTCAGTTGACTTAATTTCAATTATAATTTTATCCAACACAACAAAATCTGCATAAAATTTATGATTTAAAATAATATCTTTATAATGGACTAAATACTCTTTTTCTCTTTCAAAAGAAAAATTAATTTTTTTCAACTCATATTCAAATGCATCTTTATAAACAATTTCTGAGAACCCTTTACCGAGATTTTTGTGAACTTCAATTAAAGCCCCAATAATTTTATAAGTATCTTCTTCGTATAAATAGTCTGGCATTTGTAATTATTTAATTCAAACTCTTTAAGTTTAATTCCTCGAAGATATGCTTCGAATTTTTTGCTGCAGATTTAAAAATATTTTTGAAAATCTGTGAATCTGTGGCTATAAAAACTACTTACGAATCACTTTCACCTGCGAATCATTCGTCAATTTTATAATTGTTGATGGTTTTCCGGCAATTTTATCGTGGTGCAAATTTACAACATAATCTACACCTTTTATAATTTCTGGACTAATGTCTTTGAAAGCAATTGGTGTAGGTTGCCCTGAAATATTAGCAGAAGTTGAAACTAATGGTTTTCTCATTTTTTCCATTAATTTGAAACAAAAAGGTTCTTTTACAATTCTAATTCCCAGAGATTTGTCTTGGGAAATCAGATTTGGAGCTATATTTCTTGGATTGTCTAAAATAATTGTAGTTGGTTTTTCCGATAAATCTATGATTTGCCAAGCCACTTCGGGAATGTCTTTAAAGACGTTGTACATCATTTTTTCGCCATTCATCAAAACAATCATGCTTTGCGATTCTGCTCGTTGTTTGAGTTCATATATTTTGGCAACAGCTTCTGCATTTGTAGCATCACAACCAATCCCCCAAACCGTATCGGTTGGATATAAAATGATACCGCCGTTTTTTATTACCTCGAAGGCATTGTGGATTTCAGAATTCATAAATTTAAAGGTTCAAGTTTCTTTTTTATAACTGCTGGAACTCCAACAACTAAACAATTATCTGGAATGTCTTTTGTAACAACAGAACCTGCACCGATAATTACATTTTTTCCAACTTTTACCTTTGGAAGTATGACAGCATTTGTACCAATAGTAGTAAAATCTCCAATTATACAGTTGCCTAATATTCTAGCTCCTGGAGAAATCTCAACAAATTTTCCTATTTTACTATCATGGTGAATACTAGCTTGAGAATTTATTAAACTTCCATCTTCGATACTTACTCCAGCAAAAACACTTACAAAAGGCATAATATTTAATCCAGTTCCTAGTGAACAATTGTTACTAATTTGAGAATTTTTTGAAATTAATGAACTTGGACATCCATTTAGCGCTGTAAAAATATTATTCAAATTAAATCGATGTATTACACCACCAATTCCAATTATAAAGTTAGGATCATTTTCCAATACTTTTTTAACAGATTCAAAGTTTTTTAAAATTTCATAATCGAACAAAGATTCACCGATATCTATGTTAACATTATCAAAAAAATAGAGTGAATTGTAATTTACAATATCAATACAATCAAAAATCTCCTTAGCATGACCTTTTGCACCAATAATTATCATAAGTTAGAAGTAATAATTTTTTGAACATGCTCTAAATCATTAATTGTTAAACCAACATAGAGAGGCAAACACAATATTCTTGAAGAAATCGATTCTGAAATAGGCATTTCTAATCCATTAATGTATTCTATTGTGTTCAATGAAGGATAAAAATAGCGTCTAGGGAATATTTCTTGTTTTGCTAAAGCTTCTTGAACTCGCAAAAGTGTTTTCTCACTCTCAAAAATAATTGGATAATAGCTATAATTCCAATCTGTTTTTTCTCTAATTTTTATTTTATGTAGTTTTGTAAAATCAAGATGGTTGTTATAATAAGAAACAACTTTTTTCCTTTCATTAATGATAAAATCCATATGAGGAAAAACAGCGAGTCCCATTGCGGCTTGTAATTCAGATATTTTAGCATTTATACCTAATCCATGAAAATCCAAAGGACCATTATGTCCAAAATTATGACTATAAAAAAGCTTATTATAGGTTTCCGTATCTTTACAAAACATTGCTCCACCTTCACCAGTATGAAAAATTTTAGTAGCATGAAAGCTACAAGTACTTACATCTCCATAATTAAAAATGGAAGTACCATTGTAATTCACACCAAAACAATGTGCAGCATCATAAATTACTTTTAAGTTGTGTTTTTTTGCAATTTCTTCAATAATAGTAACATTACACGGATTTCCAAAAACATGAGTGGCTAAAATGGCTGTTGTTTTAGATGTTACAGCTTGTTCAATTTTTGTTTCATCAATAGTTAAATATTCAGGATGAATGTCAACAAATACAGGTTTACAATTTTCCCAAACTATTGCTGCGGATGTAGCTACATAAGAAAAAGGAGTTGTAATAATTTCGCCACAATTACCATATAATTTTAAAGCAATTTGTAATGGAATTGTTCCGTTATTAGTAATAATAATATTATCAATATTCAGATAATTTTTAAGCTTTGATTCTAGTTCTAATGTAAGTTCACCACGATTAGTAAGCCAAATTTTGTCCCAAGCTCTTTTTACTAAATCATTATACTCTTCTTGTGGAGGAAGAAACGTTTTGGTAACATTTATCATAAAGTAATTATATTTTTACAAAAATATGGTTTTTTAATACTTCATTGTAATTATCCTCATTAATATTTTAAATTAATGGGGTTAATATTTATACATTTGTTTTCTAAATTTAATTCATGAATTTAAATAATAAAAAAAATATACTAATGATTTGCTCCTGGCTTGACCATAAATCAGGAATAGGTAGTTTTTTTATAGATCAGGCAAATCAGCTAAGCGATAATTTTAATTTTACATTAATAAATTTCAAGCCAATTGCAATACAATTTAAAAATTTAAAATTATTTCCTCGTCTATTTAAAATTGAAAATTTTTTCTACAATGATAAAATTACAATTCTATATTTTTATTATCCTGAAATAAGGATGTTTAAAAGATTTTTTTTGAAAAGTGCATTAGAAAAATATTCTTTATTAATTTTAATTAAATACTTCAAAAGAAATACAATTAAAATCGATTTAATTCATGCACAGAGTTTATTTTACGCGTCATTTTGGTCGTATAAACTATATAAAATAACTAAAACACCTTATTTAATTACTGAACATAATCAATTCACGCTAAAAAATATAAATAAAAAAAACGTTAAGTTACTTGATATTATTTTAAAAAAATCAAAGAAAAATTTAGTTGTAAGTAATGATTTAATAAGACAATTTGCAAGTAATGGTTTCTTTTATGATTTTTTAAATGTAGGCAATTCTTTTGATACTAATTTTTTTGATTTTAAGAGTAAAAGTTCAACGGATTATTTTAATATAATAACAATTGGAGCATATACACCAGTTAAAGACCAAATTACATTATTAAAAGCTTTAAAAATTATTGATTCGATTGATAGTAAACCAATTAATTTTAAATGGTTAGGTTATGATAGTTGGGGTGGCGATTTTGAAGTTGAAGTAAAAGATTTAATTACAAGTTTTAATTTTAAAAATATTAAAATTGAAGTTTTGAAAAAAGCTTCAAAAGATGAAATTAAAATAGCATTACAGCAATCAAATTTATTTGTAACTACCAGTCTTTGTGAAACTTTTGGGATTTCTGCCTTAGAATCTCTTTCGGTTGGGACACCTGTAATTGCTACTCAATCCGGAGGTGTAAACGAATTTTTAAATGAAACAAATGGATTAATTATTCCAATTAAAGATTTTGAAAAATTAGCGGAATTAATTTTAAAAATGTTAAATAATGAAATTCAATTTAATTCGGAACAAATTGCTAAAGAAATAGTCGAAAAATTTGGAAATGAGGTTTTTGTCAAAAAAATGAAAACAATATATGATTCAGCTATTTAGATAAAATGTTTTTAAATAAATGATTTGTTTTAAATATTATTTTTTTTAACCCTTTGTATTTTCTTTTTTGAATAATATAAATTTGATTAGCAAGTATTTTTTGTATTTTTTCTTCAAAATTTACTTTAATATTTTCAATAAAATCAATCCAAATTTTTTCGCGCTCAATTTGTTGTTTTGACGACCAATAGGAGGTATCGTGTACTCGATAATTTGCCATTATTTCTTGAATACAATAAATTTTGCCAAATCTACTGTTTAACATGTGCAGAAAATAATCCCCAACTGGTGCTATCATAAAATAGTCTGGAAATTTTTCAAATAATCGATTTCTATATACGACTGAGCAGGTATGTATATAATTTCCCTCGGATAAATCTTCAATAGCAGTTGTACTATTTGTTTTTTTTGTAATAGTATCTTTTTCAACTACATTATTTTTATCAATTCCAACATAGTGAAAACAAATTGCATAATCTTTATTGGCTTCTAAAAAATCAACTTGTTTTTGAAGTTTGTATTCATCTGTCCAATAATCATCACCCTCGCAAAGTGCAACATATTTACCCTTACATTTGTTTAAAGTAGTGGCAAAATTGGGCATCATCCCAACATTTATGATATTGCTAGTGTATTTTATACAGCCTGATTTTGGATGAGATTTTATAATTTCAGTTATCACATAATCGGTATTATCAGGGGAATTGTCATTGGAAATTAGTAGTTCAAATTCAAAGTTTGTTTTTTGATTAAGAATACTTTCAATGGCCTGTCTTATATAATGTTCATGATTATAAGTAATCATTACTACGCTTAAAGTCATTTTAATTTTTTTATGTTATTATTTAAATTCTTACATAGAAAATATAAAATAAAGTTTGATTTTTTCATTTCATTATTAATTAATTTTATAGATTCTATGTTTTTTTGAATAATCTCATTTATATCAATAATAAACTTTCCGGAATAATTTTTTTCTAAATTTCTAAATTTTGAAACCACTCTGATAAAGTTTTTTCTTATTTTATATAATTCTATAAAACTAAAGTTCGATTTGGTTTTAAATACATAGTTTACTATGTTATTTTTTTTAATTAGTGTTTTACTTTTATTCAATCCAACTTGTTGCGAATTATGAATTCTATAGGATATAAGTTTTTGAGGATTAGAAGCTAGCGTTTTTCTTTTTGAAAGCAATAATGAAATCCATTCGTCATGAAAAAATAATTCAATAGTAGGAAATGGAAAAATAAATTCTTTACAATTTTTTTTAAAACAAAATGTTGCACCTGTAACAATACTATGTGCAGAAGTAATGTATTTTTCAATTTCAGTATAGTCATTTAATTTGTTTTCATCATAAATAATATTATCCCAAAGAGAAGAATCCGTTAATAAATTTCCATTTTCGTCAATTAAAGAAGCATTTGAAAAAACGCCTTCTATTGAAGTGTGTTGATTAAAAAAACTAATGGTGTTTTCTACTTTTGATTCATTCCAAACATCATCTTGATCAGCTAAAAAAATAAAATCTCCATCACAAATTGTAATCGCTTTTTCAAAATTTTTATTGCTTCTTAAATTGTTTTCATTTTTAAAGAATTTGAATAAATTAGGATATAAATTATGATAAGATGTTACTATTGAAAGCGTATCATCAGCAGAGCCATCATCACAAATAATTATTTCATCTACTTTTAATGTTTGGTTTAAAATAGAATCTATTTGTTCTTTTAAAAATTTAGCACCATTAAAAGTACACATTGCTACAGATATTTTCATAAATTAAATAGTTGAGTTATCCAATTAGCAATTGTAAATTCATTATAAATTTCTTTCGTAAGTGGTTCATATTTTGTTTTGAAAAAATCCGAATTTAAAATAATTTCTTTTGAATCTAAAATTAAAATGTTATTTGGATTATAGAAAGGATAATTTCGAATAGCTTTATTGTCTGTAATTAATTTCTTTTGAAGTGCCATTGCTTCAAAAACTCTAAAACTCAAACCTGTTTGATTTCCTTGTACTAAATCCAAAATTATTTCAGTATTGTCGTAATATTTTTTTAATTGATGTAAAGGGATTTTAGTAGATTGGAATTGAATTTTAGAATTTATATTACTTTTCTGTTTGTTTTTGAAACAGTTCAATCTGTATTTTAAAAGTTTATAGGAAATGTTTTTGCTAATACATATAAATTGAAATTCAAAACCTAATTCGGTTACTTGATTGGCTATTTCGTTTAACAAAGGGAAGCGTTTATCAAATGAAGCAATTGTCATTATTTTAAATTGCTTTTTTGAAAAAATTGTATTTTCTAATTCTAAATAATTATAATTTGTTATTTTTTTAAAGCCATATTTTTCAACATCAAAATTATCGAAAGAATATATGTCATCAAAAAAATTATGAAGTAAATGCTCTATTGGATTTATACTTCTAGCAACACTATCATATAAATAAGCGATGTAACGGGAAGTATGATTTTTTATTTCAAGATGGCATTCTGATTCAATTAAATCAGGATTTAAAACCAAAATTTGATCCTGTTTTCCTATGCTTTTTAAGGTATTGATAATAAAATCTTGTCTTTTTTTAACTTTTGGATTTGTATTTAAAACTATTTTTGAAAATGTGTTACTAATCCGCTCGTAAGTATTTTTATGTTTGAATGCACCAATATTAATGTGTGTTGCAATAATATTTTTTTTTGATAATGCTTTAATGATTTCTTTATCGTAACTCCAATTATCAAAACTAATTAAACAAATTTTTAATTTATTTTCCATTTTCAGTGCTTACTTTAAGGCTATCCATTTTGCTTTCAGTCTTGCTGTCCAATAAGCTGCGTTTTTGTTTATTGTCAATTTTGTTTCGTTGTGTTGGACACCTAATTTCAATATGTTTTTATAAAAATAACTCGAAGGAATTCCCCATTTTACAGCAAATGTTTTTCTACCATTATTTTTAGTAACCCTTCCTGTGCTTTTAGATTGAAAATGATAGACCAAACTTTTTCCAATTCCTTTAAAATTCCGAACACCTGCTTGCCATAATTTCATACTAAAATCAGGATCTGAGCCAAAACCTGGTGAATATTCTACACTGTATCCACCAACTTTATCCCAAAGGTTTTTATGAACAATTGAAGGAGGCCATGAAGCGCCAAACCAGTCGGACTTTGAAGCTGATTTTACAAAATTCAGCAATTCATTTTCATTGAATGTATCTGTTGTAACTCCAAAATTATGAGGTGCCAATACACACTTATTGCCCGTAAACGTTGGTTCAATCATAGTACCTGAAAAATAGAAATAGTCGTCTTTTTGCTTTTCAATTGCTTCAAATAAATAGAAATCCCATTTTGGACAAACATACATATCATCATTTAGGTAAAGAATGTAATCTGTTTTTACAAGTTTTGCCATTGCATTCATTGCATAGCAAACGCCTACATTTTCTGAACTAAGTGTATAATCTAAGTCATTATTTTTTACCCACTCTAATGTTCCATCTGTGCCTTGGTTAATGTGTATTATTATTTGATGTTTAAAGCTTGAATTTTTTTTAATACTTGAAATACATATTTTTAATAACTCAAGATTGTTCCAAGACGGAATCAATATTGAAAATTTAGCTTCTGAAATGAGCGCTTTAGAGCAACTTGAAATGGGATGATTGAACGACATAAGTTTATCTTAGTAAATACAAAAATAATTAATAAATTTGTCAACTCATAATTAAACGAAGCTCTTTTTGAAATCTATTCAATCTAATATGCTACAAAGTATCTCTACTTTTTTTAACAAATCATTTTTTAAAAGTAAAAAAAATGTTACAGTTCTTTGGATAATAGCAACTTTAGTAGCTATTCTACCTAAATTTTTAAGAGATAAATACAACAACTATTTGATTTACAAAAACGTTTTTTGGCATGTTGTACATAAAACACCTTTGTATACCGAATATCCATTGGAGTATTTTGACAGAAATCATTATGGTCCTATTTTTAGTATGGTAATAGGTCCTTTTGCGCTTTTACCAGATTATTTAGGTTTAATTTTATGGAGTTTAGTTACAACGGGTTTAATTCTTTGGGCGATACACAAACTACCATTGAAAGAAATTCAGATTGTAATTGTACTTTGGTTGTGTTTCAACGAGTATTTAATTGCTGCACAGAGTTTTCAAGTCAATGCTCTTATGGTATTTATTATTGTAATGTCGTATGTTTTTATAGATAAAAAACAAGATTTTTGGTCGGCAATGCTTATTGCTTTGGGTACTTTTATTAAATTGTATGGGATTGTGGGATTGGCATTTTTCTTTTTTTCAAAAAACAAACCTAAATTTATTTTTTCATTAGTATTCTGGAGCCTAGTTTTTTTTGTTGCACCAATGTTACTTTCCTCTCCTGAATACATTATTGAGCGATATGTTGAATGGTTTAACAGATTGATTGTTAAAAACGGCACTAATGTTGAACTTGGTTCTTATCAGGACTTTTCAATTATGGGAGTGGTCAGAAGGTTTACTAATAATGCTACTATTCCTAATACCCCATTTTTAATTGGAGGTTTACTTTTGTTTGGCTTACCTTATTTAAGAATTAGTGCTTATTCAAATAAAAAATTTCAATTGCTTTTGCTCGCTTCGGTTCTCATTTTTACAGTTATTTTTAGCTCGGGTTCAGAATCTCCAACTTATATAATTGCTTTTGTAGGAGTTTCAATTTGGTATGTTTTACAATCGGTTCCTAAAAAGAAATGGGTAAATGGACTTATGATTTTTGCAATGATTTTGACAAGTTTTTCACACACAGACTTTTTTCCAGAATCATTTGTTGTAAACTATGTGCGTCCCTATTCGTTAAAAGCAATACCGTGTATCATCATTTGGTTTGTAATAGTATATCAAATGCTAACAGAAAAATTTGAGTCCGAATTTAAGCAACCAATTATACAAACTAAATAATGGATGAAAATTTGAAATTAATCCTTGATAATTTTGAAAAGCAAGGGCATGTATTGGTTGCGGGTAAACGAAATTTAATTAAAGTTTTTCCTTATCAAGGTCAAGAAATTGCAATTAAATCTTTTAGAATTCCAATTTTAATCAACGGATTTATATATCGTTTCTTTAGAAAATCAAAAGCTAGGAGGTCTTTTGAAAATGCAAAATTACTTCTTGAAAACGGAATTGGTACTCCTAATCCAATTGCTTATTTTGAAAATTTTAATAGTTTATTTCTGAAAGAAAGCTATTACATTAGTGAAAATCTTGTCCCAGACTATGTGTTTAAAAATTTCTTTGGCGACGATTCAAATCCAGATTTAGAACCTGTTCTAAGAGGTATAGCTCAATTTACATTTAAAATGCACGAAAGAGGAATTGAATTTTTAGATCATTCACCTGGTAATACTCTAATCAAAAAAACTAAAGAAGGCACATTTTCTTATTTTCTTGTAGATTTGAATCGAATGAATTTTCATAAAGAAATGAGCTTTAAACACAGAATGAAAAATTTATCCCGAATTTCACCTAGCAAAGAGATGATTCAAGTAATTAGCAACGAATACGCTAAACTTAGTGGAATAGCAGAAGCTACTGTTTTCAATACACTTTGGCAATACACACAAGAATTTCAATTCCGATTTATCAGAAAACAAAAATTAAAAAAGAAAGTAATGTTTTGGAAGAACTAATTCAATAAATTCATTAATTTTCCAAACTGAATCGTTTAAATGAAAGCTTCCATAATAATTTCAACTTACAATGCTGAGGAATGGCTACAAAAAGTCCTTACAGGATTTGTTGTTCAAACTGAAAAAGATTTTGAAATTGTTATTGCCGACGATGGATCGAAACCCTTAACCAAACAAATAGTGGATGGTTTTTCATCTTCTTTTAAATATCCAATAGTTTATGTTTGGCAAGAAGATAATGGTTTTCAAAAAACACTAATTTTGAATAAAGCTATTTTAAAAGCGCAATCTGATTATATGATTTTTACAGATGGCGACTGTATTCCAAGAAACGATTTTGTTGCTATTCATATAAAAAATAGGGAAGAAGGCTATTTTCTTTCGGGAGGGTACTTTAAATTACCTATGGCAACGTCAAAAGCAATAACAATATCAGATATTCAAAATCAATATTGTTTTAATTATAATTGGTTGAAAAAAAAGGGATTAAAAACTTCATTTAAAGTTTTAAAATTAACCAAAATACAGTTTGTTGCTAATTTTATGAATTGGATAACTCCTACAAAAAAGTCTTGGAATGGGCATAATTCCTCAGGTTGGAAAACGGATATTATTGCAATTAATGGATACAATCACGATATGCAATATGGTGGTTTAGATAGAGAAATGGGTGAAAGATTGTTTAATTTAGGTTTGCTTTCTAAACAAATCAGATACACAGCAGTTTGCCTGCATCTAGATCATTCAAGAAGTTATGAATCAAAAGAAACGTGGCAAAAAAATCAAAACATAAGAAATTTCAACAAAAAAAATAAAATTACTTATATTATAAACGGATTGGATACTTTAAAGTAAAACCTTTTATTTATGCGAAATAAAATTTCAGTTTTCATTATCACTTTTAACGAAGAAAAAGTAATTAGTAGCTGTTTAGAAAAACTTACTTGGGCTGATGAAATTCTAGTAGTTGATTCTGGAAGCACCGATCAAACGGTTTCCATTTGCGAGAAATTTGGCGCAAAAGTGATCTACAATAAATTTGAAAATTTTGGTATTCAAAAACAATTTGCATTAGACCAAACTTCAAACAACTGGGTACTGTCTTTAGATGCTGATGAAGTTTTATCTGATACATTAATTCAAGAAATTCAAAATTTTTCCCCAACCTATTCAGGCTATAAAATTCCTAGAACTCATGTTTTTTTGCATAAAATTTTTAAATACGGTAGCGAAAACAAAAAACCAATACTGCGATTTTTCAACAAAAACGATGGTCATTTTTCAAAAAATAAGATCCATGAAACGATTATTGTATCAGGAAAAATAGGCTGTTTTAAAAATGAAATGCTTCATTACACGGTTTTCGATTTGGCAACAGCCGCAAAAAAAAGTATCAATTATGCTCTTTTAAGTGGTGAATTTTTGCATGAACAAGGAAAAGTAGCTTCTAAAAGTAAGCCATTAATAAAGTTTCCATTTGAATTTTTTAGAGTATATTTTTTTCAACGAAATTTCCTAAACGGTTACCAAGGATTTGTTTGGAGTATTATTTCGGCATATGCAAGTTTTATCAAATATGCAAAACTTAAGGAATTACAATCATAATCCTTCAGAAGTAGTAAATTTTATTTTCAATGATAGTATAAAAGTTAAGAAGTGTATTTTAAATTCTTATTCCAATTCTAATTTTTCTATTGCATTATTTATTGCAATTAAATCTGCTTCAATACTATTGTGTGGACTTCTTCTGTGTGTATTGATTAAAAAAACTGCTTTTTGAATAGCAGCTAAATCTTTACCGGATTTTAAATGTAATTTTTTAATGAAATCCTCATTTAAATATGTAGTATCTAATAAATAGTCATTTCTGATTTTTTCAAGAAAAAAAATAATCTTTTTCGTAATTATTGTATCATGATCGCCTTCTTGATAATACAAGTTTCCAATTGTTTTGGTAAAAGCAACAGTTGTATTTGTTAAGGGTTCAACAATTGGTACAATGCGTTGTTTACGTTTAGCATTAAACAAAATAAAAATTACCATACCAATTAAAAAAAGATACCAAGCCCATTTAAGAGCAGGTTGGCTTAAGATATATCGCATGGGTGAATCGGAAATAAGCGCTCCATTTTGATTTTTAGTGTACCAAAACAAATCAGTTTTAGGTAAATATGACAAGACTTGTTCAGCATATTCAAAATGATCTTTCTTGAGTAAATGAAAATTGGTAAAAGCTGTGGGTTGCGTATGAAGTAAAAATGAACCGTTTCGGTATTGTACTTTTATAAAATTAATTCGTGTGCTATCACCATTTTGACAACCTAAAACGGTAGTGTTTAGAGTGTCAATTTTAGAGAAAAAATTATTACTAACTCCCTCCATTAGTTTGTACTTTTTAGAACTTACTTTTGAATTTGCAATCCAATTATAAATGCTATCTTTAAATTTAAATTCTGAGTTCATTTTTAAATGCAAACTATCTAAAAGTGAATTTGGAAGTATTTTGCCACTTAAAAAAACAGTGTTACCATGACTAACAAAAGAAAACAATTCATTTACAGATTGTTCGTCTAGACTTGAATTTTCATTTATACTTATAAAAGTACCATTTACTTTATAATTATTAACCAAGGAATCATAATTATATTTTTCTCCAAAATATTCATAAGGTGTATTTCTAATTGGTGTGATTTTTTGATTTTTAAAAAAATTAGGAAGTTCTTGGTTAAAAACATACAAACCATAAGGAATTTTATCATTTATAGAATAGGAGGGAGTCCAATCAATAGGTTTTGGACTATTATAATCCATAACAATAATGGCACCAAAAACAACGACCAAAAGTAATAAGTATATTTTAAAAGTTTTATTCATTGCCAATGTGTTTTAATGTTTTTTCAAATGCAAATTTTGCTTTTTCAAAAGTTGCTTCGTCCAAATCAAATTCACCATACCAGATGTAATTATACAAATAGGACAAATAACTAAAACTGTTTTTAAGCTCTTGGTTATTAATTTCGTATAAATAATCTGAATTTGTTTTTTCAATATCCCATTCAATTATGTTTTTAGTAGCCATACTTTTTAACACCCAAAGGTAATAGTAGCGAATACAAAGTCGATTTTCTCCATTTTGAATTGTAGTTTGAACAAGTTTTTTAAAATCAACAATATGAATATTTTTTTCAATGTCCGAATAATCTATAATTTTTTTATCAGAATTTTTTCCGAAAATCCATTGGCCTTCTTTATTTAGAATACTTTTAGTTATTAAATAAATAACAAAAATCACAATCAAAAATGCAATAATTTTAAGCATGACCTCAACAAAATGGATGGAAGCTTTAGAATCTGTAAAATTAAAAATGTTATTAAATACTGAAGCTAACCATTCTTTAAAACGATCCCATGCATTTTTTTGTGCAGATTTAAATTCATATACAAATTCTTTGTCAGTGTATTTTTTCTTAAAATCAACGGGTAATTTATGTATAACAATAGTACTTGTGTCAATTTTAATATCTTTTTCTGAAAAATGAATTTTAGTTTTTTCAGATGCAGCATAAAAAGGCATTGACACTAAAGCAAAGCTTAACCAAAACATTAAAATTAGGAATTTTTTATTCACTTTCTGTTCCAATTAAATCTATTAAATTGTTTGATGAATTGTTTTCGTTTTCTTCACGCAAGCTATAAAAAATAAGCCCTTGATTAATTATAAAGAAATTATTTAAAAAATAACTAAGTAAAACTGAAACAATCATTAATCCAGAAACAACTATACCCAATGATTCAAATTTTTCTACTTGAGAGCTGTTTGATCCTGATGTAAATACCATTGCAATTGAAAAAATATAGGGAATTAAAGTAATTATTCCTTGAATAGTTTGGATGATAAATAGCGAGACTAATGTTGTTCCTACAATTGACCAAAATTGTTGTCGAAGCATACTAAACCCATTCCTTAGAGCTGTAAAAAAAGATACTTCTTTTATTATATATTGACAATAACTCAATGTTATCCATGAAATACTTGCAGGGATTACTATGAAAAGCAAAGGAATTCCTATTAATAAAAAACAGAGTAGAATAACTATTACAAAAGTAACTATAAGCAAGGGCATTATTATAAAAAGTAACCCAATCATAAAGCGTATCATTTTATAAATATTGTTTTTTAACGCTTCAATTATTGAGGGAATTGGAAAATGGGAAGCACCTGTTTTCTCGTAATTTTGTAAATACAAAACAGGAAATGTAACATTTAATAGGGATAAAAACATTCCTAAAATTACAAATAAAACAAAAAGGGGTAAGACCCAAAAAAAGTTGTTACTAAAGTAGGTACTAATATAAGTTGGATCAGGATTTGGATTTCCAATTTGTGATACAATTACATCTCTATATATTTTAATAACAAAATAGAGTAGTACAATCAAAATTAATATAAAACCACCGTTAATAGTAAGATAACTTTTAAAATAGTCTTTCCCAAATTTTTTAAAAAAACCAATAGTGTCTGAAAGATAGTCGCTAAAATTTCGTTTTCTGAAAAGAATAAACATAAATTAATGATTTGAATTTTTATTAAAAACTAATTTAGGATAGAATAAATAATAATATGAGATGCTAATTAAGGTTCCTAGAATTATAAAACTACTTAACCAAATTGGCATATCAATGGAATATCTGGTAATGAAACCTTCTAAAAATCCCGCAGCAATTGTAAATGGAAAAGTACTTAAAAAAATTTTAAAACTATTTTTGAAACCAATTTTAAAAGAATTTAAACGAGAATAGGTTTGTGGAAACAAAATAGATGCTCCTAAAATAAAACCAGCTGCAGTTTCTATTATAATTCCAAAAATTTCCATTGAGCCATGAATCCAAATGCCTCTAACGCTTTTCCAAAAAACACCTTGTTCAAAAAAGAAATATTGAAAAGCACCTAACATAATTGCATTTTGAAGCGAAAAATAAAATGTTCCGATACCACCAAAAATACCCATAATATAACACGTCATTCCAACATATAAATTGTTAACCGTAATACCAATAAAACTACCCCAATTGCTTCCAGACTTATAAATAGCAACGGGATTTCCTTCTTTAATGTTTTGCAAGGTTTGGTTAACGTAGCCGTCACTTAAAATTAAACGAACAAAATTTTTATCATATTTTGCAGAAATTACACCAATAATAACAGTTATAAAAAACGAAATAAAAGCATAATACAAATACCTTTTATATTGATATAGTAGTAGGGGAACTTCTGTTTTAAAAAAATATACTAATCGATTGCTCTCTGTTCGTTTTGTTTTATAAATTCTTTGATAAATATTTGATGCTAAATAATTTAGGTAAACTACAGTCTTGCTTTTAGGATAATAAGTTTGTGCATAAGATAAATCATTCACTAATTGAATGTATAAATTAGCCAAATCATCAGGATTTTTTTTAGTTTTACCAAAAATAGCTTGTTCAAATTCAAGCCATTTTTCTTTATTTTGTTTTATGAATGCAATTTCTCTCATTGAACGCTAAAATATAAAATATGTCAGAATTAACAATCAATACTACTCAAAATGTTTCTATAAATTTTAAATCGGCTGCTGTTGGAGAACGAATACTAGCTAGTTTTCTGGATATTTTAATTAAACTAGCCTACGTAATTGTAATATTTTATATTTTTTTTTATTGGTTAGGTATTTCAAAAATTTTAAGTTCAATGGATAATTGGTCAGCAATGGCCATTTGTTTGGTTTTTTTTATGCCAGCTTTGATTTATTCTTTAGTTTTAGAAAGTATTTTTGAAGGACAAACTATTGGAAAAAAAATAACAAAAATAAAAGTTGTAAAGCTAGACGGTTACCAAGCTAGTTTTGGAGATTATTTAATCCGTTGGTTGTTTAGAATTGTAGAAAATAATTTAATGGGAGGTGCTATAGGCTTAATTTTTATAATTCTAAATTCCAAAAACCAAAGATTAGGAGATATGGCGGCCGGAACAGCCATTATTACTTTAAAAAACAACATAACTATAAACAGTACCATTTTAGAAGAAATCGACGGTTCTTATGTTCCAAACTATCCAATGGTAATAAAGCTTTCAGATAATGATATACGCATAATAAAAGAAACTTTTCTTTTAGCTCAAACAAATGGTGATTATGAAACTATTAAAAAACTTCGAATTAAAATAGAAAATGTTACAGGAATTAAAAACCAGTCTGGAAACGAAGCTGATTTTTTAAGAACAATATTGAAAGATTATAGTTATTATACTCAAGAAATGTAAAAAATTGAAATTAAAGTAAAAAATGGAACAACAAAATAAGCTCTTTATGGTACTATTAGGAAGTAGACCAAAAGGAAGATTAACCGAACAGCATGATATTTTTTTTGGTATTGGTAGTACTTTAGCAGCTTTAATTCCTCAAATGAAACTTTTTTGGCCCGAGGCAAAAGGAAAATTCCACATTGATGTTTGGCGAGAAGTTACTTCAGTTGAACAATATAAAATTGAAGTTATACCCAGAAACAAAGTAACAAAAAGAAATTCTCAACTTTTTTTCATCAATTTGGGGGGCTATAAACAAAATGAATTTGATGAATTACATCATAAAATACTTACAGTAGCAAATTCAAAAGCAGAGGCAATACAAAATGCTAAAAAAACACCCTTTTATAAAGAAGCTACTTTTAAAGGGGCAAGCTCTCATATTGACGATAAATTTGGAGTTGATATAGATGATTGCTATGCTATTTCAGATATTTTAGATTTAAATTATAGAACCGAATTTGCACTCAAAATATCGCATGCTGAAACCAAAACCAACGATGACGAGTTACATATTGGCTATTTAAAACTTGAAAAACTAATACAAAATGGGAAGGAATAACGAAAGAAATATTAAGACACACAATGATAAATTACATAAGGCCCAAGCAAAAGCAAAAGATGCTGTTATAGCTCGAAAGGCAAAACTAACTGCAATTTTAAAAAAAAGCAATGAACTAAAAAATAACGAATTGAAGTAGAAATTCTATATAGAAAGTTTTTGAATATTCTATTAATTATATATTTACTACAATTTATAGACTAAAACATTTTGTAATTATTCATAATTCATTAATTTTCCATCAAATTTAATAGCTAATGTTAGTCAAAGTATTTGGAAGTGCAGTTTTTGGTGTTGAAGCAACTACTATTACTGTTGAAGTAAATATGGACAAAGGAATTGGATATCATTTAGTTGGTCTTCCTGATAATGCAATAAAAGAAAGTAGTTACCGAATTGCTGCAGCCCTAAAGAACAATGGATTTGCAATGCCTGGAAAGAAAATTACAATCAATATGGCACCTGCTGATTTACGAAAAGAAGGTTCAGCTTATGATTTGACTTTAGCAATGGGTATTTTGGTTGCTTCCGCTCAAATAAATACAAATGAAATTGGTAACTATGTCATAATGGGCGAATTGTCTTTAGATGGAACAATTCAACCTATTAAAGGGGCATTGTCAATAGCAATAAAAGCAAAAGAAGAAGGGTTTAAAGGTTTCTTTTTACCCAAACAAAATGTAAAGGAAGCTGCTATTGTAAGTGAATTAGATGTTTATGGTGTTGAAAATCTACAAGAAGTAATTGCCTTTTTTGAAGGAAAAGGAACATTAGAGCCAACTATAATTGATACTCGAAATGAATTCTACAAAACGCTCGATTTTCCTGAATTTGATTTTAGTGATGTCAAAGGACAAGAAAGTATAAAAAGGTGTATGGAAATAGCAGCTGCTGGTGGCCACAACATTATTTTAATAGGTCCTCCAGGAGCTGGAAAAACCATGTTAGCTAAACGATTACCCAGTATTTTACCTCCAATGACATTACGTGAAGCATTAGAAACCACAAAAATTCACAGTGTTGCAGGTAAAGTAAAGGACAGTGGTTTAATGAATCAAAGACCTTTTAGAAGTCCACACCACACAGCTTCAAGTGTTTCATTAGTAGGAGGTGGAAGTTATCCTCAACCTGGAGAAATTTCTTTAGCACATAATGGTGTTTTATTTTTAGATGAACTACCTGAATTTAAACGGGAAGTTTTAGAAGTTATGCGTCAACCTTTAGAAGATAGAGAAGTTACAATTTCGAGAGCAAAATTTACCATTACCTACCCGTCTTCATTTATGTTAGTTGCAAGTATGAATCCTAGTCCGAGTGGTTATTTTAATGATCCTAATGCACCAATAAGTTCTTCTCCAAACGAAATGAACAGGTATATGAGTAAAATTTCAGGACCATTATTAGATAGAATTGATATTCACATTGAAGTTACACCTGTTCCTTTTGAAAAATTGACAGAAACTAAAAATGCTGAAAGCAGTTCTGAAATTAGAGCTCGAGTTACTAAAGCAAGAGAAATTCAATCTGATCGTTTTAAAACGATTGAAACTGTAAATTATAACGCTCAGATGTCATCAAAACAAATTCGAACGTATTGCGAACTTGATGATATGTCTTTACAATTACTAAAAACAGCTATGGAGCGATTGAATTTATCAGCGAGAGCATATGATAGAATATTAAAAGTTTCGAGAACTATTGCTGATTTAGAACATTCAAAAAGTATAACTGCACAGCATATTGCTGAAGCTATTCAATATAGAAGTTTAGATAGAGAAGGTTGGTTAGGTTAAAAAATAAATAGATTATGATATCAGAATTACAATTTAAGCATGAAATTCAACTTTTAATTGAAAATGCAATTAGAGAAGATGTTGGTGATGGAGATCACAGCTCATTAGCTTGTGTTCCACAAGATGCAAAAGGGAATGCCAAACTTTTGGTAAAAGATGAAGGAATTATTGCTGGAGTCGTTTTAGCTAAAATGATTTTCAATTATGTTGACAAGGATTTGATTGTAAAAACATTTATAGAAGATGGATCAAAAGTAGTTTTTGGAGACATTGTTTTTCATGTTTCAGGAAGTTCTCAATCGATTTTAAAAGCTGAACGTCTTGTGTTGAATACCATGCAACGAATGTCAGCTATTGCAACAAAGACAAATAAATTTGCGAAATTATTGGAAGGAACTCAAACAAAAATTTTAGATACTCGAAAAACTACTCCAGGTTTTAGAGTAGCTGAAAAATGGGCTGTTAAAATTGGTGGAGGTGAAAATCACCGATTTGCATTGTATGATATGATTATGCTCAAAGACAATCATATAGATTTTTCTGGTGGTATTACAAAAGCTATAAATACAACTAAAGAATATTTATCAAATAAAAATTTGGATTTAAAAATTATTGTTGAAGCACGTAATATTCAAGAGGTAGAAGAGATTTTGGCCAACGATGGAATTTATCGAATTTTGATTGATAATTTCAATTATGAAGACACTCGAAAAGCGGTTCAAATTATTGGTTCAAAATGTCTAACGGAATCCTCTGGAAATATAAATGAAACAACTATCAGACAATATGCAGAATGTGGCGTAAATTACATTTCGTCAGGTGCTTTAACCCATTCTGTTTATAATATGGATTTAAGTTTAAAAGCTTTTTAGATTAGTTTAAATTACTATCAAAATCTATATTGAATAAATTTGTAAACGCATTTTTAATTACACCTTGTTTATTTAGCACTATTGTTCTATGAACTTTAGTAATTGCCCATTTTGTTTTTAAATCATCGAAATTTTCACAACGATATTCGAATTTTTTATCTAAATTATTAACAGTTAAACATTCATACCATTTACTTTGATTGTCAATAATATTTATTCCAATAAATGTATAATCAGGATATTTAATTCTTTGTTCGTCAATTTTTTTATGTACCGCAATCAAATGAGAATTTGCTTTTGAGGTCCAAAAATATACCACAGTTTTATTTTGAAATAAATCGGAAGAAGTGATTTTTTTTCCATTTGAATCAATCAAATTTAAAGTTGGAATTGTATTCCCCGGCTTTAAAAGTTGAATTGCATTTCCAATTATATTAATTTCATTTTTTTTGCTTTTATCGGTAGAATATTTATGATATGTATCTAAAAATTTTTGATTGTTAAGCATATTTTGATCTTCCATTAAATATGCAAATGCTATATTATTTAAAATTAAATTTTTTATTTTTCCATTTTTAATTAATGTATCGGCAATTTTTAGTTTATTAATATTGGTTCTCAATGCTAAATCAACATCTGTAAAATGATTATGGTAATTAATAGTTCCTACATTATTTAACATATAAGAAAGATAATTTACATAGGGAGCAAAGTCGGATAAATGATCATTGTTAAAATTGATTTCTCTTCTGTAGTCGTAAAAATGTTGAGGTAAAACTTTCCAAATATCAACTCCAGTTCGCATTTTGTGTATAAAAGGATACAATTCTTTTTTAGAATAGTGATGAAAATTTACTGCTGCCTGAGCTACTTCATCAAACTCTGGACTCCATTTTATTTGATTTCGTTTTAATTGATAAAACTTTTTATTTGAATTAAATGATGAATCTATATTAGGAATGAATTTAGGTATTGGTAAATCGAAAACATCAAACATTTTGCTTTTATCTCTTTCATTTCTAAGAAATAATTCCATTAAAAAATTATTTTTCTCATCGCCACGTCCACAAAAAACTATCGATTCATCAAACTCTTTATCGTTGATTCGAACCATGATACTGTCGTTTTTATCAAAATAAACTGATTGGTATTCTGGTTCACTTTTAAAAGTATATAAACCTGGAGCTAAAGAGTCGAATTTAATAAAAAAAGTATTGTCTTTTTTAATTTTGATAGAATCAATTACTTCATTGTTTCTGCAAAATAAAATATATGGACTAGTTGGATTTGTCACCTCACCTCCAAAGTAAGCTATATACTCTTGACTTTTGGATTTTTTATTGCATGATATTAAACATACAATAAATGATAAAATTGAAAGGATGTGAAATGGTTTTAAAAGTCTCATTCATTAATTATAAGGTCAACAAAAATATTTAGATAGAATTAAATATACTGTTAACCAATAGTTAAAGTTAAAATTCAAATTAAATCACTTCATTAATTTAATGTGATAATTAATAATTTTTTCATCATAAGCAATATACATTTCTTTTCTATTTCCTTGATCTTTAAGAGTAATAATTGATATTTGACAATCCTCTCCATCATTATTTTTGCAAATAAAAATAGATTTATCTTCTGTTTTTGAAGATTTTTCTGGAATGTATTCAATAATTTCAAACAATTGAACAATTTCTGAATATACAATTATTCTGTTTTTATTACCATCAAAAGTAACTATTATCGAAGCATCTTTTGGTTTAGACCAACTGTCCCAAATTCCTTTATTGTTTTTAAATGTAAGTGAAACAGAAGTAGTTTGGAATTTATAAACCTGCGAAAAACAATTTGAACTAAAAAAACAGAATAGTATTAAAACTAAGTATTTATAGATATTTGGCATACGATTAATGATTAGAAATTTAGTGATTGAACTTGTATTTTAGCCTCGTTAAATTCAGTAATTATATTTTTAAAGATAGTTTCAACAGGGAGTATTTCATGTATTAACCCTGAAATCTGACCTATCTCTAATTCGCCTTCAATTAAATCGCCTTCAAACATCCCTCTTTTAGCTCTTCTTCTACCTAAAAGTTCCGTTAAAGCTTCTACACTTGGATTGAGCTTGTAGAGATTTTGCAAATCGTCAAAAAACTTATTTTTAATCAACCGAACAGGAGCTAACTCTTTTAAAGTCAATTGAGTTTCACCTTCTTTAGCAGCAATTACTGTTTCTTTAAAATTGATATGTGCAGATGATTCAAAAGATGCAACGAATCGACTTCCCATTTGAACACCGTCAGCACCTAAAGTCATAGCAGCTAACATACCTTTGCCAGTTGCAATTCCTCCAGCTGCAATAAGTGGAATAGAAATTTGTTCTTTTACCATAGGTATAAGAGTTAGTGTTGTAGTTTCTTCTCTTCCATTATGACCTCCAGCTTCAAATCCTTCAGCTACAACAGCGTCAACGCCAGAATCTTGTGCTTTTAAAGCAAATTTGCTACTACTTACTACATGAACAACTTTTATTTTATGCTTTTTTAAAAAGCTTGTCCAAGTTTTAGGATTTCCAGCTGAAGTAAATACAATTTTTACATTTTCTTCTACTAAAATGTTCATTATTTCTTCAATGTTAGGATAAAGCATAGGCACATTTACTCCAAAAGGTCGTTCAGTTGCTTTTTGACATTTTTTAATATGTTCTCTCAAAACATCTGGATACATGGAACCAGCACCAATTAAACCAAGACCTCCAGCATTACTTACTGCACTTGCAAGTTTATAACCGCTATTCCATATCATACCTCCTTGTATAATCGGATATTTTATTTGAAATAAATTGGTGATTTTATTCATGCTATTTTTTTATTATTTTACCTGTAAATTTCTTTGTAACATTCATAATTTCATAGTAATAAATGCCTGATTCCAAATCGGCAAGTGAAAATGTAATAGGATTATTACATGAGTCAATCTCTTTTACTTTTTGTCCTAAAGTGTTATAAACTTTAAGTGATTCTAAATTGATGGTACTTGGAAAAAGAATAGTTACTTTATCATTAGTTGGATTTGGATAAACTAAGCTTTCTTCTAAAAGTGACTCTTTAACATTCAAATTAGCCATATTTAAAGCCAATTGAAAATCAGGTATTCCATAACCAAAAAGAAAGTCAGGATTTGTAAAGCGATCAGCAGATTCTTTAATGAAATTAACAACTTGTTGATTGGATAGAGTAGGTAGGGCTTGCCATAAACAGGCTACCATACCAGCCATAATTGGACCTGAAAATGAAGTACCACTTGCTGTTATAAGATTGCCACTTGGATTGGAAACTACTGAAGCTTGACCTTGTGCCATTACATCGGGTTTTACTCGTCCATCAAAACTTGGACCTATGGAACTAAAAGTTGCATAACTTCTGTCTGCTTGAACTGCTCCAACTGCTAATTCATGTAAAGCCTCAGCAGGAACTCCTATGTGTGGTTCAGTATTTGACCCTTCATTTCCAGCCGATGCAACACAAACCATACCTTTGCTAAATGCAAGATTAGCACCTTTTGAAATAAAAGCTTTGTCTCCTGTCATGTCGGCATAACTATGACTATAGGCTGGATTATCATAAGCAAAATAACCTAAAGAAGTTGTAATAATGTCAACTCCTAAACGATCAGCTTCTTCTGCTGCTTCAACCCAATTTGATTCTTCAACTGGATTTTCAGAAGCAACGTCTTCGGTAATAAATAAATAGTAACTAGCATCTGGGGCAGTTCCAACTAATTGACCGTCTACATAGCCTCCCATGCAAGATAGCACCATACTACCATGTGAATTTAAAGTATATACATTAGCTGTTTTGTCAACAAAGTTATAACCGCCTAAAATTAAATTATTATTAAAAAGTCTTTGATATGGAGTTGCAACATCAACTCCCGGAAATCCTGCATCCATTACTGCAATAATTTTTCCAGCTCCTGTATAATTTTGCTGGTGCAGTAAATTTCCATTCAACATCTGAATTTGATTGAATGAATTACCGTAAGAAAAATTAGTTTGTATGTCCATTTTTTTGTGTACCGGCTGAATAGTTTTTTTATTTAAAATAGGTTGATTATTCTGCATAAAGGTATTTAATGCAGGGTCTGCAAATATAATTTGTGATACAAAAGTATATGCATGTAATGCATTTATGTCAGCAACAGAACCTCTTACATGAACACAATTTAACCATTTGGATTTTGCTTTAACTTCTATTCCAGTAGCAACTGTCAGAGCATCTATATATGTTTGTTCAATTGGGGCATCAGTAAAATCTAATGAAATTCCTTGATTTGTTCTTCGGTCCAATGCTCTCTGGGATAATTCTGAAATAGGATTTGCAAAAAAGGAAGCAGCACCTGGTTTAGAATTAAAATACACCCATGCATCTTCTTGAGAAAATACAAATCCACAAGTTAAAAGTGTAAACACTAAAAGTATTTTTTTCATAATTTGAGCTATTAATTTAGTAAAAGTTAACGATTTAGTTAGGATATAACTCCAGAACCAATCAACTCATCATTTTGGTACCAAGCCACAAATTGTCCTTCAGTAATTGCTGCTTGTGGTTCTTCAAACCAAACATATAATCCTTTATCTACACGAACTAATTTTGCTTTTTGTAAAGGTTGTCGGTATCTAATTCTAGCCAATACACCCATGGATTCTCCTATTTTTATTTGTAAATCTTTTCTAATCCAATGAATTTCGTTTGATTGTATTAGTAATGCATTTTTAAATAATCCAGGATGATTTGCTCCTTGACCCGTGTATATTGTATTCGTAGTTACGTTTGTAGCCAAAACAAAAAGTGCCTCTTTAGTTCCTCCAACATTTAACCCTTTTCTTTGTCCAACTGTAAAATAGTGTGCTCCTTGGTGTTTTCCAACTACTTTTCCCATTTCTGGTAAATAGGAAGTTTTAGTCGATTCAAATGCAAGAGATTCTTCAAAAGTGACAAAGTTTGCTTTTTCGGCTTTATAAATTGAGTTTTCCGCATCTATTTCAATTATGTTTCCTTCTTTAGGTTGTAATTTTTGTTGTAAAAATTCAGGTAATCGAACTTTTCCGATAAAGCATAGTCCTTGAGAATCTTTCTTTTCAGCAGTAACTAAATTCAAAGCTGCTGCTAATTCTCTAACTTGTGGTTTAGTTAGTTCTCCAATTGGAAATAAAGATTTTGACAATTGTTCTTGTGACAGTTGACATAGAAAATAGGATTGATCTTTATTGGTATCAGTACCTGAAAGCAATTGGTAAATAGTTTGATTTTCAACCGTAATTGTCCCTTTTCTACAATAATGACCAGTAGCAACAAAGTCTGCACCTAATTGTAAAGCAATTTTTAAAAAAACATCAAACTTAATTTCTCGATTACACAAAACATCAGGATTAGGAGTACGTCCTTTTTCATACTCTTCAAACATGTAATCGACAATTTTTTCCTTATATTGTTCACTTAAATCAACCGTTTGAAATGGAATTCCTAATTTTTCAGCTACTAATAAAGCATCGTTACTATCTTCTAACCATGGACATTCGTTAGAAATTGTTACAGAATCGTCATGCCAATTTTTCATAAACAGACCAATAACTTCATAACCTTGTTCTTTAAGTAAATAAGCTGCTACACTAGAATCTACTCCACCTGAAAGTCCAACTACAACACGTTTCATCTTTGTTTTATTTCTTATAAATCGAGAACAAAGATACGGTTAAAAATAAAAATAAATTACAATAAAAGAAAGTCCATTGATTTTGATTTTGTATGTTATAAACATTAGAAAAACAATTTTTATACATACGACAGAAAAATTGGTTATATTAATTCAAAAAGTTGTGAATGTTTAATTTACTTTAGTTTTAAGAAGTTTAGAATAAAAATAAAACTAAAGTACTATTCAAAAAATCAAATTAAATAATTAGGATAAATATTTGAATATTTTTATGGTACAAAAGCAGTATGCATTAGTAATTAATGTTAGAAATGTGTTATAAAATAATATTTTTTACTTTAAAATGATTTTGTTTTTAAAACAAAATACTATATATTTGCACCCACAAAAAAGGCCTCGTGGCGCAACTGAATAGCGCATCTGATTACGGCTCAGAAGGTTACTGGTTTGAATCCAGTCGAGGTCACTCTTAAAATCCTTAAATTTACTGTAAATCAGTATTTTAAGGATTTTTTAATTTGATATTTGTACGATTTTTGTACAGTCAAAAAAAATAGCTTATTATTTAGGCTGTTTTAAATAAAAAAATATTATTTATTTTTTTGCTTCATTTGTTGCATTTCCTACATCATTAAAAGTAATTCTTCCATATTACTTGAGTAACTGTTTGCTAAATCGATTTTATTTTTTAATCTTAAATACCGTTTTGTTAGTTTGCCGTTGTAATGAGATTTGAAATATTTTTTATAAAGTTCGTTATAAACCTCATCTGTATTAAAACAATATCCAAAGACTTTACTATTATTTCTATTTTTTTTACTCTCTATTTGTTTTGAGTACATCAAACTATTAAATGCTGTTCTATGTAAAAAGTAACCACTATTTAAGTATAATTTTCTACAAAATTTACCAGTACTAGGACAAATAAAAAACCAAATTAATCCCTTGCCTAAATTTGAAACTTTACATTCTAAATTTACTTTGTATCGTTTTGACTCTCCATTACATTTATAATCAAAAATAATATAAGTTTCATTTTCTGTATAAGTTACCTCAATATTAATTCTTGAATGTACTTCTCCATTTATACTCCAACTGGTAACGCCTCTTTGTGTACCGTATGAAGTCAAATAAGTATTGTTGTTTTCAGTTAAACTCTTTAATCTGAAAGTTAAACAGTCTTCTACTGTTGTTGGATAATTGCCATAACGTCCCATAAAAAATAACCTAAATTATTAAAGAATAATGTATTATTAACACATTTCTAAAATACAAAAATAAATTGAATAACATTTAAATTATAGCTAGAAAAAAAAGTTACCTTTAGTATCGTTAGGTACTTAAGATATTTATTTAAACTTTTCTTTTTGTTAATGTTTCCTACTGGAAAAAATGAAGACAATTTTACAAAACGTTTTAAAAGTAGATAAAATTAGATTACAAATTTAAATAATAGTCTGCCAAATCAAAACCGTTTTCAAAGTCTGTTTGTTCTATTAAATCACTAACTGCAATTTTAAAACCTATTGCGTTTAATTCGTTGGTTTTGTTTAACCAGTTAGTATATTCGCCTTTATCAGGAAACAAAACAATGTTTCTTTTTTTGATTGGTTTTAATAAATTAAACTTTAAATTTTGTTTGCTTCCTGTGGCAATCCAAATGTAATCAGGAATAAATATACTCATCATTATAGCGGTTTTTTCGCTTTCTACTATTGCAATAGTTTTTTGGTAGTCTTCATTTATTCTATGTAAACCAAACAAGCATTGACAAAGCATAAAATCAGGCTCTTTGGTGGCTTTATGTAACCAGTTAATATGATTGTAAGGTTCTTTTATTCTTTTGCCTGTAAACCTATCGTATAACATTATTTTCGCACCCTGTATTAGTGTTTTATCATTTATTTGCCAAAATACCGTTGCATCATTCCAAAAGTGATTTGTACCAGTAATGAAATAATTTTGCATAGCATTAAAAACCTCTTCATTTGTAAACTTACTTTTTAGAAACTCCGTTAAATTATTGCCCTTTGGATTTTCAAGGTACATTGTAACTAATAAATCCAAACTGTGATAACTACCTTTTAATTTTGGCGGTTGTGGTATGGTTCTATTCTCATTTACAAAACTTACCTCATCGGTATTGAAATATTTACTTTCATTACTCAAATAGTTTATAGTTGAGGTTCTTAAATACCATTCCGAAATCCAACAATCTGTTTTTGACTGCTCCAATATTTGCGACTTTGGAATAATCAAAATAATACCATTTAAATCGGTTAATTTATACGCCTTATCACTAATACTGTTTAAACCTAAAAACTCTATTAAATAGGCTTTTTTGCCCTTTGGTGGTGCTTTGTGATAATTACAGTTTTGCTCCCTATCACATTTGCCAAAATCAGTAGTTAAGTAATTGCCTGTTTCTGTATCAATGTATAAAACAAAGGTTTTTTTATTACAGTTAGGACAAACAAACTTTTTACTACTCTTATCTAATGAATATCTAAATGCTTCCATTAAATAAAATCTTTATCAGTTGTAATGTATGCCACGTTTCCAATGCTAATGCGACTTACTACAATTTTAAAACTATTTAACCGCTTCATAAAGTTTGACTTGTTTACTGGTCTGAAACCGTCTTCAATACAAAACCCTTTATACTGGGTGTATAGTGTGCTTATCGTAGTGTAATCCGTTGAGGTTGTATATTCAAACTCATCTATAAACATTTTAACACTATCGCTCTGCTTTTCGTAATTGCTTCGGGCGTTTTCTACTGCATCACATTTACTGAAATTCTTTTGCTCCAGTATTCTGTCAAGTCCTTGCAAAATCCAGTTAAACACTCCCGATAATTCGTTATTGATTATCTTTTGTGGTAACTGTTTATCCTGTTGGTTTTCGGGAATAGTAACATCAAAGCCAATAATTAAAAACCGTCTGAAATATGCGTTTGTATGTTCTACGTCTTTGGGTAACTCATTACAGTTAAAAATTAGCTTTGCATATTCATTTAAAATAAACGGCTCTCCATAGGGCAAACGTGCTTCTATTGGTTCGCCCGATGCCATTTGTTTAAAAATATCGGTTTCTAATTTGCCGTTTATTTCACTTGCATAGTTTACGAGTTTGTTTGCAATTTTTGCCCTAAAATAACCGTTATCATTTGTCAAACTTTGTAATGAATAGTTACTTATATTTTCAGTTCCTAAAAGTGCATTTAGTATCTCAAAAAATACACTTTTGCCATTTGCTCCAGTACCGTATAAGATTAACATTTTTTCAAGTTTTAATACACTTGGTTTAATGAATATGTAACCGCAATACTCGGCAAACACTCTTTGCTTATCCTTATCGGGCAAAACCTCATCTAAGTACTTTTGAAATAGCGGTGCGGTGGCTTCGGGTTCATACTCAAACGGTAACTGGTGCGTTATAAAATCTTTGCTTTCAAATGGTCTTAAACCTCTTTTTGTTGGTGTAATCTCAAAAGTGCCATTTTGTAAATTGATTAATACGTTATTCTTTTTGGTCTTTGGTGTAGGCAAATAAGCATCTGCCATAAACTGTTTAAATAACTCATCTTTGAAAGTGTGAATTTTACATTTGAATTTTTCAACTCCCATTTTTAAAGCTACGTTGCCCAAAAATGATTGAAAACACTCTTTGTCTATTTCGCTCCAGTTACTACCATTATACAAATAGATAAAACCGTTCTTTTTACACAATCCCCATTTATTAGCAACTGCAATTTTTAAAAGTTGTTCAATGCAAAGGATTAAATAATGGTTTTTACTTATCTTAAACTTTTGCATTTTCTTTGCCAACTCATTAAAAAGTTTGTCTTCATTCTCTGAAAGCTCCAAATCTTTGAACAAATTTTTATTTAATACATCAAACTGCTTTGTTATTTCGGCACTTTCTGGAAAAGCTAAAAGCATAAAATCTATTTGCCCAATACTTTTAGTAAGTTCCTGTAAAATGTCATCAGTCGTATTTTGTACTGGTTCAATGCTATCAGTAAGCCGTATAATATCATTTTTGATAAGGTTTTTAAGATTGTCTTTATTTGCTTCCATAGCCTAAAACATTTTTATTTGGTTCGACTTCGGGAATAACTTGGGATTTGTGGATAAATACCAAGCACGAAAACCAGTAAACTTGCAATGTTTCTTTACTACTTCATAAAGCAAACCTTGTTTCTCTAAATCTCGTTTATAACGGCAAATTGATTTTTGCGGTACTCCTGTGGCTTCCGTTACCATTGAAGCGGTGGCGGTGTGTAATTTCAAATATTCAAATATGGTTTTCTTTTGGTTTTGGATTTGCTTAACTTTGCTTTGTTCTAAACTATTTAAATTAAGGCTTTGTGTATTAGTAGTACTCATAGCCTTATTTTTTTAAAGGAGTTAAACATTCTAGTAATTCCGCTTTTTTGTAGTATCTGCGGTTTCCAATTCCATAGGCTATAACTTTGCCTTTATTAGTCCAATGCCATAACGTGCTACTGTCGATTTGTAAAAATTCGCACGTTTGCTCCCTTGTCATCAAAACATCAGGATTAGGATTGTTAAAACTGTTTTTAAAGTCTTCTAATTGACTTTTAACGCCCTGTTTGATTAACTCTGTTAATGCTTCGGGACTTACATTTTGAAGTAAGATTGAATTTGTCATTTTGCTTTATCATTTATTATTGATAGGGCAAAATTGCGTTTATGCGTTTGGTACTGTTTGCAGTACTCGTACCGTTCCAGTACTGTTTATTGTAATGGTTTTATTCAATAGGTAAACGGCTTTTAAAATAAGCATCTACGGGTATTTTTTCAGCTTCGCAATGTGAAATTATTTTAGTCATCATATCTAATGAATTAAATATATTTTTGTTTCCGTTTTCTTTATCCGTATAATTATTTATTGAAGCTAAAATGTATTTATTATAACTATCGTTTCCTAATTCCTTTGCGATTTTTGGTGCGGTATATTCGTTATTCATTACAGTTTCATTTTTACTATTAACTGTAAAATATTTATTCATTATTCCTTTAGCAAAAAGTAATCCCACTTTGAATAAATATTGCTTTTTATAAACCTCATCAGGCTTAATTGTTTCATTTTGTTGAGGTTCTTTGATAGAATATTTTAAATAATCAAAATCTATGGACTTTTCAAATAACATTTTTAAATTTTCAAAATTCTTTTTTAAAGGGCAAATAAGTAGATTAATTCCAAACGTATCAATAAGAAAATCTAAGCTAAAACCAATTAAATCGATGTAATGCTTATTAGTGTAAAATGCTGTTTTAGTATTTTCTTTTTTGATTAAATAATCTATGTTTTTTTTGAATTTCGATAGCGAATCAATATTTTGAATTATTTTGTTTTTGTATAAGTTAAAATCATTTATAATATAATTTTTACTATTATCTTTTTTGAAATTCTCAACTGCCCTTAACATCAAAACAGTATTTTGCATCATTAAACAAAGTATTTTTACATAGTCGTTTAAATGCTCTCTGCTTTCTTCAATGTTTGGGTAACTATTAAGGTTATTTAGCCAGTAATTTTTATACTCATTTATTTTTTTTAAGTAATAATATTCGTTTTCAGTTCCGTCTTCTTTCAAACTATTTAAACAATCTAAATCACTGCAAATAATCGCTTTCTGAAACTCATCAACAATTGGATAATAAATTATTATAGGGTATTTATTCCACATTGTATAATCAAATTGAAGCTGTTTTACTGGGCAATTACTTAACCAAAGCGAAATATCTTTCCTGTGATTTTGAAAATTAATTTTACTAGCGTTTTCAATACATAAATTATAAATAGTCCAGTAAAAATCTACTTCAAAACGTAAATCATAATCTACTACTGTTTTTGCTTTTAAAAGTAATTTTTCTAAAATTAAAGATGGTTTCTCAATTTCCATTAATTCGGTAACCTTTAAAAATTTAGGTCTTATTTTGTCAATGTGAAAATCTAGTTTTATAGTTTGTTTCTGCATCTAAATTAGTTTTACTATCATACTTTTTTTAATGTATTAAATGTACCAAATGCACGTTTAAAATAAACTTTTTTTAAAAATAGTTAGTTAATTCCATAGCTAAATCCTTATTGCTTTTGCCTAAATAATTTAAAAACATTGCTTCTGTGCTATGCCCTGTAACATTGATTAAATAAGTTGTTGGAATAGTTCCGTAAAAGTTTGTAGCAAATGAACGTCTGCCAATATGAGAAGTAACCAACTCCCATTTTTTATACATTCCTACTTCTTTGCGAAATTGTTTAACCTCATCTTTGTTTTTGGCTTTCTTTTCTGTTTTGTCTTCTTTGTTAATATCTGTTAATCTACTGCCTTTGATAACATCAGTTATTTCAGCAATACGGCAAACTTGTTTTATGTATAGATTATACTTTGCATCTGAAATAGGTTTTGGAAACTCATCGTTTCTTTTTTCTAAAATTTCAATAACTTTTGGGTGTAGTGCTACTGTCATAACTTTATTGGTTTTGACTTGTGTAAACTCAATAAACGGTTTTAAAATGCCTTGTTTGTTTTTTTCGTATCTAATCATAGACTTATCAAAACGCATAAAATCGCTTATTCTTTGTCCAGTATAACACGAAATTATTAACCAATCTTTTGCAGTATCATAATTATCATTTAACCGTCTTTTGTCTATGTTTTCAATCTTTGCAAGTTCGTCAAAAGTTAAATATATTTTTTCTGTTTTATGATGAGGTGTTTTAATCTTATCTAACTGGTGGCTTGTGCTTATGCCGTTATGCCTTGCGTGGTTGCAAACCGTTTTAATGGTTCTTAAATCCTTTGAAATAGTATTTAAAGCATAATTGTTTTTTAAACAGTAATTTTCAAAATCAATTTTGAATTTATCATTTACATCAACAATTTTAATTGGGGTGCTTTTTGTTTTTTGGTATCGCTCCAGTAAGTGTTTAGTAACATTGTATTTTTTTTGAGTACCGTTTGTTATTTCGTTTTTTTTGGCTTCAATAAAATAATCAAAGTACTTTAAAAGTCCTGTTGGTAGTTGTTCGGCTTCCTGTGGTGGGTTGTAATAAAAGTCAATTTGAGTTTGTAACCATTCTTTGTTTACCTCATCAGTATTAACAGTATTGAAAGCATTTAAAACGTGGTTTTCAATCTTATTAAGTTCGTTATTTACTTCGGTCTGTTTGTTTGTAATATCAATATCTTTAGACTTCTTTTTGTGTTGTTTATTCCAGTAGTCTTTTAAAACTTCAAACTTTGTGTTTGCACCAAAAACAAAATCACTATCATTGTATCGGTATAATAAACGTAAATGTAAATTTGCTTTGTCTTTAGTTGAGCGATACAGAAAATTAACAGTTGCCATAATTTGTAATATTAGAGTAATACAAATATAATTAATTTGTACGATAACTGTACGGTAAAATACAATTTGTTTAAAGCTATTGCAAATAAAATCAATATAGATTATCTTTGTAAAATGCTGTTATTATTGAATTTAAAAAGATAATTATTTGAAATAGGGGAGGGTGTAAAAAAGTAATTTTGCAACTATTGTAATTCAGTCGAGGTCACAAATTAAAACCGAAACACTTGAAATTCAAGGTTTCGGTTTTTTTTGTTTGGCTTAAAACAATATCTTAAATTCCAGCAACAATTTTTATTTCATCAATTATACGGTTCGCTAATTCGTCAGCCAGGACCTGTGTAGCTGCTTCAGTATATATTCTAATAATTGGTTCGGTATTTGATTTTCTTAAATGTACCCAATTAGTTTCAAAATCTATTTTAACACCATCTATAGTAGTTATTTCTTCATTTTTATATTTTTCTTTCATTTCAAACAAAATAGCATCAACATCAATTTGTGGAGTTAATTCAATTTTGTTTTTACTCATAAAATATTGTGGGTAACTGGCTCTTAATTCTGAAACAGTTTTTTCTTGATTTGCTAAATAGGTTAAAAATAGCGCAACTCCAACCAAACTATCTCTTCCGTAATGTAATTCTGGGTAAATTATTCCACCATTACCCTCTCCACCAATTATGGCTTTTGTAGCTTTCATTAATTCTACTACATTAACTTCACCAACAGCACTAGCTTGGTAAATACCTTTATGATTATTAGTGATATCTCGTAACGCTCGTGAAGAAGACATATTTGAAACAGTATTTCCAGGTGTTTTACTTAAAACGTAATCTGCACAAGCCACTAAAGTATATTCTTCTCCAAACATTTCTCCATCATTAGAAATGAATGCCAATCGATCAACATCTGGATCTACAACTATTCCAAAGTCTGCATTTTCATCGATTACTAATTTGCAAATATCTGCTAAATGTTCTTTTAATGGTTCTGGATTATGAGGGAAATTTCCATTTGGTTCACAATATAGTTTTACAACTTCAACACCCATTTGTTCTAAAAGATTTGGAATAATTATACCTCCGGATGAGTTTACAGCATCAACGACAACTTTGTACTTTTTAGTTTTAACTAATTCAGCATCTACTAAAGGTAAATTTAAAACTTCATCAATATGAATATCCATGTAGGAATCATTTGAGATTACGCTACCTATTGAATCTACGCCAACAAAGTTAAAATCTTCATTTTCTGCAATTTCTAAAATTAGCTCGCCTTCTTTTCCGCTTAGAAATTCTCCTTTATTGTTTAATAATTTTAAAGCATTCCACTGCTTTGGATTATGTGAAGCAGTTAATATTATGCCTCCATCTGCTTTTTCTAATGGTACAGCAATTTCAACTGTTGGTGTAGTAGAAAGTCCTAAATCTATAACATTTATTCCTAAGCCAATTAATGTGTTTTGTACTAAATTGTGTATCATTGGCCCAGAAATTCTTGCATCTCGTCCAATTACTACAGTTAGTTTTTCTTTTGAAGTGTTCCTTTTTAAAAAAGTACCATATGCTGAAGCAAATTTAACAGCATCGACAGGTGTTAAGTTATCTCCAACCTTACCTCCAATTGTTCCTCTAATTCCAGAAATAGATTTAATTAAAGTCATATTTTTTATTTATTAATTTTATACAAATATAGAGAGTGATTCAAATAGTTTTCCCTTTTTTTTAAGAAAACTACTTTGATTTTAATTTGAATATAAAAATGCTTTCAAATCGTCATAGTTTTTAATTTTTATGCTTTTTTTGTCTTTACCTAAAACACTTTCTATTTGAGTAGGGATTGGTAATTGGACATTTAAAATGGGTTCTACAATATCTAAGAATTTAATTGGGTGAGCCGTTTCTAAAAAGACACCAATGCTATTGGAGTGATTTTGCATTTCTCTTTTTAATCCTAAGTAACCAACTGCGCCGTGAGGTTCAGCAATATATCCAGAATTGGTATGAATATTTTTCATGGTCAACTTGGTTTCTTCATCCGTAAAGGTAAAGGACGAAAAGTCTTTGTTGAATTCGTTCAAATCGTTGTGATACATTTCTTGAATGCGAATAAAATTACTCGGATTACCTACATCCATTGCGTTAGATATAGTTGCTACTGATGGTTTTGGTTCATATTCTCCGTTTTGCATAAATTGAGGAACGGTATCATTTGCATTGGTAGCAGCCACAAAATGGTTGATTGGTAAACCCAATCTTTTGGCTAATATTCCAGCGCAAATATTCCCAAAATTACCACTCGGGCAGGAAACAATTAAAGGTTTGTTGTGTTTTTTCAATTGCTTATAGGCAAAGAAAAAATAAAACATTTGTGGCAACCAACGCGCGATATTAATGGAATTGGCAGAAGTAAGGTTTTTGTTTTGCAAACTAGCATCTAGAAATGCTTTCTTAACCATATTTTGACAATCATCAAAAACACCATCCACTTCTAGCGCTGTAATGTTTTGACCCAAAGTAGTCAACTGTCGTTCCTGAATATCGCTGACTTTTCCAGATGGATAAAGAATAACAACTTCAACACCTTTTACACCTAAGAATCCGCTTGCAACTGCACCACCTGTATCACCAGAAGTGGCAACCAAAACGGTTACTTTCTTGTTGTCATTGCGATTGAAATAGCCAAGACAACGTGACATGAATCGAGCGCCTACATCTTTGAAAGCCATTGTAGGACCATGATATAATTCTAACGAATAGATATTGTCTTCGACTGGCACACATGGAAAATCAAAGCATAAAGTCTCAGCGATGATTTGCTTTAACACGGCTTCAGGGATTTCATTACCCACAAATTGTTGTATTACTTGAAAAGCAATTGCTTCGTTGGATAACGATTCAATACCGTCAAAAAAGGATTGAGGTAGTGGTGTTATATTGGATGGAAAATACAATCCCCTGTCGGGTGCAAGACCTTGAATAACGGCTTCTTGAAAAGAAACTTGAATGTGTTTGTTGTTTAAGCTGTAATAGTTCATTTCTATTTTTTTGAAACTAAAATTGTGTCAATTTTTATTTTGTAATTTCTTTAACTCCAATAGGATTGATCTTAGAGATGTGTATATCTGATGGTATTCCTGTGGCTCTATAAGCCTCAGTCATTGCAAAAGCTACTTTTTCGGCAATTTCTTGTCCTTTGCACAAGGCAAAAATGGAAGGTCCTGCTCCTGAAATTCCCGCACCTAAGGCGCCGTTTTCTATAGCGGCAAACTTTGTTGCATCAAATCCAGGAATTAAACCTTTACGTAATGGTTCAACAATCACATCATTCAAAGAACGTCCGATTAATTCATAATCGTTGGTATACAATCCTGCAATCAATCCGCCGACATTGCCCCATTGGGTAATAGCGTCTTTTAGCGGAATCATTGGGTATAGCACAGCTCTCGCATCTGCCGTTTTTACTTCAATGTGGGGATGTAAGGCTACGGCATACATTTCACTTGGACTATCAATTCGAATCACATCCAAAGGTTCATAACCTCTTACCAAAGTAAATCCACCCAATAAACAAGGTGCAACGTTATCTGCATGCTCACTTCCACTTGCTATAACCTCGCCTTTCATAGCGAATTCGACTAATTCTTTTAGTGAAAATGGATTGCCAAGTAATTCGTTGATGCCAAATACAGCACCAGCTGCACTAGCAGAAGAACTTCCAATGCCACTACCTGCTTTTATTTTCTTGTGGATTTCAATGTCAAATCCGTAATCCGAATTAACAGCATTCAATAAAGCTAAAGCAGCAACTCCAGCAACGTTTTTTTCGGTTTCAAAAGGTAAATCGGCACCGGTTATTTTGGTGATTCGAATGCCTTTTTCATTTGATTTACGAATGATCATTTCGTCACCGATGGTTTCAAGACACAAACCCAATACATCAAAACCGCAAGAAAGATTGGCGATGGTGGCAGGGCAGAATATTTTTATTTCATTCATAATTTGTTTTTTGGGTAGAACAAGGCAATACTTTGTATTTACACGTTTCCAATTCTAATTACATCAGCAAAAATTCCTGATGCGGTTACCGCTGCACCAGCACCGGCACCTTTGATGATTAAGGGTTGGTCGATATATCTATCAGTATAGAATTCTACAATATTGTCTTTTCCTTCTAGATTGTAAAAAGGACTTTCTTTTGGAATGAATTGCAATCCAACACTCGCTTTTCCATTATCAAACGAAGCTACAAATTTTAATCGACAATCTTTTGCTTTGGCTTCTGCCAAAAGGTTTTCAAAATGGGCTGCATGCTTGGTTAATGATTTAAAAAAATCGTCATTATTGGTAGTTTCCATACATTCTTTTGGAAGAAATGAATTGTTCTCAATATTTTCCATTTCAATGACATTACCACTTTCTCTTATTAGAATTAATATCTTTCTAGCAACATCTACACCACTTAAATCAATTTTCGGATCAGGTTCTGTAAATCCTTGAACTCCCGCTTCTTTAACAACATCATGAAAGTTGTAAGTTTCGCTAAAATTATTGAAAATAAAATTCAAACTTCCTGATAATACGGCATTGATTCGGTTGACTTTATCACCTGAAGCAATCAAATGTTTTAAGGTATCGATTATTGGTAAACCCGCTCCAACATTGGTTTCAAATAAGAAAGGAGCATTGTATTTTCTAGATAATGATTTGAGGTATTTGTAGTTGTCATATTGTGATGAACAAGCAATTTTGTTACAAGTAACCACGGCAATATTTTGTTTCAAAAACTGATCGTAGATAGAAGCAATGTCATAATTTGCAGTGATATCCACAAAGATACTATTGCGTAAGTTCAATGCTGCAACTTTTGAAATAAATTCATTTACGTTGGCAGTTGTGCCATGTTCTAATAAAGATTTCCAATCTTTCAAATTCATTCCTTCTTCATCAAAAACCATTTTTCGGGAATTAGACATGGCAATCACACGAACATTTATTTTTAGATTTTCTTTTAGAAATTTCTTTTGTTGACTGATTTGGTCAATGAATTTTTCTCCCACATTTCCAACGCCCATTACAAAAAGATTTAACTGTTTGGTATTGTCTTCAAAGAAACGTTCGTGTAAGGTATTCAGTGCTTTTTTAACATCTTTTTCGTTGATTACTACAGAGATGTTTCTTTCAGAAGCGCCTTGTGCAATCGCACGAATGTTGACATTGTTTTTACCTAAAGTACTGAACATTTTACCACTCAAACCTTGATGGTTTTTCATGCTTTCGCCTACCAATGCTACTATGCACAAATCTTTTTCGACGATGCAAGGGTCGATTTTGTTTTGAGCAATTTCAAGTTCAAACGCTTTATCTATGGATGTTTTGGCTTTATCAGCATCGGCATTTACTATTCCAATACAAATGGAGTGTTCTGATGATGCTTGAGTTATAAAAACAACGTTAATATTATTTTGCGAAAGCACTTCAAATAATCTTTTTGAAGAACCTGCCACACCAATCATTCCTGAACCTTCTAAAGTCAATAAAGCAATGTTATCGATATGTGAAATTCCCTTGATTGGATTAGCATTAGCATCAGGACTACTTGAAATTAATGTTCCATAGGCTTCTGGTTCAAAAGTATTTTTAATCCAAATTGGAATGTTTGCATTTAAGACCGGTTGAATAGTTGGCGGATACAATACTTTAGCTCCAAAATGAGACAATTCCATCGCTTCTTGATAAGAAATAGACTCAATAGGTTGTGCTTGTTTTACGATTTTCGGATTGGCTGTAAACATTCCATTTACATCCGTCCAAATTTCTAAAGAGGATGCTTTCACACCTTTAGCAATGATAGCAGCAGTATAATCGGAACCACCGCGTCCTAATGTAGTTGTGTTACCATCTTCTGAAGAAGCAATAAATCCAGGTAATAACACCACTTGCGATTTATTAGAAGCAAAGTAATCAGCGATTAATTTATTGGTTGCCTCAAAATTGACAGATGCTTTTCCGAAGTTAGCATTGGTTTTAATCAATTCACGGCTGTCCTTAAAGTTACTGTTTGGAATGGTTTGTTGCAATGCCGTGGCAATAATTTGAGACGATAACAATTCCCCAAAACTAGCTACTGCATCTGATGTTCTAGGGGATAATTCACCCAAAAGAAAACAACCATCTAATAAGGTTTGTAATTGGTTAATTTGACTGTTAATTTTAATCAATAATTGATTTTGATTGGCAGCATCTACTAATTCGGCAATAGCATCAAAATGCTTTTGTTTGATTTCTTCTATGTTTGGTTTGTAGGTTTCGTCTTTGGCAGCCGCTTTTTTAGAGGCATTGATAAGCATATCGGTTATCCCGCTCAAGGCAGAAACGACTACGGCTAATTTATTGTCTTTGGCTTTTTGGTTAACAATAGTGATAACCTTTTGAATGTTTTGTGCATTGGCTACTGATGTTCCGCCAAACTTTAATACTACCATGATTTAATTATTTTTTTGACTTGTGTAATGTACATATAAATTGTTTACTCTCTTTTGAAAGTCCTTGAATTGGATTATATGTGAAAATTATACCCCGTATGGGGTTGTGGTTGTTGTAGACGTAGTGCCAACAAAAGTTGCAACCGTAGTATTGGTTGTGATTAAAGTAGAATAGCTAAAATTGTTGTTTGTCATACATTTCAAAAATACTATATTTTGTTAATTAAAAAAGGGGCTTTGTCATTTTTATGAATTTCATAATATAGTGTTGTTTTAGAAATGTTTTTTTAGTTAATGCTATTTTGAAAGGATTATTATTATTGAATTGGCAATAAAATAGAAGTTAAAATAGTTGCATTTTAATAATTGTTTATAGAATTTTGACCACAAATTTCAAACAAAATGGAGCATACACATTATATAAGTTCAGAAGTAATCAGTTTACATGATCTTCAAGAAATCATTTCGCAACATAAATCGATCGCTTTGTCTGAAGAAGCCAAAGTAAACATTCAAAAATGTCGAGCGTATTTAGATCAAAAAATGGCTTTAAATGATGCTCCAATTTATGGAATCAACACCGGTTTTGGCTCGTTATGTAATGTAAAGATTTCTAATGAAAATTTATCTCAACTTCAAGAAAACCTTGTAAAGTCACATGCTTGTGGAACTGGAGACGAAGTGCCTCATGAAATTGTAAAAATCATGTTGTTACTTAAAATTCAATCCTTAAGTTATGGACATTCGGGTGTGCAATTACTGACAGTTGAGCGTTTGGTTGATTTTTATAACCATGATATTTTGCCTGTAATTTACAACCAAGGTTCGCTGGGCGCGAGTGGTGATTTAGCTCCATTAGCCCATTTGTCTTTACCTTTATTAGGAGAAGGCGAAGTCTATTTTGAAGGTACAAAAGTTCATTCTTCAGTAGTTTTGAAAAAATTCAATTGGCAACCTATCGTGTTGCAATCTAAAGAAGGATTAGCGTTACTTAATGGAACCCAATTCATGAGTGCTTACGGAAGTTATATTTTATTGAAAGCCATGAAATATTCGTATTTGGCGGATTTAGTAGGAACCATTTCATTAGAAGGATTTGACGGTCGTCAAGAGCCATTCAATGAGTTAATCCATTATATTAGACCTCACAAAGGACAAATTGTGACGGCTAATCGCATCAATGAATTTTTAGAAGATAGTCAAATTATTGCTCAAGAAAAGCAACATGTTCAAGATCCCTATTCTTTCAGATGTATTCCGCAAGTGCATGGCGCATCGAAAGACGCTATAGATTATGTAAAAAAAGTATTTAAAACTGAAATCAACTCGGTTACCGACAATCCCAATGTTTTTGTTGGAGAAGATGTTATTATTTCAGGAGGTAATTTCCACGGACAACCATTGGCATTAGCCCTAGATTTTCTTGGAATTGCCTTAGCAGAATTAGGAAGCATTTCCGAAAGAAGAACCTACCAATTAATTTCTGGTTTAAGAGGTTTACCAGCATTCTTAGTAAGCAATGCCGGATTGAATTCGGGATTTATGATTCCTCAATATACGGCTGCAAGTATTGCTAGTCAGAACAAACAATTGGCAACTCCAGCAAGCGTAGATAGTATTGTTTCTTCAAATGGTCAAGAAGACCACGTTTCTATGGGAGCCAATGCTGCTACCAAATGTTTACGAATTATGGAGAATTTAGAACGCATTTTAGCCATTGAATTGATGAATGCTTCTCAAGCCATTGAATTTAGAAGACCTTTAAAATCGAGTGATTTTATTGAAATGTTTTTAAAATCCTATAGAGAAGAAGTACCTTTAGTGACAGAAGACAGAATTCTGCATTATGAAATTGAAAAATCAGTTGCTTTCTTGAATAGTTTTATGATTGATATGCAGGAATAAATCCTTAATTTTAAAAATTAAATGAATTAAAAGATAGAATTTATTTTTATTCATTGTGTTGTTAAAAAATTATGGAATTTACTTTATAGCATATATTTAATAGGAAATTTGTTTTCAATTACAAATAATTAAAGCTTCTACAGACTATTCTATAATTAGATTATTTTTTTATCTTCAATCCACAATCGTGCATTAACAAAGGCTTCAATCCAAGGTGAAACGTCGTCTTTTTTATCCGTTGGATAATACGCCCAGTTCCACGGAAACGTAGAGCGCTCAATGTGCGGCATCATTACCAAATGTCTTCCTGTAACATCACACATCATGGCGGTGTTATAATCAGAACCGTTCGGATTAGCAGGATAGCCTTCATATCCATACTTTGCTACAATATTATATTGACTTTCTTCATACGGCAATTTGAATTTTCCTTCGCCATGCGAAACCCAAACACCTAGTGTTGATCCGGCCATAGTTGATAACATCACCGAGTGATTTTCTTGCACTTTTACCGAAGTAAAAATACTTTCGTGTTTTTGTGAATCGTTGTGGTGCATTTTACCATGAATTTCGTGTTCTGGACGAATCAATTCCAATTCCATAAACAACTGACAACCATTGCAAATGCCTACTGATAAAGTATCTTCTCTTTTATAGAAATTTTGAAGTGCCATTTTGGCTTTTTCGTTGTATAAAAACGCACCAGCCCAACCTTTAGCAGAACCCAATACATCTGAATTTGAAAATCCGCCAACCGCTCCAATAAACTGAATGTCTTCCAGCGTTTCTCGCCCCGAAATTAAATCGGTCATGTGTACGTCTTTTACATCAAAGCCAGCTAGGTACATCGCATTGGCCATTTCGCGTTCCGAATTACTGCCTTTCTCACGAATAATCGCCGCTTTTGGTCGTGGTTTGCTAGCGTCAATAACGGGTTTTAATCCTGTAAAATGATTTGGGAAAGTATACTGTAATGGTTGGTTCGGAATGTTTTCAAAACGCTCTTGAGCTTTGTTGTTTTTGGTTTGTTTTTGGTCTAGTAGTAATGATGTTTTGAACCAGATATTTCTATAATTTTGAATTTTAAATTCTAAATTTTGAATGAAAACAGATTCAGAATTTGTAACGGTTCCGATTTTAAACACTTCCATTCCTTCCAATGCTTTTTCAAAAACCGCATCATCTTTTGCTTGAAGTACAACACCAATATTCTCTGAAAATAAGATTTTTACCAAATCTTTTTCACGGAACGAATCGAATGAAATAGTAGCACCTAAATACACATCGGCAAAACACATTTCTAATAAAGTCGTGATTAATCCACCACTTCCTATATCGTGTCCGGCTACAATTTGACGGTCTTTAACCAACTCTTGAATCGTATTGAATGCGTTCTTAAAAAAAGCAACATCTTTTATTGTTGGTGTTTCAGAACCAATTTTATGTAAGGTTTGTGCAAACGAACTACCGCCTAATTTAAAATCGTCTTGCGACAAATTGATGTAGTAAATAGAACCGCCATTATGTTGTAAAACAGGTTCCACCACTTTGGTTATATTCGAACAATTTCCAGCTGCAGAAATGATGACCGTTCCCGGAGCAATCACTTCATCGTTTGGATATTTTTGTTTCATGGAAAGCGAATCTTTTCCTGTCGGAATATTGATGCCCAATTCGATGGCAAAATCAGAACAGGCTTGAACGGCTTCATACAAGCGTGCGTCTTCACCTTCGTTTTTACACGCCCACATCCAATTGGCAGAAAGTGAAATGCTTCTTAAATTGTCTTTTAACGGAGCAAAAACTATATTGGATAACGCTTCGGCAATAGCATTTCTACTCCCAGCTTTTGGATCAATTAATGCCGAAATTGGAGCGTGCCCAATGGAAGTAGCAATTCCTTCTTTTCCATTATAATCTAACGCCATTACACCTACGTTGTTTAACGGTAGTTGTAACGGACCCGCACATTGTTGTTTGGCTACTTTTCCGCCTACACAACGATCAACTTTATTAGTCAACCAATCTTTGCAAGCTACGGCTTCTAATTGTAATACGTTTTCTAAATAGCTCGGTATGTTATCTGGAGTATAGTCTAAATCGGAATAATTCCTACTAACCTTTTTGTCGGCCATGATGGTTTTTGGCGAACTTCCAAACATATCTTCTAAAGCAAAATCCATAGGTTTTTCACCGGTAGTTTTGCTCTCAAACGTAAATCGATAATCACCAGTTACGTCACCTACTTGGTACATAGGCGAACGTTCTCTGTCGGCAATTCTTTGTAAGATAGCAATATCTTTTTGTCCAATCACCAATCCCATACGTTCTTGGCTTTCATTTCCAATAATTTCTTTAGCAGATAAAGTTGGATCTCCTATAGGTAATTTATCTAAATCGATTAATCCACCAGTAGCTTCTACTAGTTCGGATAAACAATTGAGATGGCCACCAGCTCCGTGGTCGTGAATAGAAACAATTGGATTTTCATCACTTTCTACCAAACCACGAATGGCATTGGCAGCACGTTTTTGCATTTCTGGATTAGAACGTTGGATGGCATTCAATTCGATTCCAGAACCAAAAGCACCCGTATCAGCAGACGAAACTGCAGCACCACCCATTCCAATGCGGTAGTTTTCACCACCCAATATTACAATTTTATCACCAGTTTTAGGTTCGTGTTTTTGAGCTTGTGAGGCTTTACCATAACCAATACCACCAGCCTGCATGATGACTTTATCGTAGCCTAATTTTCTATTTTCTTCTTGATGTTCAAAAGTCAATATCGAACCTGTAATTAAAGGTTGCCCGAATTTGTTTCCAAAATCAGACGCACCATTAGACGCTTTGATTAAAATATCCATTGGCTTTTGATACAACCATTTGCGTTCCTCAAATCCCAATTTATTTTCTTGCAAACGCGAATAGGCTGTCATGTACACAGCTGTTCCTGCTAATGGTAACGAGCCTTGTCCGCCAGCCAATCGGTCGCGAATTTCACCGCCCGAACCAGTTGCAGCTCCGTTAAAAGGCTCTACAGTTGTTGGGAAATTGTGTGTTTCTGCTTTTAATGATATCACCGAATCAAATGATTTTTTGGTATAAAAATCAGGTTTGTCAGCAGTATTTGGTGCAAATTGTTCTACGGTTGGCCCTTTAATAAACGCCACATTATCTTTGTAGGCAGAGACAATATCGTTCGGATTTTCGGCCGATGTTTTCTTGATTAATTGGAATAGGGAAGAAGGTTGTTCAACGCCATCAATAACAAAGGTTCCGTTGAAGATTTTGTGTCGGCAATGTTCCGAATTCACTTGTGAAAATCCGAATACTTCCGAATCGGTTAGTTTTCTATTTAGTTTTTGAGATAAATTTTCTAAATAATCTACTTCGTCTTGACTCAAAGCCAAACCTTCTTGCTTGTTGTAAGCCGCAATATCATCGATTTCTAAAATAGCCTCAGGTTTGATATTAATGGTAAAAATATCCTGATTCAATTCGGCATATTTTTGCGAAAGCATGGGGTCAAAGTCAGTGAAATCAGCCGAAATTTTCTCAAATTCTTCAATTCTGACAATCCCTTCAATACCCATGTTTTGAGTGATTTCAACCGCATTAGTACTCCAAGGCGTAACCATTGCGGCACGTGGACCAACAAAAAAATCCGCAAGAACGGATTTATCTATTTTATGAGCGTTGCCAAAAAGCCAGTTTAATTTTGAGATGGTTGCTGTCGAAAGTTGGTTTTGCGCTTGAACGGCAAAAACTGTAGTGCTTTCGTTTCCGAAAAAATAGATCATTGTGTTGTTTTTAAGTCTGAACGTACTTATGATTCTATTGAATCATAAATTTCTGCTCGTTTAGTTGTAAATGCAAATTTATAGTTTACATAAGTAACATCAAAATATAGCTTGCTAAATTATTTCTATAATAGAATTTGACTTTTTGTAATTTTTTTTAAATACTTTTAGTTATAAATTAACTAAATTTAGACCAAGCTACTTTAATTTTAATAAATGAGGTAATGATTTTTAAAAATTAATATCACTAATTATGAAACATTGGAACAGATTAATTTAGCTTTATAATGTTTTAAAAAAAGAAAAAAATGAGAAGATGAAATAATATTCTTTTTTTTGAAGTTTTGATTTTTGATAGGGTTGCGCAACAGCTACGGCTGTTGTGAGCTGGCAAAATTATTTAATTTTCAAAATTCTTACAGATACAAATCCAATGAAAATTCCAATAACACACAGAAAAAATATATTTCGTGCCCAATATTCTTTAGTTTGTTCTTCTTCAAGTTTGCTTTGTCAGAATTTAATAAAAACCCACCAAAGAAATCCTCCAATATCTGCTAATCCTTCGTATCTCATTTAAGAATTATATTTTAAAATTTTTTATACAAACAAAGGCAATAAATATTATCATTACAATTGATGTAAAAATATTTCTTGCGGCATTTTCCATTTTTTGCTCGTCTTCAATTTTTGTTTTGCAAAATTTGACAAAAATCCACCAAATATAACCGCCTAAATATCTAAAAAGTGGATGTCCCATTTATATTATTTTTCACAATTACTTATGCGGTTTCGTGATTGCTTGCACACAACTATCTTATATCTATGAAGAAACCATACAAAGCCACCCAAATTTGGTTAGAAATGTATGACTTGCGTCATACTTTATTTAATATTCAAATATATAAAATATAACCCAAAATTCTAAAATCCTTTTTCACAAGAAAAATTGCACTGTTGTTTATTTATAATTGAAATGGCAAATAATTTTAAGTATTCCTCACAATTCAATTCAAAACCAAGAGTTTTAAAAAAGACACCATTAGCTACTAATTTTTTTCTATCTGATTATAAAACTTAATTTGGAGTTATTAAATAGTTAATTGGAGTGCTTAAATATTTAGTTTTAGATACCGATGTTTGGTCTGCAACGGTATCTGATGCTAAAACAATAGCCTCTCAGCATGACGCAATGGCATCTTTGGGTAAAACAATAGCCTCTCAGCATGACGCAATGACATCTTTGGGTAAAACAATAGTATCTCGTGATAAAACAATAGCATCTCTGGATGACACAATGACATTTCTAGGTTCTGAAACAGCATCTTGTGCTCTTGAAATAGCATCTCGTGGTTGTTTCGTGGAAAGACTAGCTACTAAAAAGCAACAATGACAACTCCATTTGCAGAGCGTCACTTCGTTTTATTATAGAATAACAACAGAGCCATCAGATAAAAAAGCTACCGTCAACTTAAAATCAGCTTACCTCCCACAAAACCCAATAAAAAAACCTCCAAGTTACCTTGAAGGTTATTCATTAGACAAATTTTAAAAAACAAATTGCTATTTAATCGTTTATTGACATAGTGTAGCATACCTTTCTTCTAATAGGACTTTGTATTTGACTTTGAATTCATCGGATAAGAAGGAGTTATTGATCCATTCCATTGCGATGGATTTATTATTTTTGAAACGTTTGGCGATGCCTTTTATTTGTTTTTCATTTAGATCTAATTGCAATCCTAAGCGTTCGAAATGTTCCCATTTTAATTTTTTCTTTTTTCCGTCTAGGGTTAGGGCTAGTTCTTCAGTATCATCTGGGTTTACTATGGCTACATTTAATAAATCGTAGGCTGGTGCTAATGTCCATTGTTCTCCCGTGTTTATCATGGAGAAATTTTTTAGATGCATGTCGTTGTTGCCTGTTAGGAAACTGAAAATAGCTAATTCTAGAAAATATAATTTGTCTAATAAAGTGTTATCTGAATACTCGTTTAGTGCTTTGCCTATCTTTTCCATGGAGCTTTTGTATTTGTCAAATGCTTCGGTGATTTGGAACATATCGAGCATGTGAATTTTTTCTCCAGTTGGTGTTCTGTCGATGCGTTTTGTAATGTACGATAGTTCGCCAGATTGTAAACGAATTATACTTGAAGGAACGGTATTGATACCGAAAGCTTCTGCCATGCGCATGGTTAAGTGTTCGTTTTCAGGCATTTCTGGAAATTGGTCGGATGGTGGTTTGAATATGTAGTTTCCGCCTAAAGCACCCACTACTGTTAAGCGGCCTTTGCTCCCATCTTGCATGGTGTCGGTTATTACCGATAATGATAATTTGGGTTGCACTCCCGGAACTGCAACACTTCGTTCGACTACATTTTTGGCTAATTCCGCCATTTGTTTTAGTGAATGTTTGAATGCTGGTGGTTCTTTTGTACCGAAAAATGTTAAGCTGCATTGCTCATGGAAATCACCCGTTGCATTAGCTTCCAATGCATTGTAACAATATAGACATTTCTTATTTTTCATTTTCTTCAGGTATTGGTTGGACACTTATGGCACCGATACAATTTTGACAGCACGCTAAAAGTAAACCCATACGGTCATTTTGATTGATTTTCCAGTTTTTAGAAGCGATATCCAACAACCAACCTTCGGGAATTAATCCTTCAAAAAACGGGAACAAACGTTTGTCAGTATAGGTTTTTGAACTTACTGGCATTGTTAAAGTGATGCATTCTTTAGGATGCTCTTTTACATATTCTTCTTCGTATTTAAATGTATAATCTCCATCATCTGTTTCTGTTAGCTTTCCAGCTAAGAGGTCTTTATAGTAAATAGCTGCTTTTCTCATCCTATTTTATTTTTGAGTTTGAGATAATTCTCTAGCATTTACTGGTGCCAATGTATGTCCGAACATTTTAAGCACTTGATTTACCTTTTCTAGATTGAGGTTTTCTTTGCCTTGTTCTATTTTTCGGATAACGGTAAGTGCTACTCCAGCACGTTCAGCGAAAGCTTCTTGTGTAAGTTTTACCTCGTTTCTTTTTTCTTTTACAAACTCTGCCAATGTTATCATAATTATATGCTTTTGCAACTATTTTAAGCAAATATAGTAAATTATATGTAAAAGCATATAATTTTAATAGGATAATATTATTTATATGTATTTGCATATAGATTAGATTGTTTTGTTGTTTTAGAAAAATAGAGACAAATGTGTTTTTTATTGCCATTTATACCATTATGAGACATTTGGAATAGCCAAGTGTTTTAAATAATTGGTTTAAGTGTAATATTTGTGTCGAAATCAATCGATGGATGTTGCAACAGAATGATGATTGACGGAATGATCACTGATTTTATAATTTAAATTTTGAAGTTATGGCTAGACAGAAAGGCATAATTAAACTAAAAGGTACTATCGGAGATATTACTTTTTACAAAACGCAAGATGGTCACTTGGCGAGAGAAAAAGGCGGAATTGACGCTAGTAGAATCAAAAATGACCCTGCGTTTCAAAGAACTCGTGA
>CANGIF010000017.1 GCA_947453885.1 Flavobacteriaceae bacterium
GTATTTTTGGCATAGCATTTAAAGAAAAACCCCGTTTTTGACTCTTTTTGAGCAATTTCGGGGTTTGTTTCTTCTAAAATAACAATTATTTTATTGATATACAAATAATTGAGTAATTATGAATGCGCCTAAAAAAAATCAGTTTTCATGATTTAGTTTCATTTCTTATCAAACATAAATCATGAAAACTAAAACATTTGTATTACAAAGTACAAACTTTATTTTTTTAATCGGTCTTTAAAAACTTTTTCAAATTTTTCTATTTTGGGCTGTATTACCATTTTGCAATACATTTGTTCTTTATTATTTTCGTAATAGTTTTGATGATAATCGGCCGCTTTATAAAAATGTTTAAAAGGCTCAATTCTGGTAACTATTGCATTTGCATAAACTTTTTCAGCATTAAGCTGGTCAATCAAATTTTGAGCTTGCTCTTTTTGTTGATCGTTGGAATAAAAAATAACAGATCGGTACTGAGTGCCAACATCTGCTCCCTGACGATTTAAGGTAGTTGGGTCGTGAACGGTGAAGAAAACTTTAAAAATTTCTTCTAATGAAGTTAATGCTGGATCAAATGTAATTTGAACTACTTCTGCATGTCCTGTTTTTCCAGTACATACTTCTTCATAAGTTGGATTTACAACAGTTCCACCCGAAAAACCTGAAACAACTGAATGTACGCCCGACAATTTTTCGTAAACCGCCTCTACACACCAGTAGCAACCTCCACCCAAGGTAATAGTTTCTGTGGTAGAAGAACTTAGAGTTGTTTGTTCTGGTACAAAATCGAGTGAAACAGCGTTCATACAATATCTTTTTTTGGTTGGAGCAGGCCCGTCGTCAAACAAATGTCCCAAATGGCTATTGCATCGTCCACACAAAGCTTCAGTACGTTGCATTCCATAAGAATTGTCTGGTTTAAATAAAACACTTGATTTGTTTACTTGTTCAAAAAAACTAGGCCATCCACAACTACTTACAAATTTCTGATCAGATTTAAAAAGTTTGTTACCGCAGGTTGCGCAATAATAAGTTCCTTTGGTTTCAGAATTCCACATTTTTCCAGTAAAAGCTCGTTCAGTATCAGCATTACGTGCTACCGCATATAAATCGGGAGGTAAAATAGATTTCCATTCTTCGTTTGAAACATTCAAATGTGTTGTGTCTGAATTAGAATAATATGGATTTCCTGGTTTGTTGATTACATTTTCCATTGTTTTAAAATTTGATGATGCTACTTTTTTATTTTTAGATTGTCCACACGCATTTAGAATAAATAATGCCAAAAAGGCAAAAATACTGAAATGAACTGTTTGTAATTTCATAGTTTCTTTTTTTTTGAAACAAAATTACCACAGCAAAACGATATAAAATGCAATCTAGTTTACAAACAATTGAAATTTAAGAAAGTTTAACGTTTGTTATATTAAATTGAACATAAATAAATAGAAATTAGAGTGACCTTTTTTGTATTTTTGAAAACTAAATTTTAGTTATATGGTCGAGGAACAAGTAATTTTGGTAAATGAAAACGATGAACCAATAGGATTTATGAATAAATTAGAAGCGCATGAAAAAGCATTGTTACATCGTGCGTTCTCTATTTTTATACTTAACAACAAGAATGAAATCATGCTCCAACAAAGAGGTCATCAAAAATACCATTCGCCATTGTTGTGGACTAATACTTGTTGCAGCCACCAACGAAAAGGGGAAAGCAATTTAGCAGCGGGTAACCGAAGACTTTATGAAGAAATGGGATTTCAAACAGAACTTAAAGAGTTATTTCATTTTATTTACAAAGCTCCATTTGACAATGGGCTGACTGAACATGAACTAGACCATGTCATGATTGGCTATTTTAATGAAGAACCTCAAATAAATGACTATGAAGTTGAAAGTTGGAAATGGATGGGAATTGACGCTGTTAAAGAAGATATGGTTCAAAATCCTAGTCTTTACACTGTTTGGTTTAAAATTATTTTTGAAGAATTTTACCATTATTTAGAAGCACATAAACTATAAATCAAGCTATTAATTCTAGTTTGAAAAACACAACTATTTCAAATGAAAGCAACTGTTTCGCGAAAGGCCCATTTTAATGCTGCTCATAGATTGTTCAAAAAAGAATGGACAATGGAACAAAATCAATTAATTTTTGGAAAATGTAATAATCCCAATTTTCATGGACATAACTACGAATTAATAGTTTCCGTAACAGGAGAAATTAGTCCTGAAACTGGTTTTGTAATAGACGTGAAAATCCTTTCCGACTTGATAAAAGAGCACGTAGAAGATGTTTTTGATCATAAAAATTTAAACATAGATGTTTCTGAATTTGAAGAATTGAATCCAACTGCTGAAAACATTGCTGTAGTAATATGGAATAAATTACATCCTTTTATAAAAGATAATCAAGAATTGGAAATAACATTATATGAAACACCACGCAATTTTGTAACTTATAAAGGAAATTAAAATGGCTTTAATAGTGGGAGATAAAATTCCAGATTTTATTTGTAAAGATTCCAATGGAAATGATTTTGACAGTAAAATGTATATAGGAAAACAAGCTGTAGTTATTTATTTCTATCCAAAAGACGATACTCCCGGTTGTACTGCTCAAGCTTGTAGTTTTCGTGATAACTATCAGTATTTCATAAACATGGGCGCGGAAGTAATTGGCATTAGCTCTGATACTGTAAACTCACATATTGATTTTAAAAATAAATTTAAATTGCCATTTATTTTACTTTCTGACGAAAACAAAAAAATTAGAAAAATGTTTGGAGTAGCAAAAGATTTCTTCGGACTTGTTGATGGCAGAACCACTTATGTAGCTGATAAAAATGGTATCATCCAACTTATTTTTGATAGCTCTTTTGCAGAATTACACATAAAAAAATCTATGGAAATTTTAAATATATAAAAAAACTGATTATTAAACTCAATCTTATTAAGTTTACAATTTTATAGAATAAGTAAATTTAAAATTCTTATTATAAAACTTTGTACTTTAAAATAAACACTATGAATTTTTATCCATTACAATTTGAACCCATATTAAAAGAACGAATTTGGGGAGGAACAAAACTAAAAACCCTTTTAAACAAAGAAATTACTTCAGAAATAACAGGTGAAAGCTGGGAAATTTCTACAGTTGAAAATGACATAAGTATTGTAGCCAATGGAATATTCAAAGGTAAAAACCTGAATGAAATTATAAATACCTTTCCAGAGGCTATTTTAGGAACAAAAGTTTATGCACAATTTGGAAATCAATTTCCGTTGTTATTTAAGTATCTAGATGCTCGTGAAGATTTGTCAATACAAGTTCATCCAAATGATGATTTGGCAAAAAAAAGACACAATTCATTTGGAAAAACCGAAATGTGGTATGTCATGCAAGCCGATACAGATTCTAGATTAATAGTTGGATTTAATAAAGAATCTTCAAAAAAAGCCTATCTTTCAAGTCTTAAAAACAATACAGTAGTAAGCATTCTTGATTCTAAGAAAGTACAAAAAGGCGATGTGTTTTTCTTAGAAACAGGTACAGTACATGCTATAGGAGCAGGAACGGTGATTGCTGAAATTCAACAAACATCTGATATTACCTATAGAATTTATGATTTTAACAGAAAAGATGCTCAAGGAAATGAGCGCGAATTACACGTAGAATTAGCTTTAGACGCTCTTAATTACAATTTGGTAGATGCCAAAAAAAACTATACTAAATCAGAAAACGAACATAATAAAGTTGTCGATTGCTCCTATTTTACAACTAATTTAATTCCTTTAAATGGAAGAATAACAATTTCCAAAAATGAGAATTCGTTTAAAGTTTTCATGTGTGTAGAAGGTACTTTTCAATTAGAAACAAACGATGAAATTTATTCTTATAAAACTGGTGATACATTATTAATTCCAGCCAATATGACTGATTTTGAAATTTTTGGATTTGCTACTATTTTAGAAATTTACATTTCATAGTCATTATTAGAAAGATTATGTGTAATTTTGCACGCGAAAAATAAATTTAAAATAAAATAAAGATGGCAAATATTAAAAATTTAAAAAAAGATATAAACTACGTTCTAGGAGATATTATTGAGGCGGTTTACCTTTGGGAAATGGCAACTGCAGGAAATCCAACTGAAAAATCAAACGCTTTGATTGAAGAAGCTATTGAAACTTTTGACAAATTAATAGTAAAAGTAAATGAAAAAAATGTTGCTGACAAAAAAGCGCATTTCAAAAAAATCAACAAAGAATTAGAAGAATCTGCAAATCAATTGGTTGCCAAAATCAATGTTCTGTAAATAAAAAAAACTTTAAAAAAGTGCAAAATTATTTTGGAAAATTAAAATTCCCAAGTATATTTGCACTCGAATTGATGCCGATGTAGCTCAGTTGGCTAGAGCAGCTGATTTGTAATCAGCAGGTCGTGGGTTCGAGTCCCTCTATCGGCTCCAAAAAACCGTTCAGAAATGAATGGTTTTTTTTATGGTTTTTTTTAAAATTTTAAGTATTTTCGCAATGCTAAATTTATTTGAACTACTTATCTAAAGTAACTTTTTTAAACTTTTGCAACTTTTTAGTACAACTAATTTAATTTTATACAATTTACAATGAAAAAATGGATTTTATTTATAGCCATGTGCTTAATGGTTATACCTGTTAAAGCAGATGAAGGTATGTGGTTTTTAATGTTTATAGAACGATTGAATCATCGCGATATGCAAAAAATGGGGCTACAACTTACCGCTGATGAGATTTACAGCATCAATCATCACAGTTTAAAGGATGCTGTTGTGCAATTTAATGGTGGTTGTACTGCCGAAATCATTTCTAAAGACGGACTAGTTTTAACCAATCATCATTGCGGTTATGATGCAGTTGCTGAATTATCAACAGCTGACAAAAACTATTTGAAAGACGGTTATTGGGCTGCTGACAAAAAAGGGGAAATGAAACCATCGAGTTTATACGTTCGTTTCTTTGTGCGTATGGACGATGTTTCTAAACGAATTTTATCAAAAGTAAACGATACAATGACCGAACTGGAGCGTGAAGCTGCCGTAAACAAAGAAATTGCGTTAATCGAAAAAGAAAACAACGAGGGTGGAAAATACACCGTTTCAGTTCGACCTTTTTTTCAAGGAAATGAGTATTATTATTTTGTTTATCAAGATTATAAAGATGTCCGTTTAGTAGGTGTTCCACCTGAAAGTTTAGGAAAATTTGGAGGTGATACTGACAACTGGGAATGGCCTCGTCATACAGCAGATTTTTCCATGTTTAGAATTTATGCCGATAAAGATGGTAATCCAGTAGATTATTCTGAAAACAATGTCCCTTTACATCCAAAGCACTATTTACCAGTTAATTTAAATGGTGTGAAAGAAGGCGATTTTGCTATGATTTTAGGGTATCCTGGTAGAACAAACAGATGGATGCCTGCTGGTGGAATTGAACAAAATGTAAAATATGCTTACCCTGCTTGGGTTGAAGGTGCTAAAACAGGCATGGACAACATGAAAAAATACATGGATCAAAGTGCTGCGCTGCGACTTGTTTATGCTTCAAAATATGCTTCAACGGCAAATTATTGGAAAAACAGACAAGGTATGATTGATGCTTTATCAAAAGCAAAAACTTCGCAATCAAAAGCAGCCCAAGAAGCTAAATTTAACCTTTGGGCTAACCAACCAGAAAACAAAACAAAATACGGAAATGTAGTTGCAACTATTAATAAATACTATGGTTTAACAAACGAAAAAGCACGTCATGACAATTATTTACAACAACTGTTTCGAACAAGTGCATACGGTTCAATAACACGTAATTTAGGATATCAATTAAATGAATATGCAAAAGCAGATGCTTCAAAGCGTGTATTATTAGCTCCAAAAATCATAGAGAAAGCCACCGAATTTTTTAAAGATTTATATATTCCTGCTGAAAAAGATATTTTATCGCATCAATTACATTTGTACGTAACAAAAGCTGTTGGCTACAAAATTGCACCTATTGTAGAAAAAATGAATGGAGAAAATAATGGCGATTTCTCAAAAAACATTGATGCAGCTGTTGATTTAAGCCTATTTTCTTCATTAGATAAGGTAAAAGCCTTTTTGAACTATCCATCAGAATCGATGTTAACCAATGATCCTATTTATAGTTTAATGAGTGGTCTGTTTACTCATTTTAATTTCAAATCTGATGAAATTGCTAAAGCTCAAAACGATTTTGGTGCTTCGTTTCGTTTGTTAGTAGAAGGTTTAAGAGAGTCAAAAATTGGAACGACTAAATATCCAGATGCTAACTCAACTTTGCGTTTAACATATGGTAAAGTTAGATCATTGCCTGCTGACAAGCGTAATGACGCCAAAGTAAACAACTACACTACACTTTCAGGTCAGGTCAAAAAATACAAAAAAGACGACTCGGAATTTGATTTGCCAGCACGAGTATTAGAAATGAATAAAAACAAAGATTACGGTAGATATGCTGATAAAGACGGTTCGCTTCACGTTAACTTTTTAACAGATAACGACATTACAGGAGGAAATTCAGGTTCGCCCGTATTGAATGGAAAAGGAGAATTAATTGGTTTGGCCTTTGACGGAAACATCGAAGCAATGGCTGGCGATGTAATTTTTGACAACAAATTACAAAGAACCATTAACGTAGATATTCGTTATGTGCTTTGGGTTATCGAAAAATATGCCAATGCAAAACATATTGTGGACGAAATGACCTTAGCAAAGTAATTAAAAACAATCATAAAATAAGAACTCAGGCAATAAAAATGTCCCAAAAAGTTAAAAACTATTTGGGCTTTTTTTTTAAATAGTATGCTATACTTTTAATGAACCTTTTTAAAATTGTTAATAATATATTTTTAAATTCTATTTGAATAGCACTACTTTGCAACTACTTTTTTAATTGTTTACACTTTTTAATTCTCAAACACAATAAACAAACTATTTATATACAACTATTTTTGCAACAAAAAGCTACTGTTACTTCATCCGTTTTAGTACTTTTGGAAAACAATATTTATAAATGAAAATTACACTTATTTGTTTATTATTAATTTCGTTGCAAATGGCAGGTCAAACTGCATTTGATCGAGGTAAAAAACTGTTTGACACTTTGCAATTCAATGAAGCCAAACCTTTTTTTGAACAAGACTTGGCTGAAAATCCAATGCATTTAGAAGCTATTGAATGTTTAGGTGATTGTTATGTTAAGTCTCAAAACTGGAACAAAGCCTTGATTTATTATCAAAAATTAAAAAAATTAAAACCAACAGAAGCCAATTACTTTTATAAATTTGGCGGAGCTTTAGCTATGAAAGTCAAAGCTAGTAGCAAATGGTTTGCATTGAATAATATTAACGATGTAATTTTTGCTTTTGAAAAAACAATTCAGCTCAATCCAAAACACATAGAAGCGCGATGGGCTTTAATTCAGGTTTATTTAGAAATACCTAGTATTATTGGAGGAAGTGAATTAAAAGCGCAAAAGTATGCTGATGGATTGATGAGTATTTCAAAAGTGGATGGTTTTTTAGCTAAAGGACATATTGATGAATATTACAATCGGTATGTGAAAGCCGAATTAAATTATAAAAGTGCTTTTGAAATAGGCAATTCAAAAACTACCTTTCAAAAGCTTTATACATTATATTTAAACAAATTAAAAGACATTACAAAAGCAAGGCATTTAAAAGAACAATTTGAACATAAATAGTTGAAAAATTATAATTATATCAGAAACTTATAGTTGAAAACTGACATTATAGAATTAAAAAATGAGAACACATTTCATAGCCATTGGCGGCAGCGCCATGCACAATTTAGCCTTGGCCTTACACAACAAAGGCTATCAAGTTACAGGTAGCGACGATGCTATTTTTGAACCATCAAGAACCCGTTTAGAAAAGAAAGGCATTTTACCAGTCGATATGGGTTGGTTCCCAGAAAAAATCACAGCTGATATTGAAGCCGTCATACTCGGAATGCATGCCAAAGCCGATAATCCTGAATTATTGAAAGCCCAAGAATTAGGTTTAAAAATCTACTCTTATCCTGAGTTTTTATACGAACAATCCAAAAATAAAACCCGTGTAGTTATTGGTGGTTCCCATGGAAAAACGACAATAACTTCCATGATTTTGCACGTGATGCATTACCACAATATTGCTGTAGATTATATGGTTGGCGCACAATTGGAAGGTTTTGACACTATGGTGCACCTTACCGAAGAAAATGATTTTATAGTCCTAGAAGGCGATGAATATTTGTCTTCGCCTATAGACCGACGCCCAAAATTTCATTTGTATCAACCGAATATCGCTTTGATTTCGGGAATTGCTTGGGATCATATTAATGTTTTTCCAACGTATGATTTTTATGTAGAGCAGTTTGAAATTTTTATTCAAAAAATTACTAATGGTGGCATTTTGGTTTATAACGAAGACGATGCTGAAGTAAAAAGGGTAGCCGAAGCAGCGATAAATCCTGTCCGAAAAATGCCTTATAGCACACCGAAATACAAAGTTGAAAATGGTATAACGCTATTAGAAACATCAGAAGGCGACATGCCGATAGAAGTTTTTGGCGCTCACAATCTCAATAATTTAGCTGGAGCCAAATGGATTTGCCAAAACATGGGCGTTGATGAAGCTGATTTTTATGAAGCCATTGCCAGTTTCAAAGGCGCTTCCAAACGATTAGAGAAAATTGCTGAAGGCAATGGGAAAGTAGCTTACAAAGACTTTGCCCATTCGCCAAGCAAAGTTGCCGCTACTACAAAAGCCGTAAAAGAGCAATATCCTAATAGAACTTTAGTAGCTTGTCTGGAATTGCATACCTACAGTAGTTTGAATGCTGAATTCCTCAAAGAATATGAAGGCGCACTTGAATATGCCGATGTAGCCGTAGTTTTCTATTCTCCAGATGCTGTAAAAATTAAGCAATTGGAAGAAGTGACTTATGAGCAAATCGCTAAAGCTTTCAACAGAGAAGATTTGATTATTTATACCAATCCAGCGGCTTTTAAAGACTTTTTATTTACAAAAAACCTAGACAATTCCGCTTTATTACTAATGAGTTCGGGAAATTATGGAGGTTTGAATTTTGATGAGGTGAAAGGGTTGATTGAGTAATCTAAATGGAAAACCTAACATTTGATAATTTTCAAGAACGAGTGTCCAAATCGGTGCTTACCAAAGCCAAAAGAATGGTAGCCCGAGATATGGAGGAAGTGGCTCCAAACAAGTTCTTAGCTTATGTTGACGACGCTGCCGAAAGCTATGATGTATCCATTGAATTGGATAAAAAAGAGATCAAAGACATCAGTTGTGATTGTCCTAATCGATTGACTTATTGTGTGCACAAAGTGGCTTTCATTAATCTTTTAAAAAACAAGAAAACTTCGATTATCAAAAAAGTAATTGCCAAAAAGAAACAAACCGAAGCTGAAATTCTTTTAGATACTATCGATTTAGACACTCTGCGTTTATGGATGGCAACTATGTTTAAAAAAAACAAAGACATAGAATTTTTGTTTGTCAATGAATTTTCTAAATCGGAAGCCAATTTTACCAAAGAAGACGTAAGAATAATCATCGACAAAGCCATTAAATCAGTTATTAAAAACAAAAAGAAAATTGATGCAACTGAATTGAAAAAAATCATTGATGCGCTGGAGGTCGCCTTGGCTCCCGTATTGAAATTTTGCAAAGACAACATTGCCTTACCAGAATCGAATGAATTGTTTTTGTTTACCAATAGTTTGCTGTTTGAATTTCATAATAATATGTATTTAAACAGTATAAAAATGCTGCGTTATATTGAGAAAATTTACAAAGAAATCAATTTTTACATCCACAGTCTTCAAAACCAAAAACAATGGGAAACGATTGTAGACGAAAATGTGAAATTTTTATTGCTCGAAAAAAACATTTACGGTATGCAAATGGAAACCGTTTTTCATCTGTATGATAGCATTGATTCCAAGGAAAGGAAAGTTTTTTTTGCCAGCGTCATCTTTGATATTTTTACGATTGCAGTTAACAAGGAAACCCGATATATAAAAGAAGTCCTGCTATTTTTTATAAAAGTACTTTCGGAAAATGACCTTTTTTCAAAAGTATATAGGCAGTTTACAACGCTTAGATATGAAAATGAATATAATGTGTTTCTAATTGAAAAATTAATCGAAATTGAGAAATACGATTTAGCCGAACAGTTTTCCAAAGAGCAAATTGAACGCAACAGCAATGACAAATACAGTGTTGATTATCTTAAATTGTTGTTCAAAATTTTCACAATAACCCAAAACGAAAGCAAAATGGCTTCATTGCAAATGAAGTTGATTTTTTACGATTATAGTTTAGAAAATTATCAATTGATACATAAATATGTACCAGAAGTTGAATTCAAAAAGTTTAGAACTAAACTATTAACGCATTTAAAACGCAATTTTTATGACAATCCAAAATCAGGTACAGCTTATTTTGAAATCTTATTTTGGGAGAAAAAATACAAATTAATGCTTGAAAACATTTCTGAATATACTTCGTATGAATTGGTTTATCTTTACAAAGAAGAGTTATTTTTGTTGGATAAATTAAATTTTTTAATTGCATTAACCAAAATTGAACGCAGTTCATGGTATTATAAAAGTGATAAAAGTTCAATCGAATATAGAGAAAAATTTATTGTTTGGATAAAAGAACATTACGATGCAATTATGATTAAAACAGTAATGCTAAGTAAAAGTAAATATGAAACAACACCACTATTAGCCGCTTTTGATTTAAAATAGTATATGGAACAAATCAATTTCCCAATAACCAATTGGCACGAGGACGATAGACCACGTGAAAAGCTCATGCTGAAAGGCAAAAGTGTTTTAAGCGATGCCGAATTGATTGCCATCTTGATTGGTTCTGGAAGTCGAAATGAATCGGCAGTGCAATTGAGCCAAAAAATACTTTCGAGTGTGGACAATAACCTGAACGCACTAGGGAAATTAACCATCAAACAATTGATGGAATTCAAAGGAATTGGCGAAGCAAAGGCCATTTCTATTGCGGCAGCATTAGAGTTAGGCCGCAGACGAAGAGCTGAAGAAGCACTTGAATTAAAAAAAATAACGTCTAGTAAAAATGTTTTTGAAATCATGCAACCCATAATTGGTGAATTGGCTTACGAAGAATTTTGGTTGCTTTTTTTAAATAATTCCAATAAAGTTATTGCAAAATCACAATTGAGTAAAGGCGGCTTGACAGGAACAGTAGTTGATATTCGAGTCATTTTTAAAGCTGCATTTGAAAACAATGCAACATCGATTATACTTGCACACAACCATCCTTCGGGCAAATTGGCACCAAGCGATGCCGACAAACAAATTACAACTAAAATAAAAACAGCCGGACAGCAACTTGACATTCCCATTCTTGATCACGTAATCATAACTGAAAATGGATACTTCAGTTTTGCCGACGAAGGAATTTTTTAAAAAACTCAAATGATTAAACATGTATTTTTTGACTTAGATCACACACTTTGGAATTTTGAAAAAAATTCTGCTATGGCATTTGATAAATTGTTGATGAAACATAGTATTAATATAAATTTAAACGAATTTTTGTTTCATTATATTCCTTTGAATTTAAAATACTGGGAATTGTATCGGCATGAAAAAGTAACCCAAGAAACATTGCGTTATGGCAGATTGAAAGACACATTTGATTTGTTAAATTATAAAATTGATGACGAAACAATTGATTTGTTATCTAAAGAATACATTCATTATTTACCACAATTCAATCATCTTTTTGAAGGAGCTATAGAGGTTTTAGATTATTTAAAACCTAATTATAAGTTACACATTATTACCAACGGTTTTCAAGAAGTACAAGTGAGAAAAATGAAAAATTCAGGAATTGATGTCTATTTTCAAACGATTACCAACTCGGAAATGGCAGGTGTAAAAAAACCAAATCCAAAAATATTTGAATTTGCACTTTCTGCAGCAAATGCTCAAAAAGAAAATAGTATAATGATTGGCGATTGTATTGATGCAGATGTAAATGGAGCGATAAATTTTGGAATCGATGCCATACATTTCAATGAACACAGCATAGAAATTCCAAGTCATATCAAACAAGTCAATTATTTACTTGAATTAAAAAAATACTTGTAAAATGAAAAAAATTACCCTTTTACTATTGATCATAACTGGTTGTGCTTATTCTCAAAATTTGAATACTTATAAATTTGCTTTAGTTCCTTCAAAATTCAGTTTTCTTAAAGAAGCTAACCTATACAATTTAAATGTTTTAGCAAAACTATATATGATAAAATATGGATTTGATACCTATATGGATAATGAATCCTATTCAACTGATTTTGCACAAGACAATTGCAATAAAGTTTTTATAGATGTAGTCAATTCCAGTACTATGTTTACTACAAAATTGAGTGTTGTTGTAAAAGATTGCAAAAACACCATTTTATGTACTTCTCAAGAAGGAAAAAGCAATGAGAAAGATTACAAATTAGCATATACACTCGCTTTAAGAGAAGCTTTTGATTCTTTTAATGTATTAAAAAATCATGTTTATTCAACTCAAAAAAGTTTGGGAATGATTGGAGAACCTGTTTTACAAGAAATGCCAATACAACCTAAAACATCACTTTATATAGCTCAAAAAACATCATTAGGTTTCGATTTGCACCTGTCAGATAATGAAATTATTACAATTAAATTATTACAAACATCTAATAAAGATGTTTTTTTAGCAAAAAAAAATAATTCTTTTGAAGGAGTTTTCTTTAGAAAAGATAAGGAGTGGTTTTTTGAATATTATCAAAATGAAAAATTAGTTTCTGAAAAAGTATCCGTTTGGTTAAACTAAAAAATTAATACCCGTATTTATCTTTCCAACGGTTTTTTAAAAATTCTCGAGTTCCGTTTTCTCTAGAATTAGTTCCTGGATCGTAAAATTTAGTTTCCTTAATAGCATCAGGTAAATATTCTTGTTCACTAAAATTGTTGGCATAATTGTGCGAATATTGGTATTCATCACCATAGCCCAATTCTTTCATTAATTTGGTTGGAGCATTGCGTAAATGAATTGGAACAGGCAAATCGCCAGTTTGTTTTACAACAGCTTGTGCTTCTCCAATTGCAATATAACTTGCATTACTTTTAGGAGAAGTTGCTAAATAAATTGCACATTGACTCAAGATTATTCTACTTTCTGGATACCCAATTGTAGCAACAGCTTGAAAGGTATTATTGGCCATTATGAAAGCAGTTGGATTGGCATTTCCTATATCTTCACTAGATAAAATCAACATCCGCCGAGCTATAAATTTTACATCTTCACCACCCTCAATCATTCTGGCCAACCAGTACACTGCGCCGTTTGGATCACTTCCACGAATGGATTTGATAAATGCCGAAACAATATCATAATGTTGCTCGCCTGTTTTATCATACAAAACTGTATTTTGTTGTACAATTTCCAGAACTTTGTTGTTAGTAATAGTTATGGATTCCTCAGGACTAGCATTAACAACCAATTCAAAAATATTTAATAACTTCCTTCCATCACCTCCAGAAAGACGTATCAAAGCTTCCGATTCTTTAATATTAATTTTTTTAGAAGCAATATGCACGTCTTTTCTCATGGCTCTTTCTAAAAGCAACAACAAATCTTCTTTTGAAAAAGGGTTTAAAACATAGACTTGACAACGAGATAATAAGGCAGGAATAACTTCAAAACTTGGGTTTTCGGTAGTTGCTCCTATCAATGTTACCCATCCTTTTTCAACTGCTGCTAATAACGAATCTTGTTGCGACTTACTAAACCGATGTATCTCATCTATGAATAAAATGGGGTTTTTAGCAGTAAACAAACCACCACTATGTTTGGCTTTTTCAATCACATCACGAATATCTTTTACGCCTGAATTGATGGCACTCAATTCGTAAAAAGGACGATTGCTTTGTTTAGCAATAATCTGTGCCAAAGTAGTTTTTCCAGTTCCAGGCGAACCCCAAAAAATAATACTTGGAATTATTCCTCTCGAAATTTGGAGTGTCAAAGAGCCATTAAGACCAACAAGATGTGTTTGACTTATGTAATCTTCTAACCGTTGAGGCCGAATGCGTTCTGCTAAAGGTACTTCCATCAAGTTCGTTACTTTATAAGTGTTTTTTCAAATTCATTTAGTTGAAAGAAATAGTGAATCTATGTTTCCATTTATTAAAAGTAGCATTTCAATTGAATTTGAATTGATATTACCTTTAAGCATTTTTCAGCTAAAAAAATATGTCAAATATACTAACTTTAGATTAGTAAAATAGCTGTATTTAAATAAGTAAAAACATAAATTAATTAACATACCAATTCAATTTAGAATTATAAAAAAGATTAAAAAGTGAAAAAACTATTAGTAAAACAATAGAATAGACTATAAAATTAACAACCCCAAATAGTTAAATCAAATAATAAATGACTATTAAGAATTATAAAAATGTAATTCTATCTAAAATGAACTAATATCGTTTAAATATATAAAATGAATTTTTATATAAAAATGATACTTAAAAAAAAGAGTGTTTTGGTAAATAATAGGCACTTTGTCACTATTTTTCTATCTTTGCACAACTCAATTAAAAAAAAGAACTTGGATATAATCCAAATGATGTTATATATTAAATTAATGACAATGAAAAAAAGTTTTATACTATTCGTTTTGCTACTTATTCAAGTTGGTTTTGCTCAAAAAAGAGAAACAGTTAGGGGTTCTAAAATTGTAACAACCGAGCAAAAAAAAATTGGGGAATTTGAAAATCTTGAATTTGAAGATAATTTTGAAGTGTTTTTGATTAAAGGAGAAATTTGTAATTTAGAAATTGAAGCAGACGACAATCTACATGAAACAATAAACATAGCTTTAAACGGAAATACATTAAGGCTAACAACAAACAAAAACGTTTCGGGAGCTAAAAAACTAATACTTAGAGTAACGTATAACGACAAGTTAAAAATGGTTACTTGCAAACATGAAACGACAGTAAGTGCACTAACCGAATTGGCATTAGAAAATGTTGTTTTTAAAAGTTTTGATTATTCAAAATTGTTTTTAAATGCTAAAGTTAAAAACTTTAGTTTGTATACAAATGACAAATCAAAGGTTGAATTGAATTTAAAATCTGACGACGCAACTATTGAAATGAGTAAAAATTCCCATTTAAAATCCTTAATAAGTTCCCTAAAATTTAAATTAGATTTATATCAAAAAGCAGATGCCCAAATTGAAGGTGATATAATTGATATGAAATTGCGATTAGATAATAATGTAGATTTTGACGGCAAAAATTTAATAGTTAAAAACATGGAGTTAGTTGCAGAAAGCTACACCAAATGTTCCGTAAACACATCGACATCAATAAGTATTGAAGCTTCAGGAAATACCGAAATTCAATTGTATGGCGATCAAAAAATTGACATGAAAAAGTTCGCTGATAACGCAGTTTTAATCAAAAAACCAACCAAATAAAGTTTTAGGATATAAGATGTAACAGCCAAAATAAAATCGGAATACTTTCAACCCAAAAATGAGTGTAGTATTTTGATTTAGTTTCATTTGAAAAGTAAAGTGCAACTGCAGTTGTGCAACATACAATTATGGCTGGAACAAAATTATACTTCTCATCCTTCATCCTAACACAAACAACAAGTATCAAATAAAGTAAAAGAAGTCGGTAACCTATTTTTTTAGTTTGCTCCACTCCTATTTTTTGTGGAATTGTTTTTAAAAACGGACTGTCATAAGGCAAATCTATTATTTCAAAAGAGAGCATAAGTACGTAAACAAGTATAAAACACTGAAAACAATACACCCAAAAATAGTTCAAAATTACTGACTCACAATTGAGTAAAGGCAAACCAACTGAAACACCAACCCAACTTAATCCTACTATATAAATTTTGATTCCAGCCCAGTTTCTGACATTTTTTCTATTTAAAAAAATAGGTAAAGCATAAAAAATAATAATTATCAAAATAAAACAAGCTAGAAGTTGAGTATGAATTTTCAGCTTTTCAAAAAAATAAAGTTCTGGAACTAAAACTATAATAGAAATGGCAAATATTGCCCATAAAGACCTACTTTTATTTTGATTGAAACTACAAAAAAAAGGATAGTATTTTATAAAATTATAACTACTTATAGTGCCTAAAAAAGCAAATGCACTTAACGTAAAATCCGGTTTTTGATGTACAGTAAAATAAGTAACCTGAACTAGTGCATATACTGCAAAAGCTACATGAAAACTTGAATTAATATAAAAATCAAATGCTTTTTTCATACGGTTCTTTTTCTAAAACAATTCATATTGTTAATAAATTAGCTTTTCGGTTGAAAAATAGAAATAAAAATTGGATTAAAAACCCCATTTATTATAAGATTAATATTTATTTTTACAAAAAATAAAAACAGTTCATTTAACGATATGAAAACAGACGCATTTGCATTACGCCACATAGGTCCTCGCGAGAACGACCTACAACATATGTTTAAAACAATTGGGATCAAAAGTCTTGAACAAATTATTTACGAAACTGTTCCTGATAATATTCGTCTAAAAACTGATCTAGATTTAGATACACCAATGACTGAATACGAATATTTAACGCATATTCAAGAGTTAGGAAAAAAGAACAAAGTTTATAAATCATATATTGGTTTAGGATACCATCCTACAATTGTTCCTGCAGTTATTCAAAGAAATGTTTTTGAAAACCCAGGATGGTACACTGCATATACGCCTTATCAAGCGGAAATTGCTCAAGGTCGTTTGGAAGCGATTTTGAATTTTCAAACAACAATTATCGAATTAACTGGAATGGAAATTGCCAATGCTTCACTTCTTGATGAAGGCACTGCTGCTGCTGAAGCTATGGCGTTATTGTTTGATGTTCGTACACGCGATCAAAAGAAAAACAATGCGAATAAATTCTTCGTTTCGGAAGAAATTTTACCACAAACCTTATCTGTTTTACAAACACGTTCTACTCCAAAAGGAATCGAATTAGTTGTTGGAAATCATGAAACTTTTGATTTTTCTTCTGATTTCTTTGGAGCAATTTTACAATATCCAGGAAAATTTGGGCAAGTTAATGATTATGCTGGCTTTATTGATACTGCGCATTCTAAAGATATAAAAGTTGCCGTTGCAGCAGATATTTTATCCTTAATAAAATTAACTTCTCCCGGAGAAATGGGTGCAGATGTTGTTGTAGGAACTACGCAACGTTTCGGAATTCCAATGGGTTATGGTGGTCCACACGCAGCCTATTTTGCAACTAAAGAAGAATACAAACGTTCAATGCCAGGAAGAATCATTGGTGTAACAATCGATGCTAACGGAAATCGTGCGTTGAGAATGGCTTTAGGAACACGTGAACAACACATTAAACGTGAAAAAGCTACTTCAAACATTTGTACCGCTCAGGTTTTATTAGCCGTTATGGCTGGAATGTACGCTGTCTATCATGGACCAAATGGTTTGAAATATATTGCTGACAAAGTTCATGCTTCGGCTGTAACTTTGGCTGATGCTTTAAATAAAATTGGCATTTATAATACAAATACCTCTTTCTTTGATACTATTTCAGTAAAAGCCGATGCTACTAAAGTAAAAGCAATTGCAGAAAAAAATGAAGTAAATTTCTTTTATATAGATGGAGAAACGATTTCAATTTCAGTTAATGAAACGACATCAATTTCAGATATAAATCAACTTATTGCAATTTTTGCTGAAGCATTAGGAAAAGTAAGTTTCAAGGTTTCTGAATTAACTGCTACTAATAATTTTCAAACTTCATTAGAAAGAACTTCAACTTTCTTAAAACATGATGTTTTTAACAATCATCATTCTGAAAGTCAGTTGATGCGCTACATAAAAAAATTAGAACGTAAAGATTTATCGTTAAATCATTCGATGATTTCTTTGGGTTCTTGTACAATGAAATTGAATGCTGCAGCTGAAATGCTACCATTATCAATGGCAAATTGGAATAGTATCCACCCTTTTGCTCCAATAGAACAAGCAGAAGGATATCAAATTATGCTTAAAAAACTAGAACATCAATTAAATGTTGTTACAGGTTTTGCAGGTACAACTTTGCAGCCAAATTCAGGCGCACAAGGAGAATATGCCGGTTTGATGGCTATTCGTGCTTATCATTTATCTCGTGGCGATAATCACAGAAATGTTTGTTTGATTCCATCATCAGCGCATGGGACTAATCCGGCATCGGCAGCGATGGCAGGAATGCAAATTATTGTTACCAAAACTATGGAAAATGGAAATATTGATGTTGAAGATTTAAAAGCAAAAGCTATTGAACACAAACACAACCTTTCTTGTTTAATGGTAACTTATCCTTCAACTCATGGCGTTTTTGAAAGTGCTATTTGTGAAATAACAGAACTTATTCATGAAAATGGTGGTTTGGTTTATATGGATGGAGCAAACATGAACGCGCAAGTTGGATTAACAAATCCAGCTACAATTGGTGCTGATGTTTGTCACTTAAATTTACACAAAACTTTCGCAATTCCTCATGGAGGTGGTGGACCTGGTGTTGGACCAATTTGTGTAAACGAAAAACTAGTACCATTTTTACCAACAAATCCTATTATTCCTACTGGTGGCAATCAAGCAATTACTGCTATTTCTGCTGCACCTTATGGCTCTGCCTTAGTTTGTTTAATTTCTTATGGATATATCACAATGCTTGGTGCAGAAGGTTTGAAAAAATCAACTCAATATGCTATTTTAAATGCCAATTACATGAAAGCACGTCTGGAAGCAAGCTATCCTGTTCTATATTCAGGAGAAATGGGAAGAGCTGCTCACGAAATGATTTTGGATTGTAGAGCATTTAAAGAAAAAGGAATTGAAGTTACCGATATTGCAAAACGCTTAATGGATTATGGTTTTCACGCTCCAACAGTTTCATTTCCAGTTGCTGGAACCTTAATGATTGAACCAACCGAAAGCGAGGATTTAGCTGAATTAGATCGTTTTTGTGATGCAATGATTGCAATAAGAAAAGAAATTGAAACAGCTTCAAAAGAAGAAACTAACAATATTTTACACAATGCTCCACATACGTTGAATATGCTAACTGCCGATACTTGGGATTTTCCATATACAAGAGAACAAGCAGCTTATCCATTGGAATACATTTCAGAAAATAAATTTTGGCCAAGCATTCGACGAGTAGATGATGCTTATGGCGATAGGAATTTAGTTTGCAGTTGTGCTTCTATTGAAGCATACGTGTAATATTTAAAAGTAAAACATCCCAAACTCTTAAGAATTTGGGATGTTTTTTTATTGGATTAACACAATTTAGCTATTAGTTTGATTCAAATTTAAGTCGCTGATTCTTTAAAAATAATATTTCTTAACTAAAATTTATTAATTAAAGATCATTAGCTAAAGCTGTAATTCTTTTAATATCTTGTTCTTTACTTTTTGGATAAATCATTAATATTTTATCTTTATCTACAATGATATAATCGTTCAAACCGTCAACAATTATCAGTTTCTTGTCGTCAGCTCTGATGATGTTGTTGGATGCGTTTTCTAAAATAACTGTTGCGTTTACTACAGCGTTATTTTGATCATCTTTATCGAGTTTTTCATGTAAGGAACCCCAAGTTCCTAGATCGTTCCAATCAAATGTTGCGGGTAAAACGTGAACATTTTTAGCGTTTTCTAAAATAGCATAATCAATAGAAATATTCTCAGCAAGTGGGTAATTCTCATCGATAAATTGTTTTTCTTCCTTCGTATTATAGCTTTCTATCCCTTTTTGAAAAAGGGAATTCATTTGTGGTTGAAACTTTTCAAATGAACTTGTAATTGATTTGGCACTCCAAATAAAAATACCACCATTCCAAAGAAAATTACCTTGTTCTAAAAAATGTTTAGCAGTTTCGTAATCGGGTTTTTCTCTAAACTGATGTACCTTTTTAATTTGACTATCGCTTGTCTTGTCAAATTCAATGTAACCAAATCCTGTGTTTGGAAAAGTTGGTTTGATACCTAAAGTTAGTAGCGCATCTTCTTTTTGACAGTAATCAAAACAAAGCTTTAAATTTCTTGCAAACTCGTCTTCATCCTCAATCCAATGATCACTAGGCGCAACAACCATAACAGCATCGGGATTCATTTTTTGGATTTTTAAGGAAGCGTATAATATACATGGAGCTGTATTTCGCATGGCTGGCTCCAACAAAACTTGCTCTTGTTTAACCATTGGTAATTGCTCTAAAACCAAAGAATTGTAGCGTTCGTTAGTTAAAATCAAAATGTTTTCAATTGGGATTAACTTTGATAATCGACTAAACGTTTTCTGAATTAAGGTATCGCCAGAACCTAACATATCGTGAAATTGTTTTGGAAAATCTGTGGTAGAAACCGGCCAAAAACGAGAACCAACTCCTCCAGCCATTAATATTGCGTAATAATTTTTGTTCATAATCTGTTAATCTAGTTTAGGTTTAAGTAAATTATTATCTTTAAAATCATCTAATGTTCCTTTTATTATATAAGTCCCTTTAATGGTTGATGTTTTTCCATTTTTTGAGTTAAAAACTGAAACACCAAATTCATAATCGTCGTTTTTTTCATTTGTGAGATAAACATTTGAAAAAATGGAATACTGATAAGTACCTATTTTGAAATATACTGAATTCAAATACATCGCATTGTTTTCAGGCCCTCCGGGTTTGTGATAATAATCGTAAGTAAACAAATTCCAGCTATTTTTACTCTTTTCTTTTGGGTATTCTAACTCTATTTTTTTTGATGTGCCAAATCTATAAATAATATATTCATTATTTATATCTTTAGCTAAAACTATTTTTTTTCCATTTTTAGTTTTAAATGAAAATAATATTTCTTCATTTTTTAAAACATAACATTGCCCAAAACTAAGGCTAAAAACGAATAGAAAAAACTGTATCAATACTACTCTTTTCATAATGTTGCTTTCAACTAGGAATTATTTCCACTTCAGCGTTAGCATTAAATAAAAAAGTACGTCCTGTTTTTATTTCAATACATTCATAACGTTTAACACGAAGCCCCTTTTTTAGAAAAATGTTGCCGTTTTTAATTCTAAAATGACTTCCACTTGGTACTTCGTGCATGTAACTTATGTCAGGTTTTCGATCGTCAAATTGCTTTAGAGCAAATGCCAATTTAGCATCAGTATCACTACTTGCTGTAGGATTTCTAAAATGATTAGCCACCAAAGGTAAAACAGAATGCGGAAAAATCTCAGGTCGAATAAAAGGAACCATCAGCCGTTGAAAAGTCATTTTCCATTCAATTCCGTGAGGCATAATGTTTCTTCCGTGTTTTTCAAAAGCTACTAAATGTGCCATTTCATGAATCAAAGTAATCAGAAATCGGTATTTATTTAAATTTGCATTTACCGTTATTTCATGCTTGCCAGAAAGTCCTTTTCTGTAATCGCCATGACGTGTTTGACGCTCGTTTACAATTTTTAAATGCACACGATTGGCTTTGATTAATTCAAAACAAGCTTCGACTGCGTGCTCGGGAAGGTATTTAGATAAAATGTCAATCAAAATTAAGGCGTTGTAGAGGAAACCTGAATCACTTTTCCATTAAAATAGGTAGCACCTGTCAAAGCAAAATTAAAAATATAATCTGCCATTTCTTTTGCAGAAAGTGGCGCTTCGTATCCAGGAAAAGCATCTTGTAACATTTCAGTATTAACTGCTCCTAAGGCTAGTACATTAAAAGCAACACCTTGCTCTTTGTATTCTTCGGCCAATAGTTCCGAAAGGGTAATTACTGCTCCTTTACTTGATGAATAAGCCGCCAATCCCGGAAATTTTAAACTCCCTTGTATGCCCCCCATTGAACTAATGGTAACAACGTGACTTCCTTTTGGCATATAAGGCAAAACTATTTTGGTTAAAGTAGCAACACCAAAAACATTGACTTTATACACTCGTTCAAAATCAGATTGTGTTAATTGTGAAAATGGTTTAACGACCAAACAACCGGCATTGTTGATAATTATATCTACTTTTTTCCAAGTAGAAGCAATGAATGTATCAATTTCCTTCATTTCATCTTCTACAGCTATATCAATTGAAAGACAAGTAATGTTCGCGTTTTCAATAAATTCTTGAGGGATTTTTCTGGAAATGGCTAAAACTTGATGTCCATCATTTGCAAATTGTAAAGCCAATTCATAGCCAATTCCTCTTGAGGTTCCAGTAATAATTATGTTTTTAGTCATTCTTGTTTTTATTTGAAACCAAAGGTATTAAATTTATAAAAACAATACCCTTTCAAAAACGAATTTCCGAAAGGGTTTTTATAAACGTTGCAAGTTATAGCCTAGCTCAAACCTCTTGAAATTACAATTCTTTGAATTTCTGAAGTCCCTTCATAGAATACACTATCCGTTAACGAGTGATTTAGTATATATACGAGTGATTGGGTTTTGTCTTTGTTTTTGATTTCAAATGAAAGTAGGTACTCGTTGCAAACGAGCACTAAAAGGGGTACGTTGTTTTTCGTTTCTATATTTCTAATATATTTGTGAGTACCAATAAAATATACACTTCACAGGTGTAATAAGACTAAACAGCTGTTGTGGCAGTAATTGCCTTTATTTAGCAATCTCAACCATTACTATTTCGTGTTTTTTTTTTCCATAAGTTATTCTTACAGGCAAACCATTCCTAAACACGCCATTATTGGTTTCTGTAAATCTGTTGAATCTTCCAAGTAATTCGTCTGAATATGAAAATTCAACTGAGTCAACAACAAAACTTTCATGAGTCACAATTCCTCTTTGTGATAATGGTCTAACTCTTTCAAAGTCACTTATGGTTCCTTCAACTATTGCAACATTGTCTGATTTGAGTATTTTCTGAATTCGTTGGTCTGTGGAATCAATCGTGAAATATTTCAAATAAACAAACCCAAACACTGCAATAAAACTAATAATTCCAGTTGCCCAAAGTACCATTGATTTTTCATAATCTTGATCAGTTTTTTTAAATTTCTTAGTTAAAATAAAAATGATGCAAAATATAAAAGCAACATACAAACACACATCGTAAGATTTCAATGAGTTAGTTCCTAATTCGGCAAGCGACCAGTACTTTTTATATTCCATTGTTAAGATTTTTGTCCTAAATTATTGATCATAACGGTCGATGCTAGAGCTTGTGGCGGCTTATGAAAAGCTTTTTTCCATAACCGACCAAGCGAAGTTAAGAAAAAGAAACGAACAATTTACCGAAAAACTAGCTATAAGTTTTAACAAGTGTTAGCAGTAGTGGCATCTTAATTTTTAGTTTCAAGTTTTAATTCAAAAAAATATTTGTTTCTGAAATTTTCTAAATGATATTTGAAAAAATCGTCGTTTATATAGTTATTATAGAATTCTAAATAAGTTGTATGATGAAATTCAATTCCTTTTACACTTTTTATGCGTTCTGAAAACTCTTCAAGTTCTATTTTATGTTGTTTGTATTGAATAAATTCTAATGCATTAAGTGGTTCCCAGTAAATATAAATAAGCTTCGCGTTTTTCTTTCCTTTGTTTTTAATAAGACCAATAGAATGCTTAATTAGTTGCGCAGTATCTAAATATGATTTAGTATTATTTTCTCTATAGTGACTTATGATTTTAATAAATCCTTCGTCAACTTTCGATAAAAGTAAATCAGAATATGCGCTTGATATTTCTGGTTTTTTCTGTGATAATGTTTCTAAAAATTTACTTTCAAAGCCAATTATAAAGCTTTCATTTTCTAGATAAAAATCGAGATTTGGCGGTCTACTCATTCCAGTAGGAAGTTTTTTTTCAAACTGTGATTCTTTAAAATCTTTTTCTCCAAGCACAACAAATTTGTCAAGATTTCTTTTAAACAAGCCAAAAAAATTAACTCCTAAAGCTGATGATGAATGAAGCGCTTGAAATTTTCCATAAAGCTCATTTCCATCACCATTTTCAAGATCAGTTTTAAAATCTTCTTCAAGAATAGTATTAATTAAATTGTCGCTGTAATGATTAAGATAACCTTTTTCATTTGCTTTTGGAAAGTTGTAAATTAGTTGTTTGATTATTTTTTTTCGAATCATTTTGTCTTTTATTTTGCTGGGTTTCCGAAACATTGCTGCCAACTCATTAATAGGTCTAACAAAATCAGACTTATCCACCCTAAATTGGGTTACTTTGTCTGAAAACGTCAGACTTTATTTATTTATCAAATATATAAAAATTCTCACTCCATAGAACAAACCCACCTCCTAAAACCTACCACCCACAACCTACCCCCTAAAACCCCTATCCTATCTTATGAATTTCTTTAAAAACCTGCAATTGGGTTTCTAGGTTTTCGAGTTGTTTTTGTTTTTCGGCAAGGGCTGTTTTCAAGGCTTTTTCGGCTTTGGTTTCATAAGCAATGTCGAGTCGCTCGCCCAGTTCCATCAAAAAATTGTGTTGCACGGCTTGACTGATGCGCCACAAAATGGTGAATTGAAACGACGATTGCTTGAAATATTGATTGAGCGTAGTGGGCAAAACGCCTAGAAATTCCGAGACCGTTTTCTTAGCAATTTTATTTTGTTGAATGTGCCAATGGATATAATTGCCCAATGCGGGCGCATCGGTGCTGCGTTTTTCTTGAAATTTATTTGTGTTTTCTGCCATCTTGTTGCAATTTAATAGGATTCAAATATATAAAAAATTAGTAGTACTTGGTTCTACTAACCAATAGATTTGGTTGGGCTAACCAATACAGTTGGTTCAATTGCATAACTTACTTGGTTTAACTAACCAAGTAAGTTGGTTGCTTTGAATATCTTATTTGGTTGAACTAACCTACACAATTGGTTTGATTACATAACTTACTTGGTTGAACTAACCAACAGAATTAGTTGAATTGCATAACTTACTTGGTTGGACCACTCTGTTTTGTCATTCTCACAAAAAAAACGCCTTCTAATTAAAGAAAGCGTTTCATTCATCTACTATTTAAAAAACCTGAAATCTACCACCTACTCCCTAAAACCTTTTAAACTCCCGGATTAACTGGCGGAGTACCTGAGCCGCCTTGAGTAGCAAAACGCGTTTTCAATTGGTCGTACAGGGTGTCAGCACCCGGCACACCAGCATCGGCAGAAGCACCTATAAGTTTATAAATCATTAAACCACTTGTGTACGACTCGCTACCAGCAAGTAGTTGTGTATCTTCAATTTTTTCAACCAATTGTTTGGCTAAAAAAACAATTTCGTCCAATTGAGTAAACAGAGTCAAATCATTTTGCATGTTCGCCACCGACAAATACGCTGGAAAAAGCGATGCGTTGTTGACCGCAATATTTATAGCATCTTCGGTAAAGGCTTTGTTGTTTACATCTATAGCGGGCAGCGAGCTGCGCTCCTGTTTGGTAAGCCCAATCAAAAAAGGCAAATTGGTAGCTATGGTTTGAAATGCGGCTTTTACTGCTGTTATCTGTGCTGGAGTAGCAGTAATGTTAATTCGGTTGTTGGTTAAATTTGACATCTCTTTTATGTTTTAAAATTGGTCTTGCTAAAATAATAATTTTTTTATTTCGATTATAAAAGATTTGAAAAATTTTATAAAAATAATTTTAACTCATTTTATACTCTAATGGTCTTCAAAAGACTTATAATTCAAGGTGTAATAAAATAGTTTAAAAAAACCATTCTTTCAAGTTTCAGGTGCAGAATAGATGATTTACTTTCGCATTTAACAAATTATTTTTTTGTAAAATGACTTCAAACCAATCTATAACCACAGGAAATAACTGTAATTTATTTGCATTTCGAACACAAAATAAATACATCAATATCTATGATTTATTTTTTCTAAACTTCAAAGCTATTCCAAATTTAATTATTGAAAACCATATTAATTGCGAAAAAGCCGTTGGCTTTTTTAACAAAAACTATTCATCTGATATTAAGAACCGCTTTTATTATAAAGGTAATTATGAAGAAGAGTTTTTAATTAAATTCAAAGAAGATAATTATATTTTAGATGAAATTATTGTAGTCTTTTTACATTCAGAAAACAGTATATTTTATCTTTTTACAGAAAAAAATACGGATAAAACCCAAAAAATAATTGACCAACTTAGTCAGTATAAAATCAAACCCAAAAAGAATTTGCCAGAAATACAGTTATTAATAAACGAGGGTAATGGCATGAATACAATTACATTGAATATCAACAAACCCAAACTAAAAATTGAAGACAATTATAACGATGATTTTCTAGAAATACACCAAACTATCATAAATCGATTGCGAAAAAAGAATGACAAAGGTTTGATTTTGTTGCACGGAAAACCGGGTACTGGCAAGACATCTTATATCCGCTATCTGATTGCTTCTGTAAAAAAGAAGGTAGTTTTTTTGCCACCTAACATGGCTATTGCTTTGACAAATCCTGATTTGTTGGCTATTCTTGTCGAAAATCCAAACTCTATTTTTGTGATAGAAGATGCAGAAAATATTGTAATTAATAGAGAGCAACAGAGCAATTCGTCGGTTTCAACCTTATTGAATTTGTCCGATGGTTTATTATCCGACTGTTTGAATATTCAAATAATATGTTCGTTTAACACCGATTTATCAAGAGTAGATGAAGCACTTTTGCGCAAAGGACGATTAATAGCAAAATATGAATTCAAAGCGTTGGAAACCGCCAAAGCCCAACAACTTTCTGATCAATTAGGTTTTCAAACCAAGATAATCAAACCTACTATTCTCACTGATATTTACAATCAAAACGAGAACGATTTTCAACAAAAGAAACAAGGAATTGGGTTTTGATGCTGGAAACCTTAGTATTATATTTACAGGAAAAAATAATTATAAATTTGAAAAATTTGAAAAATGGAAAAACTAAACTTAAAAGAAGATTTACAAGTTGATTCTAAATTAGAAAATATTTGGAAAGCAAGGTACAATGAGGATAATGAAGTAATTTCACCCTTATATCAGATGGAAGTGTTAAAAAATGAAATAACTTTTCTATCAATTAATCCTTCCTTAACGCCTAAAGCTAGGAATGAAGCAACAAAAGGGTTTTATCCTCACCCTCCATATCATATTATTGATTATAAAAAAGATAAAAAAGACGAGTATTCTTTTTTTCGTAAATTTTATGAAATAGGCGAATCTCTAAACCAACCATGGACAATGTTAGATTTATTATATGAAAGAGAATCTACACAAGCGGAATTGGAAATTAAATACAATCCAAAAACTATAAATACTAATGATAAAAACTTTCTTATAAATCAAATAAAATTAACATTTGAGATTTTAGATAATATTAAACCAAAGGTAGTTGTCATTTCAAATGCAGGAACAGACAAAATAATTCACAATAATTTAATTGATTTAGAAATCAAGCAAGAATTGCCTAGTAAAGAAAATGGTTTTATTTATAGATTAAATGGAATACCATTTATTTCAAATGAAAGTCGATTTTTAGGAAGTGCGCAGCATTTTAATAGATCAAAAAAAGATGGACGATTTGAGAAATTAGTTAATGAAATTAAAAGAGTCACACAATAAAATCTCCTCACAAAGAAACCAAAATTAAATATTGTTTGTTTATAGGCAATCCTTAATGTTTACAGTAGGTAAATTTAAAAAATTAATTTCAAAAGCGAACTTTATATACCAAACTAGAATCTTTTTTTTGATGACTCAACAAACAATACCCTACAAAACACCAATAGCAAAAATTAGTAGTTTAGATTGCAGATAGTTGGGAATATCTTTAAGTTAATACATTAAAAAACCCTTTCAAAAACGAATTTCCGAAAGGGTTTTTATAAACGTTGCAAGTTATAGCCTAGCTCAAACCTCTTGAAATTACAATTCTTTGAATTTCTGAAGTCCCTTCATAAATTTGCGTAATTTTAGAATCGCGCATCATGCGTTCAACATGATATTCAGCCACATATCCATTGCCACCATGAATTTGAACTGCTTCATTTGCAACTTCTAAAGCAATTTCAGAGGCGTATAGTTTAGCCATTGCTCCTGAATGAGCAATGTCTTTACCTTCGTCTTTTTCACAGGCTGCTTTCATTATTAATAATTTTGCCGCAGTAATTTTTACATACATATCAGCTAATTTAAATGCTATTGCTTGATGATTGAAAATTTCTTTCCCAAATGCTTTTCTTTCGTGTGCATATTTTAATGCAAGCTCATAAGCTCCAGTTGCAATTCCCAATGCTTGAGATGCAATCCCAATTCTTCCTCCATTTAAAACGTTCATGGCAAACGAAAATCCAAAACCATCTTCTCCAATTCTATTTTCTTTTGGAACTTTAACATCTGTAAACATTAAAGAGTGTGTATCGCTACCGCGAATTCCCATTTTCTTTTCTTTTAATCCAACTTCAAAACCAGCCCAACCCTTTTCTACTATGAAAGCATTAATTCCTTTGTGCTTTTTATCAACATGCGTTTGAGCAATTACCAAATAAGTAGAAGCTGTTGAGCCATTTGTAATCCAGTTTTTGGTTCCATTTAACAGGTAATAATCACCCATGTCGATAGCTGTTGTTTTTTGCGAAGTTGCATCACTTCCAGCTTCTGGTTCAGACAAACAAAAAGCGCCTATTACTTCACCTTTAGCAAGTGGCACTAAATACTTCATTTTTTGTTCTTCAGAACAGTATTTTTCAATTCCAGCACAAACTAAAGAATTATTAACAGACATAATAACAGCAGCTGAAGCATCCACTTTAGCTATTTCGGTCATAGCTAAAACATAGGAAATACTGTCTAAACCTGAACCACCGTATTTTGGATCAACCATCATACCCAAAAAGCCAAGTTCTGCCATCATTTTTACTTGTTCGGTTGGAAATTTTGAGTGTTCGTCTCTTTCAATCACTCCAGGTAATAATTCAGTTTGAGCAAAATCTTTAGCTGCTTGCTGAATCATCAAATGCTCTTCGGTAAGATTAAAATCCATATTTTTGTATTGATTTATTTAAAAAAATTAGTTTGAATTTTCAAAAGTAGCACTTTTTAGTCAATATTTCAAACGATATCGTAAATTTGAAACATGTTTAAAGAAACTTATAATTTAATTGGAATTATGTCTGGCACATCGCTTGACGGCGTTGATTTAATTCATTTACACCTTACTTATAAAAATGAAAAATGGAACTTTGAACTATTTGAAAAAGAAACCATTACTTATTCAAATGAATGGCTACTTACTTTAAAAAAAGCAGTTAATTTTAGCAAGATTGAACTAATTGCACTTGATAGGAAGTACACCCTCTATTTAGGCGAAATGATACGTTCATTTGTAGAGCGTCATAAAATAGAACATCTTGATGCCGTTTGTTCACACGGACATACCATTTTACACCAACCTAATAATGGAATTACGTTACAAATTGGAAATTTATCTGACATTGCAACTTATTGTAATCAATTGGTGGTTTGTGATTTTAGAATTGACGACGTTAAACTAGGCGGACAAGGAGCTCCTTTGGTTCCTATTGGAGACCGATTGTTGTTTTCTGAATATACTTATTGTCTAAATTTGGGTGGATTTTCTAATGTTTCTTTTGAATACAATGGCAACAGAATTGCTTTTGACATTTCACCTGTAAATACAGTTTTAAATTACTTTTCAAATAAATTTGGAAAAGAATACGATGATAATGGTTCCATTTCAAGGTCAGGAAATAGCAATCCAAACCTATATTTGGCTTTAAATAATTTAGATTATTATAGCAGACCATTTCCAAAGTCATTGGGATATGAATTTGTTCAAGAAACTATTTTGCCTTTACTAGAATCTTTCAATAGTTCAGATGAAGACAAAATGTGTACTTTTACAGAACATGTTGCTTATCAAATTAGCAATGCTTTACCTAACAAAACAGGAAGTATGCTAATTACAGGAGGAGGAGCATATAATGATTTTCTTATTCAAAGAATACGTTTTTATTTGCCAAATATGCAAATTGAAATTCCAAATAATGACATTTTAGAATTTAAAGAAGCATTGATTTTTGCATTGTTAGGTGTTTTAAAACTTAGAGGTGAAATCAATGTTTTAAGTAGTGTAACTGGCTCTAAATACAATCATTGTTCAGGAAAGATATATCATCCGTAATATAGTAATATGAATGTTTTGTACTTTTTGAACTTCTATTTATAAATCTACTAATTAAAATTAGTTTGTCACGCTTTGAGTTAAGCGTGAAAAAATGAAATTTAATTTAGATTCTGAAACACAAACAATTTTTCATATATTTATACGTTTAATTTTTAATAAAAAGCAATCAAAATGGTTACTCCTGATGGATTTATTGCGCGTAAATTGAACCTATTTACAGACTCAAAAGGTGCTGATAGTAGAAAATCTTTAGTTATATCAATACTTATTTACGCATTACTTTTACTTTTATTATTTTTTATTCGCTTTTGGCCTCCTTCAAATATTACTGAGTTAGTTGGTGGTGGAGGTGGTGGCGGTATGACAATAAATTTTGGCGACAGCGACCTAGGATCAGGTAAAGATTACAATTCTAAAAATCAAGTACCATTAAAAGATGTTAAAACAACTAAAGTGGTACCAAATGTAAATGAAAATATAATTTCTCAAGACAATTCAACTGAAGAAAGTGTAGCAATTGTTAAAGACGAAAAAAATAATAAAAATAGAATTCTATTAAAAAAAGAACCTATAATTGTAGAAGATAAACCAAAAGTTTCCTCAACAACAAATGATGCGCTATCTAATTTTATAAAATCATCTAAATCAGGTGGAGATGGCGATGATAAAATTTCGGGAAATAAAGGAAAAGCTAATGGTAGTTTAAGCTCAAACGCTTATAATGGCGGAAATGGTTCTGGATCAGGAAATGGTTCTGGATCAGGAAGTGGAAATGGCTCGGGCAGTGGTTCTGGAAGTGGTTCAGGAAATGGAAACGGCTCAGGTTCTGGAAATGGAAGTGGTTACCGTTTAGGTAATAGAAAAGCACTTTCAAAACCTACTCCAGACAGCAAATGTAGTAACGAAGTTGGCGTTGTTGTTGTGGAAGTGACTGTAGATAAATCCGGAAGAACAATTGGAGCAGTAGCAGGAATAAAAGGAACTACAATTACAGCAAAATGTTTGAAAGACCAAGCTAAATCAGCAGCATTAAATACAAAATGGCAGGCTAGCCCAGATGCACAAGAAATACAAGTGGGACAAATAATCTATAATTTTGGTTTGAATTAAGTTAATTTAAAAACCGAATTTTATTTAGTACTTGTTGCTAAAACAAATTTAAGATTGTTTTTAACTCCAATTTGAAGTACATCTACTAAATCTTGAACCTGAAGATTAAAAGGGATTCTTACAATTACTGCCTGCTCCTTAGTTGTTCCAATTTTAGACATTAATGCAACTTCTAGATCTTCAAAAGCAATGGGTTCTTTGTCTATATAAAATTTTTTATCCTCTGTTACCGAAATCGTTATTACTTGTTTGTTTGTTTTATCGTTGTTTTTGGATTTGGGCAATGTCATTTTTATGACATTCGGATTTGCTAATGTTGAAATTATCAAAAAAAACAACAGTAAAAAAAACATAATATCACTTAATGAAGAGGTGGCAACTTCAGCATGAAATCGCTTATTTCGTTTTATTGGCATAATTTGGTCTTTGAATTATGTTTATAAACTGTAATACTTGTTTCTGAATATTTAATGAAAAACTATCTATTTTCCCATTAAATAAATGGTAGGCACTATAAGCAATTATACCAACAATAAGCCCAGAACCGCTGCTTATCATTTTCTCATATAAACCACCTGAAATGTTTCCTATACTAATATTTTCTGTTACAGAAATACTGTAAAATATTTTAATTACACCTGAAATTGTTCCTATAAATCCTAAAGTTGGAGCAATTCCTGCAATTAATCCCAATTGGCCAAGTTTTCTTTCCATTTCTCCAATTTGAATATTTGCAGATCTTTCCATGTTAGATTCAATCTCATTTATAGGTCTTCCTATTGTTAAAATTCCTTCTTTTAAAATAGCAGCTGATGCAGTAGCATTTCTTTCTGTAATAGAAATTGCTAAATCTATATTTCCTGAATTTAAACTATCTTTAACGTCTATCATTAAATTACTATCAATTTTAGAGGTTCTGTTTATATACAAATACCTTTCAACAATAATAAATATCGTATAAAAAAGCAAAATAGCAATTGGTATCAAAAAAAATCCTCCTTTTAAAATAAATGTTAAAACAGATATTTCATTTGAGGATTCTATACCTTTAATGGCTACTTCTGAGCTTGCTGCCTTTGAAAGTGTGTCAGATTGTAGGAAAATGAATTGAAACATATTGTGTTATATTTAATCGTTAATTCTAAAAAAAAGTTGAATTTTGCAATAAAGATACTTTTTCGATATTATACAGAACTAAAAAAAACGAAAAATATTTTAATAATATAATAATTTTTTTTTAATGACCTATCAAGAAACTATAGAATGGATGTTTAAGCAATTACCAATGTATCAAAACATCGGTAAAACAGCATATAAAGGAGATTTGACTAACTCGCTATTATTAGATAATTATTTAGGAAATCCAAGTAAAAATTTAAAATGTATTCACGTTGCTGGCACAAACGGAAAAGGTTCTACATCCCATTTATTAGCATCTATTTTACAAGAAAATGGATACAAAGTTGGACTGTATACATCTCCACATTTAAAAGATTACAGAGAACGAATTAAAATTAATGGAAAATTAATTTCAAAAAAATACATTCAAACTTTCATCAAAGAGCATAAGGATTTTTTTGAAGCAAATAGCCTAAGCTTTTTTGAAATGACAGTTGGATTAGCATTTGACTATTTTTCAAAAGAAATAGTTGATATTGCAATTATTGAAGTTGGAATGGGAGGAAGATTGGATTCAACCAATATAATAAATCCTATATTATCTATTATTACAAACATTGGACTTGATCACACAGCTTTTTTAGGGACAACTCATGTAGAAATTGCAATTGAAAAAGCTGGTATTATAAAAAAAAACATTCCCGTAGTAATTGGTGAATATAATAACGAAACAAAACAAGTTTTTTGTGCTAAAGCAAAAACAGAAAATGCAAATGTATATTATGCATCGGAAATAAAAGATGTAACTTTAAGTTGTCCTTTAATTGGTGATTATCAAAAACACAACAAAAAGACCGTTTTACAATCTGTAAATGTTCTTAAAAAAGAAAAACATCTTTTAATTTCTGACAATGCTATAAAAAATGGGTTTAAAAATGTTATTAAAAACACTGGTTTATTTGGTAGATGGCAAATAGTAAATAAAAATCCAAAAGTTATTTGCGATACCGCCCATAACAGAGAGGGGTTAGAAATTGTACTCAATCAATTAAAACGTGAAAAATTCTATCAATTGCATATTGTTTTAGGAGTAGTAAATGATAAGGACTTAGATACTATTTTACCGCTATTCCCAAAAAATGCAATTTACTATTTCTGTAAACCAAATATTCCAAGAGGTTTAGATGAAAACAAACTGAAAGAAGAAGCAAAGCAATACAATCTAATAGGAGAGTCATATTCATCTGTTAAAGAAGCATATAGAATTTCTTTTGTTGCCGGAAAAAAAGAGGATCTAATCTATATTGGTGGCAGCACTTTTGTGGTCGCAGAAATTTTATAAAAAAAATAGAAAAAAAGTTGCAGATATAAATAATACATGTATATTTGCACTCGCAATAAGGTAGTAAATGCTTAAAGCATAATGGGGCGATTAGCTCAGTTGGTTCAGAGCATCTGGTTTACACCCAGAGGGTCGGGGGTTCGAATCCCTCATCGCCCACTAATAAAAAGGAGAAATCATATCGATTTCTCCTTTTTTATTTTTATTAAAGACAATTCAAAACCCTCTCTAATGCCATGCCTCTTGAACCTTTTATTAAAAACAAAGTTTCCTTAAGTTTTAATTTTGACATTTCTAATTCAAAAGATTCATAATCAGGGAAAAAATATAAAAGTGAAGTATTTTTTTTTACTTCAAAAAACTTATTTCCAACGAAATAAGTTTTAATACAACAAAACTCAATTTGTTCTACAATTTTTTTATGTTCATCCCTACTTTCTGAACCTAATTCAAACATATCCCCAAGAATCATTATTTTATTAACCCCTTCTAACTGAACAAAATTAGCAATTGCAGCATTCATACTACTTGGATTTGCATTATAAGCATCAAGTAGTATTTTATTTGAATCTCTAAAAACAATTTGCGACCTGTTATTGCTTGGAAAATATGATTCAATAGCATATTTAATCTGTTCGTCAGGAACTTTAAAATAACTACCAATTGTTATCGCAGCACAAATATTAGTTGCGTTATACATTCCAATTAAGTTGGATTGAACTACAGTTGAATTAAATTGCACTTGAACATTTGGTGATGCAGAGATGTTTGAAAAATATAAAAAACCATTTATATCTAGTTGACTAAATCCAATAATTGTAGCATTTAATGCTTTTTTTACTTGAATAGAATCGTCCAAATTCACAAAAAGCGTTTTATTATGAATTGAAATGAAATTATACAACTCAGTTTTACCTTTAATAACACCATCAATTCCACCAAAACCTTCTAAATGTGCTTTACCAAAGTTTGTAATGTATCCAAAATCAGGTTTAGCTATTTGACATAAAAATGCAATTTCATTTTGATGATTTGCACCCATCTCAACAATTCCAATTTCAGTCTCCTTTGTAAAAGACAAAAGAGTTAATGGAACTCCAATGTGATTATTTAAATTTCCAATTGTAGCTTTAGTTTTGAATTTTTTAGATAAAACAGCATTTAATAATTCTTTAGTTGTAGTTTTTCCATTGCTTCCTGTTAATGCTATTACAGGAATATTTAAAATCTTACGATGGTAACTTGCTAAATCTTGTAAAAAAATTAAACAATTAGGCACCAGTAAAGTTCTACTGTCTATATAATATTCATGATTATCGATTATAACGTATTTTGCTCCTTTATTTAAAGCTTCCAATGCAAATGTATTTGCATCAAAATTTGCTCCTTTAATAGCAACAAACATAGCATTTTCATCAATCTTTCTTGTATCTATTGAAATTGAAGAACATTCTAAAAAACGAGTATATAGTAAGTCTAAATTCATAAAATGGATGGATATAAAAAAAGCCCTAAAAAGGGCTTTTTAAAAATATTTAATATCTATTGTTTCGGTTTCCCTTTTGCAGTTTTTTTAGATGATTTAGGACCTACTTTAGACATTGCACATCTAAATCCTATATAATCAGTTGCCATATCTTGAGGAAAATATCTTCTTTGTGCTGGATCTAACCAATAGGCTCTATCTCGCCAAGACCCACCTTTAAATACTCTAACATGATCGTTAACTAGAGTTGTTCTTTTATCGTTTTTGTCATACTTTCTAATCATGTTACCTAAACTGTCAACAGTAACACTATGTTGAGGAGAATTGTACATTCTTTTTTCATCACCTTTTTTTACAGCTTCTTCTTCAGAAGATGCAAATTTGAAGTTACGAGTAGATTGTGCATCACCATCTCTATAGTTGATGTTATCACTTTTATCAAAATTAATTCTTAAGTAAGTTTCTTTTTCATCAACTGGTACTTTAGAAATTTGTCCTGGAAAATCTCTTGCGATAATTTTTCCATTAGATAAAGTATCGTATTTTTGAGTTTCAGATGTTACAATCTCAACTTTTCCATCTTCACCAATTTTATTTTTTGTATAAACATTTCCTCTAAAGTAATTAAAATCATTTACTTCATCGTCAACAATTGGTCTATAAACATCAGCAACCCATTCAGCTACATTTCCAGCCATATCGTATAATCCAAAATCATTAGGAGGATAAGCTTTTACATATTGAGTAATATCTGCACCATCGTCAGACCAACCTGCTACACCACCATAATCACCTTTTCCTTGTTTAAAGTTAGCCAATTGATCACCTTTTGTCTGTCTTTTACCTGAACGCGTATAACTTCCTGACCAAGGATATTTCTTTTGACCTTTGTATATATTGTACTCTCTTTGACCTATATCAGCTGCTGCTGCATATTCCCACTCAGCTTCTGTTGGCAATCTATATTCTGGACTTACTAATCCTGAAGATCTTTGAGCATATAGATTAGACGGAGCACTCGTTGTTCCATTTGCTCCTTTTGCAGTTGAAGGTTTTGATTTAGAACCATTTTTCCCTTTTAAAACAATTTTATCGTCACCACCAAAAGTTTTGGTTGGAGCAGCTAAATAAGTATCTGTACTGAAAGTAGCATCTCCTTTTGAACTCAATATCTTCGCATCTTTTTTCAAATATCCAGACCCTTCTAAAACTGATTCATTAACACGATCTGTTCTCCATTTTGAAAACTCAGTTGCTTGAATCCAATTAACCCCAACTACAGGATAATTAGCGTAAGCTGGGTGTCTGAAATAATTTTCAGTCATTGTTTCATTATAACCAAGTCTATTTCTCCAAACTAAAGTATCTGGTGAAGCTCCGTTGTAAATGTTTTTGTAATTATCTTGATCCGGCGGGTAAACTCTTTTAATCCATTCCAAATATTCCATATACATAGCATTTGTAACTTCCGTTTCATCCATGTAAAAAGACTGAACGTGTTGTTGATTTGGAGTATTATTCCAATCATGCATTACATCATCTTGTACTTTACCCATGGTAAAAGTTCCACCCTCAACCTCAACAAGACCAGGTCCGGCTTGCTGCTTTTTGTACTTTGAATTGTACTGAAAACCTCCTTTTTTGTCGTTGATTTTCCATCCAGTAGCCGACGAAACGTTTTTAGAATTCGAGCCTTTACTGCAACTTGAAATACTGAAAACTACAGCTAATACCAGCAATAATCTAATTGTCATAATTTTGTTTACTTTCATACTTTTGTACTTTTGTAGATAATAAATTTGGTGGCGCAATATAAGAATTAACCATTAAACCGCAACACTTTTTTAAAAAATAAATTAAAAATGTTTTAACAAGACACATCTGAGTACAAAACGATATTTTTGCAGACTTATTGTTTTGAAATGTTTTTATTTTTTTTACAATAATACAATAACATTTTACGTTTATTTCTCAATTATGAAAAAAACTATATATCTATACATTATTTTATTTGTGGTGAAATCTTATTCACAAAATTCTGGTTCTATAAGTTTAAATTGGTCATTGAATTCTAAAGTTACCTACAATACATTTGATATAAATGTACCCAAATTTGATAATTCTGGATATAATTTTGATTTAAATAAAAAGCAAATACTATTAACTCTAAAAAAATCAGTCAATGCCACTATTGATGAAAAAACTTTACGAATAGACAACGTAATTTACGAAACTATAAATCAAAATGAATTAGGACAGTTGGATTTAAACAAAATTCCCACAAATTTAAATCCTAAAATAACCAATTTTCAAGGTAGAGATGAAAAGTTTGTTCAATTTTCAATCAGTCCTATAATAAAAAATGGTGGAGTCTATCAAAAAGTAATGTCTTTTAATTATTCTTTTATACCAGACAGAGAAAATGTAAAAAGGAGTAATAATACCACCACAATAGTAGCAAATTCAGTATTAGCTACTGGAGATTGGTATCGATTTTACGTGAAAAAATCAGGTGTTTATCGCTTGTCAAAAAATTTTCTAGATCAATTAGGATTCAACACTAGTGGTATAGACCCTAAAAAAATTAAAATATATGGAAATGGAGGTCGGATGTTACCTATGTTAAATAGTGTTTCCTATCCTTCAGATTTACAAGAAAATGCCATACAAATTATCGGCGAAAATGACGGAGTATTAAATGATGAAGATTCAATCCTTTTTTATGCAGAAGGAGTTGACAATTGGAACGACGAAAGCGAAACTAGCGTTAACCTTTACGAGGAAAAATCTTATTATTACATAACTGCTCAAGCTGATAATGGAAAAAGGATTCAATTAATGAACCAACCTTCTGGATTGTCAAATTTAACAATTTCTACTTTTAATGATAAAATTATTCACGAGGTCGATTTAACAAATATTGGAAGATTAGGAAGACAATGGTACGGTGAAAAATTTGATTATATAAATGAGCAATCTTTTGATTTTAGTATTCCAAACATAGTATCTACTTCAAGTATAAATTCAAATTTTCATTTTGCAGCAGTTTCTACAAACAGTTCAAGTTTTGATATTAAAGCAAATAACACTCTTTTAAACACAGTTAGTATTGGTGCTTTAGGCATAGGGGCATCATTTAACGAAAATTATTCAAGCCCTTCAATAGCAGCTTCTGAAAATTTAAATATTAAAATCACTTATAATAACAACGGAGTTCCAACTGCTGTAGGCTATTTAGATTATATAATTTTAAACACCATTAGAAATTTAAAAGGATATGGACAGCAATTCAGATTCCAATACAATAACGCAAATTCATTAACTGGAATTGGGACTTTTGAGTTGTCAAATGCGTCTTCTATAAATCAGATATGGGATATAACTGATATTTACAATGTTACAAAATTAGAAAACAATAATGCTGCTACAATTTCATATAAATCAAATCTTGGTGAAATTAGAAAATTTGTAGCTATCGATTATAATGACTTATATAATCCCTCAAAAGACAATTACACAAGAGTAGTAAATCAAAATTTAAAAGGAACCATTTTTAATAATAAGCAAGGACAATTTCAAGACATTGACTATTTAATAATTACGCCTTCATTTTTGAATTCACAAGCGGAAACTCTAGCCAATTTTCATAGAAATTATTCCAATTTAAATGTTAAAGTAGTAAATTTAGAATCTATTTATCCTGAGTTCTCATCTGGCAAACAAGACATTGGAGGCATTCGTAATTTTGTGAAATATGTGTATCAAAACGCAAGTTCTCCAGACAAAAAAGTTAAATTTCTAAATCTTTTTGGAGATGCCTCATTCGATTTCAAAAACAGAATTCCTAACAACACTAATATCGTGCCTATTTACCATGCACTAACAAGCAACTCATTAGGAGAAGCCTCTTTTGCATCTGACGATTTTTTTGGTTTAATGGACGATAATGAAGGAAGTGTTGAGGTATTTTATGGCGGTTTAGATATAGCCGTTGGAAGAATGATAGTAAGTTCAAACCAGCAAGCAAGTGAAATGGTTAACAAAGTTATAGAATATCACGATATTAAATCATACGGAAGTTGGAGAAATAATTGTGTTTATTTAGCAGACGACGCCGATAAAATCTCTGACTTATCATTACAAGTAAAACAAAACAATTTATCAGATACCGTTGCCACACAAAAACCATTTATCAATACCGAAAAAATATTTTTAGATGCCTATGTGCAAGAATCATCAGCTGGTGGATTTCGATATCCAAAAGCAAGAGAAGATGTGTTCAATGCTTTTCAAAAAGGAGCATTGGTTTTTAACTATTTAGGGCATGGCGGCGAAGATGGACTTACTCAAGAACGCGTTTGGGAAAAAGTTGATGGTCAAAATTTAACAAATCAATACCGATATCCTTTATTCATCACTATTACTTGCGATTTTTCAAGATTTGACAATCCCTACAGACCAACAGCTGGAGAATATACGTATTGGAATCCGAAAGGTGGCGCAATATCAATGATTACAACTATTCGAGAAATAGGACAAGGTAGTGCTGAAACTTTTAACGACACACTATCGAGTAAACTTTTTGCTTATAATTCAAATACATATCCAACAATTGCAGAAGCTTTAAGAATAGCAAAAAACACTTCTCAATTAACAGCTACAAATGTGGTGTTTTACTTGGGCGATCCTGCATTGATGCTTGCTATACCAAAACCTAAAATTGTCTTAACAAAAGTAAATGACATGCCAATTACTGGACCAATTGACGACTTTAAATCTTTGGCTTATGTTAAATTAACAGGAGAAATATTGGATGAAAATAATTTAAATTTAAATACTTACAATGGAGACTTGGCTGTTCAAATCTTCGACAAAACAATTCCTAGAACAACGCTTAACAATGATTATCAAGGATCAACGATGGCGTTCAACACACTTGGGGAAACTATTTTTAGAGGTAATGCATCCGTTAATAACGGAAAATTTGAATTTGGATTTGTTGTCCCAAGAGATATTAGAATTCCCCTTGGAAACGGAAGAATTAGTTTTTACGGAAAAAGAAATCAATTGTTGTTAGACAAAACTGGGTACAATACAACTATTAAAATTGGCGGTGTAAATGTAAATGCTGCTGCTGATACTACACCACCAAAAGTAAGACTTTATATGAACGACGAATCGTTTGTAAATGGCGGAATCACTAATGAATCCCCTATCTTTTTGGCCTTTTTAGAAGATGAGAACGGGATAAACACAGCTAGTGGAATTGGCCATGATATTTTAGCTTATTTGGATGGAAACGAAACAAATCCTTACCTAATGAACGATTATTATGACACAGAATTGAATAATTATAAAAAAGGAATTGTAAAATACCCATTCCGTAATTTAAGTAAAGGACTACATACTTTAACTTTTAAAGCTTGGGATGTTTACAATAATTTAGTTACTGCTCAATTACAATTTGTTGTTGTAGGCGATGAAACAATTACATTAACTAATGTTCTAAACTATCCTAATCCATTTGTAAACTACACACAATTTTGGTTTACACACAACAGACCTTTTGAACCTTTAGAAGTTCAAATACAGGTCATGACCATAACAGGGAAAGTTGTTTGGACAAGAAACCAAATCATTACAACTGAAGGTTTTTTATCAAGAGAGCTCACTTGGAACGGAAAAGATGACTTTGGAGACAAAATTGGAAAAGGTGTTTACGTCTATAAACTAACTGTAAAGTCAACAATTACAAACTCTAAAGCAGAAAAATACGAGAAACTTGTAATACTTTAATAATATACTATATTTGTTTAATTATTTTTTTTAAAATTTACTAATGAAAAAGTTACCCTTTTTACTGATTTTTTTACTAACCTTTCAAGTTGCAAAAGCGCAAATTAGAGTAATTACCACTGGTGTTCCCTTTTTACTTGTGGCGGCCGATGCCCGTGCTGCGGGTCTAGCAGACCAAGGAGTTGCAACCTCACCTGATGCCTATTCACAACAATGGAATCCAGCTAAATTTGCTTTTATTTCAAAGAAGCAAGGTTTTTCAACTAGTTATACCCCATATTTAACTAGTTTAGTAAACGACATTTCTTTAGGTCAGATAACCTATTACAATAGATTTGGTGATGAAGGAAGAAATGCTTTTGCAGGAAGTTTACGCTATTTTGGACTCGGAGAAATAGAATTGCGTCAAAATTATGACGACCCTGCTAACGTTATTAAACCAAACGAATTGGCGGTTGACCTTTCTTACTCTTTAAAACTTAGTCCTACTTTTGCAATGGCAGTTGCAGGAAGGTATATTCGTTCTAATTTAAAAATTCCAGATGCTAACAACGATGCCAAAGCAGCAACTACTTTTGCTTTTGATGTAGCTGGATTTTATCAATCGGAAGAAGAAGCTTATGAAGATTTTAATGGTAGAATGCGACTTGGATTTAATTTTCAAAATTTAGGACCTAAAATTAATTACGACCAAAGTTTAGTAGACAAAACTGCCAATTTCCTTCCTGCAAATATGAGACTAGGTGGAGGTTATGATTTCGGTTTTGACGAATACAACAAATTTGCATTAAGTGTTGAATTTGCTAAACTCTTAGTTCCAACACCACAAAATGCAGATTTAAATGGCGATGGATTAATAACAACACCTGAAGAGATAGCATTAAGACAACAAAATATCAACGAGTATAACAGTACAGGCTGGGTAGCTGGAGTTTTCAAATCGTTTAGTGACGCTCCAGGAGGATTTAAAGAAGAGTTAAAAGAAGTTACATATTCTGTTGGAGCAGAATATTCATATCAAGATTCATTTGCAATGCGATTAGGTTATTTTCATGAAAGCCCAGATAAAGGGGCAAGAAAATTTTATTCTTTAGGTGCTGGCTTTAAATATTCAGCTATCAAAATTGATGTTTCTTATTTGTTTAATGCTTCTGCGATTAGAAGTCCACTGGAAAACACTTTGCGTTTTTCTATTACATTTGGATTTGGAGATGATTACGATAATCCATAAAAAATACTACTAGATTTAAAAATCCAAATTTCAAATTAAAGAAATTTGGATTTTTTTTCCAATAAAAACTAGAAAACAATTGTTTATTACTACATTTAGCATCCCAAATTAAATACACGTTTTTTTGAATTAACTATTTAATACCATTTAATGAAAGAAATTAGTTTTACAACCCAATTCTTAGAATTTGAGCATTTAACAGATTTACCAATAGACGTTCAGCAACTTATGGATCAAGCTATTGAAATTCGGAAAAAAGCATACGCACCGTATTCAAAGTTCAGAGTTGGTGTTGCTATTTTACTTGATAATGGCAAAGTCGTTATGGGATCAAACCAAGAAAACGCCGCATATCCTTCTGGTCTTTGTGCCGAAAGAGTTGCAATATTCCAAGCTGGCGCAGTTTATCCCGATGCTAAAATACTTAAAATGGCAATAACGGCTGCTTCGGACACAAACACAACAAAAACGCCAATCCCACCTTGCGGAGCATGCAGGCAGTCAATTGCAGAATATGAAATAAAACAAGATCAACCCATTGCCATCTATTTTATGGGGGAAATTGGTTCTATTTACAAATCAGACTCGCTTAAAAACCTTTTACCATTTATGTTTGATAAAAACTTCTTGTAGATTTATAAAAATAACGCTTTTAAATTTTACTACTAAGTCGGAATGTTTTACTTTTGCGATTCGCAAATTTGTGTGAGGAAACTATTTTGCGTTATCTCATTATTTATCATCATAATAACGCTTTAGCAAAACAAGTAACAAATGAAAGAAGTAACAAAAGAAGTTTATTTAAAGTGGTACGAAGACATGCTACTTTGGAGAAAATTTGAAGACAAGCTTGCCGCACTTTATATCCAACAAAAAGTCAGAGGATTTCTTCACTTATACAACGGTCAGGAAGCTGTATTAGCAGGTGCTTTACATGCAATGGACTTATCAAAAGACAAAATGATTACAGCTTATCGTAATCACGTTCAACCAATAGGAATGGGAGTTGATCCTAGAAAAGTAATGGCAGAATTACTTGGAAAAGTAACCGGAACTTCTAAAGGAATGGGAGGTTCTATGCACATTTTTTCTAAAGAACACGGTTTTTATGGAGGTCATGGAATTGTTGGTGCTCAAATTCCTGTTGGTGCAGGAATTGCTTTTGCAGATAAATATTTTAACACTGGCGGTGTAACTATGACCTACTTTGGTGATGGTGCCGCTAGACAAGGTTCCTTGCACGAAGCTTTTAACATGGCAATGTTATGGAAATTACCTGTTGTGTTTATTGTAGAAAACAATGGTTATGCAATGGGAACATCCGTTGAAAGAACAGCAAACCATACTGATATTTGGAAATTAGGTTTAGGTTACGAAATGCCTTGCGGACCTGTTGATGGTATGAATCCTGTAAAAGTTGCTGAAGCAATGCATGAAGCAATTGACAGAGCAAGACGCGGAGACGGACCTACCTTTTTAGAAATGAAAACTTATCGATACAGAGGACATTCAATGTCTGATGCACAATTGTATCGTTCAAAAGAAGAAGTTGATGAATACCGTAAAATAGATCCAATTACTCAAGTACTAGATGTAATAAAAGATCAAGGATATGCTAGTGATTTAGAAATTGAAGCAATTGACGAAAAAGTGAAAGACTTAGTTGAAGAATGCGTTCAATTTGCAGAAGACTCTGCATTTCCTGAAATTCAACAACTTTATGATGTAGTCTACGAACAAGAAAATTATCCTTTTTTACCTCATAAACTATAATTTACTATGGCAACAAAAATCACAATGCCTCGTTTGAGCGACACGATGACCGAAGGAACCGTAGCAACTTGGTTAAAAAAAGTAGGAGATACTGTAAAAGAAGGAGACATTCTTGCTGAAATCGAAACAGATAAAGCAACAATGGAATTTGAATCTTTTAATTCCGGAACCCTACTATACATTGGAATACCTGAAGGTGAAACAGCAGCTGTTGATTCCCTTTTAGCAATTATTGGTAATGATGGTGAAGATATTTCAAGTTTACTTTCTGGAGGAGAAACCCAAGTTCCAGAAGTTAAAGTTAAACAATCTGAAACTGTAATCCCAACCTCAACTGAAATAGCAACAACACTTCCTGAAGGAGTAATCATAGTAACAATGCCTCGTTTGAGCGATACTATGACAGAAGGAACCGTAGCAACTTGGTTAAAAAAAGTAGGAGATACTGTAAAAGAAGGTGATATTCTTGCTGAAATCGAAACGGATAAGGCAACAATGGAATTTGAATCCTTCAATAGTGGCACTCTTTTGTATATTGGAATTCCTGAAGGAGCTTCAGCTCCAGTAGATAGTGTTTTAGCAATTATTGGACCAGCAGGAACTGATGTTTCCAATATAAATCTATCAAATACTATTGCAATTTCATCGGCAGCTACAACAAAAACAGAAACTGAAGCTATGGCAACTCCAGAAACTTCAAAAGAAATCGTAGCACAAAATGGTAGAGTGTTTGCTTCGCCTTTAGCTAAAAAAATGGCTTTTGAAAAAGGAATTGATTTAGCACAAGTAAAAGGTTCTGGTGAAAACGGAAGAATTGTTAAAAATGACGTTGAACGATTTACACCAACCAATACTGCTGCAACCGTTACTGCTGCTCCAGTTGCCATTCAAAGCACAGCAAATATAACACCGTTTGTTCCAGCAGGCGAAACCCATAGCGAAGAAATAAAAAATTCGCAAATGCGTAAAACCATAGCTAAAAGACTCTCAGAATCACTATTTACAGCTCCTCATTTCTATTTAACTATTGAAATTGGAATGGATGAAGCAATGAAATCTAGAGGTGTAATTAATTCTATTCCGGACACTAAAGTTTCTTTTAACGATATGGTTATTAAGGCTTGTGCTATGGCTTTAAAAAAACATCCTAAAGTAAATTCACAATGGAAAGAAGAAGCTACTACTATCAATTATCATGTAAATGTGGGTGTTGCAGTTGCGGTTGAAGATGGTTTAGTAGTTCCTGTACTTAAATTCACAGATCAAATGAGCCTTTCTCAAATTGGATTGGCTGTAAAAGAATTAGCAGGTAAAGCCAAATCGAAAAAATTGCAACCAATGGAAATGGAAGGCAGTACTTTTACGGTTTCTAACTTAGGAATGTTTGGTATAACCGAATTTACTTCTATCATCAACCAGCCTAATTCTGCCATTTTATCCGTTGGCGCAATTGTTGAAAAACCAGTTGTTCGTGCTGGACAAATTGTAGTGGGAAACACTATGAAAGTTACACTTGCGTGTGACCACCGTACCGTAGATGGTGCAACAGGAGCACAATTTTTACAAACGCTAAAAACGTTTATGGAAAATCCTGTTACAATGCTAGCTTAAATACAACCATTGAAATACAGCATAAATCCTCTTGAACGCATTGTTTAAGAGGATTTTTTAATTAAAATAATTCAACATTAAATAGAATTTCATACAATTATAAAAAACCAACCCTAACTTTTTAAAACTGATAGGTTACTACTTATTAAACTACAAAAATAAAAAAACAGCTAAATTGAATTTTGTTTGTTTTTAATGTTTGGATTTTGTTACGTTGTCAAAAATTAATGAAAGAGAAACAATATTGTTCGAGTCAAAATTAGTATCATGAGCATGATAGGCAAATTGATTAATATATCCCATTTCAATTGCAACATCATTGGTGAAATTATAACCTAAACCAACAAAAAATCGATTTTGGTCGAAGATTTTATAGCCTGTTACCTTACTGCCTCCGTTAACAAATTGTTCGTCAGACACAATACCATAATAACTGTTTTTATCATAAGACGTATGATTTAGCAATCGTTGGTATTTAAGCATATACCTCCCCCTAAAAACCGTTTCAATTTCTCCACTTCTATCCTTTATTTCTCTGATTTCAGTTCTAAATCTGTTTGACAACGTGTTGCCGCCTCTACTTTTATAAACTTGTGCCTGTACTGCCGTTCGGTATTCCGGATAAGCTCGCTGTCCTACGTTATCCTCAATTGGGAAATTATACCATACTCCAATAAACGCAGATAATTTTACTGTTGGAATAGGATAGAAATGTATCCAAGGTCGAATTGTAAACTGTTCATCGTATTTTAAAAAAGCTAGCTCTTCATAAGGACTCTGTCTTGAATATTGAACATCACATTGCCATTTCCACTTTTTATTTATTCTTCCAAACAAATCAATTTCCGACCAAAGTTGTGTTGTATTGTTTACTTTACTGTTTTGTCCAAAGGTTACATCAAAACACAACAAAAATAAGCTAAAAAAAAGTGTGGTGAAAAACGATTTTGTCATTACTAATTACAATTTATATTCCATAAAAAATTAAATAAAATGATTAAACCACTTTAAAGGAAAAGGCTTTTACCGTTAAAATGCTCTAATACTACAAATTCAAACCAATTTATTTTCAAATATAACTATTTGACAACTGGAAAATGCAAAGCATAAGTATAAAATATTTTTATTTTAAACAATCTAATGCAATCAAAAACTAAAATTAAATTATATAAAATAGAAATCATGAATGTATTAGAAAGACCAATTGTTGATTTCGTGGATTCAAATTATTTTATATAGGAAAGAACACAAATAGGCAACAAGAATTATATAGTACAAATCGAGTTTTTGTGTGTAGAGCAATTAAATGCTTACACTACTAGTGTTCGCATTATCGCTCTTTTTGTAGCTAGTCTTTCCATAAAAGAACCACGAGAAGCTATTTCAAGACCACGAAATACCGTTGCAGACCAAACATCGGTATCTAAACCTAAATATTTAAGCACTCCAATTAACTAGTTACAACCTTTGAATTAAGTTTTAAAATTGAATTGTAAAGCATCAGTAGCTAATGGTTTGTTTTTAAAACTCTAGGTTTTGCATTGAATTGTGAGGAATACTTAAAATTATTTGCCATTTCAATTATAAATAACCAACAGTGCTATTTTCCTTGTGAAAAAGGTTTTTAAAATTTTTGGTTTTATTTTATATATTTGAATACTAAATAAAGTATGACGCATGTCATACATAGCTACCCAAATTTGGATGACTTTGTATGGTTTCGTCATACATATAATATAGTTGGTGGCTATTATTGGTAAAAACAGAAAATAATGATAAATAATGAAGTCTAATTTTAAAATCACATCCTTTTTACTTGTACTATTTATAAATTTTCTTGTTGGAGTTTTATTTTGGACAATTTTTATAAAAGCAGGAATGCGAATATTTGAATATGAATTTTGGACTTATAAACCGCTTATTTTATTATTGATAATTTTACTTGAAATATTTGCAGTAAGTTTAATTCTTCAACTAAAAAGCATAACAATTGAAAAAGATAAAGTGATTTTCAAAAACCTAATATTCCCTTTTCTCAAAAAAGAAAGATTGTTTTCTTATTATGACTTTTCAAAAACTGTAGACGAACAATCTAAATCTGGTTCATACGAATCGCTATGGTTGTTCAAAAATGGAAAGTTAGAAAATCAAATCTCAAGTTTTTATTATGCAAATTATACTAAACTAAAAATCGAGCTTAAAGTTCAACATAAAGGAAAATTAAAAATAAATAGTTTCAAAAAAATATATTACAAACTCGGTGGAAAATTATAACAGCCACCAACAGCCATTTTGAGCTAGCTGGAGTTTAGTGGAATTACCGTTTCGTATCAAGTTTTCTTTAAACAGAAAATTGAAAGGTTACGATTTTCCAGCCATCTCAATGTGGCAAAACGTCAAACTGTCTAAATTGTAATTCAATCCCTTAAATTTACTTTGTTTTATTAAACTTTTCTATTTTCTAAATATATTTAAGTATATTGCTGACTATTTATAAATTGAATTGGGTATGAAGCGAATTTTACAACTTTCCAAAAGATTTCGGTTGTGTTTTTTAACTTTTTTGCTTTTTAGCCAAATTGCAACTGCACAGTTAAATATTTTTACGCTACAAGTTACACCTACAAATGAAACCTGCTTAGGAAATGGCTCATTGTCATTTTCGGTTTCAAATGTAACAGCAGGAGCGTCTATAGTGTATTCCATTTTTCATTTACCTAATACAACTAATGCTATTTCTATTCAATCGGGCACTTCTATTGGTGGTTTAGTTGCAGGAAATTACAGGGTTGTGGCTACTCAAAGTTTGGGAAATTTATCCAACGTTCAGCAACAAGATGTGGTAATAGCGAGTCAAATTATTCCTTTAACCTATCAACTCGTTGGACAAAATGAAGTGTGTGGTTTTGATGGCACTATAACCGTTACCGCCACTACTGGTATTGCAGTTGGCTATGAAATTATTTCGGGCCCTGTAATTAAAACGCTACAAACTTCAAATGTTTTTACTGGTTTAACAGGTGGTGTTTATACTGTTAGGGTTTTTGATTCGTGTGGTGAGGGAGTGGTTCAAACGTACACGCTTTTTACCTCTCCTACAGGTTTGAATGTATCGGTTTCAACCAATTTAAATGTAATAGATTGTAATACCGCATTAGTTTCGATAATTTTAAATAGTGCCTCTACAAATGTAATTGCCTATCCGTTAACGGTACAAATTACGGTTCATCCACCAACTGGGCCAGTAGAAATATATACTCAAGTTATTACTTCTGGAGCAGCTGGTTCAATAACTATTTCTCAAAATATAGTACTGCACGGTAGTCAATCTTTTTCTTATGACATCCAAGCGACTGATTCGTGTGGACATGTTCAAAACACTTCTGTCAACGTAACAAATCCACCCCTACTTCCATTACCTGTTTTGTATCAACAAAATTGCACCACATCTTCTTACTACATTCTTAATGCTACAGTTGCTACAATAATTAGTGCACCTACTGCTTTTCAATTTCCTTTGCCTTATGTTCTAAGTATTGGTTCTTCAACTTATATTGAAGCCAATAATTTACCAGTTGGAATTTATATCATAAATGCAATTGATGTATGTGGCATACCACGTACTATTAGTATTGAAGTTACTCCAGGTGCATCAGTTCCTTTATTTTTAGTTAAAGAATCCGCTTGTGGTACAGATCCCGGGTCTATTTTAATCACAACTTCTGGCGGTTTTCAATCGGTACTGGTTACTGCTGCTCCTTCCACTTTCCCTCAGACAATTCCTTATAACGCCACAGCCAATTTAGATCCAACACAACATAATTTTTGGCTAGGACCAATGCCAATTGGGTCGTATGTTTTTCAAACTACGGATACTTGTAACAATATCGTGAATTTACCTGTTTCAATTGTAGCATATACTGAGAGTACCTCAATGAATCTAATGCCACATTGTGGTTCGTTTGATTTAGAATTTAATCATACTAGTAACGGATCTGCAAATCCAGAGTTTTTTTTACAGAAATTAAATTCCATTACTGGAAATTGGGGGCATCCACAAACGGGTGTAGTGTATCCTGCTGGAACTGTTCCAAACAGTACTAATTCTTTACCCATTCAAAACAATACAATCAATTACAACTTAGCCTTTACTGGCAAATTTAGAATTGTTAAAAATGCTAGTATTTTTGCAACGGGAACCTACGATCAATCTTGTACAACTCCCATTCAAGAATTTGAATTTTTAGGTGTTCCTAAAATAAATGATGTCTATAGCTTTAATTGTTCAAGCAATTTACTGAATGTTATTGTTGATGCTGTTGGTGTGGCGCCCTTACAATATAAGATTACAACCAAAAACGGATTGCCTTTTGTTATAAATAATGGTACTTCTAGTGTTTTTTCTAATTTAACAACAGGCTCATATAATTTCCAAGTAACTGATAGTTGTAATAATGTTGTAAATCGTTTATTTGTAATTTCCGCGCCGTATCAATTTACGTTAACGGCAACAACTACTTTTTGTCCGGGTCAAACCGGATCGCTTTCTGTTCCTAACTTTGACTTTTTAACGTATCAGTGGTGGGAAGATGCGCACCCAACAACTATTTTAAGTACAACCAATGTGTTGAATTTTCCAAATTTTAATCCTGCTACTCAATCGGGCAATTATCATGTAACTATTATTTTTCCTAACGGGTCTGCTTGTCCTAACTTAATTTTAAATCATGTTATCAATCAAAGTGACTACTTTCCAAAAGCAGGAGCTGATAAAACTACCGCTCTTTGTGGCAATAATGGCATATTGAATTTAACAACTTACCTAACGCTACCTTATGACCCAAACGGAACTTGGAGTGAGTTAACTTCAAGTGGTATGTTAAACGGAAATATGTGGAATTCATCAACAGTTCCAGCAGGTATTTATACATTTAAATACAGAGTAACTGGATTGTGTAACACGTTTGATGAAGCATTAATTACTATTCAAATATATCCAAATTCAAGTCAATTGGTTTTAACACCCTCTGGCTTTTGTCCAGGACAAAACGCGTCACTTTCTGTTACCAACTTCAGTGCATTAAACTATCAATGGTGGGAAAGTACACATCCAACGACTATACTTAGCACAACCAATGTATTGAATTTCCCAAATTTCAACCCTACAACGCAATCAGGCAATTACCATGTAACTATTGTTTTTCCTAATAGTGCCAACTGTTCGAACATTACTTTAAATTATGTTGTAAATCCAAACGGTTTTACTCCAAAAGCTGGTGTTGATAAAATGACTTCCTATTGTGGTAACAACGGAATTTTAGATTTGACAACATTATTGACAAGTCCTTTTGACCTAAATGGCAGTTGGAGCGAATTAACATCTAGTGGTATGCTAAACGGTAGTTCATGGAACTCCACAGCTGTTGCACCGGGAATTTATTTGTTCAAATATCGCGTAAATGGATTATGCAACACTTTTGACGAAGCCTTGATTTCAATTCGATTGTATCCAATTCCCAATACACCTATTGCTTCCGTAACTCCAATAATTTGTGATACTCAACAAATACAACTATTTGCATCCACAGTTCCAAATGTTACCTATGTTTGGAGTGGTCCAAATGGATTTACATCTTCACTTCAAAATCCAATTATAAATCCTGTTTCCTCATTATTTAATGGCGTTTATACAGTTAAGACACAGAGTGCAAATTGTGATTCTGCAAATGCAACTGTTAGTGTTTTGGTTCATACATTGCCTGATTTTACAATAAGCAACTATTGTAAAGAAACAGCATATACTGTTGAAGTTTTTCCTATTGGTAGTTCATTCGATCCCAATACAGCCCAGTATACTTGGACAGGACCGGACAACTTTTCATCGACTGATAATCCAATTAATTTAACAAATCATACTAAAGGTTTGTACACTTTAACTATCACAAATACTGATGGCTGTTCGAACAGTCATGATTTTGACCTTAAAAACAATTTGTGTACAATTCCAAAAGGTGTTTCTCCAAATGATGATACCCAAAACGATGATTTTGACTTAACAGGTATTTCTGGAATTCAAAAATTTGAAGTATTCAATAGATACGGCACAAAAGTATATGAACACGACGGCTACTTAAAACAATGGCATGGTCAAGATTCAAGTGGTACAATTTTACCCTCTGGGACGTATTATTACTTTATAACTTTGGAAACTGGAGAGGCAAAAACAGGATGGGTTTATGTAAGTAAAAATTAATGTGAGTCCTCTTTATTTTGGGCTTTTCTAATTTTTTTAAATAAATTAGAGGAATAAACAAAATCAATGATTGCTTCATTATCCGTTTTGAAAATGTCTTTTTTAGTGCCTTCCCATGCTAAAATTCCTTCTTTTAAAAATATAATTTTGTCGCCAATTTCCATCACAGAATTCATGTCGTGAGTATTAATAACAGTTGTTATGTTGTATTCAACAGTAATTTCGTGAATTAAATTATCAATAAGTATGGCTGTTTTTGGGTCTAAACCAGAATTTGGTTCGTCGCAAAAAAGGTATTTTGGATTGTTTACAATAGCTCTGGCTATAGCAACTCTTTTTTGCATTCCTCCAGAAATTTCTGAAGGCATTTTGGAATGAGCATTTATTAAATTAACTCTTTTTAAAACGATATTTACGCGGTCATCAATTTCGGATTTTGAATTATTAGTAAACATTTTTAAAGGAAAGCCAACATTTTCTTCCACCGTCATGCTATCAAACAAAGCACCACCTTGAAAAACCATGCCAATTTCTGTTCTTAAATCTCGTTTTTCTTTTTCTTCTAATTCAGAATATATTCTTCCATCAAAAGAAATAGTACCGTTCTCTGGCGTATGAATTCCTAATAAACTTTTTAATAAAACCGTTTTTCCTGAACCACTTTGGCCTATGATTAAATTGGTTTTACCCGCTTCAAAAATAGACGAGATACCTTTTAGTACTTTACTTTCGCCAAAAGATTTTTCAATGTTCTTAATTTCAATCATTAAGCTAAAAGTAATTGCGTTAATATATAATTCATTAAAATTATGGTAACTGAAGTCCAAACAAATGCCACAGTACTAGCTTTTCCAACTTCTAAAGCGCCACCTTTCATATAATAACCATGAAAGGAAGGAATTGTTGCGAGTAGTACCGCAAAAACAAAAGTTTTTATAAATGCATATACAATATGAAACGGAATAAATTCTCTTTGAAGTCCTTCAATAAAATCTGAACTAGCACCAAAGCCACCATAAACAGTTGCTATATAACCGCCCAAAATCCCAATAAACATGGATATTCCAACAATAAATGGATAAAGCATTAGAGCTGTAAGTTTTGGAAAAATTAAATAATTTACAGAATTTACACCCATAACTTCTAAAGCATCAATCTGTTCCGTAACCCGCATCGACCCGATACTTGATGTAATAAACGAACCCATTTTTCCAGCCATTATAACCGAAATGAAAGTTGGTGCAAATTCTAAAATAATGGATTGTCTTGTAGCAAATCCCATTAACGTTTTGGGAATTAACGGATTTGTCAAATTTAATGCCGTTTGAATAGCTACTACACCACCAATAAAGAAAGAAATAAAAGCTACAATTCCTAATGACCCAATTATAAGATCATCAATATCTTTAAATATCAACGTTCTCATTACAGACCACTTTGTTTGTTTTTTGAAAATTTCGCCAATCATCAAAAAATACTTGCCTATTTGCGAAAGGTATCTTAGTAGCATCATAGTTTTAAAATAGCCTCAAAAATAGTGATATAATTTGTCAAATTACTAATAGTTAATTTAGAAAAATAAATGTCAAATTCTTTTTAAGTAGAAGGATTTGAATTAAGCTTTGATATCATTTTTTGAATTCGATAATTTCGTATAAATTTTGCTTGCTCATTTGTAACGAGAAAAGGCTTTTTATTGCGTTTTGCTTTCCAAAAACCAAGTAGATAATCCCAAATTAAAAGTGGTCTCTTTTTTAACAATGCTAATTTTATAGCTGCTATCAATGTAATTAAAAAACCATATCCAAGACAATAAAAGGCTTCTCCTTGTTTATATCGCGCTAATTTGTTGTAGTTTGCACCCGTAGGTTTTAAATGCTTTACTTTCAAATTGGAATCTGTTTGTACTTTCCAACCATAAAATTTACACAACAATTCATCAACAGTATCCCAACCCATCGCTGGTTTTAAACCGCCAATTTGCTTAAAAGTATTTTTTCTGTATGCTTTAAAAGCGCCTCTAATGTGATCTTTATCCGTTAGATTTTCTAAAACCCAATTATTGTTTTTTTCAATATAAGCAAATCCACCTGCCATTCCAACGGTTGGGTCATTTTTAAAAATTTTACTTATATTTTCAAAATAAGTAGTAGGAAAAATTAGGTCCGCATCTGCTTTTACGATAAAATCGTACTCTTCGTTTAATGACTCATAACCTGCTTGAAACGCATTAACAACCTTGCTACCTGGTAAATGTTTTTCTGAAGATGTTATGTTTAAAAGAGAAATAGAAGCCTGGTTTTTTATAAACTCAGTTACAATTGCTGCTGTAGCATCTGTAGAATTATCATTTACAATTACAATCTTTTGAGGTAAAAGTGTTTGATTTAATAAAGAAGTAATAGTTAATGCTATGTATTTTTCTTCATTATATGCCGGAATAACGATATAATAGTTCATAAAAAATCATGTTTTAATGCACTAAAATTTATTGAACTTTTCATCACGAACAGCACAAACTAAATAATATCTTGGTGTAAAAAGTCGAAGTAAGGGACGAAAGCCCATTTTTTTAACCGGATGCGTAAATTGTTCTTTTGCAATTATTTTCCAGCCTGTTTTTTCTAAAAGCCAATCCAGTTGCCAATCTTCAAATTCATGATAGTGTCTGTCCCAAAGATCCGTTTTACTTCTGTAAGCAGGCGCGAACCATAATCGTAATGGAATAGAAATTAGAATTTTATTGGTTTTAATTTCTTTTAAAATAGTATAAGGATTTAATAAATGTTCGAAAATTTCAAAAGCTGTTACTACTTCAGCTGTTGTTGTTTGTAAATGAATTTGATTTTCATCTAAATCTTCACCATCTGTATTTGTAACAGTAAATCCAGCCTCTTTCATTATTTTTGAAAATGGATTTTCTACACCTAAATCTAAAATAGTCTCAGATTGAATAACGTGTTTTTTTAAAAAAGCTAAAGTATGTTTGAATCGTTTGTTTGGAAAAGTATTTTCGTACATGATTTATTTGAAAAGCTTTACTTTCTAAATGTTTTATTGTGAAATAGTCAATAATTAATATCTGTACACGAATGCATTAACATTCATTCCTGCACCAACAGATGCAAAGATAAGAACATCTCCTTTATGTATCTTTTGGTTTTCTATTTTCCCGTTAATTAACATATCAAAAAGGGTTGGAATTGTAGCAACACTACTATTTCCCAGTTTGTTAATAGTCATTGGCATAATTCCAACTGGCATTTTTTCATCATAAAGCTTGTAAAATCTACTAACTATTGCTTCGTCCATTTTTTCATTTGCCTGATGAATTAAAACTTTTTTGATGTCTGTGATTTTTAAGCCACTTTTGTCCAAACATTTCTTCATTGCTAAGGGAACATTATTCAAAGCAAATTCATATATTTTTCTACCGTGCATTTTGATGTATTTTACATCTTTATCTAATGATTTGTTGAATGAATTGCCAAAATACAAAAAGTTAGCTTCTTCATTTGCATAGGTTGCATTTTCATAAGACAATAAACCCGTATGGTCATCAGAACCCTCAATAATAGCAGCACCTGCCCCATCGGAATAGATCATACTGTCTCTATCGTGAACGTCAACAACTCTAGACAATGTTTCGGATCCAATTACCAAACATCGTTTAGCCATACCTGATTTTATAAAAGCACTAGCTTGTAGTATACCTTGAATCCAACCTGGACATCCAAATATTAAATCAAAAGCAACGCAATTTGGATTTTTAATTTGAAGTTTGTGTTTGACTCTTGTCGCTAAAGTTGGAAGCATATCCGTTTGAATGGTACCCGGTTTTACGTCGCCAAAATTGTGAGCAAAAATAATATAGTCAATAGTTTCGGGATCAATTTGAGCATTTTCAATTGCTCTTTGAGCAGCAAAAAAACCTAAATCGGAAGAATTCAACTCAGGAGCTGCATACCTTCGTTCTCCAATTCCTGTTATAAATTTGAATTTACTTATTACAACATCATTAGGATAATCAAAGTCTGAACCGTCTTCGTTTAAAAATACGTGCTTATTAAAATCAGTATTTTTAACCGTTATTTCAGGTATATAATTGCCAATTCCTTTAATTTTTATGTTCATCTTGCAGCTATTTCGTAACGAAAATATTAATAATAAATTAATATTCCGTCATAAAGGTTTGTATTTGTTTATTTATTGCGAAATACTTATTTATTTACATAAAAAAATAAGCATGTCATAATTTTTAGCTTTTTCCTTGTGCGATTTTTATTTGCATAATCGCTGAAAGGTTGTATGCTTGATTTTTCATGCGTTCACAATTTTCGCCTTCGTAATACTCATCAATTGCTTCAAATAAATGGTTGAGCCAAATTTCAAAATGCTCTTTTGTTAAAGCAGCTTTTGCATTTACATCTAAGTGAACCTGAGTAAGATTATTGAAATAACCACCAGTACCTAAAAGTGCTTGTGACCAAAATTTTACCAATACTTGTAAATGCGCTTCAAGATGCAAGTGAATTGGAATTACAGTGGTAAATAAATAACTTATGCGTTCATCAGAAAATAGTTTAGTATAAAAGCTAGAAACTACCTTGTAAATATCTTCTTGAGTTTGAATATCCGCCATCTTTTTTTTGCAAAAGTAAGTATAGTAAGGCTTTCATTTACTGATTAAAATCAGTTTTTGGATATTTTAGAGTCTAAGAGAAGTCGAAACCTGTATCGAACTGCTAAATATGAACTTTAAAAAAAATTATAAGACAAAATAGTATTTTTTGTTTTCTTTCAAATCACTTGCAATTCACAACTAATTAAAAATAGTTGTTTCATTTTATAATTAAAAGCACTTCAAAAAACATTATTAATTTTAAGGCTTTTATAATACTGTATATGATTTCATTATTTTAAAAATGCGTATATTGTCACGATTTATTTTAAACTAATTTGTTTATCAAAATGAAATGTAAGTTGCCTACTTTGATGCTTTTAGCACTTTTTATGTTTATTGGACTACCAACTGTTTCTGCTCAAAACTTATTAAATAATGGCGGATTTGAACAAGGATATAATGTGGGTTATCAAGGTGGACAAACACCCAATTATAATTATCTTCCAGCACCAACAGGCTCCACAACAAGTGGCAATTGGGCATTAGCAACAAATCCTCAACCCTACAATACCACTTCTTTTATTTCGTGTACCGATCACACTTCAGGAACTGGAAACATGATGGTAGTTGATGGAAAAGGTAATAACGAACGTTTTTGGAAAGCTGGTACCAATGGTGGAGGGATTTGTAGTTTGACTGTGGGTGCTACTTATACTTTTTCCTATTGGATTCGTTCTATTTATACCACTGTAAACGGAACAAGAGCTATAATTCGAGTAAATTTTAACAATGTAAGCACTGTTTCACAATACGAAACTACTGCTCCATTAACTGCCAACGGTTGGCAACAAGTTGTTTATACTTTCAAACCTAGTAACTCTTGTGTAAATATTGAATTGTCAGATACTAACGGCGACTTAGGTGGCAACGATTTTGCTATCGACGACCTTTCGCTAACTGCTCCCTTACAACCTTTGTCGTTGACCTATTCGTTAGCAAATCCTACCTGTATTGGTGCAAACAACGGTTCAATTACCGTTTATGGTATCAATGGATTAACCCCTTACCTTAGTTATTCACTTGGCGGAACTGCTTTACAAACCAACACAACTGGTGTTTTTACGGGATTGGCACCAGGCACTTATACGGTTTCAATTACAGATTCTAATAATAATACTTCTACTTTAAATAATATTATTGTTTCAGATCCAGCTGATTTAACAGTTTCAAATAACACTTCCATTTGCATTAATGGTTCAGCAAATTTAACTGTTAGTGGAAGTACAGCGGGTTATAATTGGACAGCTTCTCCTAATGATGCTTCCTTAACCGCATCAAACAATACCTTGGATGCTATTACCGTAAATCCAACCCAAACAACGGTATATACCGTAACTTCCAATCCTGTTTATCCTGTCAATTTGGTTTACAACGGCAATTTTTCCCTTGGAAATGTTGGTTTTGCAACCGATTACACCTATTATTCACCTAACAATAATGTTGCCTATGCTCAAAAAGCGTATGGTATAGTTACTAACCCCCAAAGCTGGGAATCGGGTTTTATTACCTGTACCGATCATTCGTCTGGAGTAGGTAAAATGATGGTGATAGACGGTTCAACATCAAACGGGGGTAATGATGTAATTTGGTCGCAAACCATTGGAGTAACTCCTAATACTAATTATACGCTTACCTATTATTTGATGTCAGCATCAACTATAACTCCGTCTGATACTCCAGCTCAAATTAAGGTTACTATAAACGGCATACAAGTTTCGTCTGTTTCTGCCCCATCTACAACTTGTGTTTGGGTACCTATAACATATACTTGGAATTCCAGCACTGCAACTTCGGCTCAAATCAAATTTTTTGATCAAAATACTTTAGTTCCAGGAAATGATTTTGCGCTTGATGATATTTCTTTTACCGGGAATATTACCTGTGCTTTGTCTAAATCGGTAACGGTTACTATAAATCCAGTAGTGACTCCAACCCTTTCGTGTGGATTCAACTCTTTAAATTCTGTTTCTTTTAATTGGATTCCTGTTTCTGGTGCATCCGGCTATACTATTTCTTACACCGTAAATGGAGGATCAAGTGTAAATGTCGGTTCTATAAATGCAACAACTTATTTGATTTCAGGATTAAGCACCAATAATACTGTTGTAATATCTGTTTTGCCAACTGGTTCTGGTTGTTACGCAGCAGCCAATTATACCTGCAACACAGTCAATAATTGCCCTACCCCTGAGGTTTCAGTTACACAACAACCGAGCTGTACAACACCAACTGGAACTATTGTTTTTACTGGTCCAGTAAACGTTCCATTAACAACGCCATCGGATATTTTTATTTCAGAAGTTACTGACGAAGATTTGGGGTCTTTAACCTACGTGGAGCTTTACAACGGCACTGGGGTTACAAAAAATTTAGCCAATTATAGACTAAAAGTGTACAACAATGGAGGAACTACAACTTCTTGTGATTTTTTACTTACTGGCACACTTCCAACTAATTCCGTTTTTGTAATTGGAATCGGAAGTGCTACTAATTTGGGAGGTGTTACCCCTAACATGTCTGTACCATCTTGTGGTGGCGTAAACAACAATGATAATATCCGATTAACGTCAAGTTCCAATACGCTCATTGATTTGTGGGGTAGAACGGACGGAGCTCCATTTACTCCTTCTAACAACCCTGGTTACACTTATAGAAGGTTGCAAACCGCAGTACATCCTAAAACCACATGGAATGCTGCAGATTGGACAGCATTAGATCCTCAAGACTATTCGAACATTGGATCTTACACTTACCTAACTGGAAATTACCAATACAGTATTAATGGAACAACCTACCAATCAAGTCCTATTTTTCCAGGTTTAGCACCCGGAACGTATCCTGCTTCTATAAAAGATTTAACCTCCAATTGTATTTCTAATCCAATTCCACTGACGATAAATGCTTTACCAGTAAATACAATTCCAACTTTTACCTCAGTAAACCCAATTTGTAATGGAGAAACTTTAAGCGCTTTACCAACTACTTCGTTGAATAGTATTTCAGGAAGTTGGTCACCGGCAATAAACAATACACAAACAACAACTTACACTTTTACCCCAAGTACTGGTCAATGTGCCGATACTACTACTTTAAGTATAACCGTAAACCCAATCGTTGCACCAACTTTTGATACGATAGCACCAATTTGCTTTGGTACTACTCTGAGTCCATTACCAACTACTTCATTAAACGGTTTTTCGGGTAGTTGGTCGCCAGCTATTAGCAATACTCTAACTACTACTTATACTTTTACACCAAATAGTGGGCAATGTTCCTCATCACAAACTTTGAGTATTTCAGTTAACCCAAATACAATTCCAACTTTCTCTTCAATAAGCCCAATTTGTTCAGGAACTCCGTTATCAGATTTACCAACAATGTCATTGAATAATATATCAGGAAGTTGGTCGCCTGCTATAAACAATACTTTAACAACAACTTACACCTTCACTCCTACTACTGGTCAATGTGCTTCTAATACTACATTAAGCATAACGGTAAATCCTTTTGTAGTTCCAATTTTTACAACAATAAATCCAATTTGTAAAGGAGAAACTTTAAGCGCTTTACCAACTACTTCGTTGAATAGTATTTCAGGAAGTTGGTCGCCAGCATTAAATAATACACAAACAACAACTTACACTTTTATTCCAAGTACTGGTCAATGTGCTTCATCGACTTCCGCCACCATCACAATCTACCCTCTACCCAATGCATCAATAGCCGGAAGTACCTCGGTATGTTCAGGCACAGGCACCACCATCACGTTTAACGGTACCCCAGGAGCAACAGTTAACTACACAGCAAACACAGTTGCA
>CANGIF010000018.1 GCA_947453885.1 Flavobacteriaceae bacterium
ATTATGCTAAATCTTTTCAAGGTTTTAAAACAAGAATTTTAGCAAAAATAACAGCATTAACTTTGGTACAATTCATCAATAAATTTATATTTGATAGACCAATAAATAACATCAAAACACAAATAATTTAATTACACCCAACGGGTTAAGTGTTAATACAATTATTCAAGCGCAAAAAATCAATTTCGGAATCAAAGCTGGTTTAAATGAATCTTCAATTTCGGGTTCGTCAAATGAAAACACATCATCAAGCACGGGTTTTCACGCTGGAGTTTTACTTGAATTTAAAGCTTTAGGCAAAGTTGCTGTTCAACCTGAGCTTTTATTCTCAACACAGGGCGGAAAATCAGTTTCTAAAGATCTGAATATTTCTACAACCACCAAAATGAATTATGTTTTAGTGCCAATTATGATCAAATATTATACAATTGGTCGACTTTTTATTGAAGCAGGACCTCAAGTGGGTTTTTTAACATCTGCTACAAGCGAGGTAGTAAACAACGTTTCAAACACCTCTAATTCTTCTGATTTGAAAGAAAAAACAAAAGCTTTTGATATGGCAGCAAATGTTGGGGTTGGTTATGAGTTATTCGATAAATTAGTGGCTCAAATTCGATATTCAATTGGTTTAACAAACACAAGCAAAATAGACAATACCAATGTTAAAAATGGTGTTTTTCAATTGTCACTTGGCTATAAATTCTAAAATAAATATTTTTTTTAATCAACACTTGAAATTGAAATTTTAAAATTCTATTTCAAGTGTTTTTTTGTACTGATATTTTTAAATAATTATTGGTTCATTTTTTTTGATTTTGGTATCATGCATTAAAAAATAAAAGTTTTTATTTTAGAAATATCGATAGACAAAATTATCATAAATAGCACACAAATATAAAAATGAAAATAATTTAACGTTACATACTTGAAGATTAGCTTAATTCAACATTCTAGGAATAATACTTTTTGAAATAGTATATGTTTTAGCTTCATCTTGTCTTGAAAATATGATTGCATTGAATAAGCTATAATTTATTTTTTTGATGTAAATTTACGGTTCAATTTAATATAAAAAAATATATATGTCATCGATAATTGAAAATGTAAAATGCTTAATAATTGGATCTGGTCCAGCAGGCTATACTGCTGCTATCTATGCAGCAAGAGCAAATATGAATCCCGTTTTATATCAAGGAATTCAACCCGGAGGTCAATTAACCACTACAAATGAGGTTGAAAATTTCCCAGGATATCCTAATGGTATTACAGGACCTGAAATGATGATTCAATTACAAGATCAAGCCAAAAGATTCGGAACCGAAATTAGAGAAGGTTGGGTTACTAAAGTTGATTTTTCAGAATCAGTTCATAAAATTTGGATAAACGACACTCATGAAATACACTGTGAAACAGTACTAATTGCTACTGGAGCTTCTGCAAAATATTTAGGATTACCTTCTGAACAGCATTATCTTAAACAAGGAGGTGGGGTTTCGGCTTGTGCAGTTTGTGATGGATTTTTTTACAGAAATCAAGAAGTTGTAATTGTTGGAGCAGGAGACAGTGCTTGTGAAGAGGCACATTATTTATCAAAATTGTGTAAAAAAGTTACCATGCTTGTTAGAAGTGAACAATTTAGAGCTTCTAAAATAATGAGCGATAGAGTTAAGAAAACAGATAATATTACTATTTTAATGAATACTGATACTATTGAAGTTTTAGGTGATGGTCAATTAGTCACAGGAGTTAAAATTATCAACAAAACAACAAACGAGACAAATGAAATTCCTGCTACTGGCTTTTTTGTAGCAATTGGTCATAAACCAAATACAGATGTTTTTAAGGAATTCCTAACTTTAGACGAAACTGGTTATATAAAAAATGTCCCAGGAACTTCTAAAACAAATGTTCAAGGTGTTTTTGTTGCAGGTGATGCTGCCGATCACGTTTATCGTCAAGCAATAACTGCTGCGGGAACTGGATGTATGGCTGCATTAGATGCAGAAAGGTATTTGGCTTCAAAAAATTAATTTTAATAATAGCCATTTTTTAGTTGTAAAAGATGGCTTTAAATTATTTTTTATTCTTAATTCTTTGTAAGCATTTTTTTATCTGAATTGGATTTTAATAGTAAATCAGTAATGTTGTTTTCATAGATTTCGTAATTCCACTTTATTTTTTCTTTTAAGGGTGTTTTTGCTTTTGGTTGTTTTGGTGGTACAATTTTTAATGAAACTAAATTTAGTTTTTCATCTAAGCAATAAGAAGCTAAAAATCCCATGCCATATTTCAAAGAGTTTACAACCTCCTCATCTTTATAACTTGATTCGGTTGCATAACATACTTCAATTGCCCAGCTAAATTGGTTGATAAATTTTTTAGCATCTCTTTTTTTATCCCAAAATACTACAATAATTTGAATGTCTTTCCTGTGTTTTTTTGCTAATTTATTTAAGGCTTGAATTTCACCATTATTTATTACGCACCAAGAAGTGTAAGTTTGTAGTAAAATTGGTTTTTTAAATGAACTCAAATTTAGTTTTCCTCCATTAACTTTTCTAAATGCATAATCTTCAAATCGACTTCCAATGATTTGATTATTTATTAAGGTATCAAAAATGTATTTTCCTTTTTCAATATCGCCATTTGCATAAGCATTACTTGTTTCGTTATTAAGTTTCCGAATATTTTTTTTTATAACGTTACTAAAAAGACGTACTTCGTCTTGTGCAGCTAAATTTGCAGTAAAAATTAAAAACACCAGGAAAATGAATTTGCTTTTCATTACAAATTTTCTAAAAATATGAAAAGAATACTCAAAAGTAGGAAGTTAGTTATTAACATACAAATTTTTTGTTGATAACTTTTTAATAAAAAAAGCTGGCAATAAAATTGTCAGCTTTAAAAATACTTTTGTATAAGTAATTATTATATTCTTTTCATTTGTTCCTTCATCATGGTAATTTGTTCTTTCAACATACCTTGTTTATCTAATTTTTTTACTTCAGCAATCAAATTAGTTGCTTCTAATTTTCTTCTTCTTGTTAATGCAACACCTGCTAGATTTAATTTTGCAACGGCTAAATCCATATCCATACTAAGTCCTAATTCAATTGCTTTTTTAAAATATTTTTCAGCTTGAGTTAAATTTGTTTGTGACAGCATAATACCATGAAGGTAATTATAATAACCTTGCTGTTTTTTTACTAAAGCAGTTTCTGGATTTTTAATTTTAGATAACCAATTTTGAGCTCCTACAAAATCTTGTTTTCTTAGTTTTAAGAAGGCCAATAGTATGTATTCGTTTTTAAAATAAAGAAAAATAGGAATAGCAGTTAAAAGAAATAGGAAAATTCCATTTCCAATATTTCCTTCTGTAAATTGCCAGATGCTAGTAAATACAATAAATACAGCGATAATTAATTTGATATTTTTGTGAAACATAAGTAGTGTTTTTAATACAAGTGCAAATATAGTAAAATCAATTGAAAATATTTTTATAAAACTACTTGTTAGAAAAAAAAGACTTTGTATATTTGCACTCGGTTTTACAAATACAACAAGTAAAATTATTTCAAGATATAAATTAAGATTTTAAAGATAAAACAATGAGCAAAAGAACGTTTCAACCATCGAAAAGAAAAAGAAGAAATAAGCACGGATTTATGGACAGAATGGCTTCTGCAAATGGAAGAAGAGTACTTGCTCGTAGAAGAGCTAAAGGAAGACATAAATTGACTGTATCTAGTGAGCCTAGACATAAAAAATAATGATTAGCAATTAATCCTATCAAGCCGTTACTTTTATAAGTAGCGGCTTTTTTTATATAATTTTTTTCAATACATCAATTACACTTATAGCAACTAACTACAAATGCCAAAAGACAACTCCATAAAATCAGTTTTAATAATAGGTTCTGGGCCTATCGTAATCGGGCAAGCATGCGAATTTGATTACGCAGGTTCGCAATCGGCGCGTTCCATTCGTGAAGAAGGAATCGAAGTAATTCTTATTAATTCCAACCCAGCAACTATCATGACCGATCCAACCATGGCGGATCATGTGTATTTGTTGCCATTGACAACCAAATCAATTATTCAAATCTTAAAAGAGCATCCACAAATTGATGCTGTATTGCCAACTATGGGAGGTCAAACCGCTTTAAATCTTTGTTTGGAAGCCGATGAAAAAGGAATTTGGAAAGATTTTGGTGTTAAATTGATAGGTGTTGATGTAAATGCCATTAATATTACAGAAGACAGAGAGCAATTCAAGCAATTATTAGAACGAATAAATGTGCCAACTGCCCCAGCCAAAACGGCCACTTCTTTCTTAAAAGGAAAAGAAATCGCGCAAGAGTTTGGCTTTCCGTTAGTGATTCGCCCTTCGTTTACGCTTGGTGGAACAGGAGCTGCGATTGTTTATAAAAAAGAAGATTTCGACGAAAAACTAACCTATGGATTAGAAATGTCACCCATTCACGAAGTTTTAATTGACAAAGCATTGATGGGTTGGAAAGAATACGAATTAGAATTACTTCGAGACAATAATGACAATGTTGTTATTATATGTACCATCGAAAATATGGATCCTATGGGAATTCATACTGGAGATTCTATTACAGTAGCACCAGCAATGACACTTTCGGATACTACGTTTCAAAGAATGCGGGATTATGCCATTTTGATGATGCGTTCTATTGGAAATTTCGCAGGAGGTTGCAACGTGCAATTTGCCGTTTCTCCTGATGAAAAAGAGGATATTGTAGCTATTGAAATCAATCCGCGTGTATCTCGTTCCTCAGCATTAGCATCTAAAGCGACGGGTTATCCGATTGCAAAAATTGCTTCCAAATTGGCTTTGGGATATCATTTGGATGAATTGCAAAATCAAATTACCAAATCAACTTCGGCTTTATTTGAACCTACATTAGATTATGTTATCGTGAAAATTCCACGTTGGAACTTCGATAAATTTGAAGGCGCTGACCGAACTTTAGGATTGCAAATGAAATCTGTAGGTGAGGTTATGGGCATTGGACGTTCGTTTCAAGAAGCGTTGCATAAAGCAACGCAATCGCTTGAAATTAAGCGAAATGGATTAGGCGCAGACGGAAAAGGTTATAAAAATTATGAGCAAATAATTGATAAACTTACAAACGCGAGTTGGGACAGGGTTTTTGTGATTTACGATGCAATTCAGATGGGGATTCCATTGAGTAGAATTCACGAAATCACAAAAATAGACATGTGGTTTTTGAAACAATATGAAGAATTATACAGTTTAGAGAAAGAAATTTCGAAATACAAAATAGATACTTTACCTAAAGATTTGTTGCTTGAAGCCAAGCAAAAAGGTTTCGCCGACAGACAAATTGCCCACATGATGGGTTGTTTGGAAAGCCAAGTGTACAAATTGCGGGACGGAATGAATGTGAAACGGGTTTATAAGTTGGTGGATACTTGTGCCGCTGAATTCAAAGCCCAAACGCCTTATTATTACTCGACTTTTGAAGCTGAGATTGAAACCGCTGATGGAAAAAGATACGTTCACAATGAAAGCATTGTTTCGGATAAAAAGAAAGTAGTTGTTCTAGGTTCGGGCCCCAATAGAATAGGGCAGGGGATTGAATTTGATTATTCTTGCGTTCATGGAGTTTTGGCGGCTAAAGAATGTGGCTACGAAACCATTATGATTAACTGTAATCCAGAAACCGTTTCTACCGATTTTGATACTGCCGATAAATTATACTTCGAGCCTGTTTTCTGGGAACACATTTACGACATCATTCGTCACGAAAAACCAGAAGGCGTAATCGTGCAATTGGGTGGACAAACAGCATTGAAATTAGCAGAAAAATTATCCAAATACGGAATTAAAATTTTGGGAACTTCCTTTGATGCGTTGGATTTAGCCGAAGATAGAGGGCGTTTTTCAGAATTGTTAACAGAGCTTCAAATCCCATTTCCACAATTCGGAATTGCTGAAAATGCCGATCAAGCCAGTGCTTTGGCAGATGTTTTGGATTTTCCATTGTTGGTTCGTCCTTCTTATGTTTTGGGTGGACAAGGCATGAAGATTGTCATCAACAAACAAGAACTCGAAGAGCACGTTATCGATTTACTGAAAAATATTCCAGGCAATAAATTATTACTCGACCATTATTTGGACGGCGCTATCGAAGCCGAAGCTGATGCCATTTGCGATGGCGAAAATGTATATATCATTGGAATTATGGAGCATATTGAACCTTGTGGTATTCACTCGGGCGATTCTAATGCAACTTTACCACCCTTTAATTTGGGCGAATTTGTGATGCAACAAATTAAAGATCACACCAAAAAAATCGCTTTGGCATTGCAAACCGTTGGCTTAATCAACATTCAATTTGCGATAAAAGACGATACGGTTTATATCATTGAAGCCAATCCACGAGCTTCGAGAACGGTGCCGTTTATTGCAAAAGCCTACGGCGAACCGTATGTGAATTATGCTACGAAAGTGATGTTAGGCGTAAATAAAGTAACCGATTTTACTTTCAACCCACAACTGAAAGGCTTTGCCATCAAGCAACCAGTGTTCTCTTTTAGTAAATTTGCTAATGTAAACAAAGCCCTTGGTCCTGAAATGAAATCGACTGGCGAAAGCATTTTGTTTATCGATGATTTGAAAGACGATCAGTTTTATGAATTGTATTCGAGAAGGAAAATGTATTTGAGTAAATAGTATTGCGAATGAATTTGTGGGATTTATTAGTTTTAAAATAGCTAAGAGAACAAAGTAAATGACACAAATTTGACACATTTTTATTTGTATAAACAGAAAAACCCTTGATTTACAAGGGTTTTTGTTGTCTTAGTAGCGGGAACAGGACTCGAACCTGTGACCTTCGGGTTATGAGCCCGACGAGCTGCCTACTGCTCTATCCCGCGATGTTTCGAGTGCAAATATACAACATATACTTACATGTGCAACTATTTTTTATTTTTTTATTTGATTTTAATTAAAAATCTGATTAATAGTGCTTTATTTTTAATGAAGACGTTTTTTTTTATATAAAAACAACAAATTTCAATTCATTTTGAATTTTAAAAACTAAATTAGAATCTTTCTGCTACAATATAAGGAGTAAAAAACATATAAAATGTTTCTTTCAACAACGCCCTTTGATTATATTTGCAAGCGATTAATAGAGAATATATTTAAAAAATGAAAATATCATACAATTGGTTAAAACAATTTATTAAAATTGATTGGAAGTCAGATGAAACGGCAGCTTTACTTACAGATTTAGGTCTTGAAGTGGAAGTAGTTGAAAAGTACCAATCTGTAAAAGGAGGTTTGGAAGGAGTGGTTGTAGGACATGTTTTAACATGTGTACAGCATCCAAATGCCGATAGATTAAAAGTTACAACTGTTGATATTGGCGAAGCGTTTCCACTTCAAATAGTATGTGGAGCAAGTAATGTTTCTGTTGGACAAAAAGTTCCTGTAGCAACAATTGGGACAACACTTTACGATAAAAATGGAGCGGCAATCATTATTAAAAAAGGTAAAATTAGAGAAGTCGAAAGTTTCGGAATGATTTGTGCAGAAGATGAACTAGGCCTTGGAACTAGTCATGATGGAATTTTGATTTTGAATTCCAACTTGAATGTTGGAGCAACTTTAGCAACAGTATTCAATATAGTTAATGATGAGGTTTTTGAAATAGGTCTAACCCCAAATAGAGCGGATGCTATGAGTCATTATGGTGTCGCAAGAGATTTGCGAGCCGGATTGCTTCAAACAGGAGTTGTGGTTGAATTAATTACGCCTTCTGTAAGTAGTTTTAGAGTTGATAAAAGAATTCTAAAAATTGATATTGATGTTAAAGATTCAAAATTAGTTCCTCGTTATTGTGGTGTAACTATTTCTGGAATAAGTGTAAAACCTTCTCCAGATTGGTTGCAAAATAGATTAAAAGCAATTGGAATTAATCCTAAAAACAACATTGTTGATGTCACTAATTATGTTTTACATGAAATTGGACAACCATTACACGCATTTGATGCTGCTAAAATTAAAGGAAAAGTTACTGTTAAAAACGCTTTATCGGGTTCAAAATTCACTACTTTAGACGATATAGAAAGAACTTTACACGAAGAAGATATTGTAATTTGTGATGAAAATGGACCAATGTGTATTGCTGGAGTTTTTGGTGGGAAAAGTTCGGGTGTAACAGAAAGCACCAATTCAATATTTTTGGAAAGTGCTTATTTTAATCCTGTTACTATTAGAAAAACTGCAAAAAGACATGGTTTAAGTACTGATGCGTCATTTCGTTTTGAAAGAGGTATTGATCCAAATTTAACTGAATATGCCTTAAAAAGAGCCGCATTACTAATTCAGCAAGTTGCAGGTGGCGAAATTACTTCTGACATTATTGATGTATATCCAAAAAAGATTGAAGATTTTCCAGTTTTTCTAAATTTTGAAAAAACAAAACGCTTAATAGGACAAGACCTCCCTAAAGAAACCATTAAAAAAATATTAGCTTCTTTAGATATTAAAGTCAATAGCGCAACAGATGCTGGTTTAGGATTAATTATTCCTTCCTACAGAGTTGATGTACAAAGAGAAGTTGATGTTGTAGAAGAAATTCTTAGGGTTTACGGTTACAATAATATACAATTTTCAAAAAAATTAAATGCAACTGTTGCCAATTCACCAAGAACGGAAGATTATAAAATTCAAAATATTGTGGCCAACCAGTTAAATTCATTAGGGTTTAATGAAATGATGGCAAACTCTTTAACTACAGCATTGTATAGTCAGTTTAGTGATGATCTAAAAGAAGAGCATAATGTTATTATGCTAAATCCATTGAGTGCAGATTTAGCAACTTTACGACAATCTATGTTGTTTTCTGGATTAGAAGCAGTTACTTACAACTGTAATCGTAAAAATACAGATTTAAAATTATTTGAAATTGGAAAAACGTACCATAAAGAAGCAAATAGCTATATTGAAAACAAACATTTGAGTCTTTTTTTAACTGGAAATCAATCTGATGAATCATGGACAATTCCATTGAAGCAAAGTGATTTTTTCTTGTTCAAAGGTTATGTAAATACAATTTTTACTAGATTAGGAATAACTAAATTTCAAGTATTACCAGTTCAATCTACAAATTTTTCAGAAGGTCTGTCTTACCAAATTGGTTCGGAACATTTAGTAGAATTTGGTACAGTTAAAAAATCAATTTTAAAACAGTTCGATATTAAACAACAAACATTTTTTGCTGATTTCAATTGGGATTTAGTTTTGAAAAGTGTAAGCACTAAAATTAAGTTAAATGTAATACCGAAATATCCAGAAGTTCGTCGAGACTTGTCATTGTTAGTTACTAAAGATGTAAGTTTTGATGCGCTATATAAAGTAGCTCGTCAAACCGAAAAACAATTATTAAAAGAAATTACTCTTTTTGATGTTTTTGAAGGTAGTTCATTACCAGAAGGTAAGAAATCGTATGCTTTGCGCTTTACTCTTCAAGATGCGGCCAAAACATTGACAGACGAACAAATAGATACTATTTTAAATAAATTACAACGAAATTTCGAAAAAGAATTGGGTGCAGTTTTACGATAATATAATACATTATAAAAAAAGCGGTTAAGGAGAAAATGAACTTAACCGCTTTTTTTTATATTATGACTTATTATTTTTTTCCCTGAATGTAATCGTTTAATTCATCTTGAGAGGCACTGTAATCGAAAGCTGAATTCATTTTAAAATAGTTTTTAGGTTCAACGCAATAATCGAACGCATATTTTGCAAATGTTAAGCGATTGCCTTCAAAATCTAATTCTTTACAAATTGTTGTTATTTGGTTTACTGTTAGGCAATTGGAAGCTGCTATGACCTTGGCAGTTTTTAATTTAGTTTCATCAAAACTTTCTTTTTTTAAAGTTTCAATTGCACTGTTGAAGTCTCTATTATTCATAGCTACTTTGTTGACACAATTTGATGGACTTGAATTGTCATATTCTTGATAATGCTCACCACCGTTTGATTGTGTTGTAGTTGTAGTAGTGTGAGTTACGGTTGTTCCTACGGGTTCATTTATATTGACATTCATGTTAATACCACCCATATTTACTCCCATATTCATTCCTTGATTAGCAGAAGTTGTTGTGGTAGTATTGGTTTGAGTGTAACCGCCATTACTTCTTGGTTGTCCATAATGCATTACATAAATATTGGATGGAACTTTGTAACCCTGAACTATTGAAGTCATCGAAAAGAAATTCATTTTCATTTTTGACTTGTTGTTTTTATCGCGCTTAATTTTGTATGTAACATCTTGATAAGTACCATCAACATCAGTAATTGCCAAATTGTTTTTTGAAATATCTTGTAACGTTTTGTCTTCAAATTGAATTTTGGCATTGTAATAAGGTTGGCTCAAATCTTCAATTCTTAAATTTGTTTGTGGAATGTCGTTTTGTAATTCTCCATTCAAAATTAGTTTAAATTTATCGCCATCTTCTGAAAAAATGGTTAAATGCCCAACGGGTCCATTTTGCGAAAACCCAGCTAGCGAAAACATAAAAAGTAATGCAATAGTAAAATGTAGTTTTTTCATAAAAAAAATATTTAAAAATTTAGTAGTTTGTTTTTAGTTAAGTTACTTTTGATAAATTACAAAAAATGTTATACAAACATACAAAAAGAAATTAAATGAACACAATTCTTCCTTTTTTACTCATTTTCATTATAGCCTTAGGAATAGGTTTAGCATTTGGTAAACAGATTTTTACTACAAAATTGAAAGCAGAGTATTTCTTTTTAGAAGAAAAACAACAGCTTATTACTACTCAATTTCAAATCGAAAAAACTGCTTTTGAAAAAGAACGTACTCAATTTAAACATGAAATCGAAGTATTACGCACAGAAAAAGAAGCAATAAAAATACAATTAACTAAAAAAGAAATAGATTTTGATAATTTAAAAGTTCGAAGTTTAGAACAAAAGGGAGAAATTGAACACATTCAAGAAAAGTTTACTAAAGAATTTGAAAATTTAGCCAATAAAATATTGGACGAAAAATCTAATAAATTTACCGAACAAAACAAAGAAAACATGAAGTACATCTTGACGCCTCTTCAAGATAAAATTCAAATGTTTGAAAAGAAAGTTGAGGACACTCACAAAGAAAGTATTGACTATCATGCAGCACTAAGACAACAAATTATTGGTTTAAGTTCCATGAACGAAAAAATGAGTAAAGAAACGATCAACCTAACCAAGGCTTTAAAAGGCGACAGTAAAATGCAAGGTAACTGGGGAGAATTAGTTTTGGAACGGGTTTTGGAAAAGTCTGGTTTAGAGAAAGATCGTGAATATTTTGTACAACAAAGTCATACCACTAGCGATGGGAACCGTGTTTTTCCAGATGTAGTTATCAATTTACCTGATGGAAAGAAAATGATAGTTGATTCTAAAGTAGCGCTTACAGCATACGAAAAGTTTAATAATGAAGAAGATGAAACTTTGAAATCAACCTATTTAAAAGAGCATGTAAATTCTATTAAGCGACATGTCGAGCAACTAGGCGAAAAAAATTACCACGATTTATATCAAATGGAAAGCCCAGATTTTGTATTACTTTTTATACCAATTGAAACAGCCTTTGCCTTAGCTTTGAATGAGGATACTGCTTTATATAATAAAGCTTTTGAGAAAAACATTGTTATTGTTACCCCATCAACTCTTTTAGCAACATTACGTACAATAGACAGTATGTGGGCCAATCAAAAACAACAAGAAAATGCGTTAGAAATTGCTCGCCAAGCGGGTGCTTTATATGATAAATTTGAAGGCTTAATTTCAGATTTACTTATCGTTGGTAAAAAGATGGACGAAGCCAAAAATGGCTATTCTGAAGCTATGAAAAAGCTAAGCGAAGGCAATGGCAATCTAATTAATCGTGTCGAAAATTTAAAAAAAATGGGAGCAAAAGCTAAAAAATCGCTTCCTGAAAGTATCATTCAAAGAGCTTCAAAAGATGAATAATATTTCCAAACCAGTGGCTGCTTCCAAAATAACCTTGTCTGAATTAATGTTACCTTCTCACACCAACTTTAGTGGGAAGATACATGGAGGTTATTTGCTTTCTCTTCTAGACCAAATTGCCTTTGCTTGTGCGTCAAAGTATTCGGGCTACTACTGTGTTACTGCTTCTGTTGATACAGTCGATTTTTTAAATCCAATCGATGTAGGAGAATTGGTGACTCTAAAAGCTAGTGTAAACTATGTTGGAAAAAGCTCTATGATTGTTGGCATACGAGTAGAAGCAGAAAACATCCAAACCGGAAAAATAAAACACTGCAATTCATCCTATTTTACTATGGTTGCCAAAGACCAAACAGGAAAAAATGTAACTGTACCTAGTTTAAAAATTAGCACACTTGACGAAGTACGCCGTTACTACAATTGTCTAAAAATTATTGCTCAAAAAAAAGAACGAAACCTCCATGAAGAACAATTTGATTTTTCTACATCTGAAGCATTAAAACAACTAAAAAACTACCGAGTTGAACTAGATACAAACATTTTTAATTTGTAGTAATTGTTTTTTTTAACTAATAATTATAAAATTTACTTTTTTTAAATAAAATTAGTCTAGGAAAAGAATAAACTTTATATTCGACTTTAATTGAGGATTAAAATCTTTTGAAAAGTTAAAGTATTATTTCAAGAGCAATTCTTCTAACAAAATAAATATAAAGTCAATTTTTTACTATTCTTGCAATTTAAAAATAAAAGATTCTGAAGGTTGAAGAGTAACGTTTAAAGTGCCAACTCCATTTTTAACCGTAAGTGTCGAAATTGTTTTGTGATAAAGTTGATCTTCCATTCGATAAGCGCCGTCAGTAATGTCCCATTTTTGGAGAACACTTTCAGGCACAACTAAGTTAATAGTACTGGTAGTTATCCAAGAAAAATTAGAAATTATAAGTAAATGTTCTGTTTCTGACCAACGGGTAAAGGCATACAAGCCTGGACTATAGTTGGGTGTATGGTTTCTATTTATGGTCTGAATGGATTCAAATTTCCCCATTAAAGCAGAGCTATTTATTGAAAAATTGAGTAATCTTTTGTAAAAGTCTCTTAGTTTTTGTTCATTTTCAGTCAATTGTCCACCGTCAAATTTTCCGTTGTTCATCCATCTTTGATGACTAGGAACTCCTACATAATCAAAAATACTTGTTCTGGTTTTGGTACCAAATCCACTATCAAAAGTGGCTGCTTCTCCCACTTCTTGTCCAAAATAAACCATTGTAGGTGAGGAACTCAATGTTGTGGAAACCACCATTAATGGGTTTCCTTTTTCTGGATTCCCAGCAAAAGCCTCACTTGCCAAACGTTGTTCGTCGTGATTATCTAAAAAGTGTACCATGTGGTGTTCAATATCATGCATACGGTTTTGAATATCGGTTAAACCGTCTGGCAAGCTTTTTCCTTTAATGACGTCTTTTAATAAATCGTACGTTTCCACTTTATCATACAAATAATCCATTTTTCCCAAACGAATGTAGTTTCGATACTCGTTAGGATTATAGACTTCGGCTAGTAAAAAAGCGATTGGATTTTTCATTTTTATAGCACTATTCATATAGCTCCAAAATTCATAAGGAACCATTTCTGCCATATCGTATCTAAAACCATCAACTCCTTTGCTGGTCCAAAACAATGCAATATCTCTAAATTTTTTCCAAGAATTAGGAACGTCTTTATCTTTCCAAAAATTATAATGATCTATATATGTTTTTTGGTCGTATCCTGCAGGTAATTCAGGAAAATCTTTACTACCGTCAGGTCGAATGCCATAATTTATTTTCACAGTTTCATACCAATCGTTACTATCAGGTTGTGCTTTACGCGAACCATTTCCGGTCCATTTAGCTGGATTTTCGGAAAATTTTCCATCTATCATTTTATTTGATTCACCGTTTAAAGGTTTGTAATCAGGCGAATTCGGAACTTTAAAAGGAGTGTTAGGGATGTAATAAAAATTGTTGTTTCTTTTGTATTCAACCGTAACATCATCTGTCGCTCCAAAATCTTGCACACCCTTTGGATTGTTTTTCCCTTCATATTTTCTAGCAATATGATTGGGTACAATGTCAATTATTAGTTTCAAACCGTTTTTATGAGTTCGAGAAATTAAGGCTTCAAATTCTTCCATTCTTTTAGCAGGATTAACAGCTAAATCAGGATTAACGGAATAGTAATCTTTAACTGCATAGGGAGAACCAGCTCTTCCTTTAACAACATCAGGATCGTCATTTGAAATTCCATATTTAGTGTAATCGCCAACCAAAGCATGATGTGGCACGCCGGTGTACCAAATGTGTGTCACGCCCAATTTTTTAATTTCTTGAAGTGCTTTGTCATTAAAGTCATTGAATTTACCAACGCCGTTTTCTTCTTTTGTACCCCATGGTTTGTTTAGGGTTTTAGTATTGCCAAATAAACGAGTAAAAACTTGATAAATGACTGCTTTTTTAGGTTGTGTGAAAGCAGATTCAGTTGTGTTTAAAGTATTCATTTTAGTGTTTGTTTTTTGGGAATATGAAAAGTTAAGTACTAATACTACAAAACTTACAATTAGGCTGTTTTTTTTATTCATTCTATAGAAATATTAAATTTTGAAATTACTAAATTGTAGTTTCAAATTTAGGTCGCAAAAATACATTTTTGTTGTTGCTTTGGTGCATTATTTTTGTTTTAGTTGTTCTTTTTTTCAATTAACTCACTTAAATGTAGTCGTAAAGCATCAACTGAAATACTTATTTCCCAAAATGAAATGCCTAAAGAAAGTAGTAAACAGAACAAACTTGCTCCAAAAATATATATTCCTGCAAGTTGTAAATCGATAAAAAGCAACAACATAGCAAATACAGATAGAAAAAGACTCAAGACGCCAAACATTTGCATGTAACGAATTAATGTAAGTCTTAAATTTAGGTTTTTAATTTCCAATAACGTTTTATTGCTTTCTTTTTGTTCATAATGTTGTTTTAAACCTCTAACAATTTGAGCAATGGTTAAAAATCTATTGGTATAGGCTAGAAGAATTAACGAAGTGGCAGAAAACAATAATGCGGGAGTTTCAATGTGAAGTGTCATCTTTTTAAAGTAAGTAGTTAAGTTTATTTACATTTCAATATTACATCAACGAAGATAGAAATTTATTAGTATAAAAAAACCTGTAAGTTATGGTAACTCACAGGTTTTTTTAGTTTTTAAGGAAATCGAAGATTGAATAGAATTTTTGAAATAAATTAGTAAAAAAAATTCTAATTCTTATATCTTTATTTTCACTATTTAATCAATTCAAAGCTACGTTTTACAAAATTAGTTAACGCTTCACCTTTTAATAACCCTTGTGAAATTTTAGCTAAATCTAACGCTTGCTTAACCAAATTTTCTTGAGCTGATTTGTCAGTTGTATTCAAAATAGTTGTGGCTAATTCTGAATTGGAATTCACAACTAAATTATACATTTCCGGGAAATTTCCCATACCAAACATTCCGCCTCCGCCTCCAGATTGACTCATTTCTTTCATCCTTCTCATAAATTCAGGTTGCGTTATAATAAAAGGAGCTGCTGTACTGTCCATTGGTTCCAATTGAACAGAGTAAGTTGCTTTTGGTACAAATTCTTCTAAAACTGTTTTTAAATTTGTAGCTTCATCTTCTGATAATTTTGAAATTTGTGTATCTTCTTTTTGAATCAATTTGTCAATATGGTCAGAATCTACACGAGTAAAAGTTAGATTTTCATTATCCTGCTCTAATTTTTGTATTAAATGGGGAACAATCGGAGAATCTAAAAACAATACTTCATATCCTTTTTCTTTTGCAATATCAATATATCCGTGTTGTGTTTCTTTGTTGGAAGTGTAAAGCGCAACAATTTTACCGTTTTTATCCGTTTGATTTAGGGCTAATTTTTCTTTTAATTCAGCAAGTGTGTAATAATTCTCGTCAACGGTTGGATAAATAACAAAATCGCTTGCTTTTTCATAAAATTTAGGTTCTGAAAGCATTCCGTATTCCAATACTATTTTAATATCGTTCCATTTTTTCTCGTAATCTTTACGGTTGTCATTAATTAATGCTTTTAATTTATCGGCAACTTTTCTAGTAATGTAATTGGATATTTTTTTGACAGCACCATCAGCTTGTAAATAAGATCTTGAAACATTTAATGGAATATCAGGCGAATCTATAACCCCTTTAAGCATGGTTAAAAATTCAGGAACAATTCCTTCTACATTATCTGTAACGTACACTTGATTTTGGTACAATTGAATTTTATCTTTCTGAATTTGTAAATCAGCACCTAGTTTAGGAAAATATAAAATTCCTGTCAAATTAAAAGGATAATCGACATTTAGGTGAATATGGAACAAAGGCTCTTCAAATTGCATAGGATACAATTCATGATAAAAGGATTTGTAATCTTCCTCTTTTAATTCAGTCGGTGCTTTTGACCATGCGGGATTTGTATTGTTAATAATAGTATCTACTTCAATAGTTTCAGCAACAAAATCTTCTGGAGCATCATCTGGCTTTGGTAATGTTTCTGTGGTTGTTCCAAATTTAATTGGAATTGGCATGAATTTATTGTATTTTTTTAACAATTCTCGAATCTTGAAATCCTCTAAAAACTCTAATGAATCTTCGGCAATGTGTAATACAATTTCAGTTCCTCTTTCTGTTTTATTATGAGATACTAATGTAAATTCCGGACTTCCATCACAAGTCCAGTGAGCTGCGGGTTCGTCTTTATAGGATTTTGTAATAATTTCAACTTTTTCTGCTACCATAAATGCAGAATAAAAACCTAATCCAAAATGACCTATAATTCCTGAGTCTTTTGCAGTATCTTTATATTTGTCCAAAAATTCTTCTGCACCTGAAAATGCAATTTGGTTGATATATTTTTCAACCTCTTCAGCTGTCATTCCTAGACCTTGGTCAATAATGCGCAACTTTTTGCCTTCTTTGTCAATTATAACTTCAATTTTGGGTGAACCATATTCTACTTTTGCTTCACCAATACTAGTTAAATGTTTTAATTTAAGTGTAGCATCAGTCCCATTGGAAATAAGCTCACGTAAAAAAATTTCGTGATCGCTATATAAAAATTTTTTGATTAAGGGAAAGATGTTTTCAACTGAAACATTAATTTTTCCTGTTGTCATAAGTTTTGTTTTTTAATTATGTTAATTTACATTTTCATTTCAAATAGAATACCAAAAGAAGAAATAATGACAAAATGGCGTATTTTTGGAATGTTAAAAAATTAGTAAAGTCATTAGATTTGATTGTATATTTGTTGCCATTTTAAAAAAATATAAATATGAAAAAAACGTTATTATTCTTGGCTTTTGTTGCTTTATTTATTTCTTGTAAACCCAATCAAGCAACAACTATTGATCATAAAGCACAAGTTGAAATTAAAGGCAATTGGATATTGACTAAAGTATCTTATGTTGGAATGGAATATTTTAAAGTAAATGCTTTTCAAATTGCCGATTCAAAATGTTTTGAAGGCAGTACATGGCGTTTCATTTCAAACAATAATAAAGGTCAAATGGCTTTAACAAAAGGGAATTGTCCAAGTTTTAGTTCCGATTTTGTTTGGAGTATTAATCAAGAAGGGCGATTTGGATTAAAGATTGTTGCTGCTGGAGAAAAAGCTAGAAAAATTACTGAGGGCTATTTCTTAACTATTATCCATCAATCTGAAACGTCATTTCAATTAATTGACAAAATGGATATTGGAGGGAAAATGTCAGACGTTACTTATCAATTTGAAAAAAATAATTAATAAATACAAATCATGAATAAAATATCATCAATTACATTAGCAATACTTATTATTAGTAGTTCACTTTTTACAAGTTGTGATTCAGTTAAGAACACAAATAATACACAAAGAGGTGCTGGGATAGGCGTACTTGCTGGAGCAGTATTAGGCGGAGTTTTGGGAAATAATTTAGGCAAAGGGGGTAATGGAGCACTTGGCGCCGTTCTAGGTGGAGTTATTGGTGGTGCAGCAGGTGGTATTATTGGAAATAAAATGGATAAACAAGCTCGTAAAATTTCAGATGTTTTGCCTGGCGCTAATGTAGAACGTGTGGGAGAAGGAATTAAATTGACTTTAAACGAAAATTCTGTTAGATTTGAAACCAATAAAGCTACCTTAACACCAACAGCTAAAGCTAATTTAGATAAATTAGTTCCTGTTTTTAACGAGTATTCACAAACAAATATTCAAATTTATGGATATACAGATAGTACTGGAAAGCCTGAATACAATCAATTGCTTTCAGAACAAAGAGCAAATAGTGTAAAAGATTATTTAGCGACAAAAGGAATTGTTGCTTCACGTTTTAATATTATCGGAATGGGCATTGCAGATCCAATTGCTACAAATGATACTCCAGAAGGAAGATCTTTAAACAGAAGAGTTGAATTTGCAATTACAGCGAATACAAGAATGGTTGAAGATGCTCAGAAACAATCTGGAAACTAAATTCTAAAAGGACAAATTTAAAAAGGCTGATTCATTTTTTTTGAATCAGCCTTTTTTTTATTCTCCTAAGAAAGGGTATCTGTAATTTTCAGGTGTTACAAAGGTTTCTTTAATTGTTCTAGGTGAAACCCATCGAAGTAAATTTTGCATTGATCCAGCTTTGTCATTTGTTCCTGAAGCTCTAGCTCCACCAAATGGTTGCATACCAACAACTGCTCCTGTAGGTTTGTCATTTACATAAAAATTTCCTGCGGCATTTTGTAAAGCAATTGTTGCCTCCTCAATTGCATACCTATCTTGACTAAAAATAGCTCCTGTTAAAGCATATTCTGAAGTAGTATCAACTAAATTTAATGTTTCCGTCCAATTTGAATCTTCGTAAACATACAGAGTCACAACTGGTCCAAAAAGTTCGGTTTCCATTGTAGTATATTTTGGATTTGTAGTTACAATTATTGTAGGTTCAATAAAGTATCCTTTGGATTTATCATAATTTCCTCCAACAATTATTTCTGCATCGTTATCTTTTTTTGCTTGATCAATATATTTTGCCAATTTATCAAAGGAAGCTTCGTGAATTACTGCAGTTATGAAATTAGAAAAATCTTCAGGTGAACCAATCTTCATTGAATTTACATCTTCAATTAATTGCGCTTTGATTGCTGGCCACAAACTTTGAGGCACATAAACTCTCGACGCTGCAGAGCATTTTTGACCTTGAAATTCAAATCCACCTCTTACAATTCCAGTTACTACTTGTTTAACATTTGCAGAAGGATGTGCAATTATGAAATCTTTTCCGCCTGTTTCACCTACAATTCTTGGATAGGTTTTATATTTATGAATATTAGTGCCTATTTTATTCCAAATTTCTTTGAATACAAAAGTGGAACCAGTATAGTGAACTCCAGCAAAGTCTGGATTCGATAAAATAGTTTCTGTTATCATAACTGGGTCACCAAAAACAACATTGATAACGCCATCAGGAAGACCTGCTTCTTTAAAAACATCAATAATAATTTTTGCGGAAAAAACTTGACTATCGCTTGGTTTCCATACAACAACATTACCCATCATTGCTGCACTTGCAGGAAGATTAGCAGCTATTGCTGTAAAATTGAAAGGCGTAATTGCATAAACAAATCCTTCAAGTGGTCTATATTCGACTCTGTTCCAAACAGCTGAATCAGATTTTGGTTGATCTGTATAAATTTGAGTCATAAATGCGACATTATAACGAAGAAAATCAATTAATTCGCATGAAGCATCTATTTCAGCTTGAAAAATTGTTTTAGATTGCGCAATCATTGTTGCAGCATTTATTTTAGCTCTGTAAGGCCCTGCAATTAATTCAGCTGCTTTTAAAAAAATTGCTGCACGTTGTTCCCAAGCTAAATTAGCCCATTTATTTTTAGCGTTTAAGGCATTTGAAATGGCTAACTCAACATGCTTTTTTTCAGCTAAGTGATAAGTACCAACTATGTGTTGATGATCGTGTGGGGCAGACATTGTTCGTGTAGTTCCTGTTTTAATTTCTTCACTTCCAATGTAAAGAGGAACATCAATTTTTTCGTTCCACATTTTATTGTAAGCTTCTAAAACTGCAGTTTTTTCTGACGAATTAGGAGCATACGATTTAACGGGTTCGTTAACAGCATTTGGTACGTGAAAAAATCCTTTAATCATAATGATTCTATTATTTTAAAGTTAGACAATTTAATAATTAATTAGTTTTTTTATTGTGAATACAATATTTAAAAGCAAAAGTACTAAGGTTTTTTTAAAGTTTTATTAAAAAGTAGTCAGTTAATTTATAAGATGAAACAAACAGAGTCTAGTTTAAGGCAAATGGTGTACTTAGCCTAAAGGAAGGTACAATTACTTTAAAGTTTTTTGCAGTAGTAAAATTAATCATGTTATAATATCCACGCATTGCACCAAAGGTAGAAGTTAAATAACACCCAGAAGAATATTTGTATATTTCACCTGGTTTTATTACAGGTTTCTGACCTATTACACCTTCTCCATCTACTATTTCAACATTTTCTAAAGAATTTAATATTTCCCAATGGCGAGAAATTAATTGTACTGAATCTTTGCTGTTGTTTTCAATGGTTATTTCATAACTAAAACTAAAATGAAGTTTATAGTTTCTATAAAAAGAATCTTCAAAATTAGTTAAAACTGAAATTTTAATACCGCTGGTTATTTGAGTTACCATAATTTGTAAGGATTCAATATTTTTTCAAATTTACAAAATATTTGTACGTCTTGAATGTTCTAAAGTTAATATTTGTTTAATTAATTATATCTGTTGAACTAGCATCTCCTTTACCAATTATTCTGTCATTTCGTTGTCCATTTTCTCTATAGTACACTAAAATAGTGTAATTGTTTTCAGTTTGAAAAAAATTACCATCAATGGCGTTTTCATGGTCAATTACTCCTTTTGAATCCGCAACTACATATTGAAAATTTGTAAATCCTTGCTTAATCATAATGGCTTTTTCGTAAATTCCTTTTTCTACGTTATAATCCATTTTATTTTCTGAAGAAAGTTTGAAATTATTAAACATTCCATTTATGTAAATATCTTTTTTTTCGTAAAAAGTTGGAGCAGAAAGTGTAAAATATACCCAAGAATAATCGGCTTCAATTTGATTGTTTTCCGCATTCAATCTTCGTACAACAAAGTTTCCATTTGCATCTGGAAAATAAGTGTATTGTAAATTAGCCCTAGCGCCATTAGCATATAAATGTGTTGAATACACGCCACTTTTTGAATCAACATAGGATATGTTGTTTCCAGGAATTCGAACATCTTTTGTGTCAAAAAATAAAAATTCATTTCCTGCCCAAAACTGAGTTTCAGAGTCGTATTTATATATTAAATCGTTTCCAATGGTATATTGTGGTTTTACATTTGTAATTGCACTATCCATTTGGCCATTTTGAAGTAGTGCTAATTTGATGTTTTGAATAGGATTTTGGAAAGAAATGGTGTTTGATTTTACTGCAAAATCAAGATTGTGTTTGGTGTTTAAATCAAATCCATTACGAGCTCTTCTGACTTGCGTGGGTACACTAACTATATTTTCGTATAAAATAAATTTTCTACTAAATACTACTTCTTTTTCATCATTTAAAATCTTTAACATGTAATTCCCACTAACTTTACATTGTGTTTGTCGATTTGGAATGGTTAAATTATAATGTGAATACAATTGAAGTGTGTTGAAGGAATTGGAATAATCTTGAATTCTTAAATCATCAAAACCTTGTAGGTATTCATTTCTAGAGAGTTCAGATGGTTTCCAATCGTAATCGCATAAAGTAATTGTGTAATAATAATTTGCTTCGTTTCCAAACAAATCATCAAATTGAAATTGAAAAGCATCGCCAAGTTGGAAAATTGGTGTGACATTTGTATCATTTTGAACAAATGAAATAGTTTTTATATTAAAGGGAGGTACAATTTCTTTTTCTGGCTTTATTATTTGTGAAAAGCAACTAATGCAGGAAAAAAAACAGTATAACGAGAGTAATATAAATTTTAACATAAACTATTAATTGTTATTAACAATGTAAATATAACGAAATAATAATCAAAATATTATTTTTTATTTATAACATATCGGTATAATTTCTCCTTTTGCCAAGCAGTATTTTTCAACCAATTTTGGATCAATTTTTAAGGTGTAATTTTCTTCAACAACAGTAAAACCTATACTTCTAAGTTTATCAAAATAATCCAATCCATATATTCTAACATGATCATATTGTCCAAAAATTTTGGCTCTTTCTTTTTGATTAGTTACACTATCGTTTTTAAAAGTTACTGTTCTATTAATGTCTTGAGGTATTTGAAAAATTCCCATGCCGCCAGGCTTTAAAACTCGAAATAATTCCTTCATGGCTTTTGTATCATCCGAAATATGTTCTAAAACATGATTGCAAAAAATGATATCAAAGGCATTATCTTCAAAAGGCAAATTGCATATATCCGCTTTTACGTCTGCTAGTGGCGAAACCAAATCGGTTGTTGTGTAGGCAATGTTTTTTTGTTTTTTAAAACGTTTGTAAAATTCCTGTTCTGGTGCAAAATGTAAAACTTTCTTCTTTGCTTTAGAAGTAAAAAAATCTGTTTCATTTTGCAAATACAACCAAAAAAGACGGTGGCGTTCTAATGAAAGTGTGCTTGGGGATAAAACATTTTCTCTTTGAATACCATATCCATAGGGCAAAAATTTACGAAAACTTTTTCCATCAATTGGATCAGTAAATTTATCACCTTTTAGAATAATTTCTAGAAAAGGTTTAATTACAAAACTTAAACGAATTAAAAATGGTCTTGGTATTGTATTTAGTATTAATTTAAATATTTTTTTCATCAATTAGTTTAAAATGGTTTGGCTTATAAAACGAATGGATTGCTTCTAAACTCGTCTTCTTCGTTACTTATAATTCCTAAAGCTTCATAAATATAAGCAAATGTTGACAACAATTCAGGTTTCCCATTTATTAAAGCAACATCATGTTCAAAATGGGCACTTGGTTTTCCATCAGCAGTTAAAATTGTCCAACCATCTTTTAATTGTTTAATATTTTTTGTACCCATATTAATCATAGGTTCAATTGCAACAACCATTCCTTCTACAAACATTTTACCACGCCCTTTTTTTCCGTAATTTGGCATTTCTGGATCTTCGTGCATTTTTTTTCCTAATCCGTGTCCTACTAATTCCCGAACAACACCATATCCATGTGATTCTGTGTATTTTTGAATAGCATTTCCAACATCTTCTACGCGATTCCCAGCTTTGAATTCTCTAATTCCAATATAAAGTGATTCTTTAGTTACTTTTAAAAGTTGTTTAATTTCAGGTTTAACCTCGCCAATTTCAAAAGAATATGCGTGGTCCCCATGAAATCCATTCTTGTATGCTCCACAATCAACTGAAATTACATCACCACTCTCTAAAGGAATATTGTTTGGAATGCCATGGACTACTTGAGCATTAGGACTCATACAAAGTGAATTTGGAAAGCCGTATAATCCTAAAAAACTTGGTTCTGCTCCGTGATCTCTAATAAAAGTTTCGGCTAATTTATCAAGATATAAAGTTGTGACTCCTGGTTTTATTTCTCGAGCAATCATACCTAGGGTTTTAGAAACAATCAAGGCACTTTCACGCATTAATTCTATTTCTTCTATTGTTTTCTGAATAATCATTATTACCTTCTTTCTTGCAAAAATAGGTATTTTAAGTTATATGATTTTATCCTATTCATAGTTATATTAAAAAGTTTTAGTCAATATTAATTAATTTTAAAATTTCCACTTTATTATTTTTAATTTCTTATATAATTATTAGTTTTACAAAATGAGTTTTATCATATTTTGAGTTCATCAAAAAAATTAGTTTTGTAAAAAAAATAGAATAAACATGAGTATATATATAAGCGCCAATGATGCTGTAAAAGTTGTTAAATCTGGAGACAGAGTCTATCTCCAAGCAGCTGCTGCTGCCCCAACTGTTTTGGCAAATGCCTTAACTGAAAGAGCCTCTGAATTGCGAAATGTCGAAATTTGTCATCTTCATATTGAAGGTGAAGCACGTTATGCTAACCCGGAATTAGCAGAAAGTTTTCACGTTAATTCTTTTTTTATAGGTGCTAATGTTAGGCACACTTTAAAAGCCGGAAACGGATCTTATACGCCGGTTTTTTTAAGTGAATTGCCTCATTTGTTTCGTAAAAATGTTTTGCCATTAGATGTTGCTTTTATTCATGTTTCACCACCAGATCGACATGGATATTGTTCTTTAGGAGTTTCTATTGAAGCTACAGTTGCGGCTATTGAAAATGCAAAATTAGTTGTTGCTCAGGTAAATCCCAATATGCCAAGAACTTTTGGAGACGGGATTTTGCATGTTTCTGAAATAGATTATTTAGTTGAGGTTGATGTCCCAATTTACGGTCATGAACCAGAGCCATTTACAGTTGAGGAGGAAAAAATAGGTGGATACATAGCTTCCTTAATAGATGATAGAAGTACACTCCAAATGGGAATTGGTTCTATTCCAAATGCTGCATTAAGCAAGTTAACCAACCACAAAGATATTGGTTTACATACCGAAATGTTTTCTGATGGAGTTATAGATTTAATTGAAAAAGATGTTATAAATTGTAATTACAAAGGAACACTTAGAGGTAGAGTTTTGGCAACATTTTTAATTGGATCAAAACGATTGTATGATTTTGTTAACGATAACCCTTTTATTGAAATGAAAGAATCGTCAATGGTTAATGATACAGCACGAATTCGTAAAAATCCAAAGATGGTAGCAATTAATTCAGCTATAGAAGTTGATGTAACGGGACAAGTGTGTGCTGATTCTATTGGACCAAAAATGTATTCAGGGGTAGGAGGACAGATGGATTTTATTAGAGGTGCTAGTTTAAGTCCAGGAGGTAAAGCAATAATTGCACTACCTTCCATAACAAAAAGAGGCGAAAGTAGAATAGTACCGTTTTTAAAACAAGGTGCAGGAGTAGTTACAACAAGGGCACATATTCACCATGTTATTACTGAAAATGGGATTGCTGATTTATATGGAAAAACTTTAAAACAAAGAGTTTCGGAAATGGTAAGAATTGCTCATCCTAATCATCAAGAGTCTATTGAAAGAGCCTATTTTGAAATGATTAACAAAATGTAGATTAAGCCAAAGTTAAATAATAGCATTTAAATATACTTTCTAACGCAGTAAAATAAATATTTCAAGAGAGTATATTGAAATTAGTTTCGATATACTTTTTTTTATGAAAAAGAAAAAAAGTATTTGACTTGTAGTTCAAGTAAAATAATAAAAAAGGAAAACAGAATTCAAAAACAGCGTTATTTATGTCAATAAAGTAAAGTATATTTTTCTATAAAAAAAAGATTTGAGTAAAGTATAAAAACCAATTTGTTTAGAACAATTTATAAATTAACGACAATTTTATTTTATTCTTATTTGAGATAGTAGAATGAATCAAAGTAGTATCCAAGAGTGTTTATAATCTATTAACTGTCAGTTACTTAGTAAATATTCGTCTTTTAACAGTAGGCACTTATTTTTCAGGTGAACTTTATTTAATTCTATAAAATAATCACGATATTTTATGTGCTCAATTTTATAGAAAAAAGAAAAAGAGAGACTTAAAGAAATCAAATAAGATTTATAAAATTTAAAGAATTTAGGTATTCAAGTCTAAAGTATCACTTGTGACGGAAATATATCAATTTTTAAAGTTATAGTAAAAGCTTATTCTGATGCAATTGTCCAACGTTGTTTGTTTGTAATAAAAAACAGATTAAGAATTATTTTAGAGAAAAGCCAAAACACCTAACAAGCAGAAAACTCCAATTAATTTGCAAAGAAATAACTCAATTAAAAACAATTGAAAAATCAAATATTTGGTTATTGAAATTTAAAATATAGTATGATGAAAACAAGGATTTCATTGACGAAAAAACAATTAAATAAATTAATAGGTAGAGAATGGTTTAAAAATAAAAATTTGCATTTAGCTACAACATTAAATATTAATGAAATTCCAAATATTTTTGCCTTTTTAGATGATTATGAAATACCCTACACAACCAACTATTTTAAAGTTATTTTATTCATTAATATGAAAAACTAACTTTATTTAGAGGATTGAAGATTAATGCTAAAGTAAATTATATAAAGTGGTACTTGCATTTTAAAAACCAGCAATCTAAATAAATTATCTTAGCCACTCAACGTTCCGATATTAAAAAAAGGATGGTCATTGCCATCCTTTTTTTAATATCGTTTATAAATCATCTTAATGCAGATTGTTAGCTACTCGGTAGCAAACTAATTTCCTCTTTGAATGATATGATAAAATTACCCATATAAATTAACTATAAAAAGTGTTATTTTTTACCACAATGACCATATTAAGAAAGCCTCATTGTTGTTTAAGAATATTTAAAATTTATACTTTAAAACGTTTTCTATCTGTTTCATTTAAATATATTTTTCTTAAACGAATTGATTTTGGGGTAACTTCCACGTATTCGTCTTTTTGAATGTATTCCAAAGCTTCTTCTAGAGAGAAAATAATTGGTGGAATAATTCTTGCTTTTTCATCATTTCCAGATGAACGAACGTTGGATTGTTTTTTCATTTTAGTTACGTTAACACACATATCATCGCTACGAGAATTTTCTCCAATAACTTGACCTTCATAAATTTCATCATTTGGATTAACGAAGAATTTGCCTCGATCTTGTAACTTATCGATTGAATAAGGAATTGCTTTCCCGTTTTCCATAGATATTAAAGAACCGTTGTTACGTCCAGGAATTGCTCCTTTAAAAGGTTCGTATCCAATGTATCGGTGCGACATAATAGCTTCTCCAGCAGTAGCAGTTAATAATTGGTTACGCAATCCGATGATACCACGTGATGGAATATTGAATTTTATTATCATTCGCTCACCTTTTGCTTCCATACTTAACATTTCACCTTTTCGTATTGTAACAAATTCAACGGCTCTACCTGAAAGAGATTCTGGTAAATCTATTGTCAATTCCTCAATTGGTTCACATTTCTTACCGTCAATTTCTTTGATGATTACTTGCGGTTGACCAATTTGCAATTCATAACCTTCTCTTCTCATAGTTTCAATTAGTACTGATAAGTGCAAGACTCCACGACCAAAAACCATGAATTTATCTGCAGAATCGGTTTCGCCTAACTTCATAGCTAAGTTTTTTTCCAATTCTTTAGTTAAACGATCTCTAATGTGACGGGAAGTTACAAATTTTCCTTCTTTACCAAAGAAAGGTGAATCGTTAATTGTAAATAACATACTCATTGTAGGTTCATCAATTGCTATTGTTTGCAAAGCTTCTGGATTTTCAAAATCAGCGATAGTATCTCCAATTTCAAAACCTTCAACACCTACTATGGCACAAATATCTCCAGCAATTACTTCTTGTACTTTTTTACGACCTAAACCTTCAAAAGTATGCAATTCTTTAATTCTTGATTTTATTATAGAACCATCTCTTTTGCACAAAGATATTGGCATTCCTTCTTTTAAAACGCCTCTTTCAAGTCGGCCAATTGCAATACGTCCAGTAAAAGCTGAAAAATCTAAAGAAGTAATTAACATTTGAGGAGTACCTTCTGATACTTTTGGAGCTGGAACGTGTTCCACTACCATATCTAAAAGTGCTTCAATATTGTCAGTTATGTTTTCCCAATGATCAGACATCCAATTGTTTTTAGCAGAACCGTAAACAGTTGGGAAATCTAATTGCCATTCTTCAGCACCTAATTCAAACATTAGGTCAAAAACTTTTTCGTGAACTTCTTCAGGAGTACAGTTTTCTTTATCTACTTTATTGATTACAACACATGGTTTTAATCCTAAATCAATAGCTTTTTGTAATACAAAACGCGTTTGTGGCATTGGCCCTTCAAAAGCATCTACAAGTAAGCAAACACCATCAGCCATATTCAAGACACGCTCTACCTCACCACCAAAATCCGCGTGACCAGGAGTGTCAATAATATTAATTTTAGTACCTTTATAAACAACAGAAACATTTTTAGAAGTAATGGTAATACCTCGTTCACGTTCTAGGTCATTATTGTCGAGAATTAAATCTCCTGTATTTTCGTTTTCACGAAATAATTGACAATGATACATAATTTTGTCAACCAAAGTAGTTTTACCGTGATCGACGTGGGCAATAATTGCAATGTTTCTAATAGATTCCATCTGTTGTTTTTAATGGGTGCAAAGGTACATTTTTTTTCAACATATAAAAGTTATTTTTAAACTGTTACTATCAATTACCTTTTTAATGTAAATTATTCTAGTAAATTCAAATTTTTAATAAATAATATTATGTTGAATTAATTTATAACTTTTTTAGTTACAACAGTATGGTCTTCGGTTTGTGTTTTTATAAATAAAACTTGATTTGCGAATTCGTCACTTTTAACAGTTAAAGAATTTGAATTTAAAGTATTATTTTGATACAGCAATTGTCCTTTGCAATCATAAATCTTTACAGAATTTAAGGTTTTATTTCCTGAATTTACAATAATGTTGTTACCATTTTTAAATACTACTATATTATTTTCAACCACTCCGTTTGACTGACTATTTGATAAAGTGTTCAATGAAAATGCTAATTGAAAACGATCAGAAAAAACACCGATGTCTGAACTAAAAGCATAGTCAGCATCTTTTAAGTTTTGATAAGTTCCAATTAAGTTATCTTTTAGGTAAATAGTTTGATTTGTATTAAAAATTCCTTCTAAAGTAGATAATGAGATTACATAATTACCTGCAACATCAGTTTTAAAATGAAGTGGTACTATATCTTGATCATTAAATGTAGGTCTTGCTTCAATTACTAATTCTCTTGCAGTTCTAATTGCAGTTAAAGAAGTATTGATATCATTTTTAAACAATCCATCTAATTTAGTGTCGTAAAGTAAAGTTGCATTTGGTAAAAAGGCTAATAAAAATTGATTTATGGGTGAATTATCTTCCTTTTTTAATTGCAACCAAAATCTATCAAAAGCAGTACTTGTTCTAAAAAATTGATTAGGGTTAGAATTTGCTCTCATACTATTTGTAAAATTAACCAAAGTATGTTGAATATCGGTACCTTTAACTATAAAGCCTTGACCAACTTCTATTAAATTATTTGAATTAGAAAAGTTAGTATGGCTATTGTTTATTGTACAACCTATAGTTGTGCAAGTAGAATAAGCGGTAGTTCCGGTTTGACCATTGGTTTTTCTCCAAAACCACAATGTACCTTCTATGTTATTATTAGATTGACTTGTGTTAAAATCAATGAAATTGTTTATATTTAGAGGAGAAGGATAAGGATTACCAATAGCATTATAAAGGTCTGAAGCTGTTGATAGGGTGAAGTTTATATCACCATTATTAGGTACTCCAGTAAAAATACCATCAAAATTGGCGGCTGTATTAGGTGTTCCATTTGTTGATGAAGTAATCCAATTATTTGGCATTCTGATTAAATATCCTTTTGCTAATTCAAAATTAGATGTAGCACTTATTGAGTTATAAAGGTTTGTTGAAGTATTATAAGTATAAAATCTTCCAACAGATGTCAAAGGCGAAAAATTACTTAAAGTTTGATTTCCAGAAACAGGAGATGACCAAAGTGTATAGTCTAATCTGAAAAGAGGGGAAGACAATCTATGAATAATTATATTACCTGTATTTATACTATTTGAGGTTTGTAGTAAATGGGCATTATTTTGGATAGTTAAACTGCTACCGTTTTCAATATTTACAGCTCCAGTAAGTGCAATGTTATTTCCTGATTCTAGTACAACTTGGGCGTTGTTTTTGACATTAAAAGAACAGCCACTTATTGGGTAGTTAAAGTTGTAGTTACAAGAATTACAATCAATTAAAATACTTTTTGTGTTAGAAACAGTGGGGTCGCCATCACTCCATGATGTACCATTGTAAAAGGTTGTATTTATTGAAATCAAAATTGAATTTGAATACTCTGTAGTACAAGCTCCATTCTTAATAACTGCTCTAAAATAGGTTGATTTTAATAAGTTTCCTACTTCATTTCCTGTAAGTGTAGTAGTAATATTGGAGATTGAATTTAAATCTGAAAATTGGTCGTCATTTGAACTTTCCCATCGTACTACACTTCCATTTTGCCCAGTTAAAGTTAAATCACTTAATTTACTAGCATAGCAAATGTTTTGATTGTCGGAAACAGTTCCTCCAATTGTATTTGTATACACTAAAATAGTACCAATATCACTAAATTGATTATTACAAACTCCACTTTGAACTAATGCTCTATAATACATTGTATTGTTTAAGTTAGTAATATTAATTTGATTTGATGTATATGCAATATCAATTATAGTTCCACTAAAGTCAAAATCGGCACTGCTTTGCCATTTTAAAATTGTACCATTATAGTTAGTTAACGTTAATGTCGAACTATTAATACTGTTACAAACGCCATTAGATCCTGAAATTGTCCCTCCATTTGTTAAAGAATTAACAGTAATGGTAATAACAGCAGATTCCATTTCGTTACAAACGCCGCTTTTTACTACTGCTTTATACATTGTATTAACCGTCAATAATGGAGTAGTATATGAATCTGTTGTACCTCCTGAACCGCCAGTTACGTTAATCCAATCAACACCATTAACTGAACTTTTCCATTGAATTGTTCCTACACTTCCAGTTAGTGATATAGCTGTAGAAGTATTGTAACAAATGGTTTGATCTGCACTAGTTAGACCAGCATTTGTAATTGGACTTATGTTTAAAATTATAGTTTTCGAAACATCATTACACATATTACCAGGTGTTGCTGTTAAAGTTAAATGTATTTGATTGTGTGTTAAATCTGATGCACTTGGCGAATAAGTTGTTGTTAATGCATGCGAATCTGCAAAAGTTCCACTCCCATCAGTAGTTGACCAATTTAAAGTACTGTAATTAGATGCACTTGCATTTGCCCCAATTGTTACATTACTTTCTGAAGCACAAATTGATAAAGAAGAACCTGCATTGACGGTTGGTTGAACGTAAGTAGTAAAAGGGGGGGTTTCTGCTTCAGGATCTAATGTACTAATACAAGTTGTCCCTAACTGTGTTATAGATTGTATTGACACAATGTTACCACTTCCAGCAATTGTTAAAAAAGGCAAATTAAATTTTCCAGTTCCACCAGTAAATGTCATCGAAGCATTTATAGAGCTTCCTGAGCTGTTTACTCCAATAATATGATACGTAACAGTATAAATACCATTAGCTAATGTTGTACTTGTAACTGTAGCTTTGTTTTTACTATCAGAACAACCGTTTGAAACGGTTACATGTAAATCAGTGACGTTTGGAAATGAATCAAGTACGGATATAGGTGCACTATTTCCAGAATTAACGGGTATTGCACAAACTACATTTGAGTCACTTGGTGATACCATATTAATAGAAGTGATTGTTATTGTATTTGAACCAGGAGTATTCAAGTTTTCGGTATAAAAATTTCCAAATCCACCTGAAACAGTAATTAGAGATGAAGTTGTACTAGCAACTGTATTTGCACCATTAATATAATAAGTAGCAGTATATTGGCCATCTAATAATTGGGTATTTGAACTTGAAAAAGTTACATACGAATTACTACCTGGACAGGCATCACGTGCATAAATAATTCCAAAATTAGAAGAATCTAGTGTAATTGTATTAGTTACTGTGGCAATTACTGGTACCCTAGGAGTTACACAAGAAGCAACAGTTGTATTAGCATAATACGTAGTTGAAGAAGAAATGGAAGTTGTGTATGAAGAACCTGTAGCAATTGAACTTCCTCCAGTGGCAGTATTGTACCAGTTTATTTCTCCTGAAAGTGAGGATGCATTTAAAGTAACAGTACCTGGAGAACAAATAGTTGCATTAGTTATCGTTGGTGGGTTTTCACCAGATAATGTAACATTAGCAGCGTTAGACAAATTATTGTAGCAACCGCTATTTATCATTACTTTATAATATTTCGTGCCTGCACTATCTAAAGGTGGGTTATAAGTATTATAAACAGCACCATTGATAGCTGTATATGTACCATTCTGATCCAAACTAGTTGACCATTGATAACTGTAACTGTTTGTGCCTCCTGTAGGATTAACTGTTAGTGAAGTAGTTCCTGATGTTGTGTTAATACAGTTAGTAATATTATTTGGATCTAAAGTACCTCCTAAAGCAGAATCAGTTGTAGTAGTAATAGTAAAAACAGAACACGTATTTATTAATTGTGTACCTGATTCTAAAACAGTTGCTCTGTATTTATAACCTAATATTGCATTAGTTATTGCTAAACTCGAAGAAGTTGCTCCTGAATACATACTAGAATTGGAAATTAGATTCCAAGATGTTCCGTTATCTGTTGAAACTTCCCAAGAGTAAGTTAAGGTTCCTCCATTAGCAGCTAAACCAATTACAGATAACATTGCATTGTTGTTACCGGAATTACAAATAATACTGTTAGAAGCAAATGTATTTTGAATGATAGATGGTGCAATATTAAATGCACCTTTATTATAAGCAACGAAAGCTATATCAAAATTACCGGAAGCTATTGTTTTAAATGTTTTAACTTGAGAATAATTTGAAATTGAAATCCCAAAGTCCGATAGTTTTAATCCAATTACTCTAATTTCAGTTGTTGTATTGGTACCATTAGCGGCAACTCCGTTTGGTTTTGCTTCTGAAAAATTTAAAATATTTGGAACTGTATAGATATCTGACTTGTAATTACCTAAAGAAAGAATATTTTGGAAATTTGGATTTAAAGAATTACCCACAACTTGATTGTTTTCATCCAAAAAGCTATAAGTATCAGGATTATCACCAGGATTACCAATTTGAGCTATTAAAATATCGGGTTCATTATCTAAAATTTTACTTGAATTAATAGAATTGATTTTTACAAAGGACTCGGCATTATTTAAATTACTATAACCAGTACCTAAATTTAAACCATTTATACCATCAGTTAAAACACTTTGGATAGATAAATCTTTAACAGAATTATTTGTATATAAAGCAGTATTTATATTGCCATCTAAAGTAGAACCGGTTATTAAATTGGCTGAATTAATGTTCTGTAATCCAGTGTATAAAGTAGGTATGGCCTTAAATTCTCCCTCAATAAAATTCACTACTCCACTATATAGTAATGCAGTATCATTTACGCCAGTAGAAAATATTTCTCCTCCGTAATTAAATGCAAGAAGATTATGAGAGTTATTAGGTTGTATATTATTGTTTACAGATGTATTGGAGTCCCAATATCCCCCAAAGTCAGTAACAATTCTACTAACAGTAGGGTAGATTGAATAATTAAATCCAGTAGCTGTAACTGTATCAGTTGCAGTAAAAACCTGAACATTTCCAATGTTATTGTTATTAACGTTAGAAACAGTTGCTACTACAGCTGTAATTTTAGTAGAAGATACAACATCAAAGCTGGTAACAGGTACTCCTCCAATTGAAACGTTTGTAATAATAGAAGTGTTTGTAATATCTTTAAAATTAGTTCCAGTTATAGTAACAACATCACCTGGTCCAGCAGTAGTTGGACTAAAGCTGGTAATTGTAGTAATATCAACTGAATTTAAATAAATTGAAAAATTAGATTTTAAAACTAAGGCATCAATATTATTAGTTTCTAGTCCATTTGTTTTATCTAGTAGCAGTTTAGTATTGGAATTTGCGTTAAAACAAATTAAAGAAAAAATAGCCAAAAGAAGAAAAACACATCTGTTTTTTAATGATTTTTTGAGTAGAGTTAGATTCATTTTTTCAGATTTTAAAGTTAAACTAAATATAAAGTGCAAAGTTAGAGCTTAACTTCTAACCACACAATACCCATTTATGGGTATATTGACATTACTGTGTTATAAATTTATAGAATTCTATTTTTGAAAACAATAAATTTACTACAATTTGGTAAAGTAAATGAATATGTGGTGGTTATTATGGAATAAGTGGTAAATTTAAATCAATATTCTTTAAAAAAGAGTGTTTGTAAAATACTTTAAGAATAGTCATAAAATAGAATGATTCTAAATAAAAAAGAAATTTCAAACTAAATTTTTTCTAAATGTACTTCTTCTACAAGTGATTTTAGGATCAAAGTTTTTCCACAACAATTGTATAGCAATATTATCAATTAATTCGGGCGTTCTCAAGCAGTTTATAATTCCTTTTTCTGAAAAAGTTTTGAAATATTCTTGAAAAATGATGGCTGTAACTCCTTTGTTTTGGTAATCTGGATGTACACCAATTAGATAAAAAGCAACTTCTTTAGATTTTTTTTTCGCCATAAGTAAATGTAGAAATCCAAAAGGAAACAATTTTCCTTTAGCTTTTTGAAGGGCAACTGAAAAACTTGGCATAACTATGGCAAAAGCTACTAAATTTCCATTAGAATCTTCGACATATTTAATATACTCAGGGTTTATGAAATTTATATATTTGTGTTTAAAAAATTCTTTTTGCCTTTCTGAAATTGCTACAAATGATGCTAAATTGGCATACGAAGTATTAAAAAGATCAAACATTTTATCCACATAAGGCATAATATCCTTAGTAGAAGTGAAATTTATTGGTTTAAGATTATAGCGTTTTTTAATTAACTCTTGTGCTTTTTCAAATAATTCAGGTTTAACGTTACTGAAAGGAAATTTACTTTCAATGTACTCTTTTTCAGTTGTAAAGCCTAATTTTTCAAAATGATTTACATAATAGGGGAAATTGTACCAAGTAATCATTGTTCCCATTTGGTCATATCCCTCTGTTAATGCGCCAACTTTATCTAAATTTGAAAAACCTATTGGCCCTTCCATGTATTCTAATTTGTTTTTTAAACCAATTTCAATAACTTTATCAATCATTATTTTGGTAACGCTTATGTCATCAATTACATCAAACCAACCAAATCTTATTTTCTTTTTGTTTTGATTGTTTACTTCTTGCCAATTAATAATAATGGCTATTCTTCCAACAATTTTATTTTGCTTGTAAGCTAAATAAAAATAAGCATCTGCAATTTCAAAAACGGGATTTATATTTTTATCAAACGATTCTAATTCATCTGAAATAATAGGTGGAACCCAATTTGGATTGTTTTTATATAGTTCAAAAGGAAATTTTACAAATTCTTTTAACTCTTTTTTTGTTTTAGCCTCTTTTAAAATAATCATTATGGTTTCTTTTTACCATTTTCAACATCATCAATTCTTTTCTTTTCTTTTTCCTTTGCCTTATCTTGTTTACTTGGCTTTTTCTCTTTTTTAATTTTCAATTTTACTTCTTGATAATTTTTGTCAAATCTCCAAGAAAATCCAATGCCACCATAAAAAAGTGATGGGGTATTTTTATAATTTGTACCAATTGATGCATCAACTTGCATGCTTTTATCAAATAAATATGCTGCTCCAAATGAAAAAATGCCATCACTGTAATAATTGCCTTGTATACCTTTGTTTTCAATAAAAGCGGACCAATGTTCGTTAATTCCTTTTGTGTAAGTCATGACATAACCTAACGATTGATTTTGAGAACCAATTTCATCTAAAAAAAGATTAAAAACAAAAACGTGTGCTCCTCGAAATTGATTTTGAGTAATAATCATTACTTTTGGAGACAAGCCATTTGTAGGATAGCTAATAAATGGATTGTTAGCATTTTCTAAATTAATACCTGCGAAAGCAGAAACAGATGGTAATAGCTGCCGCCATTTGAAACGATGGTTTTTTTTCCAACTGTACAAATCGATTTTTTCAGTATAGTTTTTAAAAGGATCGTAAATTAAATATTTACCACCAAAAGTTATTTTTTTAAAACCGCTTCTTGTTTTTGATTCGTAATTACTTTCGTAGTGGTCATTTTGATATTTTAAATTTGTAATAATTTCTAACTGTTCAAAATACAAACCATATCTTAAGGCTATGTCAGTAAAATAGCCATTTGCAGTATAATTTAAAATATCGTGTTTCTCGTTAACTCCATCTAATCCAATTTCTGCTTGAAAAACTGATTTCCCAACAGAAAAAGCAGACATTGATTCGCCTGGTCTATTTGAATTAATAACATCTGTATATTGTCCAAAACCAAAAAAATGAACTAAAAACAATGTTAAAACTAAAAGCTCTTTTTTATTTATCATGGTTTAAATTTATTAATTACTAATTTCCTAATAATTTCTTTTTGTTTTTATTTCAATCAACAAAAATACTTTTTAAATCGATTTAAAAAAATAAAATTAGAATGTTAGTTTTTCTTTTAAATATTTTCCAGTAATTGATTTACTGTTTTTTACAATTTCTTCTGGAGTGCCAACAGCTAATAATTTACCACCATTTTCTCCGCCTTCCGGACCAAGATCAATTATCCAATCGGCACATTTAATTAAGTCTAAATTATGCTCAATTACAATGATAGAATGTCCTTTTTCAAGTAAGGCATCGAATGAAGCTATTAGTTTTTTTATATCGTGGAAATGCAATCCAGTTGTAGGCTCGTCAAAAACAAAAAGGGTTTTTTCTTTTGTAGTTCCTTTAACTAAAAAGGATGCTAACTTTATCCGTTGAGCTTCTCCACCTGAAAGTGTAGAAGAAGATTGACCAAGTTGCACATATCCTAATCCAACATCTTGTAAGGGTTGAAGTTTTTGATTGATTTTTGACTGATTAGTCAATTTGAAAAAAGTAATTGCATCGTCAATTGTCATGGTAAGTAAATCGTTGATGTTTTTGCCTTCAAAATAGACTTCAAGGATTTCTTTTTGAAAACGTTTACCATTACAAACCTCACAGGGTAAATAAACATCTGCCATAAAAACCATTTCAACGTTAATGCTACCCTCACCTTTACAGGTTTCACATCTGCCTGCGTCAACATTAAAAGAAAAATGCTTGGCTTGGTACCCTCTTAACTTTGATAACTTTTCTTTGGCATACAATTCTCTAATATCATCATAGGCTTTAATATACGTTACAGGATTAGATCGCGAACTTCTTCCAATTGGATTTTGATCTATATATTCAACATTGTGGATTCTGTGGTAAAAACCGCCTAATTCAGTAAACTCACCTGATTTTTCGCTGATACCTTCTAACTTTTTTTGCATGGAAGGGAATAGAATTTTCTTAACCAAAGTACTTTTACCACTTCCTGATACACCTGTAATTACTGTTAAAACTTCCAACGGAAATCGAACGTCTATGTTTTGTAAATTATGTTCTCTTGCTCCAATAATATCAATATAGTTTACCCATTTTCTTCTGCTTTTTGGAATTGCAATCTCCATTTTTCCATTCAAATATTGTGCGGTTAACGAATCAGCTTTTAGGATTTCGGAATAGGTTCCTTGTGCAACTAATTTTCCTCCTAGAGTTCCAGCCTCTGGTCCAATATCAATTATCATGTCGGCAGCTTTCATTATGTCTTCATCATGCTCTACTACAATAACGGTATTTCCCAATGCTTTCAATGAAAGTAAAACTTGAATCAGTTTTTCAGTGTCTTTTGGATGTAAACCAATACTTGGCTCATCCAGAATATACATTGAACCAACCAAGCTACTTCCTAATGAAGTTGCTAAATTAATTCGCTGTGATTCGCCTCCAGAAAGAGTTGCTGAATTTCTATTTAAAGTTAGATAATCTAAACCTACTTCGCTTAAAAAAGCCACTCTATTTTTAATTTCTATCAACAGTCTTTTTGCTACTTTCTGATCGAATGTGGACAATTCAATGTTTTCAAAAAAAGGAATTAATTTTTTTATAGGTAAATCAACTAAATCTGAAATTGTTTTGGAAGCAACTTTTACATAATTAGCTTCATATCGTAATCTTTTTCCTTTACAGGTTTTACATTTGGTTTTTCCTCTATAACGAGAAAGCATTACTCTGTTTTGTATTTTGTAATTTTTTTCTTCTAATTCTTTAAAAAAACTAGTAATGCCTTGAAAATAAGAATTACCATTCCAAACAAGTTCTTTTTGTTCCAAAGTCAGTTCAAAATAGGGCTTGTGTATGGGGAAATCAAATTTATAGGCTTTATTTACCAATTCTTCTTTGTACCAACTCATACTTTCGCCTTTCCATGGAGCAATAGCATTTTCATAAATTGAAAGTGTTGAGTTTGGAATTACCAAATTTTCATCTATGCCTATTATGGTGCCGTAACCTTCACATTCTGGGCAAGCGCCATAAGGATTGTTGAAACTGAACAAATGAACATTTGGTTCTAAGAAAGTAATGCCATCAAGTTCAAACTTTGAGCTAAATGGAATTCGTTTATTTGTAGCAACTTCTTGTAAAAAGCAAGTTCCTTTTCCTTCAAAGAAAGCTGTTTGTATTGCATCTGATAATCGGTTGTAAAAATCTTCATCATGCTTAATTACTAATCGATCTACAATGAGAAGCACTTCTTTTTTTGTCAGTTTTACAGTTTCAATTTCGCTAAGTCGAACAACTTCATTGTTTACCAAAACCCTAGCAAAACCTTGTTGTAAAAGTACATTCAACTTGTCTTCAAGTTTTCTGCCAGGTTCAAGATAAATTGGAGTTACTAATAGCCATTTACTTTCTTCTTCAAATAGTTTAACAGCATTAATAATATCTGAAACGGTGTTCTTTTTAACTTCATTTCCAGAAATTGGCGAAAATGTTTTACCAATTCTTGCGTACAACAACTTTAAATAATCATAAATTTCGGTAGAAGTTCCAACTGTAGATCGAGCATTGGTTGTATTGACTTTTTGTTCGATGGCTATGGCAGGAGCAATTCCTTTTATGTACTCAACTTTTGGTTTATCCAATCGTCCTAAAAACTGTCTAGCATAAGATGATAGGCTTTCAACATACCTTCTTTGTCCTTCTGCATACAAAGTATCAAAAGCTAAACTTGATTTTCCTGAACCCGAAAGTCCTGTAATTACAACAAATTTATTTCTAGGGATAGCAACATCTAAAGACTTTAAATTATGTATTTGAGCTCCTTTTATTAAGATGTTTTGTTTTGTATCTAGTTTTGAAAAGTCGGTTGATGACATAAAATGTAATTTTGACAAATGTAGGGATTCCAATTTTAGAATAGAAATTTCGCCCATCATAAAAAGGTATTATTTTGGCTGAAGTTACTTAAAATTCTTCGTATCATTTTTTAAATAAAAATACAACAAAGTGTTTGTAGATTTCACATTTCAGTATATTTTTAGTGTTTTTTTTAATCATTATCTTTTATCATTATAAATTTATATATCTTTAGCATGTTTTCAAACTAAATTATACACTTAAATAAAATGTTGATTTTTAGATATACTATACGTTTATTTGTTTTATTTTTTTTATTGGGTTTTCAGGTAGGTGCCCAAGAACTACCGCCAATTATTAAATACACACCAACAACATATGCTGCTGGTAATCAAAATTGGATGGTTGCTCAAGATAAAAATCATTTTGTTTTTTTTGCAAACAACGAAGGTCTTCTTGAATTTAATGGCTCTTCTTGGTCCATTTATCCTTCTCCAAACGAAACCATTATTCGTTCCGTTAAAGTAATTGACGATAAAATTTACACGGGTTGTTACATGGAATTTGGCTATTGGAAACGCCAAACCAATGGGCAATTAAAATACAAATCCTTAAGTCAAACGATTAAAAATAAAATTCTCGACGATGAACAGTTTTGGAACATCTTAAGCTATGATCAATGGGTAATTTTTCAATCGCTCAATCGAATTTACATTTACGATTCTAAAACAGGAAAATTCAATATTATCACACCTGAAAGTTCTATAATTAAATCGTTTAGAACTGCTTCTGCCATATATTTTCAGTGTTTCAATAACGGATTATACGAACTAGAAAACGGTAATAGCAAATTAGTTTCCGATAATCCAATTTTGAAAGCCAATCGAATTGTAGGAATTTCTTCAATTGACGAAGGAGTTTTAATTGAAACTCAAAAAAATGGTTTTTTCAAATTGATAAATGGAACTCTTGTAAAATTCAATACCGAAGCCGATTCCGAAATTCAAGCAGGAAATATTTACAGTAGCCAATTGCTTTCAGATGACGGTTTTGCTGTAGGAACTGTATCTAATGGTTTATTTATTTTATCAAAAGAAGGCAATATTCGGTACCATATTACACAAAATAGAGGTTTGAGCAACAATACCGTTTTATCTCTATTTGAAGACGTTGATAAAAATTTATGGATTGGGTTAGACAACGGAATTAACTGTATTAATTTACAATCGCCAGTAAAAAGTTACACGGACGATTCGGGTATATTAGGAACTGTTTACACTTCATTAGCGCATAATAATTTGCTTTATGTTGGAACAAATCAAGGGTTGTTTTACAAAAATTTGAACGTAAATGAACCATTAAAATTTATTCAAGGTACAAAAGGGCAAGTTTGGTCGCTGTTTGAACACAACGGAACACTATTTTGTGGTCACGATTCCGGTACTTTTATAGTTGAAAACACATCAGCAAATTTACTTTTTGCTCATTCTGGAACGTGGAAGTTTGAAGTTTTACCTCACAATCCCAATATAATTATTCAAGGGAATTACTACGGTATTTCGTTTTTAGAAAAGATAAACAACCAATGGGTATTCAAAAATCGACTAGCGGGTTTTGATTATTCGTCTAAATATTTTGAGCTTTCAAGTGCCAAACAAATAATTGTAAGCCATGAATACAAAGGTGTTTTTGCATTACAGATTGACAATAAGTTACAAAGAGTTGTAAAATGTACTCCATTTACTAATCCTAAAAAAGGTAAAAATGCCTGTTTAACCAAATTCAACAATGTAATTTATTATGCGTGTAAAGAAGGGATTTTTAACTTCAATACTAAAATCAATCAGTTTGAAAAAGACAAAAACTTAAGTCCATTATTTGAAAAAGATGAATACACTTCTGGTAAAATGATTGTTGATAAATCAAACAAATTATGGGTTTTTACTAAAAATTACATTCATTATTTTACGGTTAGTAAGCTTGACAATCAATTAAAACAAAACAACATTTCTATTCCTTCTACCTTAACCAACACCATTTCGGGGTATGAAAATGTAACGCAATTGTCAAGTTCTGAATATTTAATTGGAACAACAGACGGGTATTATGCGATAAATATTAATGATTTAAGTTTTAAAAATTTCAATGTTTCCTTAACTAAAATTAGCGCTAACAAACTCAATAAAGAAGTTAAAAACTACAACTTACTTAGTGGTACTGCCTTTGCTTATGACGAAAATAACATTGCTTTCAATTTTACCGTTCCGGAATACAACAAATACATTTATGCGGAATACCAATATTTATTGGAAGGCGTTTCAGACAAATGGAGTGAATGGAGCTCAAAGTCAAGTGCGAATTTTAAAAACCTTTCACCGGGCGATTATGTATTTAAAGTAAGAGCTAAAATAGCAAACTCAACTCCTGAAAATACCATAAATTATGCTTTTACAATTTCTAAACCTTGGTATGCCACTTATTTTGCAATCTTTATCTACATATTAATTTGTATGGTAATTGCTCATTTTATAAACAGAGCCTATAAAAATTATTACCAACATCAACGTGAAAAACTAATCGAAGAAAACAATTTGTTGCTCGAAATAAAAGAACTAGAAAACGAACAAAAGTTAATGAAACTTAAAAACGAGCAATTGGTACAAGACGTTGACCTAAAAAACAAAGAACTGGCTGTTTCCACTATGAGTTTAATTAAGAAAGACGAGCTATTGGCATTAATTAAAGAAGATTTAAAAAAATCATCAGACGAAGGCAACAAAACCAGCATTAAATCTGTAATTACCACCATTAACAGAAATATAAACCAAGAAGATTCATGGAACCTTTTTAAAGAAGCATTTGACAATGCCGATAAAGATTTCTTGAAGAAAGTAAAAGTAGCACATCCTGCCTTAACGCCAAACGATTTAAGACTTTGTGCCTATTTACGTTTGAATTTATCCTCAAAAGAAATTGCACCTTTGCTAAATATTTCGGTTAGAAGTATCGAAATTAAACGCTACCGTTTGCGAAAAAAAATGGATTTACCACACGAGCAAGGGCTAGTGGAATACATTTTGTCTATATAAAACTGGCTTTTCAATTCAATAACTTAGTTATTGGTTCAACAAAACATTCAAAATACAATACATATTCTAAAAAATACTACAATACAAATGGATTCTAGCACACCAAAAATTGCCTTAATAACAGGTGCAACCTCGGGTATCGGAAAAGCAACAGCAATAAAATTAGCTCAAAATGGGTACGATTTAATTTTATGCGGACGAAGAGTCGATAAATTAGAAGCCTTACAAGCCACACTTTCAAAAAGTGTGGCGGTAACAACTTTGGCTTTTGATGTAAGAAACAGAGCAGCGGTAGAACAACAACTGGATTCGCTTTCAGATTCGTGGAAAAATATAACAGTTTTGGTAAATAACGCAGGAAATGCACACGGGAGCGCACCAATTTTCAGTGGCGATATTGACGATTGGGACGCCATGATTGACGGAAATGTCAAAGGATTGCTCTATGTTTCAAGAGCCGTTATTCCCCAAATGGTAGCTCGAAAAAAAGGACATATTATTAACTTAAGTTCCATTGCAGGTAAACAAACCTACGCAACAGGCGCCGTATATTGTGCTTCAAAAAAAGCGGTAGAAGCCATAAGTGAAGGAATGCGCCTTGACTTGACCGAACACGGTATTAAAGTTACCAACATTGCACCAGGAGCAGTTGAAACTGAATTTTCAAATGTGCGTTTTAAAGGAGACACCGAAAAAGCTAAAAAAGTGTACGAAGGGTATGAAGCATTACAAGCGGCAGACATTGCAGATGCTATTTTTTATGCAATAAACGCACCCGAAAGAGTAACAATAGCCGACTTAACCATTTTTTCAAAAGCCCAAGCCGCACCCACAATTATTTATAAAAAAGAATAAGTAGTCAGGAGAAAGTAACAAGTTGAAAGTCAAAAGACTGTTGCAAATTCATATTTAATTTTTCTTAATTTGTTTCCCCTTCAAGGAGGGTTGGGGACATTATCAAAAACATTTTTGGCAGCTCATCTGACCGTTTTTTGAACGCAAATAAATAAATTTCAAGACCTTTTTTTGAAAAGAGTTATTATAAATTGCTGTAAATCCTATCATTTAATTTCTTACGTTTGATAAACTAACTAGTCATTATTACCACCATGAAAAAAACACTACTTATCCTAGCCTTCGCGCTAATACAACTGACTACTTTAGCGCAAGCTCCAGCAATTCAATGGCAAAAATGTATGGGAGGTACTGGAAATGAATATTCACAAAGTATTAAACCAACACCCGATGGTGGTTATATAGTTGCAGGTTGCACAGGTTCTAATAATGGAGATGTTGCAGTGAATCATGGAGGTTATGATGTTTGGGTAGTAAAAATTGCAGCTATAGGTACAATCGAGTGGCAAAAAACTTTTGGAGGGTCAAATGATGAATATGCTCAAGAAATTCAATTTACCCCAGATGGTGGTTACATTGTAGCAGGTTATACAGGATCTATAGATGGAGATGTCACAGGAAATCATGGATATACTGATTTTTGGGTTGTCAAACTATCTGCTACGGGTGATTTAATATGGCAAAAAGTTTTGGGAGGAACAAATGATGAACAGGCCAATAGTATTCAAATAAGCTCTGATGGCGGTTATATAATAGCAGGTTTTACTAATTCCACAGACGGAGATGTAACGGGAAATCATGGAAGTCGCGATGCATGGATAGTGAAACTAACTGCTACAGGTACTTTAGTTTGGCAAAAAACCTTGGGAGGGTCATATGATGAGGAGGCTTATAGTATAAAATCAACCAGTGATGGAAATTATATCGTTTCGGGTTATACTAATTCCATAAATGGAGATGTAATAATGAATCATGGATATGAGGATGCTTGGGTAGTGAAACTAGATGCAACAGGTGCTTTAGTATGGCAAAATACATTGGGTGGAACAGGTAGTGATTTTGCTGATTATATTCAAACTACACCCGATGGCGGATATATTTTGGTAGGTTCTACTAGTTCTAATGACGGAGATGCAACAGGGTTTCATGGAGGGTTTAGCGATGCTTGGATTGTGAAATTATCAGCTACTGGTACATTAGTTTGGCAAAATACTGTAGGAGGAACAGGTTATGAATTTTTTCTAAGCATTCAATACACAGCAGATGGGGGGTATATACTGGGGGGTACAAGTACTTCTAATAATGGAGATGTAGCAACGAATCATGGAAGTGAAGATGCGTGGATAATGAAATTATCTGCTAATGGTATTTTAGTATGGCAAAAATCAATCGGAGGTACTGATTATGATCGAGGTAATAATATACAACTAACATCTGACGGAGGTTATATATTTGCGGGTAATTCTAGTTCTTCCAACGGAGATGTCACAGGAAATCATGGAGGTTCTGATGTTTGGGTTGTTAAACTAGGTACTGATCTTGCAATAACTGGTTTTTCGGAAAATGCTGTGGTGGTGTATCCTAACCCGGCAAGTACTCTGCTTACCGTTAAAAACAACAGCAATACTAGTATAGATAGCATTACCATTACCGACATAATGGGTAAAGTTGTTTTAACCCAAAAAACCAGCAACACCAACTCAATAAACGTAGCATCACTAGCATGCGGTACCTATCTACTTGAAGCCACTTCTGGCAAAGACCAATTTACAAGCAAGTTTGTGAAAGAATAATTAGGTGTAGTGAGTTTAAAGCTGATGGTTATTTAATCTTAAAACTCACAACACATAATTAATCAACACTCAAAATTCTCTCAAAGTATTTTATTTCTCGTCAATGCTGCCGCCAGAGCTTACAGCTTTTTTTAACGATTTTGGAACAGCAGTGTAGCTAATGTCAGCACCACTTGAGGCTTCAGCCACTAAACTCAGTATGGGATGAACGGTCATCTCACCACCACTTGATGCTGTTGCCATAATTTCGTTTGCGAGTAAATTTTCGCCATCAACGTCGCTACCACTCGAAGCGTTTCCGTCAAAACGTAATGCTTTTCCAGAAACGGTTAACGAACTGCCGCTACTACACGTGCTCTTAATTGTTTCATACGAAAGTTCTAAATCCATTTCTGCGGCGGTAGATAATTCAACATTAATAGCATTGCCTTTTAAGGTGTTTAATGCTTTAATGTTAGCCCCTGTTGCTGCTTGTAGACTGTCTATTTTAGGCATTTTCACATGTACTTTGTGCTCTTTTACATTATTAAAAGAGCTGTAGGTACAAGTAATTTTTAAAACCCCGTTTTCAACTTTGGTACTAATTTCTTTTTGAAGATTGTCGTCGGCTATTACTTCAACCATTGTTTCATTAGACTGTTCCACTTCTATATCAAGTCCATTGCTAGCCTCAATACATGTAAAAGGTTGGCTAATGGTTCTTGTTTCGGTAGTTACATTGCCACTTCCTTTAACAGATTTTCCAAATCCGTCAAAATCTGCCGAAAATTTACAAGAGCTGAATAGTGACGCAAGTAGTGTGGCGGCAATTAATTTTGTTACTAAGGTGATAATCCGTATCATGTTTATTTGGTTTTAATAATTATGCCGTCTTTGTTAATTTTCAATTCTCCATGTCGGTTATTTGATTTTAAAGTGTCGGTTTTGATGATGATTCCTTTGTTTGAAATCGAAACTTCAGTATTGTCCGATTCAACATCGTCGTATTCATTTTCGTCTAAGGGACAATTCAAGCATTTCACTTTTGCGTTTTCTACTTTGTAAAGATAATCCGAACTGTGGTGCAGGTTGAAATAGTCGTTATCCGATTCATCGTAGTTTTTCAGGCTACTATCAGGTTGTAAATACAAACCAGCAGGCAAGTACAAATACAGTTTTACTTCTTGTCCACGGTATTTGTTTTTAAAATCGGTCAGTAAATAGTTATCTAAAAGCAAATGGTTGCCTTCAATTTTAAAAATATAGTTGATTTTTTCGGCTCTTTGTTTGGCTTCAGTAAATGATTTTCCGTTAGCTGATTTTTCAATTTGAATATAGGCTTGTTTTTCTTCTGTTTTTACAATCTTAATTCTCACATCGTTTGAATACAAAAGTTCGTTATTAGCCGAGTCGTGTACAATCTTAAAATCGTCTTGTTCGTTTACATTTTTTGAATAGTAATCGTTTGTTCTAAATTTCACAAAAAGAGTATCGTTAGGCTTAAGTGCTAAAACGTGTTTGGTAACAATTTTCCCTTCGGAAGAAACTTCGTTTGCTTGACGTACTCCAAGCGAAAAAAGAATACTAATAGCAATGATCCATATTCCTATAAGAGTGTATTTAGCAATAGCACCAATAGATTTCATTCCTGCAATCATTATTTTTAAGCCTAAAAGGAGTAAAGAAAAAACAGGAATTCCGATTGCTAAAAAGAACAAAAAGCTAATCAAAATCATGGAGGCTTCGGTGTAGTTGAACGAGTTGAAATAGTCAATCCACGGTGCATGAACATAAGTTGAAGAACCTAAACATAGGGAAACTAACAAAGCAATTAATACTACTGATGCAATAATGACAATAAACGCCCCAATAAATTTTGTAAATATTTTGAAAAGCGTTAGAATAAAGTCACCAAAAGAGCCGCCAATTTTTTGTGCATTTGATTTAATTTGGTTGCCAAATTTATCATAGTCAACATTTTTTATTTTTTCAGAAACGGTTTCAAATTCTTCTCTAACTTTCTTTTCAATATTAGAAATTGTAACCGGTTCGCCAGTCATTTCAAGTTTTTCAGCAGTTGTAACCGCTTCAGGAATGATTATCCACAAAATAAAATATGCTAGTACTCCAGTTCCACCAATCCAAACCAGAACAATTAAAAAGATTCTGATCCAAACAGCGTCAATGCCAAAATAGTATCCTAAACCAGAAGCTACACCACCAATAACCGCTTTGTCCTTATCACGGTATAATTTTTTTGTACGGTTAGCAGTATAAATTGTTTTAGTGTTGTCAGTTGTACCTTCATCATCAATTCTATAATCTTCTGGTTGTCCCATAACAGCAATTACTTCGTCAACATCTTTTATGCCCACAACATGTTTTTCAGACTTTTGTTTTTCTGTTAACAATTCAGAAACGCGCATTTCAATATCTTTAATAATTTCATCTTGTCCGGATGAGTTGGTTAATGAGCGTTTAATGGCATCAAAATAGCGGGATAATTTTAGATATGCATCTTCGTCTATATGGAAAAACATACCACCTAGGTTTATATTTACAGTTTTATTCATGACTATTGTTTTTGATTTGTTATTATGTTTACAGCATCCGATAATTCGGTCCAAGTGCCGTTTAATTCGTTTAAAAAAGTTTGTCCAATTTCTGTTAATCCGTAGTATTTTCTGGGTGGTCCTGAGTTAGATTCTTCCCAACGATAGTTGAGCAAACCGTCGTTTTTTAATCGGGTTAAAAGTGGGTAAACCGTACCTTCAACAACCAGTAATTTTGCGTTTTTTAGGGTTTCTAGTATTTCCGAAGTGTAAGCATCTTTTTCTTTTAAAACAGATAAGATGCAAAACTCGAGAACCCCTTTACGCATTTGCGCTTTTGTGTTTTCGATGTTCATAATTTTTTTAAATTTAGTGATTAACAATTCGTTTTTTGATTGATGATTTTATTTTAGAAATGGTATTGAAAGTGGATAACAATATTTTTCACCATTTGAAGCTTTGATTGAAGCATAAAGTACAAGAAAAAATTCGGTTGCTTTTAAAATAAATAGAAGCAATAAAGCCACACCACCAATAATTACTAATCCTGAACAATTTTCTAAGTGTAGATTTGAAAAAGAAAAGGTAGAATGATCAAAATTTAAAGTAAAAGGAAATGAATCAACTACTGCAAAAATTAATATTGGTAATGCAATTAAACAAAGTAGTAGCGAATACAGCAAAATACTTAATTGAAAATTCAGCGATTGTTTGCCGTGAAAAGAAACAAAGCTCGATTTTTCTTTGTTAGTACTCCAAATGATTATTGGAAAAATGTAATTTCCAAACGGAATAAAAAATTGTGATAGCGTACTCAAATGTGTTAAAGTAGCCGTGTTTTTTTCATTTGTAGTTTCCATGATTGTTTTTTATTAATTTGTTATTTAGTTAAAGAAGAACACCTAGTAATTTCTTATGCAAATATATATCGAAAAGATAGTATCTTGTTTTACATAGTACTAAAATTAACAGAAAATTAACAATTTGTAATGATTTTGGGATTTGCTAAATAATTATTAAATTTACAATAAAATAAGTAGTCATGAAGGTATCCGCATCAACTATTAATTGGTTTGTAGCTTTTAAATTGCCGTCTGCATTTCTATGTGGTGTAAGGGTAAAAGACTTAAGATTAACAGCATGTACGACAACTGTTACACACCGTTGGATAAATCAAAATCCATTTCAATCACTTTATTTTGCAGTTCAAGCCATGGCAGCTGAATTGTCAACTGGTGCTTTATTGGTAGTTAAAATTAAAGAATCAGGTTTTGAAATAGGCATGTTGGTTACTCATTTTGAAGCAACCTATACCAAAAAAGCAGTAGGAAAAATTACTTTTGAATGTGTAGATGGATTAAAAGTAGCACAAACTATTCATAATGCAAAAGAAACAAAAGAAAGACAAACAGTTTCATTAAAATCTATTGGAACCGATTCGAACGGAGCGGTGGTTTCAGAATTTATATTTCAATGGAGTGTTAAAGTTAAAAAGTCTTGAAGCCATAACAATAGTTAAACTTAGCTAAATTGTTTTTTAGTTGCTCAATGTTGCTTTAAATTTGAATAAAAAAATGAAAGTTTTAATAACTGGAGCTACAGGTTTAATAGGGACGAAACTAACTAATGTTTTACTTGAAAAAGGCATTTCAGTTAATTTCTTAACAACTTCCTCCTTAAAAATTACAGATCAAAACAAGTTGCAAGGCTATTTTTGGAATCCTTCTGAAGGTAAAATAGATTTAAATAGTTTAATTGGAGTGGATGTGATAATACATTTAGCAGGTGCATCAATTTCTAAAAGATGGACAAAATCTTATAAACAAGAAATAATTGAAAGCAGAGTTCATTCTTCAAACTTGTTGTTTAATTCCTTAAAGAAGCATCCTCATCAAGTAAAACACATTCTTGTCGCTTCAGGAACAGCAATATATCCAGACAATCCAACAACTGTTTATACAGAAGCAAGTACAGAAATTGCTCTTGGATTTTTAAGTAATGTTGTAATCAAATGGGAGGAAAGTGCAGATCAGTTTGAACTATTAAATCTAAAGGTAACTAAAATTAGAACTGGAATAGTTTTTGCAAAAGAGGGAGGTGCTTTACAAGAAATGTTAAAACCAATTCAACTCGGTTTAGGAGCTGCTGCGGGTTCTGGTAAGCAAAAAATGTCATGGATTCACCTAACTGATTTAGCTAATTTTTACCTTTTTATTTTGCAAAATGAATTGGAAGGCACTTTTAATGCAGTTGCACCAGAAACGATTTCAAATGAAGAATTAACTTCTATGTTAGCCAAATTGATTCACAAACCTCTTTTTCTACCTCATATTCCAAGATTTGTTCTTCAGCTTATTTTGGGAGATATGTGCGAACTGTTATTTTCAGATAAATTAATCAGTTCACAAAAAGGGATAGCAAATGGGTTTAAATTTGAATTTCCGAAGGTTAAAGAGGCACTCGAAGAGTTATTAAAATAAAAGGAAGCAACTTAATTTTAAGATGCTTCCTTAATATATTTGAATTAATAATAACAAAAACCTTTTATTGTCAATTTTATTCGACAGCACAAATATAGTAGCTGAAAGTGTAAATAATCATAAAATTTTATTAAAGTTTAAAATGTTTTTGTTTTTGGGAATATATTTTAGAAAAAAAACAATGACAATTTGGCATTAATACAACAATTGGCAATACTTTTGCAATCCAAAATAAAAATTAATGTTTAAGAATTTATTTAAAGACAAAAGCAATATGGCTACTGATCACAACGAAAAAGAAGAATTGGTTGAAGAAACTACAACTCAAAATGAATTAGGAATTGAATCAGCTTCAGAATTGAGCGTTGAACAAAAGTTAGAAGAAGACTTAGCTAATGAAAAAGATAAATATTTAAGACTTTTTGCGGAATTTGAGAATTACAAAAGAAGAACAACAAAAGAACGAATAGAGTTATTTAAAACTGCAAATCAAGAAGTTTTATTAGCTTTATTACCTGTAATGGATGATTTTGACAGAGGCTTGGCAGAAATTAGGAAATCAGATGACGAATTACTTTTAAAAGGGGTAGAGCTTATTTACGATAAATTAAAAAGCACACTAAATTCTAAAGGCTTAGAAGAAGTTGAGGTTAAAGCAGGTGATATTTTTAATGCTGATTTTGCTGAAGCAATCACTCAAATTCCAGCACCTTCTCCTAATTTCAAAGGTAAGATTGTTGATGTTCTTGAAAAAGGATACAAATTAGGAGACAAAATTATTCGCTTTCCAAAGGTAGTTATTGGACAATAGCCCTGTAACTTGCAAATTTATAGAACAAAATGAAAAAAGATTTTTACGAAATATTAGGAATTTCTAAAAGTGCTTCTGAGGCAGAAATAAAAAAGGCTTACAGAAAGAAAGCTATAGAATTTCATCCGGATAAAAATCCAGGAAACAAAGAAGCAGAAGAAAAATTTAAAGAGGCAGCTGAAGCTTATGAAGTTTTGAGCGATGCAAACAAAAAAGCAAAATACGATCAATACGGTCATCAAGCCTTTGACGGCGGAGGTGGCGGATTTCATGGCGGCGGAGGCATGAATATGGATGACATATTTAGTCAATTTGGAGATATTTTTGGTGGCGGTGGATTTGGTGGATTCGGAAATAGTGGAGGACAACGACGAGTTAAAGGAAGTAATTTAAGAATCAAAGTTAAATTAACACTAGAAGAAGTTGCTAACGGAGTAGAGAAAAAAGTAAAAGTAAAACGTAAAGTTCAATCTAAAGAAGTAACCTATAAAACTTGTTCAACTTGTAATGGTCAAGGTCAAGTAATGCGTGTTACCAATACAATTTTGGGCAGAATGCAAACGGCTACAACTTGTTCTTCATGTGGAGGTACTGGACAAATAATAGAAAAGAAACCAGCGAATACGGATGCTTATGGAATGATTTTGGAAGATGAAACGGTTTCCATAAAAATTCCACCTGGAGTAGTTGACGGTATGCAACTAAAGGTTTCTAACAAAGGAAATGATGCTCCTGGTAACGGAGTACCAGGCGATTTAATTGTTGTAATAGAAGAAGTTGAACACGAATTTTTGAAAAGAGAAGGCGAAAATCTACATTATGATTTATATATAAGTATTGCGGAGGCTGTTTTAGGAGTTTCAAAAGATATTGATGCTGTAACGGGTAAAGTACGAATTAAATTAGAAGAAGGTATTCAATCAGGCAAAATATTAAGATTAAAAGGGAAAGGCGTTCCTAGTATAAACAGCTACGGAAATGGAGATTTACTAGTTCATGTAAATGTTTGGACCCCAAAAAATTTAAATAAAGAACAAAAGCAATTTTTCGAAAATAATTTAACAAACGAAAATTTTATTCCGCATCCAGAGAAAAGCGATAAATCGTTTTTTGAAAAGGTAAAAGATATGTTTTCATAACTTTTTTTGCTGAATTTTTCGGCAATTTTTCCCATCCTTATTAAAACAAGGATGGGTTTTTTTGTTTTATTTAACACCTTTTTCAGTGGAAATAGTTATTTTTACCAAAATCAAATTAAAAGCATGAGTACTATTCTTGAAGTAAATAAAGTTGTTAAGCAATATGGTGATTATGTTGCGCTTAATGAAATATCTTTAACTGTTCCAAAAGGGAGTATTTATGGACTATTAGGTCCAAATGGGGCAGGAAAAACATCATTGATTAGAATTATTAATCAAATTACATTACCTGACAGCGGAGAAGTTATTTTAGATGGCGAAAAATTACAACCAAAACATGTACAATATATTGGTTATTTGCCTGAAGAACGTGGACTTTACAAAAGTATGAAAGTAGGGGAGCAATGTTTGTACCTTGCTCAAATGAAAGGACTTTCAAAGGCAGAAGCCAAAAAGCAATTGGAATTTTGGTTTGATAAATTAGGTATTCAAGGTTGGTGGAACAAAAAAATTCAAGAACTTTCCAAAGGAATGGCCCAAAAAATTCAGTTTGTAGTCTGTGTATTACACAAGCCTAAATTATTAATTTTTGACGAACCATTTTCTGGATTCGACCCAGTAAATGCTAATATTATTAAAGATGAAATTCTTGAATTACAAAAGCAAGGATCAACTATTATTTTTTCTACACATAGAATGGAAAGTGTAGAAGAGCTTTGTGATCATATTGCTTTAATACATAAATCAAATAAGCTTATTGAGGGCAAGTTGATAGATGTAAAAAGACAGTATAAAACTAATGATTTTGAAGTAGGGATTTTGACAGATAATGATGAAAAATTGAAGGTTATTTTACAATCAAAATTTAAAATAGCTCCCTCACATTTTAATTCTATTAACAATGAACTTAAACTTCAAATTCAACTTGGCGAATATAGTTCTAATGAACTTTTAAATATTTTAGTTCAACACGGGCAAGTAACTCATTTTATGGAACAAATACCAAGTGTTAACGATATTTTCATAAAAACGGTTAGTGCAATCTAAAGCTATTTCAACACCAAAAAAATAAATGCAATGAGTATTTTAACTTTAATTATTAAAAGAGAATTTTTAGCAAAAGTTCGGAACAAATCATTTATAATAATGACTTTTTTAAGCCCGTTACTTTTTGTAGGAATTGCTGCTTTTGTTGGTTATCTGAGTTCAATGAAAGCAGATTTAAAACATATTGCGCTACATGATGAAACAGGACTTTTTGTAAGTGAATTTAAAAACACAGACGAATATAGTTATCAAAATGTTTCTACTGTTGACCTCAAAGTACTTCGAGAAGAATTGGTAAAAGAGAACTATACGGCAATTTTATTTATTCCTAAAGCGAATGATACTAAAGCGTTAGAAACAAAAGTTCAATTTATATCAAACGAAAGTCCTAGTAGCTCTTTTTTGGAAAAAACGGAAAGCGTAATTGCTTCTAAAATTACCAAATTAAATTATGAAAAAGCTAAAATTGATACTTTAGCAATAAAAAAAGCGGAGGCTAAAATTAATATTTCAGTTTCAAAACCAAGTGGAGAAGCTTCTATGAAAGGATTAAATGAAATGAAAATTGCAATTGGTGGTGCGTTTGGTTATTTAATTATGATGTTTATTATTATTTATGGCAATATGGTTATGAGAAGTGTGATTGAAGAAAAAACAAATCGAATAATCGAAATTATAATTTCATCAGTTAAACCATTTCAATTAATGATGGGTAAAATAATTGGAACTTCATTAGCAGGAATTTTACAATTTGTTATTTGGGCTATATTAGGTCTTCTTTTAACTTTTGCAGCCACAACATTTCTTGGAATAGATGCTAGTCCAAGTACAAAAATATCTCCTGAATTAATGCATACTGCCCAACAAGAATTTAGTATAAATGCTAAGATGATTTTAAATGAGGTTGAAAGTTTACCACTTTTTACAATAGTATTTGGTTTTATTATTTATTTCATTGGAGGTTATTTTTTATACAGTTCATTTTATGCGGCAATAGGAGCGGCAGTTGATAGTGAAACAGATTCGCAACAATTTTTGCTACCTATAATTATGCCTTTAATTTTAGCTGTTTACATTGGTTTTTTCACAGTAATGAACGATCCTAATGGTACAGTTGCAACAGTTTTTTCAATGATACCTTTAACTTCGCCAATTGTAATGCTAATGCGAATTCCTTTTGGTGTACCTTGGTGGCAAATTCTACTTTCAGTTGTAATATTGTTTGGTACTTTTATTGGTGTTGTTTGGTTTGCCTCTAAAATTTATAGAGTTGGAATTTTAATGTATGGGAAAAAACCTACATGGAAAGAATTATACAAATGGTTACAATATTAAAAGGGTATTAAATTTTACTTGAAATCAAAAAAAATACAAAAAGTAGGACATGTCAAAAATACTAATCATTGAAGATGAAGCATCTATTAGAAGAGTTTTAACAAAAATTCTATCCGAAGAGAATGATTCGTATAAAGTTGAAGAAGCCGAAGATGGTCAAAAAGGTCTAGAAAAAATCAAAATTTCTGATTATGATTTAGTGCTTTGCGATATTAAAATGCCAAAAATGGATGGTGTTGAAGTACTTGAAGCTGTTAAAAAAATTAAACCTGAAATACCAATCGTTATGATTTCTGGTCATGGCGATATGGAAACGGCAATTCAAACTATGCGATTGGGTGCTTTTGACTATATTTCGAAACCACCAGATTTAAATAGACTTTTAAATACGGTTAGAAATGCTTTAGATAAAAAACAATTATTGGTTGAAAATAAAATTTTAAAGAAAAAAGTTACTAAATCCTATGAAATGATAGGAGAGAGTGAGGCACTGAATCACATTAAAATAATGGTTGAAAAAGTGGCACAAACAGAGGCTCGTGTATTAATTACTGGTCCTAATGGTACTGGTAAAGAATTAGTAGCACATCAAATACATGAAAAAAGCACCCGTTCAAATTTTCCGCTAATTGAAGTAAATTGCGCAGCAATACCATCGGAACTAATAGAAAGCGAATTGTTTGGACATGTAAAAGGCGCTTTTACATCTGCAGTGAAAGACAGGGCAGGAAAGTTTGAAGCTGCTGATGGAGGAACTATCTTTTTAGATGAAATTGGTGATATGAGTTTGACGGCTCAAGCTAAAGTTCTAAGGGCATTACAAGAAAATATGATTACACGTGTAGGAGCTGACAAAGATATTAAGGTAAATGTTAGAGTGATTGCAGCAACTAATAAAGATTTAAAAAATGAAATTGCAAAGGGGCGTTTTAGAGAAGATTTGTACCATCGTTTGGCTGTCATTTTAATTAAAGTTCCCTCGCTTAATGAAAGAAGAAATGATATTCCACTTTTAATTGAGCATTTTAATTCAAAAATTGCTTCTGAACAAGGAAGTGTTCCTAAACATTTTTCAAAACAAGCCATTCAATTATTACAAGCTTATGATTGGACAGGAAACATTCGTGAATTACGAAACGTGATTGAGCGTTTGATTATATTAGGAGGTGCTGAAATTTCTGAAACCGATGTAAGTTTGTTTGCAAGTAAGTAAAGACTACTTTTGTTTTCTAAATACAATTCATTTAAAGTTTAAAATTCCACATGCAATTAAAAAAAATTAATTCCAATTTACAAAAAGCGCTAATTGAAAATAATTTTCTAGAAGCCAATACCATGCAAAATGAAATTTTTGCAACACTTAAAAGTGGTGCAGATGCAGTTATTCAAGCGCCAAAGGAAAGTGGAAAATCGACTACTATTCTACTCAATGTCATTCAACGAATGGAAAAAGCAATTGGAGAAAGTACACGTGCTTTAATTTTAGTTGAGGACAAAACAAAGGTTTTAGAAATGGTTGAAAATTTCAATAAACTTGCTCAATATTCAGACCTAAGAGTTTTTGGTGTTCATGATAAAGGCGATATCGATTATGATAAAAATCAAATTTCATTAGGGTTAGATGTGCTTATTGGAACGCCTTCCAAAATAAATGCTATGTTTTCATCAGCGGGTTTTAATATGAATACAATTAAAATGTTTGTGGTTGATGATGCAGATGTTTTGTTTAGAAACCGATTTGATGCAGTCGTTTTAAGGCTTTCAAACAGTGTTGACAAAACACAGCGATTATTTTTCACCACTGTCATAACTGAAAAAGTAGAGATTTTAGCAGAAAAAATAATGATTGAACCATTATTTTTTGAAATAGACTAAGGTCATTAAGTTGAATAATTTAGTTTTTACATTTTTAAATAAATAAATATTTATGGGATTAATGAAAGTTTTTTCAGGAAGTGAAGTTTTAGCATTAGGCTTAAAAGAACAATTAGAAGCTATTCCAATTCAAGTAGAAAAGAAAGACAACATTCAGTCAGGAAGACTTGCAGGATTTGGAACCTTGGACTTAGCTGTAGAATTATTTATACAGGAAACTGATTTTAATAAAGCGAACCCAATAATTGAAGCTTTTAGAATGAGTTTGTAAATAGCTAGTTTTTAAAATAATTTTTCACATTACTATAAAATACATACAAGCTAAAATATAAAGTGTAAAAATTAATTACTTTTTAAGAATAGTGTTAATGATACGGAATTTACAGTAAATGGTTAATGTGTTTCATGTAAATTTAATGTAAATTTAATGTAAATTATTTCCAGTAAACATTATTTTTATACCACTTGTACTAAAATTAAATGCACTTATTTTTTTTTTTATCATAATTTGTTGTTAATTTGCTTACTTGAATTCACTTTAAAAAAGTGTTTCTATTTTAGTAACCAAATTAATTTAAATTTATGAATGAAAAACTACTAAAAAAAGGCAAACATTGTTTTTTCCTTTTTTGCTTTATGTTGATTTCCATATCAGCATTAGCGCAACAGCACACTGTAACCAGCTTTAGTCCCTCCTACGCTGGAACAGGTGATGTAATTACCATTGTTGGAACGAATTTTTCTTCCATTACTGGTGTAACAATAGGAGGAACGGCTGCATCGTCTTTTACGGTTGTCTCAACAACTAAAATTACAGCGGTTGTAGGCGCAGGAGCAACAGGAAGTGTTGTGGTGTCCAAAACAGGTTTTACTAATACTACTACAGCTGGTTTTACGTTTTCAACGTTGCCAACGGTAACTAGGATCATTACGGATTACGGAACCTTTTGGGATACTAATACTACAACTACCAATCCTATTTTTCCTGATAATTCACACAATTTATTAGCTTTTTCATACGCTGGGAATACCTATTCAACTGGAGTTAACGATGCAACTTTAACTTCAAGAGGAATAAGTTTTACAGCTGGTAACTTCAGAGCACTGCCAGCTTATTTGACAGGTACAACCGGATCAGCTGCTTCTTTATACATTGCTGCTGGGAGAAAATTAGATGGTAATGCCTCAGCAACTGTATATACTAATACTAATGTTAAAAATTTAACTCTTCAGAATGTGTTGACTGATGGAATTCATGGGTTGAATTTAGGTACAGGATATACCAACTTGCCTACAACAGCAACATCAAACTATACTATATTTTCAATTAATCCTAGTAAAATTGCTGACTCAGAACCGGATATTTTAGTAACTCAAATTGCTGATCCAACTGGAACTGCAACAGATACTTATAAATTTGTTGACGCAGGTGGTACAACAGTTGGTAATTCTTTATCAATTAACTTAGCGAGTTTATCTAAACTAGGGACTTATTATTTAGATTTATTTACTGTAGCTACCAACACTCCATTTTCATTAGCGAAACCTACAGGCAATTTTACATCAACTCCAACTAGAGATATTCGATTTGTAGGTTTTAAATTATCGGATTTTGGTATTACTGGTTCAAATTACGGTTCTGTTAAAACTTTAATTGTAACTCCTTCTGGGGTTTCGGATAGTGCTTTTATGGGGTATAATGCAAATGCAGTTAATTTACCACCATCAATTGCTATAAATGATACAGCTACAAATAGTGTAATTTGTACATCAGGAGGTGGAAATGCCTTTTTATCAGTTAGCGGTATTGCTGCTTCAGGTGGAACTTTAGCCTATTCTTGGGAAGTGTCGACAAATGGTGGTACATCTTGGTCAGCAGTTTCAAACAATGCAACTTATGCAGGTGCTACTACTAATGGTTTGACAATATCAAGTGCAACATCGGGTTATTTATACAGAGCTACAGTAACTGAATCTACTACTGGAAACACAGCTACAAGTTCTAATTTCACAATAACTGCAATTCTTTCTTCTGCATTGGCAGGTACTTTAAATCCATCTGCTTTAAACCAATGTTTAAATGCATCTTCTGGAACAACTACATTATCAGTAGCGCCAACTGGAGGATCAGGTACATATTCTTACCAATGGTCAACTTCTACAACAGCTGGAGGAACTTATACTGACATAGCTGGAGCAATATATAACAGTTATAGTCCTGCTTTAAGCGCAGTAGGAACTTTGTACTATAAAGTAAAAATCACTAGTGGTTGTGCTTCAAACACACCTACTTCAACAGCTGTAACAATTACAGGAGATGATATCCTTACAGTAACAAATGGGTCTAGATGTACAGGAACAGGAACTGTTTCTTTATCTGCAACAAATGTTTCAGGAACAGGTACCAACGTTAACTGGTATAGTGCTGCTACTGGCGGTACATCATTAACAAATGGTTTAACTTATAGTCCTACAATATCGGCTACAACTACTTATTATGTAGGAACATCAACAACAACTCCAACTTGTAATTCAACAAGACAGCCAGTAACTGCTACTTTAATTAGTTCAATAGCATTAAATTCGGCGAACTTAACAGTTGTAAATGCCTCTTCACCATGTCCAGGCAATGGATCTAATGTTTCTATATCAACATCTGCTTTAGAAGACGGAACTTATACTGCAAATTATACAGTTGCCGGGGCTAATTCACTTACAAGTACAGCGGTATTTTCATTGTCAGGAGGTTTTGGTACATTTACAACTGGAGCATTATCTAATTCAGGTTCAAATACCATTACAATTACAGGAATCGTTATGAATTCTTGTACTATTGCACCAGCATCTGGAAATACAGGTACAATTACAGTTAATTCAGCTTCTGTAGCAGGTTCTATTTCAGGAGCTACTACTGTTTGTTCAGGAACAAATAGTACAACATTAACATTATCTGGAAACACAGGAACTATACAATGGCAATCGTCTGCAAATAATTCAAGTTTTACGGATATTTCAGGAGCTACTTCTTCAACTTATGTTGTTAGTAATATTTCAGCAACAACATATTATAGAGCAGTTGTAACAAGTGGAGTTTGTGCATCAGCTACAACTTCATCAGTAACAATGACTGTCAATGCAACTTCTGTAGCAGGTTCTATTTCAGGAGCAACTTCAGTTTGTACTGGAACTAATAGTACAACTTTAACGTTATCAGGAAATACAGGAACTATTCAATGGCAATCATCTGCAAATAATTCAAGTTTTACGGATATTTCAGGAGCTACTTCTTCAACTTATGTTGTTAGTAATATTTCAGCAACAACCTATTATAGAGCAGTTGTAACAAGTGGAGTTTGTGCATCAGCAACAACTTCATCAGTAACAATGACTGTTAATGCAACTTCTGTGGCAGGTACCATTTCAGGAGCAACTACAGTTTGTACTGGAACTAACAGTTCAACGTTAACTTTATCAGGAAATACAGGAAGTATTCAATGGCAATCTTCTGC
>CANGIF010000019.1 GCA_947453885.1 Flavobacteriaceae bacterium
AAATACAACTTCTTTTCGCTTTTCCTAATCTTTTTTAACCCTTTTTCTCAATTTATTTTTAAAACTCTGATTGGGAATCCTATAACTGTTAAGCTTTTCTTATCTTTAGTCAAATTTACTTGTCATTATTAATGTTTGTGACTCGTTTTTCGAGGGGTGATGGGTTAAATTGTACTACTACTTAGATTTTAAATAGTAAAGCTCTTTTTTATTTTGAACTCAAGCGTTATCTTAGTACTTTTACAGCATTAAACAACAATACTATGTCGCAATCTGTTCTGTTACTAAATGATGTAACTATTTTTCAAGAAGGTAAAATTATTCTTTCTGACGTTAATCTTGATGTAAAAAAAGGAGAGTTCTTATATATTATAGGTAAAACTGGGTCTGGGAAAAGTAGTTTTATGAAAACACTTTATGCTGATTTACCTTTAACCGAAGGTGAGGGAACTATTGTTGAATTTGATTTAAACGGATTGAAAGAAGATGACATTCCTTATTTAAGACGAAAAATCGGAATCGTTTTTCAAGATTTCAAGCTTTTACCTGATCGAAGTGTGTATGAAAACCTATTGTTTGTACTTAAGGCTACAGGATGGAAGGATATTTCTGATATGGAATCAAAAATCAATGAAGTTTTAACAAAAGTTGGTTTAAATGATTTTGCCACAAAAATGCCTCACCAACTTTCGGGAGGTGAACAACAAAGTGTTGGAATTGCTAGAGCATTATTAAACGATCCAGAATTAATTTTAGCAGATGAACCAACAGGAAATTTAGATCCTCAAACAAGTGCAGAAGTCCTAGCTGTATTAAAAAAGATAAATGAAAACGGCAAAACCGTAATCATGTGCACACATGATTATGCCGTTATTATGAAATTTCCTGCAAAAACTTTAAAATGTGAAGACGGAAAAATATTTGAAGTTGTTCAAAAAACGGTATAATGCTTTCTATTCTAATACCTATATACGCTTATAATGTTTTACCTTTAGTTACCGAACTACAAAAACAATGTGAAAAAGAGTTGCTTGAATATGAGATTTTGTGTCAGGACGACGCTTCTTTTTCTGAATGTAACATAGAAAATGAACGCATAAATTTGTTGCCCAATTGCAGTTTTGTTGCTTTAAGCAAAAATGTTGCACATCGAGAAAACCGAAATAAACTTGCTGAACAAGCAAAATACGAATACCTGCTGTTTGTTGATGGCGATTCCATATGTAGTAGTCCTACTTATATTCAAAAATTTATTTCGTCAATTAATAACTTTGATGTTGTTTACGGTGGTCGTTTGCATCCTTCTACTTGTCCAAGTGACAAGCAAAAACTTCGGTGGAAATATGGCTTTTATATTGAAGACCAACTCGCTGATGCTCGAAAAAAAAGACCCTATTCTTCCTTACTTTTTAACAATACCCTAATTAAAAAAGAATGTTTTAATCAAATAAAATTTGATCGAAACATGAAAAAATACGGGCACGATGATACTCAATTGGCTTTTGAATTGAATTTGCTTCAGGCTTCTGTTTTACATATTGACAATCAAATTGAACATGGAGCTATTGACACCAATAGTATTTATCTTAATAAAACTAAGGAATCACTTGAAAACATCTTACAATTGTACGACGAGCAAAAAATAAGCATTTCGTTTCTTAGAATAGTTACATTATTAGATTTTTTAAAGCGTTCTAAATTGTTTTACCCAATTAGCATATTGTACGTTTTTTTTGAAAAACAATTGTATAAAAATCTAGTTGGAAACCATCCAAATCTTCTTTTTTTTACAGCTTTCAGAGTTGGATATTTGTGTCAATTACTTAGAAAAAAGTGATATAAACAAACTGTTCCACTGTTCCATACACGATTCAATTTGATAAATTGAAACACTTTCTTTAGCCTTTTTTCCTAGCTCCAAGCGCAAGGATTGGTTTTCTATTAGTTCACACACTTTAGAAACGTAACCTTCTTCGTTATCATTTGGAACTAAATACCCGTTTTGATTGTTAGTAATTATGGATCTTGGTCCACAAGGACAATCATAAGCAATGCAGGGAACTCCCGACTCCATAGCTTCAATTAATACCATTCCGAAACCTTCATAGCGGGAAGTCATAAGGTAAATAGAGACTTCCTTATATTTTTCTTCTATGTGTAGAATAGGTTTAAAAAAAGAAATGTGGTTTTGAACTTCATTTTGTAAAGCTAATGCTTCCAAATCTATTGGTCCATCCGTATTTGCATAAACATTTAAATGCCAATCAGGGTGTTTAGCAACAACTTTTTTCCAAATGGCAAACATTCTATCATAGCCTTTTTCATAATTTGGTCTGCCTACTGCCATAGCCAATTTTGACTGTAAAGTAGCAAATTCAGTAGTTGCATATCCTAAAGGATTTGGTATTACCAATCCTTCTTTTAAACGCCATTCTACAATACTCTCGTTTGATTCTACAATTACCTTGTCGAATTTTGTAATGCCAATTGTTTTTACAAAAACTGTAACCAAATGAGTTACTCTAATAATCAAATTGTACTGAAAAGAGTGTTCACTAATGTATTTTGAACTGTGAATCTCTAGTAATTTAGACACTTTAGAAGATAGTAAAAAGGGCAACAAAAAAGCTTTAACACCGTTGTCGCACACTATTAAATGGTCAGGATGTAAAGTTAAAACGAGTTGGTTTACTTCCTTTTTATAGGCTTTTAAAAAAGAAAAACCAGTTCCTTTCAAGGAAATATCGTGGTAGGCAATGGCAGGATGAAAATTAAAAAACAAGGGGGCGTTCCCTTTATTTTGAGTTACAATATGAATTTCATAGCCCCACTTCTCAATTAAATACCAGGTTTTAATAGACAAAACCCTTGCTACACCGCCTTCGTTATTGATGTTGGGAACTAAATAGAGTAGTTTCATTTTTTTGATTTGAACAAATGTATTATTTTATACTTTAAATAACAATTGTAATGAAAATTAAGTATTTTTAGCCTTCATTATTACTATTAAAATGCAAAAAAACTACATCATTATTGCCCATAAACCCCCAACCAAGTCTTACAATTGGTCAATGGTCTCGATGATGGTTGTTCCTCATTTTAAATACATATAAATATTGAAATCGACATTCGTCCTTTTTTAAACGTTTTTACTTCAAAACAGCAAGTGCAATTTATTGCACCAAGAGAAAAAAGCACTTGGGCCGATGTGGGCGTTGTAAAAGCCACCCTAAACGGCATGAAACAAATTTGTAGGGAAGGCAAAAATGGGTATTGTATTTTAATGAGTGGGCAGGATTTCCCTATAAAAGCAATGCACACAGTACTGCTTTTTTACAAAAAAACTATGGCAAAGAATTTATTGAAACCTTCAAAATTCCTACCGACAACTGGTTTGAAAAAGGAATAAACAGGATAGAACATTACAAATTTAATTTATCAACGAAAAGAGGTGATTTTGTGGTTGTTCCTTCTATATACAACCGTGCTTTTTACACATTAAAAACCGGCAAAGCTATTGTTAAATTACTTTTGGCAGGAAAAATAAAAGCCCTGCATGCTTTTAAAAAAAAGAACGTTTCCTAACTATCTCGAACCTTATGGCGGCGGACAATGGTGGTGTTTGACTACAACTTTGATTGAAAAAATACTAACATTTGTGGACGAAAACCCTGACTATTTACACTATCCTACCTACTCCCTAATTCCTGACGAGCTTTTTTTTCAGTCCATTGTGCACTATTTACTAAATGGCGAAACGGATTTACTCATGGATTCCGTAACATTTGTAGATTGGGAACGAAAAAACAGTGTTGGCGCTCCTACTTTTACATTGTCCGACTTTGAACTTTTACAATCGCAGCCCGAAAACAAACTGTTTGCACGGAAATTTGACGTTACATTTGACGCCGAAATTTTAAAAAAAGTAGCTGAATTTATTTCTTAACTATTTTTTTTAGATTGTAAAAAAGAGTCAAAATCTCTAATATAATCAGCTTCTTGAAACGCTTCTGATGCCAAAACCAAACAAACTGCGCCTGATGAAAAATTTTCGAGTTCGCGCCACGTGTTGCTTTTTATCAACAATCCTTTATCGGGCTTGTTTAACGTTATTGTTTGTTCCGAAATGCCATCTTTTAAAATAACATCAAAACTACCCGAAACGGCTATGAGCACTTGTTCCAAATGTTTATGAGCATGTCCTCCCCTTTTGGCATAGCTTGGAATGTCGTACAAATAATACACTCTTTTTATGACAAATGGAATGACATCCAACTCTACAACGCCAATAGTACCTAAGTTGTTTTCAATTTTTGGAATTTGAATAGTCGCTATATCCATTTTAAATTTTGAAATTATTTTAACAAATGTATTTATTTTATCATTAAAAACTAAATAATACCGCCAATTATTAATTTTAGAGCACCTGTTCTAGCTATGGTCATTTTATAGGTTTTAGGTGATAGGCATAACATTGTGGCAATTGTAAAAAGGTGGTAGGTAATAGGTTGTAGGTAGTAGGCAATAGTAAAAAACCTATCACCTACCACCTACAGCCTACTACCCCCCAACCTAAAACCTAGTTCCCTATTCCTTCACAAACTTGGTTGAAAATTGGTCTTTGCCAAAAGTGGCTTCAAGGAAATAAGTACCGCTTGCGAGTGGTGCTACGTTGACTTGATTGGTGTTGGTGGTTTGTGTGAGTACCACTTTACCCATTAGGTCAGTAATGGTAATACTGTCTATAACTGTATTGTTATTGCTTTGAACGGTAAGCAGCGTACTTGCCGGGTTAGGATACACCACTAACGCCTCTTTTACAAAACCAGTGGTGGACAACTCCGGTCCTAGTTTGACTACCCAAGCATCGTTAACCCCATGATTTCCTGTGACATCTCCATTTGTGGAATAAGTTAAACCTGCTACTATATAACCGCCATCGGTCGTGGGTTGAATGCTATTAGTTTGATCATAATCTGTTCCTCCTAAGGCTTTTTGCCATAGCACGCTGCCTGTGCTGCTGAGTTTCACTACCCAAGCATCTCCATTTCCATGATTTCCTGTTACATCACCGTCATTGGATCGAGTATAACCTGCCATAACATATCCTCCATCGGTTGTGGATTGAATGCTAGAAACAACTTCCCAAGCTGTTCCTCCCAAGGCTTTTTGCCACACGATAGCACCTGTAGCATCTAATTTCACTATCCAAGCATCATCAATTCCATGATTTCCTATTACATCGCCGTCAGTGGAAAAAGTAGTACTTGCCAATATATAACCGCCATCGGGAGTGGGATGAATGCTAAAAGCCTTATCATCAATTGTTCCTCCCAAGCATTTTTGCCATTCTACAATCCCTGTAACTGAAAGTTTTACTACCCAAGCGTCATAACCTCCATGATTTCCTGTTACATCACCGTTAATGGAATTTGTATAACCTGCCACGATATAACCGCCATCAGTAGTAGGTTGAATGCTGTAAGCCAAATCATAACCTGTTCCTCCCAAGGTTTTTTGCCATTGCAAGCTGCCCGTACTGCTGAGTTTCACTACCCAAGCATCGTTAACCCCATGATTTCCTGTGACATCGCCGTCAGTGGAATAAGTAGTACCTGCTACAATATAACCGCCATCGGGAGTGGATTGAATGTCATAAGCAACATCGCTAACTGTTCCTCCCAAGGCTTTTTGCCACTCAATATTACCCGTAGTTCCCAGTTTAACTACCCAAGCATCATTACCACTATGATTTCCTGTTACATCGCCGTTAATGGATTGAGTATAACCTGCCATTATATAACCGCCATCGGGAGTGAGTTGAATGCTATAAGCATAATCATCAGCTGTTCCTCCCAAGGTTTTTTGCCATTGCAAGCTGCCTGTGCTGCTGAGTTTTACTACCCAAGCATCACGAACTCCATGATTTCCTGTTACATCTCCATCATTAGATGTAGTATATCCTGCCATAATATAACCGCCATCGGGAGTGGGTTGAATGCAATTGGCATATTCATCACTTGTTCCTCCCAAGCATTTCTGCCATTGTATGGCTGGGGTTTGTTGTGCAAAAGTGGTTAGTTGTACTAGCGCAAAGGCTAGGATAAGTAGTGTTTTTTTCATGATGTTGCGTTTTTAAAGTTGAAAAAAATAAAATGATAGGGCTAATATAAGTAAAAATTGTTGCTCTTTCTATTTTAAAGGATAATTTACAAAGTAATACGCACTGCTCTAGTAACACATTTAACGCGGCTTTACTTTGTCGTCTGTTCGCTATTGCTCAGAGGCAATACGTGCCGCCTCCAATTGGCAACTAAAACAAATCTAGTAAAAAGTTAGATAATACTATCCTATAGGAACTATCGAATTAATTTGTTGTACAATCCTACAACCTACTACCTAAAACCTATGTACCCAATTACGGCGCTTTTTTCGAGTTGTACTAGTAATTTAGGTTGGTAGGTTGGCATAAGAGGCAACTTACTTTCAATACAACAGCATTTAAAACTATTAATAACAAGCTATTATGTAGTAATAACACGGGGGTATGCATTAATAACATGGGGGTATGCATTAATAACAAACCTTTATGTAATAATAACACGACGTTATGCATTAATAACATGTCGTTATATATTAATAATACAACTTTATATATTAATAATACATGGTTATGTATTAATAACACAAAACTATATTATAATAACAGTATTTTAAAGACATCGTACACTTTTTTCGCTTCCAAGTGATTTTGTATTGCTTTACGGTGCTGTAGTACTACCTTACGGCTTACTATTGCTGCTTTTGGGTGCTGTAGTATTGGTTCAAAGCTTTGTATTTTTGACTTACTGGTGTGTAGTATTGCCTATCGGTAGGTTATTTATAGGAGTAGTCATCAGATGGTGTACACACAAAATAGGCTTCGGGAATTTAAAAAGTGGCAATTTAAAAACTACTTGACGTTTTTTTAAAACACAAATGCTTGGTTTCTTTATGCAACAAAAAGAGGAATTATCCTTTTAGATTCAGCAAGCGCAACCATTGGTTGCCTATGTTGGATAACGAAAAAGGTTGTACACTTTGGTAGGCAAATGCTTTGCAGGCGTTGTACAAAGTGGTGTCGGCAGTAAACCGGTCAAACGCTTGAGAGAGTTGTTCGGTGTTTTGGTTTTCGACCAAAAGTCCGTTTTGTTGGTGGACAATGATTTCGCTTGGTCCCGACAAGCAATCAAAAGCTACAACAGGTGTTCCGCAGGCAAGCGATTCTAAAATGACGTTGGGAAACCCTTCGTTTAGGCTACTCAAAACAAAAAATTTGGCGTGTTTGAAATACGGAAAAGGATTGTGCTGATGGCCAAGAAAATGTATTTTGTCGGCAAGATGTAAGTCGAGCGCGAGTTGTTGCCATTTCGCTTTTAATGCGCCATTGCCCAAAAGTACCAGATGTATGTTTTGAGCAGGCAAGGTAGATTGAGAATAGGCTTTTATTAATTTGTCGAATTGTTTGATGTTGGTTTCCATTTGCCCCATGCCTAAAATATAGGAAAAGTGAAGTGGTGGGAACGCTTCTTTTTTAACTTCAATTTCTTCTAAATTGATTGGATTGTAAATTGTTTGAACGTTTTTTAAACGGTGTTTTTGTTCAATTAGGTGTTGTGAAGCTGCTGATATGGTAACTATTTTGAAACAGTTTTGGTACATCAACCGGGTTACCCTTGTTTGATTGGGCATGTAATGGTCAATCAAATAGCTGTGAACGGTAAAAATAGTTTTGGTGTTGTACATCCATTTTGCAATGAGCATTTCTTGAAGTGGTTTTATGCGAAAACGAAAATCAATGATGCAATGAAACTGTTGTTCTTTTAGGTAACGATTTAAAATCCAGAGTCGTTTGAGTTTGTTAAACACACCGTTGGTTTCGTTTTTATGTTCGCCTAAATTCAAAACTACGCCGGCATGTTGGTAGGAAATTTCGTTTACAACAATGATGTTGTGTACTTCAATTTCATTTTGGTCAAAGAATAACGAAAGATTTGCCATTACTTTTTCGGCGCCGCCAATTCCGAGTCGATAACCAATTAATGCAATTTTGTATTTTTTGTTTTGTTGAATCATTAAGTAATTCCTATTTTCGTATCAAATATAACGTTTTTACTATAACATGCAACACAACCCGTTGGTCACCGTAATTTGTTTGTGCTACAATCATGACGCTTTTGTACAAGAAGCACTCAATGCTGTTTTGAATCAAGAGTACCAACCGCTGGAACTTATAGTAGTTGACGATGCTAGTACGGATGGGTCTAAAAACAAAATAGAAGCATGGTTGGAGCAGCATCCCAATTGTCATTTTATAGCCAACCGCACTAATTTAGGACCCACAAAATCATTCAACCAAGCGTTACAATTGGCAAAAGGAAGCTACATTTTGGATTTGGCAACAGACGATGTTTTGCTAGCCAACGCCATTCAGCTTCAGGTTGCCGCGTTTGAAAAAAGCAAGTTTCAAAATGTGGGAGTGGTGTACGGCAATGCTTCTTTAGTTTTAGAAAACGGAACTTTTGATTCCTATTATTTTCCTGTTTCGAATGATGAAAAAGTGTTGACACAACGAGTAACTGGCTTCATTTATTGCGATGTTTTGTCGGGTGGCGCTAGTATTTGTTCGGTTTCGGCATTGGTAAAAAAATCGGTTTACGATGCTTTAGGAGGCTATGATGAAAACTTGGCTTTTGAAGATTTGGATTTTTGGATTAGAGCTTCCCGAGTTTATGAATTTGATTTTATAGACGCCGTTTTGATAAAAAAAAGAATAGTGGCCCGCTCGTTAGGAAGTCAATTTGCAACCAAAAACCATGCGGTAAACCAGTCAATGGTTGCTATTTTAAAAAAAGCCTTTCATTTAAATCGTTCTAAAACAGAAGATGCTGCTTTGCAAAAAAGAGTACATTATGAACTGATTCAATCGTTCCAAAAGGGGGAATTTGTTTTGTTTTGTAACCATTTTTGGCTTCGAATTCAATTGCAGTTTCGGAGGTTTTAAAAATTTAGGAAGCACAGTATTGTAACAAATTCAAATTAGAAGCTACTAACCCACCATGAATGACCAATTAGAACAATCATTTGTAAAACAGTTAAAGGAGAACCAGAATATCATACATAAAATTTGTAGGTTATATACTGGTGATGTTGACGCTCATAATGATTTGTTTCAAGAAATAACCATACAGCTTTGGAAAGCATTTCCAAAATTTAGAGGCGAAAGTAAATTTTCTACTTGGGCCTATAGAGTGGCTTTGAACACCGCCATTACATTGTACAGGAAAAGTACAAAACGCTTGCCTACCGTTGACTTTGAGAAACAACAAATTGTAATTAGTCAAGAGGAATATAACTACGAAGAGGAAGAACAATTAAAACTCATGTATCAGGCCGTTTACCAATTGAACGACATTGAAAAAGCACTGGTTTTTATGTATTTGGAAGATAAAGATTATAGAGAAATAGCAGAAACGTTGGGCATTAGCGAAATTAATGCACGTGTGAAAATGAATAGAGTTAAAGGGAAATTAAAAAAAATATTAAATCCTTAAGGAAGTATGAAAGAGTTGGATTTATTAAAAAAAGATTGGCACAACAATACGAAAAGTTATATACAACTTTCGGAAAAGGAATTGTATGCCATGTTGCACAAAAAATCTTCATCTATTGTAAAATGGATTTTGATTATCAGCATTATGGAAGTTGTGTTGTGGACTGTTTTGAGTTTGGTTTTTAATACTGATGCGTATTTAGAACATTTGAAGCATCCAGAAATTGTTTTATTTACTAAAGTTTTAACGTATGTAAACTATGCTGTAATTTTAGTATTTATCTATTTGTTTTATACAAACTATGTCAAAATTTCGGCTACTGTAGCTACCAAACAATTAATGAACGACATACTATCGACTCGGAAAACCGTACAATATTATGTTGCGTATAATTTGGGCATGTTGGTTTTTTGTTTGATTATTGGTTTTGCAATTGCCTTTGCATACAATCCCGAAATGAGTATTTTGAAAGATAAAATTGCACATAATCCTAAAATTTTAGCTGTTACTATTGGAATTGTATTGCTTACAATAGGTTTGTTTTTCTGTGTTTTTTGGGCTTTTTACCGTATTTTATACGGCATTTTATTAAAACATCTGTATGCAAACTTCAAGGAACTTGAAAAAATTGATTTAGAATAAAAAGGGCTTTAGTAATAGTATAGTTTGCTGTTGTTTTAATAGAAATGTTGAACTCATTCTATTTTTAGTTATCTTTGAATCAAGTTGTACACATTTTTGTTTATATAAAATTGGGTTTGTTTTACTAATATAGTTCCTAACTTTTACAACTTATCCGTTAAAATTTAAGATTTTTAGAAACATGTCACAAACAGCCATAGAATTAAAACTAGCAGTACTAATTGATGCCGATAATGTTCCGTATAGCAACGTTAAAGGGATGATGGAAGAAATTGCCAAATACGGTACACCAACCACCAAACGAATTTATGCGGATTGGACCAAGCCAAACGCAAACGGATGGAAAAATGTGCTTTTAGAACACGCTATAACTCCTATTCAGCAATACAGCTATACGGTTGGGAAAAATTCTTCGGATTCTGCCTTAATTATTGACGCCATGGATTTGTTGTATTCAGACAAGTTAGATGGTTTTTGTATTGTGTCAAGTGACAGCGATTTTACTCGTTTGGCAATACGCCTAAGAGAATCTGGTAAGAAAGTTATTGGTATAGGAGAGAAAAAAACGCCGAATTCATTTATTGTTGCCTGCGACCGTTTTATCTACATTGAGGTGCTTGAAGGAGCTAAAAGTAAAACAAGAGAGAAAGGCACAACGGAAACCAAAAAAACGGTAGAAAAAGAAGCAACATCAAAAATTGATTTACAAACCATTGAATTAATTGAAGCTACCCTTGAAGCAATTGGAGACGATGATGGCTGGGCTTTTTTGGGAGATGTTGGCAATTTAATTGTTAAGAAAAAACCTGAATTTGATCCCAGAAACTACGGTTTTACTAAGCTGACTCCTATGCTCAAATCGTTAACCGAGTTATTGGAAATTGACGAAAGAGAATCGGATAAAAAAGGGATTAAACACGTTTTTGTACGCCTAAAACTTAGTTAGCCTTTATCCTTCAATTTTTGCACTAAGTTCAAACCAACGCTCTTCTTTTTCTTCTAGCTTTTGAATGATTTTTTGTAATTCGTTTGCTTTGTTTTCGATAGCATCTGGTGTTACTTTACCTTCAGAAAACAAGCGTTCAATTGTTGCTTTTTGATGTTCAAGCTCTTTAATTTCACGTTCAATTTTTTGAAATTCTTTTTGTTCATTAAAAGTTAGATTTCCTGTTGGATTGTTTTGTTTCCAGTCCTTTTTTTCCGCTTTGTTTTCTTCTTTTTGGGCTATATCTGTACTGTCTTCATAGGCTCTAAAATCGGAATAATTGCCCGGAAAATCCTCAATACTACCTTCGCCACGAAAAACAAAAAGGTGGTCAACAATTTTATCCATAAAATAGCGATCGTGGGAAACAACAAGCAAACAACCTGGATAATCCAAAAGAAAACTTTCTAAAACATTAAGCGTAACAATATCCAAATCATTTGTTGGTTCATCTAAAATTAAAAAATTGGGATTTTGTATTAAAACGGTGCATAAATACAGTCTTTTTAATTCACCACCACTTAATTTTTCAACAAAATCGTGTTGCTTTTTACGATCAAAAAGGAACCGCTCTAACAACTGTCCTGCCGAAATTATTTTACCTTTTGTAAGCGGAATGTATTCGCCGTACTCTTTAATAATGTCAATTACCTTTTGACCTGGTTTTGGGTTTATGCCACTTTGGGTATAATAGCCTACTTTAATAGTATCCCCTTTTATGACTTTTCCTGCATCTAAAGGAATTGTACCGGTTAAAACATTCAAAAACGTTGATTTTCCTGTTCCATTTTTCCCGATAATTCCAATGCGTTCGCCTCTTTGAAAATCAAAACTAAAGTTGTCAAGAATTACACGGTCTTTGAACTTTTTAAAGACTTTGTGCATTTCAATAATTTTACTGCCCATTCGTTCCATGTTGATTTCAAGCTCAACTTTGTTTTCTCTTCGTCTGCTTTGGGCTTTTTCTTTGATGATGTAAAAATCATCTTGACGCGATTTAGATTTTGTGGTTCTTGCTTTTGGTTGACGGCGCATCCATTCTAATTCTTTAACAAAAAGATTTTGAGCTTTGTCAACACTTGAATTTTCAGAAGCAATACGTTCTTCTTTTTTTTCTAAGTAATAAGAATAATTGCCTTTGTATTGGTATAACTTTCCATTGTCTAATTCGATAATTTCGTTACAAACTCGTTCAAGAAAAAAACGATCGTGGGTTACCATAAAAAGCGTTATGTTTTCCTTAGCAAAATAGCTTTCCAACCATTCAATCATTTCTAAATCTAGGTGATTTGTTGGCTCGTCTAAGATTAATAAATCGGGACGATTAATTAAAATAATAGCCAGCGACAATCTTTTTTTCTGACCTCCTGAAAGGTTTTTTACTTTCAATTTAAAATCTTCCAACTTTAATTTGAACAATATTTGTTTGAATTGAGTTTCAAAATCCCAAGCGTTAAATTGATCCATTCTGTCGAATGCTTTTTGATAGGCATCTTCATCTTCTGGGTTTTCTAAAGCTTTTTCATATTGCTCAATTACCTTTAAAACTTCGTTGTCTGATGCAAAAATACTTTCCTCAATTGTAAGTTCATCTTGAAGATTTGGCGTTTGCGAAAGGAAAGCCATTTTAATATCTTTACGAAGCACCACTTGTCCTGTATCGGGTTCGTCTTCTCCGTTTATTATTTTCATTATACAGGTTTTACCAGAACCGTTTTTTGCAATGAAAGCAATTTTTTGATCTTTGTTAATTCCAAAAGAAAGATTTTCGAACAAAGTTCTTTCTCCAAATGATTTTGATATGTTCTCTACAGAAAGGTAATTCACTTTTAATGTATTTTTGGCAAAAGTAAGGCTTTGAATGGAAGGAAACAATGTTTAATTTTTTAGATAGTAAATTGTTTGAAATCCGAGAGCCTACTGCTTTAAAAAAATATTTTGGTGATACCTTATTAAAGGAATACGATCCTTGTTTTTGTTGTATCTATAAACCACAAAAAATTTAATTTGTATATTTGAACTTTAAATTATTCAAAAAGCAGATAATTTACTATAAACCAATTCTAAAACAGATTTGGTTACCGATTTTAACGCCTTTTAAAATTAAAAAAGTACGTTTAAGAAATAAATTAATCAAGAATTAAAATTCAGAATGGCTTTTTTAAAGTTTTTTTGAATATCCTTTTAACATGCAACTATCCGTAATCATACTTAATTACAATGTTCGTTATTTTTTAGAGCTTTGTGTTTTAAGCGTTCAAAAAGCACTTGATGGCATTGATAGCGAAATTATTATTGTTGACAACAACTCTAGTGATACTAGTTCCGAAATGATACAATTACGCTTTCCAGAAATTCAATTTATTGAAAATAAAGAAAATGTAGGATTTCCTAAAGGTAACAATTTGGGTGTTGCTAAAGCCAAAGGCAACTTTATTTGCATTTTAAATCCAGATACAGTTGTAGCTGAAGATACATTTCATAAAACGTTGGCTTTTGCCAAGTCAAAATCCAATTTAGGAATTGTAGGTTGTAAATTAATTGACGGAAAAGGTCAGTTTTTACCTGAAAGTAAGCGCGGAATTCCTACACCTTGGGTAGCATTTACAAAAATATTTGGATTGTATAAACTATTTCCAAAATCGAGCCTTTTTAATCAATATTATGCACAACATTTGAATGAAAATCAATCCGGTAAAGTAGCCATTTTAGTAGGTGCATTTATGGTTATGAAGCGGGATTTGTACGTTGAAATTGGAGGTTTTGATGAAAATTGTTTCATGTATTCTGATGATATTGATTTAAGTTACCTGGCTTTAAAAAAAGGAAAATCAAACTACTATTTTAGCGACACAACGGTTATTCACTTTAAAGGGGAAAGCACTGTAAAAGATGGTAAGTATATGAAGCGATTTCAAGAAGCGATGAACTTTTTTTATACAAAACATTTTAAAGCTTCTGCGTTTTTTTCTTTTTTTATGCGAATAGGTATGGTTCTATTTTCTGTTATTAAAATGTTTGAAGGAAAACAAAAAACAATAAGAAATCCGTCTAAATATGTTTTAATTACAGAAAATACAAATTCAAATGACTTACATGGAAAAATCAAAAATGCTTTAAGAAAAGAGGACATTGAGCTAAATCGATGTGTAAATTACGAAACAGAATCTGTTGAATATCTGATTGACACAAATACTATTTCGTATAAAAATGCAATACAGATTATGGAAAATAATCGAAACATAAAAAGTACTTTCAAATTAATTCCACATTCCAGTCATTTTTTAATTGGAAGTAACTCTAAAAATGATAGAGGAGAAATCGTTACATTTGCATCATAAGTTGACTGTAAAATTATCTTATTCTTGGTAATTCCTAAAAAAAAATACTAATTTTGCAGACTGTAAATAAAAATCACCTTTTAGATTAATAATATGGCAAGATTTGAATTAAAACTTCCTAAAATGGGAGAAAGCGTTGCAGAAGCAACAATTACTAATTGGCTAAAACAAGTTGGAGACAAAATCGAAACAGACGAAACTGTTTTGGAAATTGCTACCGATAAAGTTGATAGCGAAGTTCCAAGTGAAGTTTCTGGTGTTTTAATTGAACAATTATTTGGAAAAGATGATTTAGTTCAAGTTGGACAAACCATTGCGATTATTGAAACAGATTCTGCAAGCGAAAGTGTCTCAAAACCATTAAATGAAGCGATTCAGGAAGTATCAAAAGCAATAGAAATTGCCAAAGAAATTGTTGCAACTCCAATTGAATTCTCAAATTCAGACAAATTTTTCTCTCCTTTAGTTAAAAATATTGCCAAACAAGAAAATGTTTCAATTGGTGAATTAGAACGTATTTCTGGTTCAGGAAAAGAAGGTCGAGTTACAAAAGAAGATATTTTGAAATTTGTTGAAAGTCGTAATTCAAAATCAGAAAGTCCAAATATTGTTGCTCAGCCCTTGACTCAAAAGCCACAAACAATAGCTTCTTCAGTAGTTCCCGTTTCAGTAAACGGTGGCGATGAAATAGTCGAAATGGATAGAATGCGAAAATTAATTTCAGGGTACATGGTCGCTTCTGTTCAAACTTCGGCACACGTTCAGTCGTTTATTGAAGTTGATGTTACAAATATTGTAAAATGGCGCGACAAAGTTAAAGGAGCATTTGAAAAACGTGAAGGAGAAAAACTGACCTTTACTCCAATCATGATGGAAGCAGTAGCTAAAGCATTGAAAGATTTTCCAGGCATGAACATTTCAGTTGATGGTGACTATATAATCAAAAAGAAAAATATTAATCTTGGAATGGCTGCAGCTTTACCAAATGGAAATTTGATTGTGCCAGTTATTAAAAATGCAGATCAATTAAACCTAGTTGGCATGGCAAAAGCTGTCAATGATTTGGGAAATAGAGCAAAAAACGGAAAGCTTAAACCAGACGATACACAAGGAGGAACGTATACAGTTACTAATGTTGGAACTTTTGGTTCTGTATTTGGAACGCCAATCATAAACCAACCACAAGTAGGTATTTTAGCTCTTGGAGCAATTCGTAAAGTGCCTGCAGTAATTGAAACACCAGAAGGCGATTTTATTGGAATTCGTCAGAAAATGTTTTTATCACACAGTTATGATCATAGAGTTGTAGACGGAGCTTTAGGTGGCAGTTTTGTTAAAAGAGTTGCTGATTATTTAGAATCCTTTGATATAAACAGAGACTTTTAATACAAAAAAATATAAACGATAACCCGACTAAATTATTAAAAATAGTCGGGTTTTTTATTTTTTGTAAATCTTTACATTTTATTAAAATAAAGCAATTGAAAAAATTATATTTGTCTTCTAAAACCTCATAATGGAACTAAAACTAAATAAACCTATTTGCTTTTTTGATTTAGAAACTACTGGAATTGACATTGGAAAAGATCGTATTGTAGAAATATCCATATTAAAAGTATTTCCAAATGGAACAACTGAAAGTAAAACATGGCTAGTTAACCCAACAATTCCTATTCCAGCAGCTACAACAGCCGTTCATGGAATTACAAATGAAAAAGTAGCTAACGAACCGAATTTTAAAGAGTTAGCTACCCAAATACATGCAATGATTAAAGATTCTGATTTAGGTGGATTCAATTCTGATCGTTTTGATATTCCGCTTTTAGCAGAGGAATTACTTAGAGCTGGAGTCGATTTTGATATGAAAAACAGTGTATCTGTTGATATACAAACTCTTTTTCATAAAAAAGAAGAACGTACATTAAGCGCAGCATATAAGTTTTATTGTAATCAGTCACTTGAAAATGCCCATTCTGCAGAAGCAGATACAATGGCTACGTATGAAATATTAAAAGCACAGCTGGACAGATACCCTGATTTAGAAAACAATATTAAAAGTTTATCAGAATTTACAACCCGAAAAAAAATAGTCGATTTTGCAGGTATGATAGCTATAGATAAAGATGGAGATGAAATTTTTACATTTGGCAAACACAAAGGTGCAAAAGTTGAAAAAGTTTTGGAAAACGAACCAGGATATTACAGTTGGATCCAAAATGCAGATTTTCCCTTATACACTAAAAAAGTTTTAACGGGTATTAAGCTACGCAAATTAAACACAAAATAGAAATTAAATCATAACAAATTCATAATTATAGCCTAAATACATTTTTTGAATGAAAATTATTTGCATTGGAAGGAATTACAGTAAGCATATAGAAGAATTACAAAATGAAAGGCCTGAAGAGCCTGTTGTTTTTTTAAAACCTGATTCAGCTGTTTTATTAAAGCAACATCCATTTGTAATTCCAGAATTTTCCGAAGATATTCATCATGAAATTGAATTAATAGTGAAAATTAATAAAGTAGGAAAATACATAGATGCGCATTTAGCTTCAAATTATTACGACGAAATAAGTGTAGGAATTGATTTTACAGCCAGAGATTTACAAAAAAAATTGAAAGACAAAGGATTGCCTTGGGAAAAAGCAAAAGCTTTTGATGGATCTGCTGTAATTGGCAATTTCGTATCAAAAACAATATTTAATTCATTAGACACCTTAAATTTTGAATTGAAAAACAACAGTAAAACTGTTCAAATTGGCAATACTTCTTTAATGCTATGGAAAATTGACGAATTAATAGCTTATGTATCCCAATTTTTTACTTTAAAAATAGGAGATATTATTTTTACTGGAACTCCAGAAGGTGTTGCTTTAGTGCGTCCAAACGATATTTTAGAAGGTTATTTAGAAGGTAATAAGTTATTTAGAATTCAAGTAAAATAATGGCACTACACTATAATTTAGCAAAAGTTTATGCACTTTCAAACGATGAAGATGCATTTGTTCAAGAAAAAATTCAATATTTTGTATTTGAAATTCCAAAATTAATAGAAAATCTAAAAGAAACTATTGATGAAAAAAAATATAAATCAGTGGCTGAAAGTGCAGCTAAAATTAATCCTTATTTGGATTTGATGGGTATGAACGCTGCATTTGAGGAAATAATTTTAGTGCAAAAATGGAGTTTAAGTAGTGGTAAACGCAAAGAAATTATAGACACTTATAAAAGTTTAAACAACGCCATTAAGTTAGCAATAAAAGAAATTAAAAAAGATTTCCATTTGGATGTTAAAATAAAAAAATAATTTACTTTTTCTCTTTTTTCTTAGTAGTTGTCACTTTTGTTTTATAAAATGGAATAAAATAAGATACCGTATAATTGAATCCAACTCCAAAATCACCATCATACGTTTTGTTAAAACCAGGAATATAAAGATTGTCAAAGGCTTCAGGTTTTTTATTGACAACTAATTTATTTAATCGAACACTAAATCCAACATAAATATTTTTTAGAACTTCTGCCTTAATTCCAGCAACAAATTCAAGCCATTGTGCTGACAATCCATTATATTTTTCGCCAGACTGCTGGATTGGTTGTTCTCCAAAAAAAGGCGTTGAATTGTATATTTTATACGTATTTAGTTCCTGAGTAAAAGTACTTACTCCATATCTTAGTCCTACATAAACCATGTTTTCCATGTTTAGCCAATTCTCATAACTATTATAATCAAAACCTATTTTAATATAAGATCCTTTCGTTGTGAAATTTAATCGAGTATCGTCGGTTATTTTATTTTCATTTCCTAATTCCGCTGCTATATAATGACTTTTGGTTAATTTGTAATCTCCTACAAACTCAATTCCCTTGTAATTTTTGTCGTAAAGTGATCGGCTAAATTTAAATAAATCTACTCCAAAACGAACTCCAAATCGTTCCATTTTAACAGGAATTGAATCTTTTTTTTGATCGTCTTTTTGGTTTTTCTCCTGAGCTATTGCATTGATACAAAGGAAAATCAAAACTAATTTAAAAATATATTTTGATGTGTGTTGTATTTTCATCTGTAATTGATGTCGTTTCTACGTTAAGCTGTTGTATCCAATTTGCTGTTGTTGCTGGTGTTAAAGTCGGAGTATTGTCTTCAAGCTCATAAATTGTTTTAAATCCACAAGCTCTGGAAACATATCTGTTTTGAGTTGAATAATTAAATTCAAGTTGTGCTTCATAAACCAAAGTTGGATCTAAATTGCCATAATTTAAAATAAATTTATATTTTGCTACTGTACTCATAGGATTTAATGGAACTTTAATTTTACTAATACTACTAAAAGTTCCATAAATATTGGACGTAACAGCATCAACAATTGCTAAACTCGTGACGTTTTTGGTCGTTGTTGGACTAGCAGCATCATAAAAAGTAACAATTAAATTAGGAGTAGTTGAAGTAGCAGGGTCACAAATATCATCTTTTTCACAACTTGAAAGTGTAAAACAAAGCGCTACTAAAAAAAGAATTATTTTTTTCATGAGATACTACCGTTTTTCTAAAAGTACAACATTTTCAACATGATGGGTTTGAGGAAACATATCAACTGGTCGTACTTTTACAACAGTATATTTTTCATCCATCAAGGCTAAATCTCTAGCTTGTGTTGCAGAATTACAACTAACATAAACAATTCGTTTAGGTGCTATTTTTAATATTTGTTCAATCACCGTTGCATGCATACCGTCTCGAGGTGGATCTGTTATAATTACATCAGGATTTCCATGTTGCGAAATAAATGTATCATTAAAAACTACTTTCATATCGCCAACAAAAAACTCGCAATTTGTAATTCCGTTTCGTTTTGCGTTTGCTTTTGCATCAATAATTGCTTCTGGTACACTTTCAACACCAATAACTTTCTTTGCATTTTTAGATACAAATTGTGCAATAGTTCCAGTACCTGTGTATAAATCATACACGATTTCAGACCCCGTTAATCCTGCAAAATCCCTAGTAATTTTATATAATTCATAGGCTTGGTCTGAATTTGTTTGGTAAAATGATTTTGCATTTATACTAAAACTTAGACCTTCCATGTTTTCTAAAATATACTCCCTTCCCTTAAACAGAATTATATTTTGGTCGTAAATAGTGTCGTTTTGCTTACTGTTTACAACATATTGCAATGAAGTTATTTGAGGGAAAGTAGTTGCAATATGATTTAAAAGCAATTCTCTTTTTGACTTGTCATCTTCAAAAAACTGTATCAAAACCATGATTTCTCCAGTTGATGCAGTTCTAATCATCATTGTCCGGAGTAATCCTTGTTGATTTCTAGGACTAAAAAAAGTAAGCCCATGCTCTAATGCAAATTTTTTAATTTCATTTCGAATTGCATTTGAAGGATCTTCCTGCAAGTGGCATTTCTTTATATCTAGTATTTTATCCCACATTTTAGGAATATGAAATCCTAAAGCATTTCTATCTGAAAACTCATTAAGGCTTTCAATCTCATCAAATGTTAACCATCTACTATCTGAAAATGAAAATTCCATTTTGTTGCGGTAAAAAAACTGTTTTTCAGAAGCTAAAATGGGTTCAAATTCTGGAAGTTTTACTTTCCCTATTCGTTGTAAATGACTTTTAACTTCATTTTGTTTGTAAAATAGTTGTTGAGAATAATTCATGTTTTGCCACTTACAACCTCCGCAAACACCAAAATGTTCGCAAACGGCAGTTACTCTGTGTTCTGAAAATTCATGAAATTTTATTGCTTTACCTTCATAAAATGCTTTTCTTTTTTTAAATGTCTGAACGTCTACAACATCTCCAGGCACAACATTTGATATGAATATTATTTTTCCGTCAGGTGCTTTTGCAACAGAAACTCCTTTTGCTCCAGCATCAAGAACTTTTATTTGATGAAAGACTACTTTGTCTGTATTTTTTTTAGCCATAAAGCAAAAATAAGGGTTTGGTTTTGTTTATAAATTTTTATTTTGATTTTTTTTCTTTAGATGAAAATTAAATCAAATTAATTTTGAATTAATTAGCCTACAGCTTCCTTGTAAACCTTTAAACATCGCTCTCTAGCTGTTTTATGATCTACAATTGGTTCTATATATCGAATTTCTGAAAATTCAGGCACCCATTTTTTGATGTATTTTAATTCTTTATCAAACTTTTTAACTTGTTCCGTTGGGTTAAAAATTCGAAAATAAGGCGCAGCATCAACTCCTGAGCCTGCTGCCCATTGCCAATTTCCAACGTTGCTTGCTTGATCGTAATCTAATAACTTTTGTGCAAAATAAGTTTCACCCCATCGCCAATCAATTAATAAATGCTTACATAAAAAACTAGCTACAATCATTCGCACTCTATTGTGCATATAGCCAGTTGTGTTTAATTCTCGCATTCCCGCATCAACTATTGGATAGCCTGTTCTACCTTTACACCATTTTTGAAAATTAGTTTCTGAATTTTCCCATTTTATTTCGTCGTATTTTGGTCTGAAGCTTTTGTTGACTGTGTGTGGAAAATGCCATAAAATTTGCATAAAAAACTCCCTCCAGATGAGTTCATTCAAAAAAGTTTCGTTCTCATGATTCATAGCAATCATTACAATTTGTCGAATAGATACTGCTCCAAATCGTAAATAAATACCTAATTTTGAAGTACTATCTAATGCCGGAAAATTTCTTGTGGCTTCATAATTTTGAATGAGATCAGTTGTAGTTGAATACGAAGCAATTATAATTTTCGATTTTTCAAAACCAATATCCTCTAATGTTAAAAAAGGATAGGAATGTGTTACTATAGAATTTAAGTACGAAGTTGATGGGAAATTTTCAAATCTAATTTTAGTTGCGTTTTCTTTCCATTTTTTTGAATACGGTGTATAGACAACATATGGGCTTTGATCATTTTTTACGACTTCATTTTTTTCAAAAATTACTTGATCTTTAAAAGTTGTTACTTCTATATTTTGAGATACTAAAAATTCGTATATTGCTTTATCCCTAGCCCTTGCTTTCGGCTCGTAATCCCTATTAAACAAAACTTTTGTAACATTATTTTCGATAACTAATTGTTTCCATACCGATAAAGGATCTCCATGAAATGTTGCTAAACTTTTGCCAAGTTTTTTTATTTCTTCATTCATTTTTGTTAATGAATCATGAATAAAACTTACTCTAGCATCGTTTTTGGGCAGTTGTTCTAGAATTGAAATGTCAAAAATAAATATGGGTAAAACTTCTTTACTGTTTAGTAATGCTTCAAAAAAACCCTTGTTATCGTCTAATCTTAAATCTCGTCTAAACCAAAAAATTGTCATATTTATAGTTTTTTTGCTTCTTCCCAAAATACGTCCATTTCACTTAAGGTCATATCCGACAATGATTTTCCTGATGCTTCGGCCTTACTTTCAAGATATTGAAATCTTTTTATAAATTTTTTATTTGTACGTTCCAAAGCATCTTCCGGATTTATTTTTAAAAATCTCGCATAATTTACTAATGAAAATAAAACGTCTCCAAATTCAGCTTCAATTAAATCTTGATTCCCATTTTGAATTTCAATCTTTAATTCCTGTATTTCTTCTTCAACTTTATCCCAAACTTGACTTGGTTCCTCCCAATCAAAACCTACTCCTTTAACTTTGTCTTGAATTCTACTTGCTTTTACAACTGCGGGTAAACTTTTAGGAACGCCTTCTAAAACTGATTTTTTTCCTTCTTTTAATTTTAATTTTTCCCAATTTTTTTTTACCTCATCCTCGTCTTTAACAACAGTATCACTGTAAATGTGGGGATGTCTAAAAATTAGTTTTTCGCAAATTTCATTACAAACATCGGCTATATCAAAATCGTTTTTTTCGCTTCCAATTTTAGCATAAAAAACAATATGTAAAAGCAAATCGCCAAGTTCTTTCTTGATTTCAGTACTATTATTATCTAAGATGGCATCTCCTAATTCATAGGTTTCTTCTATAGTTAAGTGTCTTAAACTTTGAAATGTTTGCTTTTGATCCCAAGGACATTTTTCCCGTAATTCGTCCATGATTGTGAGCAATCTTTCAAAAGCTTGTAACTGTTGCATTCTAGAATTCATGCTAGTTTTTTGGTTGTAAAAATAAAAAATCCTGTCAAGAAAAATCTTAACAGGATGAACTATTTTTAGTTGTTAATATTATTCTTTTTTAAGCTTTTTAGCTGATTTTGTAGCTGCATTTACCTCATCAACAACTGTTTCTACAATTTTTTCTGCATTTTCAATTTTAGGTTCTTCTTGAGAAACCAAATCTTTTGATTGTAATAAATTATACCAATTAAAAACTTTTTTAATGTCTGACGCATAAACGCGTTCTTCATCATAATCTGGAACTATCTCTTTAAAATAATCCGCTAATTTAGCTTGATCTTCCTTGTGAGAAATTGCAGGGCCATTATTTTCTTTTACCGCAATTGCTCGCATCACTTCTGCTAATGGTTTTTCAGCACTGTGAGTATACATTGAAATTTCAGAAAGTAAACTCACATTACTTCGTAAACCTACTGTGATTTTTTTTCCATCGAGAAGAGATTCTGCAACAAATCCTGTTCTGGTTTGTACTTTTAAGGCATATAAACCTGGTTTTCCTGAAATTGCTAATATTTTTTCTAAATTCATTTTCTAAAATTGTTTGGAGGGCACAAATATATTTAATTGTTTGTATTAAAAATAATAAAATTATCGTCCTTTTTTATTACAAAAACGCATTCGATAATCTGGTCTGGCTTTTCCATCCATTATGTTTTGAAGTTTCTTTTTAATTAACTGTTTCTTTAATGACGAAATTAAATCAGTAAATAAAATTCCTTCTATGTGGTCGTACTCATGTTGAATGACACGTGCAATCATACCGTCAAAAACTTCGGTTTTTTTCTCAAAATTCTCATCGCAATATTCCAACGTTATTCTTTCATTTCTGTAAACATCTTCTCTAACATCCGGAATACTCAAACATCCTTCGTTAAAACCCCAAAGTTCTCCTTCTTCCTTTATCATTTTAGCATTAATAAAAGTTCTTTTGAAATTTTTAAGTTGCCCTTGTTCTTCTTCCGACAAATCTTCACTTTCGCTAAAAGGCTCTGTGTTTACTATAAACAATCGAATGGCTAGACCAATTTGAGGAGCAGCCAAACCAACACCATAGGCATTATCCATGGTATCGTACATGTTTACAATTAAAGCATCTAAATCAGGATATTCTGGTGTTATGTCTATTCCTACTTTCCTTAAAATAGGGTCGCCGTAACCTACTATTGGTAAAATCATGGTTGCATTAATTTTAATAATTGAAGTTTCAACTCTTCAAAATTCGGACGCAAAAGTAAACAAATTTCAAGTTAATTAAATCATTTTACGAGTCAAATAATCCTGAAGCATAATTGTTGCTGAAATTTCATCGAGTAAGGCTTTATTTTGCCGTTGCTTTTTCTTTAATCCACTATCAATCATGGTTTGAAATGCCATCTTTGAAGTAAAGCGTTCATCGACTCTAATCACTTGCATTTCAGTAAATTTTAATTTGAAATCAGCAACAAATTTTTCGATAATCACAGCACTTTCTGATGGCTCTCCATTCATTTGCTTAGGTTCACCAATTAAAACTTTTACAACGTTTTCTCTTTTAAAATATGCTTCTAAATAGGGCATCAGCTTTTCGGAAGCAATTGTAGCAAGTCCAGAAGCTATGATTTGAAAATCATCTGTAACCGCTATTCCTGTTCTTTTTTGACCGTAATCTAATGCTAATATCCTTGCCATTTTATTTTTATTTTCTTGGCAAAGTACTTAAATTTTAATGAATTGAACTTTATATTTTTTAGATAATATTTAACAATTAATTAAATACTTACTATCAAATTGCTTTGACAAATAAATTCTTTGTTCTGCAATCGGTTTTTTTCTATTTTAGCCAAATGATTTCAGTGTCTATTATTGGTTCCGGAAATATTGCCCACCATCTAATTCAAGCTTTTTCTAAAGCCCCAAACATTGTATTGCAACAAGTATATGCACGTAATACAATTGTATTAGAAAAACTACTTACGTCTGAACAAATTTGTACCGATTTAACTGCTTTAAAAGTTGTAGATTTAGTTATAATTGCCGTTTCAGATGATGCAGTTACAACAATTTCAAAACAAATTCCATTTCATAATCAATTAGTTGTTCATACATCTGGAAGTGTTGCGATTCAAAATTTAAGTAACCATAATAGAAAAGGTGTTTTTTATCCATTACAAACTTTTTCTAAAAATAAAACGGTTGATTTTAAAACTGTTCCTATTTGTTTAGAAAGTGAAAATGAGGATGATTATCGTGTTTTACAAACTATTGCTGCTACCATTTCCAATTCCGTGTATTCAATTTCATCAATTCAAAGAAAAGCACTTCACGTAGCGGCAGTTTTTACAAATAATTTTGTAAATCATTTGTACACCATTGGATTTGAAATATGCAAAGAGCATCAGGTACCTTTTGACATATTAAAACCCTTACTTGTAGAAACCGCAAATAAAATTACACTTCTATCGCCAATTGATGCCCAAACTGGACCTGCAATTAGAAACGATCAACAAACTATTGAATCTCATTTGGCTTTTTTGAAAAATGAAGACCAAAAAATTTTATACCAACTACTTACAAAATCAATTCAAAATCATGGAAAAGAGTTATAAAGAAATAATGAATCAAATTTCAACATTTGTATTAGATGTTGACGGTGTTTTAACAGACAGCTCTGTTCACATTACTCAAACTGGTGAAATGTTGCGAATAATGAATATTAGAGATGGTTTTGCCATGAAAGCTGCTTTAGAAAGCGGTTATAATATTTGTATAATCTCTGGAGGTAATAATGAAGGCGTAAGAATTCGTTTGCGGAATTTAGGTATAACTGACATTCATTTGGCTTCACCAAACAAAGTTGAAACATTTAAAGAATATACCGAATTGTATCAAATAAAAGCGAAAAATGTGCTTTACATGGGCGATGACATTCCTGATTACCATGTAATGCAACTTGTAGGTTTACCTACCTGTCCACAAGATGCAAGTCCGGAAATTAAAGCTATTTCGAATTACATTTCTCATAAAAATGGAGGCCATGGTGCTGTTAGAGATGTAATTGAACAGGTGATGCGTGTTCAAGGAAAATGGCACAGTTATTTTGATGGCAAACACGATTAATTGATTCCTTAATTAAAAAATTGAATAAAATTTTACAGCTTGTCCTATGAACTATCTTAAATTAATTCGTTTTCAAAATTTAATATTACTAGCTGCTATGCAGTTAGTTTTGCATTTTGGTTTTTTAAAATTTCAAAATATTCCTTTGGGTTTAAGTAATTTTAATGCTTTTTTATTAGCACTAACAACGGTTTGTATCGCTGCAGGAGGTTATATAATCAACAACATAATGGATGTTGAAACCGATGCAATTAATTGTCCAAAAAAAGTGGTGGTTGGTACTTTAATTTCCGAAGCTAAAGCTTACAACATATATATGGCATTTACTTTTACGGGTGTAGCCATTGGTTTTTATTTAGCAAATTTGATTAACAAACCTGGTTTTGCAGCAATGTTCATTGTCATCGCTGCAACACTTTATTTTTATGCAGTTAATTTAAAACAAAGTTTACTTATTGGTAATATTCTTGTTGCATTGCTACTTTCTTTTAGTATTTTAATAGTTGGTATTTTCGATCTACTTCCTGTTACAGATACTGCAAATCAACCCATAATGGGTATGTATTTCAAAATAGTAATTGACTATGCGTTTTTTGGTTTTTTATTAAATTTCATAAGAGAAATTGTAAAAGATTTAGAAGATTATGATGGTGATGCTAACGAAGGTATGCAAACATTACCTATCGTTTTAGGTATTTCAAGGACTACAAAGTTGGTATTTGTTGTAAGTTTCCTTCCAATCATAGCTGTTTTATACTATCTCAACATGTATGTTTTTTCTAACAAATTAATAATAAGTACTCTTTACTGTTTGATTTTCATATTAGCCCCACTACTCTATTTTACGGTAAAAATTTGGTCTGCAAAAACCAAAAGTGATTTTAGTCAGTTAAGTTTACTCTTAAAATGGATTGTGTTTTTTGGTGTTGTTTCAATTGGAATCATTTCTTATAATATTTTGCATCATGCTTAAAGAAAAACTAAAAAATATAAATATTATTTTAGCATCTGGATCTCCAAGAAGACAACAGTTTTTAAAAGATTTGAATTTGGATTTCGAAATAAGACTAAAAGACATTGATGAAGTTTATCCGGAACATCTTTTTGCTGAAGAAATTACTAATTTTTTAGCGGAATTAAAAGCAAATGCTTTTCAAAACGAACTTGAAAAAAACGACCTTTTAATTTCAAGTGATACCATTGTATGGTTTAATAATAAAGCTGTAGGTAAACCAAAAAATTATGATGATGCATTCCAAATAGTAAAAAGTTTGGCTGGAGCTACCCATCAAGTAATTACTTCCGTTTGCTTTAAAACTACTGAACAAATTACAACGCTTTTTGAAACCACAAGTGTTACATTTTCTCCATTAGCAGATGAAGCTATTCATTATTATTTAAAAAATTATAAACCTTTTGACAAAGCTGGTGCATACGGCATTCAAGATTGGATAGGACTTGTTGGCATTTCCAAAATTGAAGGTTCATATACTAATGTTGTAGGATTGCCTACTGAAAAAGTATGCTCCTTTCTTTTAAATTTTGTTAAGTGATTTTTACCAAGGTATAGGATGGTAATCCTTTAAGAATTTGCCACACCAGTGTTTTCCGGTATTAATCCCGTCAAAAAGTGGATCCAAAACCCTTGCCGCTCCATCTACTATATCTAAAGGCGGTTGAAAATCTTCTTGTTCTTGTTTCCTTTTAGCTAATTCAGCAGGGTCTTCATCTGTTACCCATCCGGTATCAACAGCATTCATAAAAATACCGTGCTTTGCCAATGTACCAGACGATGTATGAGTAAGCATATTCAAAGCTGCTTTTGCCATATTGGTATGTGGATGGCGGTCTTCTTTAAAAAAACGATGAAATTTACCTTCCATTGCTGATACATTTATGATATGCTTTTTTCCCGTATTTTCTTTTTTCATCACTTCAGAAAGGCGGTTACACAATACAAAAGGTGCAACAGCGTTTACTAATTGAACCTCTATCATTTCTGTTGTTTCAATTGCACCTAAACGCAAACGCCAACTATTAGTCGTTCGTAAATCTACTTGTTGTAAATCAGCATCGAGTGCACCTTCTGGAAAAATTTCGCTTGCCACAAGCGTATTATCAAAACTATAAGGAATTTGTGATAACTTAGCTGAAGCTCGAAGTCCAATACCAGGTTCGGGTCCATGCCAAGTTACAGGCATATTCTGTTGCGCTGTATCTACAGTTGTTAACGTTTTTAATTCTTGCAAACAGTTAGTATGATCAAAAAGAATACTTTGAACTTCTTTAGAAAAACTAGAAATTGGACGTTCCTCTTTTTCCATTAAATGGGTATAAAACCCAGAAGGTCGTCTAACGGTTTGCGCAGCATTATTGATCAAAATATCTAGCTTTGGATAATTTTGCTCAATTACGTTACAAAAAATTTCAACACTTGGAATGTGTCGTAAATCCAATCCATAAATCTTCAACTGATTGCTCCATACTTTAAAATCGGGTTCTTTTGAAAAACGTAACGCAGAATCAACTGGAAATCTTGTTGTTGCAATTACGGTTGCCCCGCCACGCAATAGCTGTAAGGCAATTTCATAACCAATTTTTAATCGAGAGCCTGTTAACAAGGCAACTTGACCTTCAACATTGGCAGTTTGAAAGCGTTTGGAATAATTAAAATCGCCGCATACTTTACACATCGAATCATAGAAATGGTGCATAACAGCAAATTCTTTTTTGCAGATGTAGCATTTTTTTGATTTTTCCAAAAAAAGTGGCTTTTTATTGGCTAATTCATTTTCTAGCAAAAGTTGTGGCGCAACAAAAACAGTAGCTTCTCTGGCATACCGAATTCCAGTTTCCTTCCGAGTAGTTTTGTCTCGTTTTTCCATTTTGCGTTTTGCAACCAGTTTTCCTTCTTTTTTTCTTCGTGAAAGCTCATCTCTTTCTGGTCTAGAGAATTTTCCTGCAGCTTTAATTAATGCGGTTCGTTGGTCTTTAGGAATTTCAAATATTTGAGTTGTGTTGGTGTTCAATTGATTTAACAAAACAATACATCGCTCAATTTCTGCGGCAGAAATAGGTATTGAAGTTTGAAGATTTTCCTTATCTTTCATAGTAAAAGGCTTTAGTTAGTAATTAAGCTAAAACAAGCAAAGATAGATTTAAAATTGGAAGTTGGAAATACGAATTCAAGGTCTATATTAAATAGAAACAGTGTAACTTTGCAATTTTGAAACCACTATTTATGTTCAGACAATTAATCGCTTATTTACAATTTCTATGGAAGGCAACTAATGAACATGGTGTACATTCTCCTTTTATCTTTAATCTGGTTACCAAATGCTTTTATGATAAAACCATTTATGACGACTATTCTGTTTTAGAAAGACACCGATTCAACCTAATTAATAATAACGAATTTCTGTCCGTAACCGATTTTGGAGTTGGTTCCAAAGTTTTTAAAAGCAACAATAGAAAAATTGCTGAAATTGCAAAAACAGCAGGAATTTCTAAAAAAAGAGCTGCCCTATTGTTCAGAATCGTGCGGTACTTGCAACCCGAATATATTTTAGAGCTTGGAACTTCAGTTGGATTAGCTACCGCAACGCTTTCATTAGGTAATCCTAAAGCCAACATTACTTCTCTTGAAGGTTGTCCTAACACTATGTTGATTGCAAAAAGTACATTTTCTAAATGGATAACTACTGGATTAATTCCTAACAACATACATTTTATAGCAACAGAATTCAGCACTTACCTCGCCAGCCAATCTGTTGTTTCTAAAAAGTTTGACTTGATTTACTTTGATGGTAATCATCAAAAAGAAGCAACGATTTGTTATTTTGATTATTTATTGCCAACAGCAACAGCTAACACAGTTTGGATTTTTGACGACATACATTGGTCGGATGAAATGGAAGCAGCATGGGAACATATCAAAAACCACACAAAGGTTCGCGTAACAATAGATACCTTTAGATGGGGACTTGTTTTTTTTAGAACCGAACAAGCCAAACAACATTTTGTTATTCGAGTTTAAAAGCTCATTGGTTTAGAATAAGTTTCTATTTTCAAGTAAAAAATTAAACTATTCATTCTTTATTGTAAACACTTTAATTTAATGTATAATTACTTAAAAATAAATAGTTCATAATCTTTAAAGTCAAACCTTGAAGAGCAGCTATTTTTAAGGTATGACTATTTACTATATTTGCACTTTAAAAGTAAATTTTAATATAACAAGGTAACTAAAATATAATGGTTAAACACTTAGTACTCCTTCGAGGCATCAATGTATCTGGTCATAATATGATTAAAATGGACGCTTTAAAAACCACTCTTGAAGCTTTTGGGTTTACCAATGTTAGTACCTACATACAATCGGGAAACGTATTTGTAGAAACAACAGATGAAAATACTTTTAACGTTGGATTCAAGATAAAGCAAGAACTGTTTAGGGTGTTTGGACACGACGTCCCTACTATAGTAATTGGCAAAAAAGATTTGGAAAAGTGCTTTACAAACAATCCCTATTTAAAAGAAAAAGAAGTTGACCATACGAAACTATATGTAGCTTTTCTCTCAAAAGAATTAGCAGACACTGCTATAAATGATTTAAAAATAAGTCAATTCAAACCTGACGAAGCTGTAATTGATGGCAACAGAATTTATATCAAATACGTCGTAGGTGCTGGTAAAACGCGCTTAGACCAAAAATACATTGAAAAGAAATTGAACATAACGGCAACAATGCGCAATTGGAACACAGTAACAAAACTAATTGAACTATATTAGTAAAAAACATAAAATTCACATGAATGTTTTCTAATTACAGTTCTAAAAGTTAATTGAAGAAAATTGGCACATTTAATCATGCCTTACTTGATGATTATGAAAGCGGAAAGGTGGTTACTATTAATTTTTTTTCTATAAATTCGTTCTATTAAACAATTTTTATTTGTTATGCATATTGACATCTATTCTATTTATAACGATTTCAATGGTACTCTTTTGACAAACTGATTTCAAATTAATAATAAACTTCTTTCTCTATTTTTAATGTTCAATACCCTTTAAAAAAACAAATCATTTCTTTTAAGCTCTTTTTTCCAACTACTTTTCAATGTTGATTTTAAGAAATTGTTACAAAAATTAAATAATATTCCTTATTTTTGAAAAAAATTGGTTGATTTCTCACCACAAGTAGGAATTGTTGAAAATTACTTAAATACTTTAGTTCTAATGTCAGTTTTAGAAAAAATGAGTTCTACCGAAATTATGGCACTCGAAAACAAATATGGTGCGCATAATTATCACCCACTACCTGTGGTTTTGAGTCGAGGCGAAGGGGTTTTTGTTTGGGATGTTGAAGGAAAAAAATACTTCGATTTTCTTTCTGCATACTCGGCGGTTAACCAAGGGCATTGCCATCCAAAAATTGTAAACGCCATGATTAATCAAGCACAAACCTTGACATTGACATCACGGGCTTTTTACAACGATCAATTGGGTCCCTACGAGCAGTACTTAACCAACTATTTTGGTTTTGACAAAGTACTACCAATGAATACTGGTGCAGAAGCTGTTGAAACCGCTTTGAAACTTTGTAGAAAATGGGCCTATGAAGTTAAAGGAATTCAAGAACAAGAAGCACTAATAGTTGTTTGTGACGGTAATTTCCACGGAAGAACTACTACTATAATTTCGTTTTCAAACGATGAAAATGCACGAAAAAACTTTGGCCCTTACACTGCTGGTTTTGTAAAAATTCCATACAATGATGTTGAGGCTTTGCAAACAGTTTTAGCTAACAATGCCAATATTGCTGGTTTTTTAGTAGAACCTATTCAAGGAGAAGCAGGTGTTTTTACCCCAGATGATTCTTACATGATGAATGTCAAGAATCTGTGTAACCAATACAATGTTTTATTCATTGCAGATGAAATTCAAACGGGAATTGCCAGAACAGGCTCTTTACTAGCAGTTTGTGGTGATTGTACTTGCGAAAAGCATTGCGAAAAGCAAGAAACGTATGCCACCCCTGATATTTTAATTTTAGGAAAAGCTCTATCCGGTGGTGCTTATCCGGTTTCTGCTGTTTTAGCCAACAATGCCATAATGAATGTAATCAAACCTGGACAACACGGATCTACTTTTGGAGGAAATCCAATAGCAGCAGCAGTTGCTAAAGCTGCTCTTGAAGTGGTAGAGGAAGAATATTTAGCTCAGAACGCTCGGTTTTTAGGGAATCTTTTCCGTTCAAAATTAAACGAATACATCAAAACCTCTTCCATTGCTACACTTGTTAGAGGTCGTGGATTACTAAACGCTATTGTCATTAACGATACAGAAGAAAGTGATACCGCTTGGAACATCTGTGTGGCGTTAAAAGACAACGGCTTGCTAGCAAAACCAACACATGGTAATATTATTCGTTTTGCACCTCCATTGGTAATGACCGAATCGCAGCTTTTAGAATGTATAGCCATTATTTGTAACACTTTAAAACAATTCGAAAAATAATAATTACACTTTTCAATTTACTTCAAAAATCTGCTAAAAAGCAGATTTTTTTTATAAAGTTACTTACATTTGAACCTAATTACATTTATCTATATAATGAAAAAAATAATCCTTCCTATTTCTATACTGGCAATAATAGTAGCAATATACGAGCAAAGTAAGCCAAATAAAAATGTATATATAATGAGTGTTTGCATTCTTGTTTTCATGTTTGGCATGATGCGATTAAGTGCTAAAACACCAAGTAAAAAAGATGATAATTCAGACGAAAACAATTATGATAAAACAATTTGAAATAGGAGCAAAAGTTGCAGTTTTAGACGAAGCTTTTGAAGGAGTAGTTACTAAAATTTCGAAAAACGAAATTACAATAGAAACCACAGATGGCTTTTTAATGACATATCAAACTCATGAGTTGATTACTTTAAATGGTTCAAAAAGTGTAAATCATTTTGATGTTAAATTTAACTTAGACCAAATAATAAAAGAAAAAAGTGACCCAAAACTAAGAAGTTTTGTCAAAGAGAAAAAAAGTAAATATGAAATTGGTGTACCTGAATTTGATTTACACATTGAAAAACTAGTTCCGAATAAACGCGGAATGAGTAATTATGACATTTTGACCCTACAAACTGAAACAGCAAAAAGACATATTGAATTTGCTATTCGAAACAGAATTCCAAAAATTGTATTTATCCACGGAGTTGGAGAAGGTGTTTTGAAAGCCGAATTGGATTTTTTGCTGGGACGGTACGAGCAACTTCTGTTTCAAGATGCTAATTATCAAAGATATGGTTTAGGTGCAACTGAGGTGTTGATTAGACAAAGTAAAATGTAACTTAATTGGATAAATAATCACCTAAATAATAATCGTCCGCAAGATAAAAATCACTAGTCCCTTTTTTAAGTGTCACCCCTTTTAAGTGTATGGAATGTAAAAAACCACTCCCGTTTGAAACGGTTGTTACTTCAACAATTCCACTTACATCCATTACTCCGTCAACTGCATTCCATTCTTCTAAAATAGTTGGTAGCGTTCCTGAACAAATTGCGGGTTGCGAAATAATACTTTCGAACAATCGATAGGTTAAAATATTTGAAGTACTACTTAGCAAACCTTTTCTTGGTGAACCCACAGGAGTAATAGTACCTACGATTAGGCTTGGGTCGATATCCAACGTTAATGCCTCGCTTCCACTTCTGTTACTCAATACGTTACTTGAAGTGCATTTTGTTAAAAAACTTGAAGTGGTAAATCCTAATGGCATTGCGTTTGTTGGGGTAGTTGTATAATTTCCAAAAACAAATGTTTCATAGCGTTGTTCTCCAACTGGTTTGGAAAAAGTTATGTTTCGAAGAACAATATAATGGTTGAAACCTGTAATTCGTGTACCATTTGTTGCTGAATTAGTTGATTTGTTTGCTGTAGTTGTAATTTCAATAGTCCCAGATGTAGCAATCCATTCCTCAGAAACTGATGGTGTTGCAGGAGGAATTGTACTACAAATATTTGCTGTAGCTACTGTTCCATTGTAAAACCGATATACCACATGGTTAACGCTACTAATTTGATACGTTTTAGGTGTATTGCTAACTGTAGGTTCATTTGTAAATGCTAAAGCATTTTCTGTGATTTCAATAATAAAAGCTTCGTTTGAGTTTAATTTATAAACTAAATCATTACAATTATGTGCTGTTACTGAATCAAAATTAATGGTTTGTACCGTTACATTTCCGTCGTCGCATGCCATTAAAAGCATTATTATACTAAAAAGTGATACTATTTTTTTCATAATCAAATACAATTTATTTCAAAACAGAAATACAATTTTAAAAAAAGTATCCTGATAAACGGTGCAAAAATAGGATTTTAATTTGCATTAGACAATCTATTTGTTTACTGTTAACATTACATTATTTATATTTGCAGAGATGAAAAAAGTTTATTTAGATAATGCCGCAACAACTGCCTTAAGAGCCGAAGTTATTACTGAAATAACTACTGTTTTAACCGAAAACTACGGCAATCCATCTTCCACACATAGTTTTGGTCGACAAGCAAAAAACGTTTTGGAACTTTCTCGTAAAAAAATTGCAAAAGCTATTAATGCTACAGCGACTGAAATTCTATTTACATCTGGAGGTACAGAAGCTAACAATTGGATATTAACATCGTGTGTAAAGGATTTAAAAATAGAACGGATTATTACTACTAAAGTTGAACATCATGCGGTTTTACATACAATTGAAGAGCTAAAGAATGAATTTGGAATAGCAATTTGTTATTTAAAAGTAGATTCAAATGGCACTATAGATTATACAGAACTTGCTACTATTCTTTCTCATAAAAAACCAACACTTGTATCCTTAATGCATGTAAACAATGAAACAGGTACCATGCTTGACATTGAACGAGTTGGAGTTATTTGCAAAGAACATCAAGCTTATTTTCATTCAGATACTGTTCAATCAATGGGAAAAACATCATTTGATTTACAAAACACTACTGTTGATTTTTTGGTAGCAAGTGCACATAAATTTCACGGACCAAAAGGAATTGGCTTTGCATATATTAGAAAAGGAATTGCTATAAAACCTATAATTTACGGTGGCGAACAAGAAAAAGGACTAAGAGCAGGCACAGAAAGTTTACACAATATAGTAGGAATGGCAACCGCTTTAGAGCTAGCTAATCTAACCTTAGAACGAGATAAAGAATACATCAGTGGCTTAAAAACCTATTTGACAAACCAACTTTTACAAGTATTTCCTTCAGTAAAATTCAATGGCGGATTAACCACTTTTTATACTATTTGTAATATTATGCTACCCATTTCTGAAGAAAAAAGCGCCCTTCTTTTATTTCATTTAGACATGAAAGGGATTGCTATTTCAAAGGGAAGTGCTTGTCAATCTGGAAGCTCTAAACCTTCACATGTTCTGGCTGAACTTTTAGATGAAACCGATTTAAGCAAACCTAGCTTACGTATTTCGTTTAGCCACACCAACACAAAAGAAGATATCGATTCATTGATTGAGGCTTTACAAGCTATCTAATGCGTTTTTTCTAAATCCAAACTCCCTTCTTTTTAAATTAGTTTGCATTTCTATTAAAATTGTAATTTTTATTAATTCAATAAAAATTACATGTTTTTAGTCGAAATTTTACAACTAAAAAATAATATTTAACTTTTTATTTAATTTTTATATAAAATATTACACCTAAAAATTTATTTTTTATATTTTTTATATTTTTTATATCTTAAAAATAAAAATGTGATAATTGTCATGTATTGTTTATTGATAGTAGATTAACTTTATACTATATTAAAATCATATAGAAGCTCAGTGTTTTATTGATTAAAATGATTAAGTGTTAATTTTAAATTTTACTGTCATGAAAAAAATAATACTCCTTTTGGTAATTGGGACTAGTCAGTTCTTTTTTTCTCAATCTATAACAGTTGATACCTCAACTTATACCATTTCACAATTGGTAAATTCGGTTTTAATTAATTCCCCTTGTGTTAATGCTTCAAATATTTCAAGCAGTACAGGAACTAATTTTGGTTCTTCAAATGGAATTGGGTATTTTACGAATACTAACCCCAATTTCCCAATTCAAAGTGGCGTTATTTTAAGCACAGGAAATGTAGCAAATGCCGTTGGCCCAAATACCAGCCTTTCAAACGACGGCTCTTCTGCTTGGCCAGGCGACACCACTTTAGACAACACATTAATTCAGGCAGGAATTAACATGACTTCTGTTAATGCTACCGTTTTGGAATTTGATTTCACACCTATATCATCACAGTTTAGTTTTGATTTTGTTTTTGCATCTGAAGAATACGGTAATTTTCAATGTCAATTTTCAGATGCTTTTGCATTTATTATTACAAATTTGAATACTGGAGATTCAAAAAATTTAGCTGTTATACCTAATACAACTACACCTATTTCGGTTGTAACCATTAGAGACTTGTTATACAACTCATCATGTGGTTCTGCAAATTCAAGCTATTTTGGAAGTTACAACGGTGGTTCAGCAAGCTTAGCCTCTCCAACCAATTTTAATGGACAAACCGTATTAATGCATGCTCATGATACTTTAGAAGCAAACACACCCTATCACGTTAAACTTGTCATTGCAGATAGAAATGACCCACTATCTGATTCAGCCATTTTCTTGTCTTCAAACAGTCTTAATATTGGACAGGATGTTTTAGGATTGGATTTAACTGTTCAAGAACATACTGCTATTTGTTACAGCTCAAATTATGTGATCAACTCAAATTTAAATCCCTCTCAGTATTCTTTTTTATGGAAAAAAAATGGGGTGGTACTACCAAATGAAAGTGGTGCTACTTTAACAATTAACTCCCCTGGTGATTATAGCGTTACTTATAATAAACTAGTTTTGCCATGTCAAGCATTTACAGATACAGTTCATATTGAGTATTATCCTAAAATAAACTACCCTGACCCAATTAATTTAACTAAGTGCAACACAGGCGCAACGTCCTATTTATTTGATTTAGAGTTAAATACTCCAATTGTAAAAAATGGATTACAATATATGAATGTTCAATATTTTGCTTCTATTTCAAATTTACTTAATTTAACCAATCCAATAACAAGTCCATATTCAAGCACTGGAAATAAATTGATCTATGTTTTAGTAACAAATACACTAACAAACTGTTCGGCATATAGATATTTTTATTTATACGTAACCCCCCCTCCAGTGATTGGGCAACCACAAAACTTAACTTTATGTGAAACAGATTTTACAAACCATAAAGCAACTTTTAATTTAGCTGCTCAAAATACTTTAGTCTTGAATGGATTAAATAATACACTTTATACTGTTTCCTTTTATCAAAATCAAAATGATGCGGTCACAAAAACAAATCCGGTAAGTACGAATTATGCCGCAACAAATGGAACTGTAGTTTATGTACGAGTAACTAATAATGGCGATCAAAACTGTTTCTCAATAACAAACTTTCAGTTATTTGTTAATCCGAGACCAATTGTTGACAACTTGCCAAATGTTATTAAATGTGGTAGTTATACGTTACCTGTTCTTCAAAACGGAAACTATTACACAGAACCTAATGGTGCTGGAACATTACTACAAGCTGGACAATCTGTAAATCAATCTTGTACAATGTATGTTTACAACACCAATACTTTTTGTAACAATCAATCTAGTTTTACTATTGTAATTATAAACATAGCGAGTATATTGCCAATAAACAGTTCTCATTGTGATAATTACTCCTTACCTAGCTTAAGTTATGGGCAATACTTTACTCAGCCAAATAGACAAGGAACTCAGTTACATGCAAACGATATAATTACCAACACACAAACTATATATGTAAATTATACATCAACAACAGGTACCCCGTGTTCACAAGAAGGTAGTTTTACTATAACAATAATCAATTCTCCATCTATTCCAAGTTTTTCAAATACAACTGTTTGTACTGAATATGTACTTCCTAGTTTAAATGTTGGAAATTATTTTACAGGCCCAATTGGAAGTGGAACTAATTTGCCTTTTGGTACTTCCATAACACAAACACAAACTATTTATGTTTATGCCACTACCGACACAACACCAAATTGTTGGACTCAAAAAAGTTTTAAAGTAAATGTAGGAATAGCTCCAATAGCAAATGTTTACGATTGTCAGAAATACAAACTACCCCCTTTAACTATTGGAAATTATTATACAGGTCCAAATGGTACAGGTAATTTATTAACAGCAGGTAATTACATATCTACTTCTCAAGATCTTCATGTTTTTGCTCAATTTGCAGATGGATGTACCCTTGATGTTCCGTTTAGTGTTACTATCTATCTTCCTTTAATTCCACCTGTAACTAGTATAAGTCAATGTCAAAGTTATACATTACCTCCAATAACAGTGGGCAATTATTTTACAGCCACTCAGGGTGGTGGAATGCTATTAAATGCAGGAACAGAGATAACAACAACACAAAGAGTTTACATTTATTTAAACAATAACGGTTGTATTAGTGAAACATCCTTTATGGTAACAATAATTCCATACCCAAATATAGATTCTAGATCAAATATTGATGTTTGTAATTCATATACTTTAACACCACTTACAATTGGAAATTATTATACTGGAATTAATGGTAGCGGAACTCTTTTACCTGCAAATTCAAGTGTTACAAATACACAAACAATTTTCATTTATGCAGCAAATTCTATTGGAAATTTTGTTTGTTCTTCTCAAAATAGTTTTTCAATTTATGTTCAACCTGTTTTGGCTGATGCACCACAAAACGTTCAGGCTTGCGATAGTTATACTTTACCTCCATTACTTAATGGCCAATATTACACCGAATTAGACGGCCCACATGGATCCGGAATTAACTTAGTTGCAGGAACAGTAATAACAGCAACTCAAACGCTTTTTGTATTTAATGAGTCTGGAGAAAGAATAAATTGCACCTTAAATAACCCATTTACTATTACAATTAATCATACTCCAAATATATCTCAATCTCAAAATATAAGTACTTGTCAAAACTATGTGCTTCCTGTTTTGAATACTGGAAACTATTATACTCAACCTAATGGTTTAGGAACATTACTTCAAACTGGAACCATAATAACCAATAACCAAACACTATTTGTATATGCCGAAACGAATACTAGTCCAAATTGTACGGTTCAGAATAGTTTTACAATTTCACTTTATAAAGTAACTGTTCTTCAAAATGTTACTTCTTGTTTTTCTTATACTCTTCCAGTGTTAAATTCAGGAAATTATTACACTGGCCCGAACGGAACAGGAGATCAATTACAAGCTGGAGCTATAGTTACAACTTCTCAAACTATATTTATTTATGGATCGCTCAATAACTGTAATGATCAAAGTAGTTTTAACATCACTATCAACACAGCAGTTGCAGATTCCCTTCCAAATCAATCGATTTGTGACAGTTATATTTTACCTGCTTTAGCAAATGGAAATTATTACACACAAAATTTTGGTGGAGGTTCATTACTTCAAAGTGGCAACGCTATTACAACTTCTCAAACGTTATATATCTACAATGCCTCTTCCGTTGATTCAAGTTGTTTTGTTGAACATTCATTTACAGTAACAATTAACTACACTCCAATTATACCAAAATTCCAAAATACTACATCTTGTCAAAATTATGTACTAGCACCATTAACTTTAGGAAATTATTATACTCAAAATAATGGTTTAGGAACTTTGCTACATGCTGGCGATGTAATAAACACAAGTCAAACCTTATATGTTTTTGCACAAACTGGCACTACACCTAATTGCGCATCAGAATCTAATTTTAATGTAACTATCATCAATACAATAGCTGACGAACCAAATAGCATTAGTGCATGCGATAGTTATACATTACCCGCTTTGACTAACGGAAATTATTATACCGGAAGTCATGCAACAGGTACTTTACTTCAAAGTGGAAGTGTTATTACTGCAACACAAACATTATATGTGTACAATGTTTCAACTGTAAATTCAAATTGTTATGCAGAACATTCTTTTACAATAACTATCAATCAAACTCCCATTTTACCTACTACTCCTAATATTACAACCTGTCAAAGTTATGTACTTCCATCCTTAACCGTTGGTAATTATTACACAGGAAGTAACGGACAAGGCGGGTTGTTATATTCAGGTGATGTTTTAGCAAACGACCATTTAATCTATATTTATGCCCAAACAGGTACAACACCAAACTGTACAGCTCAAAATAGTTTTACGGTTTCAATTCATAGAGCAGTCGTTTTACCAAATGTTACTTCTTGTAATAACTTTACATTGCCAATATTAAATTACGGAAGTTATTACACTGCATCAAATGGTTCCGGAACTCAATTAATTGCTGGATCAATAGTATCAACTTCTCAGATGATGTATATTTATAATTCTATTGGTAGTTGCCATGATCAAAGCAGTTTTACAATTACTATTAACTCTTTAGTAGCCGACGAACCTTCTAATCAAGTTGTTTGTGATAGTTATTCTTTACCTGTTTTAACTAACGGAAACTATTATACCCAAAGTCATGGAGGAGGTAATTTACTTCAAAGTGGAAATGTAATAACCTCTACACAGGCCTTGTATGTTTATAATGTTTCGCCTACAGATTCAAATTGTTTTGCTGAACACACTTTTAATGTTACTGTTAATCAAACACCTATTTTACCTATTGCTCAAAATACAATTGCCTGTCAAAGTTATACATTACCTACTTTAGCAATAGGAAATTATTTCACACAAAGTAATGGTATAGGAACTTCGCTTCATGCGGGTAATGTAATTAATAACAATCAAACAGTGTATGTTTTTGCACAAACTGGTACTATACCCAATTGTACTGCTGAAAATAATTTCACTATTACATTATATAAAGCAGCTGTACTTCCGAATGTAACAACCTGTAATACATATTCACTTACAGAATTAACTAATGGACACTATTATACAGCGCCTAACGGAACAGGAAGTCAATTAATGGCTGGAACTATAATTACAACTTCACAGACAATCTATATTTATAATTCATTTGAAAACTGTCAAGATCAAAGTAGCTTTACTATTACAATTAATCCTTTAGCAGTGGATACACTTTCCAACCAACAAGTTTGTGATAGTTATACATTGCCTCCTTTAAACCATGGAAACTATTATACTCAAAGCCTTGGAGGTGGAACTTTACTTCATAGCGGAAATGGTATTGCAACTACTCAAACTTTATATATTTACAATGTTTCACCAACAGATTCAAATTGTTTTGCTGAACATACATTTACAGTAACAGTAAAACAAACTCCCGTTTTACCAAACATTCAAAATGTTGTTACTTGTCAAAGTTATACTCTTCCAACTTTAGCACTTGGTAATTATTTCACACAAAGTAATGGCTTAGGCACTGTATTGCAAGCTGGAGAAGTAATTTCAACCAATCAAACCTTGTATGTTTTTGCTCAAACAGGAAATACTCCAAATTGTATATCTGAAACAAAATTTACTGTCTCACTATATAAAGTTGATGTACTCCCAAATGTAACATCATGTTCTGCATTCACATTACCAAGTTTAAATACTGGACATTACTTTACTGGTCTAAATGGAACTGGAAATCAATTAGCTATAGGATCTACAATATCTTCAAATCAAACAATTTACATTTATGGAAATTTAAATAGTTGTCATGATCAAAGTAGTTTTACCGTTTCATTTAATTCTAAACCAAATGTAAATAGTGTGCCAATTAAAAAACGATCAATTTGTGACACTGATGGATTTAATGATGGAATTACCAATTTTGATTTAACCAATCTAACTCCTTATGTTTTAGGAAATCAAAATGCGAATGATTACACAGTTGCTTATTATTTAAATAACAGTAATGCTATTGGTCAAACTAATGAAATAACAACAACAATTTCAAACATTGTATATGCAAGAGTAAATAATAAAACATCAGATTCATGTTTTGATATTAAACCAATTTCTATACTAGTGAACAAACTTCCTGAACCTAAGCTAGCTAATGGTGTACTTTGTTTGGATCCAACTTCTAGTACAAATACACCACACATTATTACAACTGGTTTAAATACTGCATATCATACTTATAGTTGGAGCGATCAAGACGGAACTGTTATTAGCTCAGCTACACAACTTTCTGTGACAAATCCAGGTAATTATTCTGTTATTGCAACAAATATCAATACCAATTGCTGCTCTATTCCTGTAACTACAAACGTTATACAATCTCAAATACCAACAGTAACTTGTACTGTTAGCGATGCTTTTTCTGAATACCAATCCATAACTGTTGCTGCAACTGGTGAAGGCGATTATGAATATCAATTAGATAATGAAAATTTTCAGAACAACCCTGTTTTTGATAATGTTGGAATGGGAATTCATAGTGTTACCGTTCAAGATAAAAACGGTTGTGGTTCAATTGTAAAAGAAGTAATTGTTGTTAATTATCCAAAATTCTTTACTCCAAATGCTGATGGTTATAATGATACTTGGAGCGTTAAAGGCATTAACATTGCATCAGTAGCTATATTTGATAAATTTGGAAAACTAATTACAATATTAGACAAAGCTAACACCAGCTGGGATGGAACATTTAATGGAGAGATGGCACCGTCTGATGATTATTGGTTTGTAATTAAATATGGTGAGAACGGAAATTTCAAAGAGTTTAAGGCTCACTTCGCTTTAAAAAGATAAAACAAATTTAAACCCCAAATTATACTTATAAAATGTATAGTTTGGGGTTTATTCTTATAAATTATAAGTGCAGTAATCTAAATTATACCAAGTCAAAAAAAACGAATACAATTGTTGTTTTTTTATATTGGAACACTTCTTAACAAATGATTCTCCTTAAGAATAGGCAATTATTTTAGATAATCTAATAGTATTTCTTTCATTTCTCCTTGTACTTGTAAGGCTTCCATTCTAGCTTTTTCAGCAAAATCAAAACCCTTTGATGCATACAAAATCGCTCTAGAAGAATTGATTAAAAGTCCCACTTGTTTATTTAATCCAAATTGACAAACTTCTTTTAAACTTCCACCTTGCGCTCCAACACCTGGTACTAAAAGAAAACTTGAAGGCGCTAATTTTCTAACTTCCAATAAAAATTCAGCTTTTGTTGCTCCTATAACATACATTAAATTATGAGCATTTCTCCATGTTTGTGATGTCAGGATAACTCTTTTATACAATTCAATCTCTTCATATTTATTTGTTTGAAAATCAAAAGCTCCAGTATTAGAAGTTAATGCTAATAAAATAGTATGCTTGTTATCAAATTCTAAAAAAGGTTCTATACTATCCTTTCCCATATAAGGTGCTACAGTAATACTGTCAAAATTTAACTCTTCAAAAAAAGCGTTGGCATACATTGTTGAAGTATTGCCTATATCGCCTCTTTTTGCATCAGCAATTGTAAATATTTCTGGATATTTTTCATTTAAATAAGCAATTGTTTTTTGCAAGGATAGCCATCCTTTAACACCATACGCCTCGTAAAAAGCGGTGTTAGGTTTGTAAGCAACGCACAAATCATGTGTTGCTTCAATTATTGCTTTATTAAACTCAAAAATTGGATCTTCTAAAAGTAAAAAATGGTTTGGGATTTTATTCAAATCAACGTCTAATCCAATGCATAAAAATGAGTTTTTAAGATGAATTTGGTCAATTAGTTGTTCTGTAGTCAAAACGGTATGTAGTTATCTGTTAAGTATTGCAAAGTTAGCTTAAAGTTTATTAAAGTCAACTAGTATCTAAAAAGCATAAAAAAACTGCACAATTTAAATAATTCAATAGGCAGTTTTTACTTTAATTTATACTTCTAACGAATTAAAAAACCTCGCTAGCTTCTTTCAATTTTTCTGTATTGTTTACTAATTGCAGCTCGTCAACAATTTTTTGAACATCACCATTCATTATGTTGCCCAAATCATATAAAGTCAAGCCAATTCTATGATCAGTTACCCGACCTTGTGCATAATTATATGTTCTAATTTTAGCTGAACGATCTCCAGAACTAACTTGAGAAGTACGTTTAGTAGCATCTTCAGCTTGTTTTTTTGCTAATTCTTGCTCGTATAAACGGGAACGTAATACTTCTAGTGCCTTGTCTTTGTTTTTATGTTGCGATTTTTGATCTTGACATTGTGCTACCAAACCTGTTGGAATATGTGTCAATCGAACAGCTGATTTAGTTGTATTTACAGATTGCCCTCCTGGTCCTGATGAACAGAAAAAATCCACTCGAACATCATTCATATCAATTTGAACATCAAATTCTTCAGCTTCTGGAAGCACCATAACTGTTGCCGCTGAAGTGTGAACTCTTCCTTGAGTTTCAGTTTGAGGTACTCGTTGTACACGATGTACACCAGCTTCAAATTTTAAAGTGCCATAAACATCTTCTCCTGTAACTTCAAAAATTACCTCTTTAAAACCTCCCGATGTTCCTTCGTTCATATCAACAACTGATGTTCTCCAGCCTCTACCTTCGCAATATTTGGTGTACATTCTAAACAAATCGCCAGCAAAAATACTTGCCTCATCACCACCAGTTCCAGCACGTATTTCAACCATTACATTTTTAGCGTCTTCTGGATCTTTAGGAATCAACATGAATTTAATTTCATCCTCAAGCTCTGGTAATCTTTGCTTTGCTTCATCCATTTGCATTTTAGCCATTTCCACCATTTCAAGATCAGATCCATCCGCAAGAATTTCGTTCGCTTCGTCAATGTTTGCCATTAAGCTAACGTATTCATCTCTTTTTTCTGCTAAAGCTTTAACGGTTTTATATTCTTGATTTAATTGCACATATCTTTTTTGATCTGCAATTACATCAGGTTGTATAATCAAATCAGAAATTTCGTCAAATCGTTGTTTTACTATTTGTAATCTATCTAACATTTTGTTTCGTACCTTTATTTGGAGTGCAAAAATACACTTTTTTGTTTCAAGTTTAGCATCGTAGTTTTAGATTTTTTTACAAAAGAAAGAAAGGATATACTTATCTTAACGCTTTGTTTTTGTAATAATTAACTAATAAATCTACAAACTTGCTGTAACTATCCATCCCTTCTTTTTGTTGATTTAATTTTAGAAATTGATCATAAAACAGTAAAAATCCTTTTTCAATCGGTGTTTGGTAGGCTTTCCAAAAAACATCACTTTCTTTATAATTCTTCAAAATACCTAAATGAATTGTAGGCAATAACGCTTTTAAAACTCTTGGATTTCTAACTTCCCAATTTGCCAAACAATAGCGCAAAGCAACACTATAACCAGAATATTGAAAGTATAGATTTTTATTTTTTATAGAAGCCAAAAAACCAATGAAATTACATTCACTTTCGCTTGCATAACCCATTTGATGGGCCATTTCATGACAAGTGGTAGTAGGAAATGAGTACATTGGCAACAAATCATTAACTTGAGCTTCGTTTGTAAATGGATTCAAATACCCGCCAAATCCCATATAGGTTAAGGGTAAACTAAACAATGATTTTTTTACACTTAAATTGGAATATTCAAAAAAAGGATATTCGTTTTGAAGTTCAGAATAACCCTCTAAGTTAAGTAAAAAGGCTTGGTTTATTGAATATGGAAAGATTACTTTTTCCGATACCTTTTTCGTTATTTGATAGTGTATTTCATTTGTTTTTTCAATAACTTTTTCAGTAAAATTTAGTAAATCAGCATCACTGTACTCTCGCTCAAGATGCATTTTTTCAAAAAGTGGTGTTCTATAATAGTTCAATGCCCAAAAAATATGGAAGCAAAAATAAAAAATCGAAAAAACGGAGATAAGCTGAACCAAATTACGCTTCCACTCCATCTTCCACGATTTTCGTTTTATCCATAACCATTTAATAATAAAAAACAATACTACAAAATAAAGGCAATCGCCAAATGAAAATGGTAACTTTCCAAATACGAATCGCTCCATTTTTGATACGGTTTGATAGAAGGAAGTACTATAACACCTTTCTACAAGCTCCGGAAAGTAAGCAATAACTTGCAACGTTATAATTTGAATAACTAAAAAAAAAGGCAATCGGTACTTGGGTTTCACAACGATAATTTAGGTTATAAAAATAGCTAATAATTAGAAAAATAGTAACCCTTTTTAGTACTTTTGTTTTCGGTTATGACTATTTTACTTTTTTAACCAAATCAAAATTTAATTATTTACAAAATCAATTTACAAAAATACATGAGCCAAGAGATTAGAAATCTAGAACCTAAAGCGTTATGGAATAAATTTGCAGATTTAAATGCTGTTCCTCGTCCTTCAAAAAAAGAAGATCGCGTTATTGCCTTTATGAAAAATTTTGGAGAAAGTTTAGGATTAGAAACTTTTGAAGACGAAATTCGAAACGTTATAATCCGAAAACCAGCAACTGTTGGAATGGAAAACAGAAAACCAATAGTTTTACAAGGTCACCTAGATATGGTGCATCAAAAGAACAACGATACCGTATTTGATTTTGACTCACAAGGCATTGAAATGTTTATAGATGGTGATTGGGTTAAAGCAAATGGCACAACTCTTGGTGCTGATAATGGTCTTGGTGTTGCCGCAATAATGGCAGTGTTAGAAAGCACTACAATTAAACATCCGGCCATTGAAGCCTTGTTTACTATTGACGAAGAAACTGGAATGACAGGTGCTTTAAACCTAAAAGGGGGTGTTTTACAAGGTGAAATTCTTTTAAATCTTGACACCGAAGAAGACGATGAAATTGACATTGGTTGTGCTGGAGGAATTGATGTAACAGCAACCAGAAGCTATAATGAAGAAGAAGTTCCTGAAAATTCTGTAGGTTATTGTATCACTATAAAAGGGTTAAACGGCGGACATTCTGGAATGGATATTCACAAAGGACTAGGGAATGCCAATAAAATAATGAACCGTTTGTTGTTTGATAGTTTTGAAAACTTTGGTTTGCAAGTTTCCGAAATAAATGGTGGGAGTTTAAGAAATGCTATTCCAAGAGAAAGTGTGGCACATGTTGTTATTGCCAACATGTTCAACGATGCCTTTCTTTTTGATATGCAAGAAATAATTACGGATATTAAAACAGAATTCAAAACAACTGAGCCTAACTTGATAATCACCATTGAACCTGCGCCTTTGCCAGAAAAGATTATGGATTTAGGCGTACAAGAAGGATTGATTCGTGCTATATATGCAGCTCATAATGGCGTTTACAGAATGAGTGCCGACATGGAAAATCTTGTAGAAACATCCAACAACATTGCAAGAGTGATTGTAAAAAACGGAGAGATTATTGTTCAAAATTTAACGCGTTCTTCCGTTGAAAGCTCAAAATTTGATTTGGCAAATGCGCTGCGTTCTTCTTTTGAATTGATGGGTTGCGAAGTTACTTTGGCAGGAAGCTACCCAGGCTGGACACCAAATGTAAAATCTGAAATAGTAGATCTTTTGGTTGCTATTTACAACAAACAAAATGGCGAAAAACCAAAAGTTGTGGCTTGTCATGCTGGTTTAGAATGTGGCATTTTGGGTGCTAATTATCCAAATATGGACATGATTTCATTTGGACCAACTATACATGGAGCACACAGTCCTGACGAAAGAGCTAATATAGCTTCGTCACAAAAGTTTTGGAAATTTTTATTAGAAATTTTAGAAAACATTCCTACCAAATAATTCAAATAGTAGTAAAAGAAACAGAGGCTGTCCGAAAAAGACAGCCTCTTTTATGTTGAATTGTTTGCATTGCAAGTTAATGATGGCGTTACTTACTTTTTTAAAATCAGGTATTGATAACCCGTCAAGCTAACATTTCCAGCAAGTGATACAGTAGCATTTGTAAACACATCTTTCCAATCGCCTTGTAATGTGCTGTCTAAAGTTACATTCTGAGTAGTAGCGCGACAATTGACAAGTACCACTACTTGTTCAGAAGTTGTAGTTTTTTTAAAAATTGCAACATTTGTATTTGAATAGGAAGTTAATGTACCTTTTCTAACCGTAGATGAAGTAATGTAGAACCCCAACAATTTTTGATAAGTAGCAAGCATATCTGGATTGGCATTCCAATCAATTGTGTTTGAACCATTATAGGTTGCTGTTGCGCTAACACCCACTTCTTGACCACAATAAAGCAAAGGGACACCTTGCATAAAAATAGTAACCACTGAAGCTGCTATAGCGCCGTTTTTGCTACCATAAACCGATATAGGCGATGCTATATTCGATTCGTCATGATTTGTTGTAAACCGTAATTTTTGTTTTCCTGATGGTACTGCTGCAAATTCCGTTGTATTTGAAGTAAACAAAGTAGCAACCGAAGTTTGCGATGCGCCAACTACATTTTTAATAGCAGTTAAAAAATCCCAAGCATAATTCATTTGAAAACCAACAGCAAAATGATCCGCACGATTGCCTTCGGCCAATAAAATCAGCTGTTTGTTTGGAATAGCATTTAACGCAGTAGTGGCTTGAAACCAAAAATCATAGGGTACATAATCGGCAGCATCGCATCGAAAACCATCAATATTAGCATTTATAACCCAATATTTCATAGCATCAATCATTGCTAAACGCATTGGCGCATTGCTGTAATTCAAATCAGCAACGTCATTCCAATTGGTGCCTTCTGGACTAATAATTTGCCCCCCTGCATTATGCGTGTACCACTCTGGATGTAAAGTAATCCAGGTGTTGTCCCACGAAGTATGATTAGCAACCCAATCTAAAATTACAGCAATATTTTTAGCATGTGCTAGACGAACTAAATTTTGCAAATCTTGTAGATTTCCAAACATTGGGTTGACTGAAGTGTACTCGCGAACGCAATAGGGAGATCCAAAAGAATTGACAGCCCCAACTGGATAAATAGGCATTAACCAAATTGTGTTTACCCCTAACGCTTTCAGATTGTCTAACCTGTTAATAATGCCTTGTATGTTTTTGGTAGTGCTAAAAGCGTTCAAATTTATTTCATACATCACAATATCTTCTGTAGCTACAGGCTGAAAATTATCCGAATTTGTATTCTGACTTTGCGAAACGACCTCACTTTTGCTGCAACTTTCAAACAGAAATAAAACAAAAGAAAATGCCATGATTTTTAGAATACCTGCTTTCATAACGCTACATGTATTTGGAATTGTAATTAAAAAAAACCAAATGTAACTTATTAATTCAGCATACTTGCATGATAAGAGCGTAACTTTAAAAATCGTTACTATTGCTACCAAAAAAAAACCGACGGTTTAGTCATTGCTTACCGACGGTATCGTTCAAAGATATCGGTTATAATCACCAACGATACCGTCGGTAGTTACAAAAAATAGAAGCGGTACTTTTTTTGTTTTCCAACCGATATCTTTTTTATTTCCTAAGCGGTACTTTTTTTGTCCACCGTATTAGAAACAAAAAAATATCCCGCTAACCAATGGTTAACGGGATATTACTATCTTCACGCCAAACCTGACAGGTTTTTAAAACCTGTCAGGTTTGAACTAACTCACCTGCAAAGCGTCTTGCAAACTTCCACTACGCACCACAATGTTGGTAGTTCCATACCCTATGCGCACTTCCAGTGTATAACTTCCCGGGGCAAGAGCTGGGATGCTAAACATCAATTTCCCCTCAGTACGACTGGCAATAACCGTTACTTTGGTAGCTGTGCCATTAGCGGCAGTAAAGAAAATACCTTCGGCGGCATTGGCCGGGTTAAACTTCAATTCTTCGCCTACAATTTGACCAATACCTCCAGCGGTTACAATGCTGTTAGTAGTTTGCGAGTTAATGTCGGTATATTCAACCAAAGCAGGAGTGGTTTGCACTTGCAAGATTTTTTCTACCAATGCGGCATTCATTTTTTGAGTAAGCAAAGTACCTGAAGAAACGGTAGCTTTCTTGATGTGACGTGATGGGTCAAAACTATCTGTTGCACTCGTAAACACGCCATTCACTGCCGGGCGAATGTTAACCAACGGCAGGTTGACACTGTTGCCCTCGGCTACTTCGTCTGCCACTACATCAAAAAATACTTTAAGCACCGCTTGGCAATCTGCCTCAGTAATGGTGCTGCCACGACGCAACATTTCTTTAATAATGCTTTCTACGGTGTGGGTTTGGTTTGCCACCACACGAGCCGAACAGTCGTTAGGGTCCGGCGTAATGGGATTGTTCTGTAAATAATACTTAATTGCCATTTTATATTGATTTTAAAATTACACTTTGGGTTTTATTTAAACCCTCGCAGTGTTGAAACCTGTGAGGGTTGGGTATTAATTAATCTTTTAAAAATTTACTTATTAACTTTTCATCTCCTGAAACCGCTTCGATGATGTACATTCCGCTAGCTAAAAGTTCTACATTAACTTGGGTTGTATTGCTAGTTTGGGTTAAAACAACTTTGCCTGTAAGGTCGATGATGGTAATTTTGTCTAGGCTAATATTGTTTGCGGTTTGCAGATGCAGTTTGTTTGTTGCAGGGTTTGGGAATAACGTGATGTTTTGTTGTTGAAAATCGGTTGTGGCGAGGTCTGGGCTCAGTTTGACTAACCACCAACCAGTTTGCCCACTGGTTATATCACCATCAATGGATGAACTTCCCCCCGAAACGACATAGCCTCCATCGGTGGTTTGCAAGATGCTAATTGCTTGGTCATCGTCAGTGCCTCCAAGTGTTTTTTGCCACTGAAGAGCCCCATTCGAATTGAGTTTTACAATCCAAAAATCAGCTCCATTGCCGCCATGAAATCCTGTCACATCGCCATCGTTCGAGTAAGTTAGTCCTGCCACGATATAGCCCCCGTCGGCGGTTTGCTGGGTGCTTTGTGCCCAGTCATCATTGATTCCTCCAAGGGTTTTTTGCCATTGTAAAACGCCGCTGTTGCTGATTTTCACTATCCAAAAATCGTCACCATAGCCACCGTGAAATCCAGTGACATCACCCGTAGAAGAATTTGTGTGTCCACCTACAACATATCCCCCGTCGGAAGTTTGTTGAATACTGGTTGCAAAGTCATAACCTGTACCTGTTCCACCATAAGTTTTTTGCCATTGCAATACACCGCTCGCATTGAGTTTTACTACCCAATATCCCCCTACATTGTTTCCTGCAACATCGCCATCGGTAGAGAGGGTGTAGCTTACCATGATAAAGCCACCATCAGAAGTTTGTTGCAAGCTTGTAGGCCGGTCTATATTAGTCCCTCCTAGGCTTTTCTGCCATTGTATGACACCACTGCTATTAAGTTTGACTACCCAAGCATCTTGATTTCCATGATTTCCAGTTACATCCCCATTGATAGAGTCCGACTGACCTGCAACGATATAACCGCCATCGGAGGTTTGTTGGATACATTTTGCATAATCATAAAAAGAACCTCCATAGGTTTTTTGCCATTGCAGCACGCCGCTTGCACTGAGTTTGACTATCCAATAATCGGCCCCTCCATGATTTCCGGTCACGTCCCCATTGGTTGATGTGGTCGATCCAGCTACTATGTAGCCGCCATCTGTGGTTTGCTGAATGCTGTTTGCCATGTCATCTCCAGACCCTCCCAGCGATATTTGCCACTGAATCAATCCACTAGAGTCTACTTTTACTACTTTAAAATTTGCATAACTAGTTGGATAGTTATAGCCCGCAAAAACATACCCTCCATCGGTGGTTTGTTTCATGCACGTTTCATAGGTATAAATATCTCCTGGGATGGTTTTCTGCCACTGAATAGCTGGGGCTTGGGCAAAAGTTACAATTTGTGCTAGCGCAAAGGCTAGTGTAAGAATAGTTTTTTTCATTGTTTTAAAATATATTAATTGTTAATTTACTTGTTTTTGGAATCTATATTCCAGTGTTAATAAAACGTTACCTACTTGTACTTAACTTTGTAAAGCAAAAATAAAAAATGGTTTTTACAAAATGATAAAGGTGATAATTGAAAGAAGTTATTAACACGTTGTAAAAATGCAATAACATCAAGAAACTCAAAATTGAAGTTTGAAACACTAAGTTTTTATAAAGAAAATAAGAATTATAAAAAATGATTACTATTTAAAATTGAAATAAACAATACCCCTAAATGGGTATTGTTTATTTTTATATTAACAATTTAAAAAAGTTAAAAAATTATTATCGTTAAAAAAGAAGTGTTTATGTTATTGAAGTAGCGCAAAGTAAATAATTAGCAATCAAAAATGAATTACTACGCTTTAGCATCACATTTCAGGTAGTGAGCAATACAATTAAACGTTTTAGCAACAACAGTCGGGGTTTTAAAAATACCTGTCAGGGTTGTAGAAAATGGAGTATAGCCTTTAGCAGTATATTTCCTATATTAGCAATTGTCGTTGGCTATTTAGCAATAGCAGTCAGGGTTGTAGCAGTATATTTATACTCGTTAGAAACACTAGTTAGGTCGTTAGCTGGCAAAAAACCGTTAGCTGGAAGCAAAAAAAAAGAATTTATTTCACCATCAGGGTTACAAATTCATCAAACAAATAGCTAGAATCGTGAGGTCCTGGGCTGGCTTCCGGATGATATTGCACCGAGAAACAAGGTTTGTTAATCATTCGCATACCTGCTACGGTATGATCATTTATATGTTCGTGTGTAATTTCAAAATCAGGATGATTTTCTAGTTCCGTTCTATTCACAGCAAAACCATGATTTTGAGAAGTAATTTCCCCTTTGCCTGTTAGTAAATTCATTACCGGATGATTAATGCCTCTGTGCCCATTAAACATTTTGTAAGTGGCAATACCATTAGCCAAAGCTATAACTTGATGTCCCAAACAGATGCCAAAAAGTGGTTTGTTATTTGCCAAAATTTCTTTAGCCGTTTGAATAGCACTTACTAGAGGTTCTGGATCACCTGGCCCATTAGATAAAAAATAGCCATCGGGATTAAAGTCAGCCATCTCGGCATAAGTGGCATCAAAAGGAAAAATTTTTATATAGCAATCTCTCTTAGCGAAATTACGTAGGATGTTTGTTTTAATTCCTAAATCTAAAGCAGCTATTTTAAATGCTGCATTCTCGTTACCATAAAAATAAGGTTGTTTTGTAGCAACTTTTGAAGCAAGTTCTAATCCTTTCATTTCAGGCACCTTTTTCAAGGCAAGCTTAAGTTCATCTACAGCAGTTCCATCAGTGCAAATTACAGCATTCATAGCGCCATTATCACGGATATAACTCACTAAAGCTCTTGTGTCAACATCGGAGATACAAATAAGATTATGTTTTATAAAATAATCTTCTAAACTTTCTGTTGCATCGGGACGCGAATAATTAAAACTAAAGTTTTTACACACTAAACCTGCAATTTTTATAGAGTCTGATTCCACTTCATTGTTGTTTATCCCATAGTTCCCAATATGTGTATTGGTAGCAATCATAATTTGACCAAAATAAGAAGGGTCAGTGAAAATTTCTTGATAGCCAGTCATTCCAGTATTGAAACAGACTTCACCAGTTGTAGTGCCTTTTATTCCAATAGATTTACCGTAAAATATAGTGCCGTCACTTAATAGTAGTAATGCGTTTTGACGAGTTGTGTAATTCATTTGTGTAGTTATAAAGAAGTTGTGTCTGGCAAATTTAATTCAAAAAAAAAGGACAAACTAATAAAAGTTTATCCTTGTTTTTTATTGAATATTGAAAATCATTATTCTGTAGCTTCGGTAGTTTCAGTTTCAGTTTCAGTTTCTGCAACAGGAGTTTCAGTAACTGATTCTTCTTTTTTAGCTTTTCCACCACGACGGCTTTTAGCTTTTTTAACTTCTTTTTTACCACCGTTGTAAAGTTCATTGAAATCTACTAATTCGATCATTGCCATATCAGCATTATCTCCTAAACGATTTCCAACTTTAATAATACGTGTATAACCACCTGGACGATCTCCAACTTTAGCAGCTACATCTCTGAACAAGTCAGTTACAGCATATTTACTTCGTAAGTAAGAAAATACAATACGACGATTGTGTGTTGTATCATCCTTCGATTTTGTTATTAATGGCTCAACAAATTGTTTAAGCGCTTTTGCTTTAGCAACAGTAGTGTTAATACGCTTGTGTTCAATTAATGAACAAGCCATATTAGACAACATAGCTTTTCTATGTCCAGTTTGTCTACTTAAGTGGTTGTTTTTCTTTCCGTGTCTCATTGCTTTCTAAAATTAATCTCGCTAAAAGCGGATTAGATTATTCTTTATCTAATTTGTATTTTGTTAAGTCCATTCCGAATGTTAAATTCTTTACAGCAACAAGCTCATCAAGCTCTGTTAAAGATTTTTTTCCAAAATTACGGAACTTCATTAAATCATGTTTATTAAAAGAAACTAAGTCTCCAAGAGTATCAACTTCTGCTGCTTTTAAACAATTTAAAGCTCTAACAGACAAATCCATATCAACAAGTTTAGTTTTAAGTAACTGTCTCATGTGTAATGATTCCTCATCATATGAATCAGTTTGTGCAATTTCATCAGCTTCTAATGTTATACGTTCGTCAGAAAAAAGCATGAAATGATGAATTAAAACTTTAGCAGCTTCTGTTAAAGCATCTTTAGGATGTATTGAACCATCTGTTTTAATTTCAAAAACTAATTTCTCATAATCAGTTTTTTGTTCAACACGAAAGTTTTCAATAGCATATTTTACATTTTTTACAGGTGTAAAAATAGAATCAGTAAAAATTGTACCTATAGCTGCATTTTGTTTTTTATTTTCCTCAGCAGGAACATAACCACGACCTTTCTCAATAGTTAATTCAAAATTTAATTTGATTTTTGTATCTAAATTACAAATTAATAAATCTGGATTTAGTACTTGAAAACCTGATATAAATTTTTGAAAATCGCCAGCAGTTAATTTATCTTTACCAGAAACAGAAATAGTAACACTTTCGTTATCAATATCTTCAATCTGACGCTTAAAACGAACTTGTTTAAGATTTAAAATAATTTCTGTAACGTCTTCAACAACTCCTGAGATAGTAGAAAACTCATGATCTACACCTTCAATTCGAACAGAAGTAATTGCATAGCCTTCTAAAGCAGACAGCATTACTCTTCTAAGTGCATTACCAACAGTCAATCCATATCCTGGTTCTAAAGGTCTAAATTCGAATTTACCTTCAAAATCGTTTGAATCGATCATGATAACTTTATCGGGTTTCTGAAAATTAAATATTGCCATAATTTCGACTAAGTCAATTATTATTTGTTGTATAACTCTACGATTAATTGTTCTTTTATGTTTTCTGGAATTTGTAATCTAGCAGGAACTGAAACAAAAGTACCTTGTTGAGTATCATTATTCCAAGTAATCCACTCATAAACATGACTTGAATTAGACAATGAACGAGTAATAGCTTCTAAAGATTTAGACTTTTCACGTACACCAACAACATCGCCAGGTTTTAAATGATAAGAAGGAATATTTACTACTTCACCATTTACTGTAATATGTCTATGAGAAACAATTTGACGAGCACCTCTTCTTGAAGGAGCAATACCCATTCTAAAAACTACATTATCTAATCTAGCTTCGCATAATTGTAAAAGTACTTCACCAGTTACTCCTTTTGTAGCAGAAGCTTTTTCAAAAAGATTTCTAAATTGCTTTTCTAAAATACCATAAGAATATTTAGCTTTTTGTTTTTCCATTAATTGGACAGCATATTCAGATTTTTTACCTCTCTTTTTTGCCATTCCGTGTTGTCCCGGTGGATAATTTCTTTTTTCAAAAGATTTATCATCTCCGAATATTGCTTCGCCAAATTTACGAGCAATTCTAGTGCTTGGACCAGTATATCTTGCCATTTTATTTTATTTTTAGATAGATATTATGAATTCAGGTCTAATCCTTCGATAATATATTTTCTACCTTTCGTTATACTAAATTTATGCTTTGTAAATATTGAAAAAATCAACATTAATTAGACTCTACGTCTCTTTGGAGGACGACATCCATTGTGTGGCATTGGTGTAACATCAATAATTTCTGTTACTTCTATACCTCCGTTATGTAAGGAACGAATAGCAGATTCTCTACCATTACCAGGACCTTTTACATATACTTTAACTTTTTTTAGTCCAGCCTCTAACGCAACTTTAGAACAATCTTCAGCAGCCATTTGAGCAGCATAAGGAGTGTTCTTTTTCGAACCTCTAAAACCCATTTTACCTGCAGAAGACCAAGAAATAACTTCACCTTTCTTATTAGTCAAAGAAATAATGATGTTGTTAAAAGTTGCACTAATATGAGCTTCGCCTGTTGATTCAACTATAACTTTACGTTTTTTTGTACTTGCTTTAGCCATACCTTTAATTATTTAGTTGCTTTTTTCTTGTTAGCAACAGTTTTTCTTTTACCTTTTCTTGTTCTAGAATTGTTTTTAGTTCTTTG
>CANGIF010000020.1 GCA_947453885.1 Flavobacteriaceae bacterium
ATTCGCTTAAACGTAGTATTTTTGGCATAGCATTTAAAGAAAAACCCCGTTTTTGACTCTTTTTGGGTAATTTCGGGGTTTGTTTCTTCTAAAATAACAATTATTTTATTGATATACAAATAATTGAGTAATTATGAATGCGCCTATTTGGTTTATTTCAGTGTAAAACTACTTTTACATACCAATTCGTTTTTGTCATATACGTTTACATAATAAACTCCTTTTTCAAAGTCTTTTCCTGCTAAATCTTTAATGACTTCAACTGTTTTATTTTCATATTTAACATTAGCATCAAAACTGTATGTTAAAGATTTGTCGTTAAAAGTAGCTATTTTTTTATCGCCTAAAACATTGTTCTTTCCATCAATTACTTGAACATAATACGTTTTATCACCAGATTTCGCGATTGAATTTTCAGCAATTGTAAAACTTATTTTTAAAATATCAGCTCTTCTAGCTTTTTCTGTTTCTATTTGTTTTCCAGAACTTTTTAGTTTAAAAGCTGCTGTTTTTAAATTTAAAACGGATAGTTTAGAACCTTTTTCTACAGTTTTTGACAATTCTTCGTTTTGACCAACTAAAACTTCATTGTATTTTTTTGATTCACCTAAAACAGTAACAGTACTATCTCGTTGAACAGTTAACGTTTGATTTTGTTTTTTCAAATCGTCAACTTGTTTCATCATTTCTTTCATCTTAGTTTGCAACGAAAGGAATTTTTGTTTGTATTGATTGACGTTACCCGTCGATTTTTTAACCTCAACCATTAATTTCACCACTTTATCACGTTCAGCTATAAGTTCGTTAGACATCGATGTGTTTTGTGCTATTGCTTCATCGTAGGTAGTTTTTAAAGCTGCTAGCTCGTCCATAACTTTTCCTTTTTCGTCAGTAACTGTTACAATTTTTGTTTGGGCAACTTTTGCGTCAGATGAAAGTTTAAAAATATAAGCTAAGCTTGCTATTAAACAAAGTGCTAACACTAAAACTACTGCCTTTAAATTTGAATTTCTTTTTTGATTTTCCATTATTAAAATAATTTATTTTATGACGCAAATTTATATATATTTTTGAATAAATTTTGTTTTAAAAGAATTAATTAAATACTTTTTATTCCTAATTTAACTGATTTGCACTAATTTTGATGCATAGACTTATATTATGGAAAAACTTATTCCTTTTACCCTTTCAGATTTGTACAAAATCACCAATCACAGAAGTGGCGAAATTAAATTTGGAGAAAAAATGTTTACACTTCCAAAAGAAGCCAATATTGCTACTTTTATAAAAAATTGCGAAGCCAAGTATGTGCTTTTTGGAATTCCAGAAGACATAGGTGTTCGTGCAAATTATGGAAGACCTGGTGCGGCTTCCGCATGGGAAAGTGCTATTAAAAGTATAGCAAATATCCAACACAATCGATTTTGTAAAGGCAACAACCTACTTATTTTAGGAAAACTAGATGTTGTAGCAGAAATGTCTGAAGTAATTAATTTGGATTTTAACAAAACTGAAGATCGAATTAAGTTGAATGAATTAGTTGAAAAAATTGATAAAGAAGTCGTTCACATCGTATCAACTATTGTGAAAGCTGGTAAAATTCCAATTGTTATTGGAGGTGGTCATAATAATTCTTATGGAAATATAAAAGGTTCCGCTTTAGGTAAAGGAAAACCTATCAATGCTATAAACTTTGATGCACACTCTGATTTTAGAATTTTAGAAGGAAGACACAGTGGCAATGGATTTTCATACGCATACGAACAAGGTTTTTTAAAAAAATACTTCATTTTTGGACTTCATGAAAACTATACTTCAAAAAATGTTTTAGATATTTTGAAGAAAAAAGAAGATCGCGTTCGTTTTAACACTTATGACGAAATCAACATCCGAAAGCAAAAAAATTTCCATGAAGAAATGATTATTGCCCATGAATTTATTAAAAACGATAATTATGGCATTGAAATAGATTTAGACGCTATACCTAATATTGCCAGTAGTGCTATGACATTTAGTGGTTTTTCGGTTGAAGAACTTCGACAGTTTATATCGTTTTTTGGACAAAATCAAAATACAACTTATTTACACATTTGCGAAGGAGCTCCTGATTTAGGTGAAGAAAAAAACAACCATTTAATAGGTAAATTAATTGGCTATCTAGTAACCGATTTTATGAAAGCAAATGAAAGTGACGACTATAAAATCAACAAAATGAAAGTGCATTTTTAAACCTAAGCACATATAATATATAAAGTATATCTTTGTTGCCTGTTTAGTACTGTTTACTAAATACTTTAATTATTTACAATTTATGTTATTCGAAGATTTATCATTATCCAAAAGTATTCAACGTGCCGTTTTTGAGGAAGGCTATACCAATCCAACTCCAATTCAAGAAAAAGCAATTCCCATAATTTTAGCTGGCAATGATATTGTTGGTTGCGCTCAAACAGGAACTGGAAAAACCGCAGCTTTTGCAATTCCAATTATTCATCAATTACATAGAATTGTTGGATCATCCAAAAAACAAAAAGAAATTAGAACTTTGATTGTTACTCCTACACGAGAACTTGCTGTTCAAATTGGTGAAAGTTTTGATACTTACGCAAAATATACAAACTTAAGACAATTAACCATTTTTGGTGGCGTTTCGCAGATTCCTCAAGTAGATCAACTTAAAAAAGGAATTGATATTTTGGTAGCTACTCCAGGAAGGTTTTTAGATTTGCACAAACAAGGTTTTATAGACCTAGATAGTTTACATCATCTGGTTTTAGACGAAGCCGATCAAATGTTAGACATGGGATTTATTAACGATGTTAAAAAAATAGTAAAATTAACTCCAAATAATAGACAAACGTTATTGTTTTCTGCAACTATGCCAATGGCAATTCGAGAATTAGCCGATACCTTTTTAAATAAACCTGAGTATGTTTCTGTAACTCCAGTTTCTTCAACAGCCGAAACAGTTGAGCAAAGATTGTATAATGTTGATAAAGGTGATAAACGCAAATTATTATATCATTTAATTAGAAATGAAAACATATCGGATGTTTTGGTTTTTTCTAGAACAAAACATGGTGCTGATAACGTGGTGAAAGCTCTTCGAAAACAAGGCGTTGCAGCCGAAGCGATACACGGTGACAAATCTCAAAATGCTAGGCAAAGAGTTTTAGACAGTTTTAAAAACAAAGAAGTTGGAGTTTTGGTGGCAACTGATATTGCTGCAAGAGGTATTGACATTGACCAACTTCCTTATGTAATCAATTTTGATTTACCTAATATTCCAGAAACATACGTCCACAGAATTGGAAGAACAGGACGAGCAGGTAATGGTGGCATTGCTATTTCATTTTGTAGTAAAGACGAAGAATCGTATTGGAAAGACATACAAAAATTGATAAAAGTAAATGTAAAAACCATAAACGAACACCCCTTTCCTTGGAAAAATGAAATTCCAAATCCAGATGCAAAACCGGATTTAAGGAATAAAAACAAAGAAACAAATTCTAGGAAATCTGAAGCTTCCAAAAAGAATAAAAAACGTTGGTATTAAAAAAAAAACAGCACCCTAATTAAAAAAGTGCTGATTTTTTTTCCTTTTTTTTAGTCCTTGTCTCTAGTTTTTTCAACGTCATTAGCTTTATATTCAATATTTTGCAATTGATTTGATCTAATTTCTGTATGTCGAATTTCACCACCAGTTGTACCTGTTAAGGCACCTAAAACAATACCACACGTTGCTAAAAATAATGCTAGATAGGCTACTATATTTTGATTTTTGTGGTCTTTGTTATTAAATACAATACCAACAATAGAAATAGTTCCTAACACATACAATAGTAAAGCTAACTTTTCTGCCATTTCTTCGTGTTCATGAATAATATGCTTTCCAATTGAAGGCATATTTTCAACCATTTCTTCAGCTCCATCACCTGTGGCCATGCTTACTGCACTAAAAATTGCTGCAACAATAAATACAGAATAAGCAGTATTCATTATAATTTTATTTTTTCTAAAAACTCCTGCGGCAAGTATGCCAAAACCTAAAATTGTAGCAATAATTGGAAAATGATTAACTACTAAATGTAAATGTGCTTCGTTCATGATGTTTAACTATTACTATTTATAAAATTATTAAAATTTATCCTGCTAAAGATACGCCAATTAATGTTCCAATTCCAAAAGTAACGGCAGCTGCTGCTAATCCAAAAAAAACTTGTCTAATTCCAGAATACAAAATACTCTTTCCTGTAAACAATGTAATGGACGCTCCAATAGCAAAAAGTCCGATTACACTACTTCCTATACTTAAATAAATAGCTTGCTTTCCACTTAAAAACATAAACGGATAAAGTGGAATAATTGCTCCTATTGCAAAAAGTAAAAAAGAAGCAATTGCAGCTTCCCATGCTGAACCACCAAGTTCCTCTTTATCAATTCCTAATTCTTCTGTAATTATTGCATCAATAGCAGTTTGAGGGTTTTTAAATGCTTTATCGGCAAGTTTTTGGGCATCAATTAAAGTCATTCCTTTTGCTTGATATAACAAAACAAGTTCCTTTTTTTCTTCTTCAGGAGAAGCTTCTAATTCTTCTGTTTCTAATTCAATTTGCCTTAAATTCAATTCTCTAGAACTTTGTACTGATAGCCACTCCCCTAACGCCATAGAAATTGCACCTGCTAAAAGACCTGCTATACCAGTTAATAAAATGGTATTATTAGAAACAGCAGCGCCTGCAACCCCCATTACTAAACTCATATTAGAAACCAATCCATCATTAGATCCTAAAACGGCTGCTCTAAGTGCATTTCCACCAACAGATTTATGCCTACTTTCAAATTTTGACAAAAAACCTCCTGAAATATTTAAGGCTTTATTGTTGTTAACCGCTTCAATTATATTCAAATGATTGTGCTCAAAACCGGATACCTTTTCCTTCTTATCACTTTTAGCTTTAATAGTATTTTGCGCTAATTGTCTTTCAACGCTTGATAAACTGCTAATAATTGAACTGTAACCAAATATTTTTCCAAGTATTAATTGCAGTTTAGCCCTGGTTGAGGGTTGTGGTAATTTATAGTTTGGAGAACTAATTTGAAGCTTTTCAAGCATGTGATTAGCATGTCTGTTTTCAATTTCTGCTAAGCTATTTAATACTAAAATCAAATTTTCATCTGTTTGTAAATTTGCAATACTTTTATAGAGAAAAGCTGTATCTACTTCTGTTTGTAATTGATTTTTTAATTTTAAAACATCCATAATTTAAGTTAGTTTGTCATTTCAAAAGTACCTTTTGACAAAATTTTTGAATTTTGATTAATCGTATTAGAGGGTATTATTTCAACCCATTTTTCGTTTTTAATTCCAATAGAAACTGTAGTTTTTTTAAAAAAATAATTGTTCCCAACTGTATTATCCAATAAAAGTACGAAATTTTTATTGTTTTCAACAATCAAAGCTTCTAATGGTATAGCTAAACTTTTTTTAGATGCAACAAGTATATCTGCTTCAACAAACATACCTGCTAATAATTCTTGTTTAGTATTACTATCTAAATGTCCATGAACATTAACTGTTCTATCATTACCTTCAATCGTTTTTCCAACTAGATGTACATTAGCTCCAAATGTTTCTTTTGATGCTTCTGGAACTTTAAATTGAATAACTTGGTTTTCTTTTATTTTTAATATATCTTTTTCAAAAACAGACAATTCAACGTGTAAATCCGAATTATTAATAATTTCTAGAATAATGTTTGAAGGTGCCATAAACATACCAACATTGGCATTCATAACTGAAACTGTACCTGAAATTGGAGCATAAAGTGTAATTGTGGATGTTAATTTCCCTTTTTCAACTTGAACAGGATTAATATTTAGCAGAACAAGTTTTTCACGTAAACTTGCATACATCGCATTGGCTCTCCTATAATCGCTTTCAGCTTTTAAGAAGTTTTTTTGCGACGAAATCTCTTCTTTAAACAATGTTTTTTGACGTTCGTACTCAGATTTTAAATAATTTATTTGTTCAGCAACTTCTAAATAGTCTTTCTGTATATCTATGAAATCCGAATTCTCTAATGTTAAAAGTGCTTGCCCTTTTTTTACATTATCCCCTATTAAAAGTGTTGTTGTTTTTACATAACCGCCCATAAAAGTAGCGACTTTAGCACGATTTAAGGGCGGTACATCAATTCTACCTGTGGCTTTAACTGCAATATTAAATGATTGACTTGATGGATTTGAAATTTCCATGGCTGAAGATTCAAATTGTGATTTTGTAACTTCAATTAGGTCTTGATTTGTGGATGCTATAGGTTCCTTTTTTTCGTTTTTACAAGAAAAAAATACTATTGAAACGAGAACTAAAATATAATTATATTTTTTCATGTTGAGTATAATAAAATTTACAATAGTTACTTTTAACTATTATTTATGGTGTTTTAGTAATTGATGTATTGAATTTCCAATTGAATTCTATTGTATTGATTGACAGCTTCTAAATAATCAACTTGAATAGTAGTTGCGTTTTCCAAACTTTGAATGTATTGAAAAAAATCTATTTCTCCTTGTTTATAACTTCTGTTACCAACTTTAATGATTTCAGCTGACAATTTTTTTCCAAATGTTTCATAATAGTTTATGGACTCTTGGTATTTTAAAAGTTCTGCTTTTTTTTGAGCAATAAATTGGATTATTTTTTGCTTTTCGTTTTCATTTTGTTGCTCCCAACTTTGTAATTCAAATTGAGCTGCTTTTTGTTTAGCAGCAATACCCGAATATAAAATAGGAAAAGACATTCCTATTTGAAATCCATAAAGTGCTTGGGAAATGCCATTGTTTTTTCCTTGAAAGTACTCAAAACTAAGATCCGGTAACCAATTTTGTTTTTGAATTGAAAGCTGGTTTTTATATGTTTTTCCCAAACTTTGTAAGTAAGTATCATAAAAAGATTGACTAATTTCTGATGATACTTTTGGTAAAGGTTCAATTTTATTGGAAAGAATTACAATTTTGTCGTTTGCTTGCACATAGCTTTGTAATGTTTCATAATGCGCATTTTTGTCATTTTGAATTTGAGCCAACGAAGTTCTAACTTTTTTAAATTTGGCTTGTGCTGTAATTTTTTCTAGGTAATTAGTTTCGCCAAGTTCAAATTTTCTGTCGCTTGCTTTTGAAAAATTTTCATATAAACTGTCTAAATATTGGTATAATTTTTCCTCGTTTTGCAAATAGAGTATTTGATAATATAATTTTGAAACTTCAAAGGTTATTTTATTTTTTTTGAGCGCATAAATTGCTTTTTCTTTTTCTAATTCAGCTGTATTTAATCTTTTTTGAGCACCATAAACAGTAGGGAAATTAATTTTTTGTTGAATTCCAAAAACTTTTAATGGTTCGTTATTTACTGCTAAATTATTTTGATCGTAACTATAAAAAATGTTTGTTTTGTCAAATGAATAGGCTGATTTTAGTAAAGCTTGTGATTTTTCAACCTGGAAAGCAGCCGCTTTTATTCCTTTATTATTTTCCAATGTCTTAGCAACAAGTTGGTCTAAATCATTTGGGGTCGATTGTGCAAAATTCCAAGTTGTTAGTAGTAATAGCAAGATTGTAAATGTATTACTTTTATGAATTTTAAATTTTGCTTTTTTGAATTCTTTTTTGTCAAAAACTTTATATAAAATTGGCAAAACAATCATTGTCAATAAAGTAGCTGTAAACAATCCTCCAATTACAACTGTTGCTAAAGGTCGTTGTACCTCTGCTCCTGCTGAAGCTGAAATTGCCATTGGTAAAAAACCCAATGCTGCCGCAGCTGCAGTTAACAAAACAGGTCGTAATCGATCTGTAGTGCCTTTCAAAATTAATTCATCCATATCTTTAATTCCTTGGTGTTTCAATTCTTTAAAATGTTCAATCAATACTATTCCGTTTAATACCGCTATACCAAACAATGCAATAAAGCCAACTCCAGCAGAAATACTAAATGGCAAATCTCTAATCCAAAGTAATAAAACGCCTCCAACTGCAGATAAAGGTATGGCAGAATAAACCATTAATGCTTCTTTTACTGAACCAAAAGCAAAATATAAAAGTATAAAAATTAAAAATAAAGCTATTGGTACTGCTATAGCTAATCTGGCTTTGGCACTTTGTAAGTTTTCGAATTGGCCACCGTATTTTACATAGTATCCTGCAGGTAGTTTGATTTTACTATCCACAATTTTTTGAATATCAGTAACTACACTTTGTAAATCTCTATTTCTAACGTTAATTCCAACTACAATTCGACGGTTGGTGTTGTCTCTAGAAATTTTTGCTGGCCCTTCAGTATAAAATATAGTTGCTAATTCGCTCAATGGAATCTGTTCACCATTTGCAACAGATACATATAAATTTTTTAAATCATCAAGGTCTTTTCTATTTGATTTATCTAAACGAATTACTAAATCGAAACGTTTTTCACCTTCAAAAACGGTCCCTACTTTTCTACCTGCAAATCCTAATGCAATTCTATCATTCAAATCGGCAATATTTACACCATATCGAGCTATTTTTGCTCTGTCGTATTTTACAGCCATTTGAGGTAATCCTTTTGTTTTTTCAATTATAACATCTGATGCTCCTGGTACTTTTTCAATGGCACTTTTTATTTCATGCGCTTTTTGTGCTAAAATATTCAAATCTTCACCAAATACTTTTATAGCTACATCTGATCGTGTTCCTGAAATTAATTCGTTAAAACGCATCTCAATTGGTTGTGTGAATTCAATGTCCATATTCGGGATTTCGTGTTCAATTGCTATTTTTATTTTGTCAGCAAGTTCGTCTTTACTGGAAGCAGAAACCCATTCACTTTTAGGTTTTAATTTTACAATAATATCGCTTTCTTCCATACTCATGGGATCAGTTGGAACTTCTGCAGCACCAATTCTACTAACAACTTGTTTTACTTCCGGAAAATGCTTCAATATTATTTTTTCAATTTTAGTAGTTGTTTGAATTGTTTTTGAAAGTGAAGTTCCTGTTTTTAAAACCGGTTGAATAACAAAGTCGCCTTCATCTAAAGTAGGAATAAATTCACCACCCATTGTTGAAAATAAAATTATTGTAAAAACTAACAAACTCACTGCTCCATACAAAACTTTTTTGGTGTTGGCCAACGCCCAAGTAATTACAGGAAGATATTTTTTATGCATGAATTGAATTAACCTATTGGAATACGAATTCAAATTTTCTGCTTTTGGTTTTAAAAAAAGTGAAGCTACTACTGGCACATACGTAAAGCAAAATAACATAGCACCCACCAAAGCAAAACTAAAAGTCATTGCCATTGGTTTGAACATTTTGCCTTCAACACCTGACAAGGAAAGAATTGGAATAAATACGATTAAAATAATTAATTGTCCAAAAACTGCCGAATTCATCATTTTTGAAGCACTCTTATACGTAATTTGATCTATTTCTATTTGCTGGTCTTGTTTAGTCAAACTTTGTATATGTGTAGCCTTATGTGCTATTTGAAATGCAATAAACTCTACAATAATTACTGCACCATCTATTATAATCCCAAAATCTATTGCTCCTAAACTCATTAAATTGGCATCTATTCCAAAGATGTTCATAAAGGAAAGTGCAAACAACAAACATAATGGAATTACGGAAGCAACAACTAATCCAGATCGCCAATTTCCTAATAGCAATACAACAACAAAGATTACTATTAAACATCCTAAAATTAGATTCTCTGCTACAGTAAAGGTAGTTTTTCCAACCAATTCACTTCGTTCCAAAAAACCATTTATGTATACACCTTGTGGTAAATGTTTCTGAATTTCTGCAACTCTCGTTTTTACATCGGTTATAACTTGTTTAGAGTTTGCACCTTTCAACATCATAACTTGCCCCAACACTTTTTCTCCTTGACCATTACCAGTAATAGCTCCAAATCTTGTAGCTGAACCAAAGTGCACTTGTGCTACATTTTTAATGTAAATAGGTAATCCATTATTGTTTTTTACAACAATGTTTTCAATATCTTCAAGTGAATTTACTTTACCTTCACCTCTAATAAAATAACTTTGGTTCACTTTTTCAATATAAGCACCACCTGCAACACTATTATTATTTTCTAAAGCCGTATAAACTTCACTAATTGAAATATTCATTGCTTTTAATTGTGATGGTACTATAGCGACTTCATATTGCTTTAAATAACCACCCCAAGTATTGATTTCTACTACTCCTTTGATACCTGACAATTGTCTTTTAATTACCCAATCTTGTAAAGTTCTCAAGTCTTCAACTGTATATAAACTTTGAAATTGAGGTTTTACTTCGATAGTATATTGATATACTTCGCCCAAACCAGTAGTAATGGGCCCCATTTCAGGTGTACCAAAACCTTCTGGAATTTTTTCTGTAGCAGCTTTCAACTTTTCAGCAATAAGTTGTCGTGGTAAATAAGTCCCTATTTCATCTTCAAAAACAATAGTAACTACCGATAAACCAAATTTTGATATTGATCGAATTTCTTTTACGCTTGGTAAATTTGCCATTTCAATTTCTACTGGATACGTAATAAATTGTTCAATGTCTTGCGTAGAAAGATTTCTTGAAGTAGTAATAACTTGTACTTGGTTGTTTGTTACATCAGGAACTGCACCAATTGAAATTTGGGTAATCGAGTATATTCCAAAGCTAAAAACTACTAAAGTAAAAAGTAATATAATGAGTTTATTTTTTAAACTAAAAGCTATTATTTTTTCTAACATGGCGACTGATTTTTTAACACTACAAATATAAAGCTATAAATTTCAAAAACGCTTAAGAGCTACTTAAGGATATCTTATTGCTTACTTAAATCTATTTTAAAATTAAAATAAAGATATCACTATAGTTATACATAAATTTATATTTAAAAACTAGATATTGCAAAAAAACAACCAAATAAAAAAGGCATTAAAATTAGTTTGATGCAAACTAATTTTAATGCCTTTAAACATTTATAAAGTTACTTGTGTTTAATTCATAACTTTTTTGGTAACAACAGATTGAGTATCGGAAGTTATTTGAACAAGTAGTACTTGATTACCAATTGCTGCCGAATCTAAAGCAATTTGAGTAGCGTTCACTTTCTTTTTTTCTACTAATAATCGTCCACGAATATCAAAAACCTTAACGTTATCAATAACTGTTGCACCTGCGTTTATGTGAATTGATCCTTGGTTTTTGTAAACAATTACTGATTCTTCTGAGAATTTTGGTGTATTAGTTGTCAAAGTAGTATTTTGATACAATATGTCAAATCGGTTAGCAAATGTTCCATCAGTTGAAGCAAAAGTATAACCTCCTGTTTTTAAACTTTGTGTAATACCTAATTGATTATCTCTAATCAAAATATCTTGATTTCCACTAAAAATACCTTCTGTTCTGTTGATTGAAATGGTATAATTATCTCCAGAATCAGTTCTAAATTGAACTGGTGCAACGTCAGTTACATCGAATAAAGGTCTAGCATTTATCGTTAATTCTTTACCTTCAACTACTGATGTTAAAGCTGTTTGACTGTCATTAATATAAACACCATCAAGACCATCATCGTAATTATTGGTTCCATTTGGTACATAAGCAATCATTAATTGACCGTATTTAATCCCGGAAGAATTGGTAGTGTCCAACCAAAAACGATTCTTTTGACTTGTTCTAAAAAATTGATCCACATTATCGCCAATACGCATAGAATTGGTGAAATTCAAGGTAGATTGATTTGGTTTAACTCGAACCATGAATCCTTGTCCAACAGAAATTAAATTATCATCAAAATAGAATGTATGTCCATTATTTCTAGTACATCCCGCTGAAGTACAAGTTGAATATGAAGTTGAATTGTACATATCGTTTGTTTTTCTCCACAACCAAATAGTACCATCTATAGTATTTTGGTTTTGACTTATAAATTCAGGTATTTGGATAGTTGATGGATAAGGATTTCCTACAGAATTGTATCTAAAATCAGTGCTTCCGCCATCAACTAAGCCCGATACAGTGTATGGACCGTTGTTTAAAGTTCCAACAAAACTACCGTTATAACGAGCTGGTAAATTAGTTCCAGGAGTTAAACTATCAGGTCCATTAAAAGGTATCCAATTATTTGGCATTCTAATTAAATACCCTTTACCTATTCCAAAAGTAGTTTGATTTGGGTCTACCATATTATACAAATTAGTAAGTGTATTGTACGTGTAAAACCTTCTGTTGTTTGGTAAAACATTAGCTGTTAAAGGAGAGAAATCAAACAACGTTTGACTACCTAAAACTGGTGATGACCACAATGTATAATCCAATCGGAACAAAGGAGACGATTTTCTTTTAACTGTAACCGTACCGCTATTTGTTGCATCTGTAAGTTGTAATATATTTGAATCATTTTCCATTACAAAAGTACTTCCTGAATCTACAGTTATTGCTCCAATTGTTGTAATATTAAAGCCTGTATTTAAAACTACATTTGCACCGTTAGTAACCCACATTGTACATCCATATAAATTTACAGCTCCCGTATAATTACCCGTAAACACTATTGATTTTGTAATGTTTATATCAGATGGTTCTCCGTTACTCCAAGTTGATCCATCCCAAACTGTGGCGATAATTGAAACTGTGGCAAAGGTAGAATATACAGGAGTACATTCGCCGTTTTGAATTACAGCTCTAAAAAAGGTAGTTGTAAACACATTTCCAATTGTTACCCCTGTTAACGTATCACTATCATTTGCAATATCTATTGGATTAGAAAATAAATAATCGGTTGATTTTTGCCATTTTAAAATTGTTCCTACATTTCCTGTTAAAATTAAATCTGTTGTTGGTTGTGTTCCAGAACAAATTACCTGATCTCCAGAAACTGTTCCCGCTACAGGAGTTTCATAAATACTAATAATCGCTGAATTTGAATAGGCATCAGAACAAGTACCGTTGTGAACAACTGCTCTAAAATAGGTGATTTCAGTTAAATTTCCAATTGTTACACTAGACAAAGTTGTACTAGTACTTGCAATATCAGTTGGATTTGTAAAAAACTCATCTGTTGCTTTTTGCCATTTAATTACATTTCCATTATTTCCGTTTAAAACTAAATCACTAGGAGCTGAACCAAAACAAATTTGTTGGCTTGAACTCACGCTACCTCCAATAGAACTTGTAGTAGAAATAGTAACATAGTTTGAATTTGAGCTAGAACAAGTACCATTTTGAACTATTGCTCTAAAATAGGTTGTAGAAGCTAAATTTCCAATAACCGCACCTGATAAAACTGTTGCAGTACTTGTAATATCTGTTGGATTAGTAAAATTAACATTACTTGAACTTTGCCATTTTACAATACTTCCAACATTATTACTAAGTGAAATATCTGACGGTTGAGTATTTTCACAAATTGTTTGATTAGAACTTACAATTCCACCAACTGATAATGGAATTACAGTTACGGTTGTATAATCTGAATATGCTTCATTACAAATGCCGTTTTTAATAACTGCTCTGAAATAGGTTGTTTCATATAAATTTCCAATAGAAGTTCCTGGTAACGTTGCTGTAATACTATTTAAATCTGATGGTGAAGTAAATAAAGCATCTGTAGCTTTTTGCCATTTAACTATTGTTCCAGAATATCCAGATAAATTTAATGTTGTTGGATGATTACCGTAACAAATTGTTTGAGGTGCTGAAACACTTCCTCCAACAGAAATAGGATTGGTTGAAATAGTTACAAAGTTGGTTGAATTTACACTAGCACAACCTCCGTTTTGAACTACTGCTCTAAAATAGGTTGTTTGTGATAAATTTCCAATTTCATTGGACTGTAAAGTTGAAGCTGCAATAGATAGGTCAATAGGATAATTGAAAGCACTATCAGTTGCACTTTGCCATTTTATTACATTTCCAGTTTGATTTGAAATGCTTACTGCCTCAGGTGATGTACCTGAACAAACCGTTTGATCGTTTGAAACAACACCACCAATTGAAGGTGTAGAAACTGTTATTGTAGCATAGGTTGAATAAGCTACAGAACAATTATCACTTTGAACAACCGCTCTAAAATAAGTTGTTGTTGTTAAGATACCTATGTTTTCGGAAGTTAAGACAACCGAATTACTAGAAGTAATGTCAATTGGGTTTGAAAAAGTATAATTGGTATCTTTTTGCCATTTTAATACATTCCCAACATGTCCAGACAAATTCAAATCAGTTGGTTGTGATCCAGTACAAATAGATTGATCTGGAGAAACCGAGCCACCTATTGTTGTTGGGCTAACAGTTATTGTAAGATGACTAGAGTTGTCAGGAGCTGACAATCCATTTTGAACAACTGCTCTGAAATGTGTTGTAGCAGTTAAATTACCAATTTCTGCTGAAGTTAATGTTGTTGAAGTTGAATTTATTGTTGTTGGATTTGGGAAAGTATCTACAGTATCTTTTTCCCATCTTATAACCGTTCCTACATTATTGGTAACTTGTAAATCATTTGGCTGTGAATTGTAACAAATTGACTGGTTATTAATTGCTACTCCACCTTCTGTCATGGCATCAACAGTAACCAATATCGAAGTTGAAGCACTTGCACTACAACTTCCATTTTGTACAATTGCTCTAAAATAAGTAGATTCTGTTAAATTTCCAATTTGCAAATCACTTAAAACATTTGATGTAACGTAAATTGTTGTAGGACTTGTAAATGTAGCATCCAATGCTTTTTGCCAATATAAAATTGCTCCGTTACTACCTGTTAGTATTAAACTTGTTGGAGCAGTGTTGTATCCGACATGCTCATCAGAAGCTACTGTTCCAGCATTAGTGATTGAATTTACTGTTACAACTACTGAAGCTGAATTAACACTTAAACATGCTCCATTTTGAACTACTGCTCTAAAATAAGTAGTTTGCGTTAAATTTCCAATTGTAGAACCTAATAAAACATTTGAAGTTGAGCTAATATCTATAGGAGTTGTAAAACTTGAATTCGTTGCTTTTTGCCATTTAACTACAGAACCTACATTACCAGACAATGTGATATCTGCTGGATTAGTGCCTGAACAAATTGTTTGATTTGGTGTTAAAGTACCTCCATTAGAATTTGCATAAATAGCAATTACTGCATAACTTGAATATGCAACTGGACAACTACTGTATTGAACAACGGCTCTATAATAAGTGGAACCTACTGTTGAAATCAAATTTGATCCAGACAATGTAGCTGTTGTAACTGCTATATCAGTAGTTGAAGTAAAAGCAGAGTCAGTTGCTCTTTGCCATTTTACAATTGTACCGTTATTTCCAGACAGCGTCAATGTCGATGGCGTAGTACCATAACATAGTGATTGATTTGTCGAGATTGAACCTCCTACCGATCCTGGATTTACAGTAACTAAAACAGCTGCTGAATTAGCAGATGCGCAAGATCCATTTTTTACTACAGCTCTTAAGTAAGTTGAACTTGTTAAAGATCCAACAACAGCACCTGTCAAGGTAGTAGAAGTACTAATTAAATCTACTGGTGTAGTAAATGCAGCATCAGTTGCTGATTGCCATTTAGAAACGCTTCCTGTTTGACTAGAAAGAGTAATATTTGCAGGAGAAGTACCGCTACATATTGTTTGCGCTGATGCAGTAGTTCCTCCTACCGAGTTAGAATCTATTGTTACTGCAAAGGATGTTGATGTTGCAGCGCTACAAATACTATTAGTAACTAGCACTCTATAATAACGAGTTGCAGGTTGATTCGTAATTGTATATGTAGTAGACGTTTGTCCTGTAACATTATTAAAAGTTATATTATCTGTTGACGATTGCCATTGAATAGATCCTCTATTTCCAGTTAAAGTTAAAGTATTGGTATTGGTAGTAGTACAAACTGAACTAGCACCTGAAATAGTTCCTGCCAGTGACACCGGCGTAACTGTTACTGTTACTGAAGTTGAATATGCAGTACATGCAACATTTACTGCTTTAACTCTAAAGTAAGTAGTAGCAGTCAAATTGGTTGCTGTGTAAGTAGTCCCGGATTGTCCTGAAATATCTGTAAAAGTAAGGTTATCTGTTGATGATTGCCATTGTCTTGTAGTTGTAATAGTTCCTGAAGAAGTAATAATTGAATTGTTAGTTCCTGAACAAACTGTTGCTGATCCACTTACAGTTCCTGCAGCAGCATTACCGCTTACAGAAATTGTAACATAATTGGATGAATTTGTATTTAAACATGATCCATTTTTAACAACAGAACGATAAAAATAGGTTCCAGTAGTTAAAGCTCCCATAGTTGCACTAGAAAGTGTATTTGAAGTTGAAGCTATTGTTATCAAACTAGTTGAAAAAGTACTACTTGTAGATCGCTCCCATCTAACTACATTTCCATTATTTCCAGTCAATGTTAAATTAGCTGGTGCAGAACCTGTACAAATTGTTTGATCGGATGATACTGTTCCGCCAATAGTTGTAGCGCTTACTGAAATTGTTACATAATTAGTTGAATAAGCCAACGAGCATACACCACTTTGTACAACTGCTCTAAAGTAAGTAGTAGCAGTTAAAGCCCCAATAGTTGCAGAAGTTAAAGTTGCAGAAGTACTAACAATATCAATTGGAGTTGTAAACAAAGCATCCGTAGCTTTTTGCCATTTTACTATACTACCAGCATAACCCGCCAAAGACAAACTTGCAGGTGAAGATCCAGAACAAATCGTTTGATCGGAAGATACTGTTCCGCCAACTGTTAAAGCATTTACAGTAATTAATACTGACGACGAATTAGCAGTAGTCGTACATACTCCACTTTTTAATACAGCTCTGAAATACGTATTTGCCGTTAAACTACCTATTTGAGTTCCTGTTAAAGTTGTTGAAGTATTTGCAATATCTGTTAAACCTGCCGTAAAACCAGAATTAGTGGCACTTTGCCATTTTACAACATTTCCAGTATTTCCTGTCAAAATTAAATTTGAAGGTGATGTTCCTGAACATATAGTTTGTGCTGATGAAACGGTACCTCCAACTGCGGTTGGGTCAGCTTGCATGAAAACACTACTTGAATTGGTTGTACAACTACCATTTGTAATGGTAACTCTATAGTATAAAGAATTTAATAAATTGGTTACTGTATATGAGCTTGAAGTTGACCCCGTATTTGTTAAGTTTGTAAATGTAGAATTGTTAGATGATGATTGCCAACGAATAGTTCCTACATTTCCTGTTAAAGTTAATACTGTAGCATTGGTTCCAGAACAAACAGTTGTTGCACCACTTATTGACCCTGCACTAATCGTGTTAATTGAATTTACAACAGAAGCAGAAGTAGCAGGAGAACATGTGCCATTTGTTACAATTACTCTGTAATATGTGGCTACTGACAAATTAACAGATGTGTACGTAGTTGAAGTAGCTCCTACTATATTTGAAAAATTAATGTTGTCTGTTGATGATTGCCATTGGATTGTACCAGTTGAACCATTTAAAGTTAAAGTAGTACTATTTGTATTTGGACAAACAGTTGCAGCACCAGTAATTGATCCAGATGCAGAAATAGGGACTATAGTTGCTAAAACAGCAGTTCGTGTTGTTGAAATACAACCTGAATCTATTGCTTCTGCATAATAAGTAGTAGATGTAGAAATTGAAGGTGTAGTAAAAGACAATCCAGTTCCTAAAACAGTTCCATTAGTTGCTACTGAATACCAATTAACAGATCCTGAACTTGGAACTGCACTCAAACTAACAGTTCCTGTTCCGCATCTTGAATTAGGTGAAGTAGTAACTATAGTTGGAATAGGATAAACGGAAGCTGTTCCAACCGAAATTGATGAAGAAGTCACACCAGTTGAAGTAATACTAATTGAACCAGAAACACCATCGATTGCATTTGATGCTAATCGAACATATATTGTAGTGTTTGCAACTGAACCAGACGACTGAGTAATAGTTAAGGTGTTAGTATAAGTTCCATTAGAAGTTAAACAAAGTTCGTATCCAGTTGGAGCAGTTATATCTAAATTATTCGTCAAACCCATTGCCGAAACTACAAAACTTTGAAAAGCAGAAATCGACCCTGAACAACTACTAAAATTACTTAAAGTTCCTGTTGTCAAAATCGGTAATCTAAAACTAACATTAGTTGAATTGGTACTTAAAGTTCCGTTAACCGAAAAAGTTAATGTAGCGTTTTCAACATTTGTACTACTTGTTAATATAGCTGTATAAGTTCCATTTGCATTATCTATGACAGTACCAAGAGTTCCTGCAGAAGTATAAATTAAAACGGTTCCTCCTGTTGTAACTAATGGTGTACCAGCTGCATCTTTTAATTGAACAGTTATTGTAGATGTTGAACTTCCATTTGCAACTATTGAAGTTAATGAAGCACTAATGGTTGAATTATTAGCACTAGCAACGGTTGGAATAAATCCACAAATTGAAATTGATGGCGTTGAACTGCAATTCAACAATAATGTTGTTGCTGAGGCTGTACCATTATTTCCTGTACCTCCATCGCCCATACTTCCATTTGTGTAATGACCTACATAACAGAATTGGTAAGTACCTTCTTTTAAATAAAGCATTGTATGACCACCAAGCTCTACATTAATTACCTTTCCACTTATATCTGCTGTTACACCCGGATTTACAGTTGCTTGAGTTGTTAAAGTACAAGTAGGACAATTTGTTGTTGGACTAGAAGCGTGACCATTATCAGATCTAGCTAACATTCCAGAACTATTATTTCCCCAAGTGTATAATTCTCCTGAAACAGTAACAGCAGCACAACCTGGATATGCAGCAGAAGATTCTTGAGCACTAAATGTTACTACATTCGTTAAATTATCACCTACAGTTGCACTCTTTTTTACTTGTACCCAGCTGGTTTTTTCAGTTGTAGTAAAATCACCACATTGTTTTTGGCTATTATCACCTAAAGAATAGATATTACCCGTTGTACTCAAAACATAATAGGTTGGTTTAGTAGTTGTAGTAGTAGAAATACCACCTGTTACACCAATAACTTTTGGAGTAATACTTGCTCCAGACTCAGTTGGTAACGTCATTAAGGTTGCATAATTTCTTGCCGCACTTGCTGTTCCATTTCCTAAATACGAACTATTACCCCATGTATATATTTGATTAGATGAGTTTTGGGCCACAAAAGCATTGTAAGTTAAATTACTAACTTGACCTCTTACTTCTGTAACATTTGTTAAATAAGTTGTACTGTTTATTTTAACACGTTTCCATTGACTTGTACCAGCTGTTGTTGCCGTACCCCCATTTGACTCTAACGCTAAAGAAGTTTGAGTCAACATCCAAACGTCACCAGAATTAGTTAATAAAACTAACGTTTGATAGGTAGCGAACATAGATTTAATATCTGTTGGCACCAATGTGCTTGGTAATCCATAAGTATTAAAACCATAAGTAGCATTGGTAGATGTTCTACCGAAAGCTGCTGTTGATTTTACTGTTGTAGTGGTACCTGAACTTCCTAAAACTTTTCCAACAACACCCCAAGCCCATAAACCTGAAGTTGTTAAAACCACAGCTTGATCAACTGCTGTTCCTCCTCCTTGCCCACCAATTGCAGCTTTTAATACCGTTCCTGTTAGACCAGTAAAATTGGTTGCATTTATTTCCTTTGGAGCGTATAAATCGGCTGCACCAGTTGCAGACATAGACGATCCCCAAACCTCGTATTTACCATCATACGTTAATGCTACAGAAGAATGATAACCACTAATAATATTATCATACTTGCTGTTAACATCACACTGCGCATGTGAATTTGAATACAAAAAGCCAAACAACGTAGCTAAGATAAAATTAAAAATATTTTTTTTCATTTTTTGGAATTTTAAAGTATTAGTAAAACCAGTTATTCTTAAATTTACAACACTTATTACTTTATTATAATTTTGTTAATTAAAAATTTTTATTTGTTATATTTAATGTCAATATTTGTAAATAAATAGTATTATATATTAAGCTGAAATAGTATGCAAAATTACAATTGTTTTGTTTATTTGACAGTAAACTTGGGCGTAAATTAAGAATAGTTTAATTAAAGTTGATAACTACATCGTTTTCGTTTTGTTTTTTCTGATTTAAAGTATAGAAATTTAAACTATATTATTTTTTTATACTTCTAAAAATATAAATCATATTCTAAATCTTAGATAACTTATAATTGCTATAATTTAGTACAAATGTAGTTTGGTAAATGATTTAAAATAATTTTAATCGTTTAATGGTATGTTTGTGTAGATGAATAGTAAAAATAGTTCGATGAATTGAAAGAATTATATCAGAAACTTTAAAAAAACAGTTGTTCCAACCTGTTCTTGACTTTCTATTTCAATACAGACATTTAATAAGTGACATAACCTTTTAACTATTGAAAGCCCCAAACCAGTTCCTTTAATATCAGGATGATTAAATTCGTTTGAACGATAAAAAGTGTCGAATATTTTATTTAAATCAGCTTTAGGGATTCCAATTCCGTTGTCTTCTATGCTACAAACAGTATATTGTTTTTCTCTATATAGTTTAATGGTTACATTAGAATCTTGTCTGGAATATTTTAAGGCATTAGAAATACAATTTGTTAAAATAACTCCAACCAAATGATCGTCTGAAAGTATATAAAAATCATCCGAAAAATCTAAAATAGTTGTAATGTTCTTTGTTTTAATTTTCTGAGCAAATCGTGTTATAACATCTGCGATTGAACTATTAAGACAAATTGAATTATTTTGTAAATCTTGTCTTTGATTTTCATAGCGTGCCAATAATAACATGTTTGTTATTAAGGTATTCAATCGATCTATTTCAGAAACACAAAAATTGATTTTGTCTTCATATTCTTCCATAGTTCTAGGTTTTCTTATCAAGACTTCTAATGTTCCTTTTATAATTGCTAATGGAGTTCTGAGTTCATGCGAGGTATCAGAAGTTAGTTGTTTTTCTCGTTCAACTGCATTTTGAATTCTGTCTAAAAGCTCATTTATTGTTTGTGCAAGTGTAAAAAGTTCGTCTTTATTTTCGGGTAAATCAATCCTTGAATTTAAATTTTCTTGAGAAATTTTTTGAGAAGTTTCAATTATATTTCTAATAGGTTTAATTGTTTTACCTGCTATAAATCGAGCAACAAAAAATAAAGATGACAATACAATTGGATACAGTAGAAAAAGAATATTTCTCAAATTACTTAGAACTGCAGAAGATTCGTCCAAAGAAACAGCAACTAACAAATAGCCTTTTATTTCATGCTTTAAAAATAACGGAACTTGTGTTTGTCGAATTAATTTTCCTGTTAATTTTAAATCTTTATAGATTACTTGAAAAGAATTTTTAGTAAATGAGAGGTTTTTAGATTTTAAATTTTCGGATTTTTCAATAACTTTTCCATCAATTGAAGTAAGTTCTAAAAAAACAGGATTTACTGAGACATCGCTATGTTCATGTTGTTCCCATTCTGATTTATTGATAAAATGAATACCCCCTTTTGATATTTCTAATTTCTCTAAATATTCACTTACTTCATAACTTATTTTTTCGTTAACTTCCTTATACACTGTAAATGCTACAATATAATAAATAACTAAAAAAACAGCGAAAATAAGTAAGGCTGTGGAAATTATATAATTAAATGCAATTCTGTTTTTTAATGAAAAATTCATACTTCTCTATTTTGAATCATTAGCTATGTAACCTACGCCACGAATAGTTTTAATACTTTCATCTTCCTTTTTTAGCTTTAGTTTTTTTCTAATGGCATTCATAAAAACATCAATTACGCCAGTATCGTAGTCAAAATGAATGTCCCAAACGTCTTTAATAATTTGTAATCTAGTACAAACGGTTCCTTTATTTTTCATGAGATATTCCAACAAACTAAATTCTTTATGAGTTAAAAAAACTTCTTCATTATTGTTAAAAACTCTATGTGTCTTTGTATTCAATTCAATTGAATTTAAAAGATAAATCTCATGCGATGTATCATTTGATTTTAACTGCAATTGGATTCTTAAAAGTAATTCTTCAAATGAAAATGGTTTTTTTATATAATCATTTGCCCCGGCTTTTAAACCTTCAATTGTTTCTTGAACCGTATCTTTTGCTGTTAAAAACAAAATAGGGGTTGATGTATCTTTAATTCTAATGGCTTTACACAATTCAATTCCAGACATTTTTGGCATCATCCAATCCAACAAAATCAAATTAAAATCTTGTTTTTGAGTCAATTCAAAACCAGACAATCCATCCATAGCAGTTGTCACATCAAATCCCTCTTCTTCTAAACCTTGTTTTAAGAATTGCACAATTCCTACTTCATCTTCTACAATTAATATCTTCATATACTTTTAAATTTATTTAGATTAAGCTTAATTTATAACCTTGAATTATAAAATTTAGAAAAACAAATTTACTTAATTTTAAATGGGTTTTTAGTTTCATTTCTTATTTGTTTCTTAATCCTGAATAAAACGTATCCGCTATTTGCTATTTTATTATTTATTTATGAATCTTAATTTAATTTTGATAGTCTGATTTATTATTTTTGGCAAAATTTTAAAATATGCAAAACGCTTCTTTTACAGGATTAATCGAATTGTTACTTGAAATACTTCTTTTTTACTATGTTCTTAAGTTTGTAATCCGATTATTTTTCCCCATTGTAGTTAAAAAAGTTGTTGAAAAAGCAAGTCAAAATTTTCAACAAAACTATAAAAACCATCAAGATCAAACAGCCCAAAATTCTAATCAAACCAATCAAAATTCAAAACCAAAAGCAAGTAAAGTTGTAGGAGAATACGTTGATTTTGAAGAAATAGACTAAGTTTGCATCCAACAAATCCTTTTTTGCATCTCAAAAAGAAAATACTTACATGAAAAACCTTTCTAAAGTTTATCCTCATTTACTAGCTTTTGTTAGTTTTATTATTATTGCATTACTATACTTTTATCCTGTATTACAAGGTCAAAAAATTTACCAATCTGATATTGTACAATATACTGGAATGGCAAAAGAACAAATTGATTTTAGAGCAAAAGAAGACACTGAACCTTATTGGACTAACAGTGCTTTTGGAGGTATGCCTACCTACCAATTAGGTGCAAAATATCCTCATAATTATATCAAAACTATTGATGAATTAATTCGATTTTTACCAAGACCCGCAGACTATTTAATGCTTTATTTTGGATGTTTCTACATTTTATTATTGGTTTTAAAAGCTGACCCTCTAAAAGCATTTATTGGTGCTTTGGCTTTTGGATTTTCAACCTATTTGATCATAATTTTAGGTGTGGGACATAATGCAAAAGCGCATGCAATAGCATACATGCCTTTGGTAATTGCAGGAATTCTTTTGGTTTTCAAAAAAAGATACCTATGGGGAGGCATTCTAACAATGCTTGCTACTGCCTTAGAAATAAATGCAAATCATATTCAAATGACGTATTATTTGTTATTTCTAATAGCACCTATATCAATTTACTACACAATCAAAGCATTTAAAAATAAAGAACAGAAAGAACTTGTTGCTATATTTGGAATTTTCATAATAGCAAGTGTGTTAGCTCTTGGTGCCAATGCTACAAGTTTATTAGCAACCGCAGAATATGCTAAAACTAGTACCAGAGATAAAAGCGAATTAACTTTTACACCTGATGGAAAAAAAAGTGAGTCCAAAAATGCCATGACAAACGATTACATTACGGAATACAGTTATGGAATTGCTGAAAGTTTTAACCTAATTGCTCCTCGCCTATTTGGTGGATCGAACAATGAAAAGCTGGGTTCCGATTCTAGTTCTTATGATTTTATTTCTAAACAAGGAGCAAATGAGGAAGAAGCAAAAGATTTTACGGCTAGCTTGCCAACGTATTGGGGAGATCAACCAATTGTTGCAGCTCCAGCATATATTGGCTGTATCGTATTTTTCTTAGCTCTTATTGGAGTAATAGCTGATAAACGAAAAATAAAATACGCATTTATAGCTGGTGCTATACTGTCATTATTTCTCTCATGGGGGAAAAACATTGGATTTTTAACTAATTTTTGTATTGAGTATATTCCGATGTATAACAAATTTAGAGCGGTTTCATCTATACAAGTTATTTTGGAATTATGTTTACCTGTATTAGCTATAATGGGATTAACTTCTTTTTTTAAAATAGAAAAAGAAACCCAGTGGAAAGTACTTTTAAAAGCTAGTGGAATTGGAATTGGACTTGTAACCATTTTATTTTTAATTAGAGGTATGTTTAACTATGCTGGGGGAAACGACATTTTTTATGTTCAGCAATATGGTGAAATGGGTCGTCCTTTTATAGATGCGCTTAAGGAAGATAGAAAAACAATGTACATTGCTGATTTGCTACGTTCAGGTTTTTTAATACTGGTGGTAGCAACTTTACTTTGGCTAAATATTAAAAACAGAATTGCACAAAACACAGCTGTGATGCTAATTGGTTGTATCATGATAGGAGATTTATTTCTAGTTGACAAAAATTATTTAGACAATAAAAGTTTTGTGGGAGCTAGAGAAGTTGAAGAACCGTTTCAACCTTCAGCAGCAGATTTAGAAATTAAAAAAGACACGACAATATTTCGAGTATTTGAAATTTCAGGAAACATGTCAAGTGCAAGAAGTTCCTTTTTTCATCAATCTATTGGAGGATATAGTGCTGTTAAGCCTAGAAGAATGCAACAACTTTTCGATTATCAAATTGCAAAAAGTAATATGGAAGTTTTAAATATGCTTAATGTAAAATACATCATTAAAACTGGAAAAGATGGTACAGATTTTGCAATTCCAAATCCATATGCAAATGGTAATGCTTGGTTTGTAAATTCTATCAAAAAAGTTACTAATGCAGACAAAGAAATGAAAGCATTGGATAAAATTGAATCACAAAAAGTAGCCATAATAAACCAAAGTGAATTTAGCACCTTTACTAACAAAACTACATTTTCAAAAGATTCTACTGCAACAATTTCTTTAGAAAAATACAAACCGAATGTTTTAACTTACAAAACAAATAATCCAAAAGAAGGATTGGCAATATTTTCTGAAATGTATTACAAAAATGGATGGAATGCTTATTTAGATGGAAAATTGACTCCACATTTTAGAGCAGATTATGTTTTGAGAGCACTAATTGTACCTGCGGGGAAACATACCATAACTTTTAAATTTGAACCTCAAGTAGTAAAAACAGGTAGCATTATTTCTTTAATAAGTTCTTTATTAATAGTACTTTCAATTATTACAGGAGTTTATTTTGAAAGAAAAAAACAATCCAATTAAATATTATTCCTTGACGAAAATATTACTTCTATCAGACACACACAGTCACATTGATGATACGATGTTAAAATATGTACATCAAGCTGACGAAATATGGCATGCTGGCGATATTGGAAATTTAGAAGTAACTGACAAACTAAAATTACTTAAACCATTAAGAGCAGTCTTTGGTAATATAGATGACAATACTACTCGAATGGAATTCCCATTACACAACCGATTTCTATGTGAAGCTGTTGATGTTTGGATTACACATATTGGCGGGTATCCCGGAAAATATAATCCAGTATTAAAAAACGAACTTATTAACAATCCTCCAAAACTTTTTATATGCGGTCATTCACATATACTAAAAGTTGCTTTTGACAAACAAAACCAATTCCTCTATATGAACCCCGGTGCAGCAGGCTTAAGTGGTTTTCATCAAATACGAACAATGCTTAGGTTTGAAATAGATAAGGATACAATTTCAAAGTTAGAAATTATAGAGTTGGGCAAAAAGTTTAAAAATTAATAGAGAAATTAAGTATATGTTAATGGGTAAGTTTTAATCTTTAGTTTTAATTCGCTTTATAAAACCAATTACTGAAAAACTTATTCCCAAAATTAATAAAAAAATATAAAGAGATTGTACTCTGTCTCTAACAATATTTGCAAAAACAAAACTTAAAACACTAAAAATGTAAAATGCAATTGGAGGTGTAGCTTTAAAAAAATTCATACTTTTACTTAAAAAAACTGTCCACAAATTCGTATTTATTAAAAACTTGAAGATCTTCAATACCTTCACCAACTCCAATATACTTTACAGGTATTTGGAATTGATCGGAAATTCCAATTACAACTCCTCCCTTTGCTGTTCCGTCTAATTTAGTAACTGCCAGTGAAGTTACTTCAGTTGCAACAGTAAACTGTTTGGCTTGTTCAAAAGCATTTTGACCTGTAGATCCGTCTAAAACTAAAAGTACGTCATGAGGTGCTTCACCTACAACTTTTTGCATAACACGCTTTACTTTTGTAAGTTCATTCATTAAACCAATTTTGTTGTGTAATCTACCTGCTGTATCAATAATTACAATATCTGCATTTTGAGAAACGGCAGATTGAAGCGTATCAAATGCAACTGAAGCAGGATCGCTTCCCATTTGTTGTTTTATTAATGGCACATCAACTCTATCTGCCCAAATTTGAAGTTGATCAATAGCAGCTGCTCTAAACGTATCAGCAGCTCCTAATACAACTTTAAAACCAGACTTTTTAAATTGATAAGCTAATTTTCCAATTGTTGTAGTTTTACCAACACCATTAACTCCTACTACCATTAAAACATAGGGTTTAGTTGTACTTGGAATTGAAAATTCAGTAGCTTCACCAGATTTTGTTTCAGAAAGTAAAGCTGATATTTCTTCTCGTAATATTTGATTTAATTCACTTGTTCCTAAATATTTATCTTCGGCAACTCTTTTTTCTATTCTTGTAATAATTTTCAAAGTAGTATTTACTCCAACATCAGAGCCAACTAATATTTCTTCAAGATTATCAAGTACTTCATCATCAACTTTAGATTTTCCTGCGACTGCTTTGGTAAGTTTAGAAAAAAATGATGTTTTTGTTTTTTCTAAACCTTTGTCTAGTGTTTCTTTTTTTTCAGACGAAAATATTCTTTTAAAAAAACTCATAGCATTTAATTTTATAGAATTAAAACCTAAATTTAGGCTACTTTTCAGGCTGTAAATATAAAAAATAAAAAAGCTACTTCCGAGAGAAAGTAGCTTTTCTATAAAAGATATATTAGTTTATTTCTTTTTCAAGAATTCGTCAACCAATTCAGGAGACATAATACTTTCTACGAATGTATATGCACCAGTTTTTGGTGATTTTACCATTTTAATAGCTTTAGATAATCTCTTTGAAGCTGTTTGTAACGATGCTACGGTTTTCTTTGCCATGACTTACTACTATTTTATTTCTTTATGAACAGTAACTCTTTTTAAGATTGGATTAAATTTTTTAATCTCTAATCTATCTGGAGTATTTTTTTTGTTCTTTGTTGTTATGTATCTTGAAGTTCCTGGAACGCCTGAAGTTTTATGCTCAGTACATTCTAAAATTACTTGAATTCTATTACCTTTCTTTGCCATTTTACTTGTTTATTTTACTTGGAAAAGATTATTTAATAAATCCTTCTGACTGTGCTTTTTTCAAAACTGCAGCTATTCCATTTTTATTAATTGTTTTTATAGTTGATGCTGCTACTCTTAGAGTAATCCATCTGTCTTCTTCTGGAAGATAAAAACGCTTTTTAACTAAGTTTACAGAAAACTTTCTCTTAGTTTTGTTCATTGCATGAGAAACATTATTTCCCACCATCGCTCTTTTACCTGTAAGGTCACAAACTCTTGACATTATGCTTTTCTTTTATCGTTATTCAAAATCAGGGTGCAAAGTAAAGAAAAATAAACCTAGTACGCAAAAAATTAATCTACATTTTTTAAAATTTCTTTATATACCATTTCCAAGCTTTTATTTACCGTTCTATCTATCACTTTTTCACGTGGTTGCCCAAAATTAAATTCTTCTATGTAAACAGTATTTGGTGTTGCTAATGCTATAAAAACAGTTCCAATTGCAGCTTTTCCGTCACTTACTGTTGGCCCTGCGTTACCAGTTGTTGCAATAGCATAATCCGTTTTCATTATTTCTTTTACGGAAATTGCCATTTCTTTTGCAACAATTTCACTAACAACCCCATATTTCAAAATTGTTTCATTAGAAATTTTTAATAAATCTATTTTAGTTTGTTTAGCGTAGGAAACAATAGAACCTTTAAAATAATTAGATGCTCCTGCCACAGATGAAAGTACTTGAGCAATTTTCCCTCCTGTACAACTCTCAGCTGTTGCGATAGTTTTTTTAGTTTTTGCAAGCTGTCTTCCTACCATTACTTCTATAGTTTCGTTTTCATCGAAACCAACAATTATTGAACCAATAATTTCATTTAAAAGACTTGTATTTTTATCAATTGCTACTTCAAGTATTTCTTTATTTGTTCCCCGTGCAGTCAAACGCAAACGAACCCTTCCTGGACTTGGTAAATAGGCTAATTTAATAAAATCAGGCAAGCTATTTTCCCAGTCTTCAATAAGCTCTGCAATTAAACTCTCACCCATTCCATAAGTTAAAATTGTTTTATGAAGTATGTAGGGTCGTTTGTATTCTTTAACAATTTTTGGGACAATTTCGTTATCTACTAAATATTTCATTTCGTATGGAACTCCTGGTAGAGATACAAAAATTGTTGTATCTTTAATCATCCACATACCTGGAGCAGTGCCTACTTTGTTGTGAAGTACTGTACATTTTGAAGGCACTAATGCTTGGTCTTTGTTTATTTGTGAAATAGGCCTTTTGTAAATAACCTCAATTAATTGCGTTACATGTTGTAAAACTTTCTCATTAACAATTAAATGATCATCAAAATAATCACAAAAAGTTTTTTTAGTAACATCGTCTTTAGTTGGACCTAAACCACCCGTAATAATTACTAAATCAACACTATTTTGAAACTTAGAAAAGGTATTTAGAATATGCTCTTTATTGTCTGAAATTGAAATCATTTCTACTACTTCAATCCCAATTTTGTCTAATGATTTGGCAATATATCCTGAATTGGTATCTACTATTTGTCCAATAAGAATTTCATCTCCAATAGTAATTATTGATGCTTTCATTTTGTTTTATTATCTTTTATTGATCCTGAACTTCTTTTTTTACGTTTACTGAAATTTTCCTCTTTTTCCAACTTTCCATCAATATAAAATTTCCAAATTCCTACTTTCTTTCCCTTTAGATAAGTCCCTATGGATGCAATATTACCACTTGCATCTTTATAAACAGTTTCCCCTTCGTTTAATCCATTAATAAATGTAGTTGCTTCCAAAACAATACCATTTTCTAAATATTTTTTGTAACTTCCTTCTTTAACTCCATTCTTATAATTACATTCTTCGGCTACCTTACCCGATAAATAAAATACACTTCTCAATCCATCTAACTTTCCATTTTTATAATTCTCAATAGTCATTATTTCTTTTGAAGCTTCATGATAATATTTCCAGACACCTTCATTTAATTTGCCTATAGACTTTCCTTCGCTTACCTTGTTCCCTTTTTGATCAAAAAAAGTAGTGTATGATGAATTGTCATTGTCGTTAAATTCTCTTGTTCCTACAACTACCTGCACTGTATTGTCATCATAGTATTTAAAAGTACCTATTTCTTTCCCGTGGTTAAAAGTTCCTTGATAACGCATTCTTTTAGAGGGTTCATAAAAGCCTTTCCATAAACCATGTTTAAGCCCTTTTTCATCTAGTTTATTTGAATCCGTTTGTGAATATGTAAGAAAAGTAGTAAATGCTATTAATAAAAATAAATATTTCATTCTGGTCATTTTAAATTGTAACGAAAAATTGTATATAATAGTATTTTATAAAAAAAATATCCGTTGAATGCGGATATTTTTTTTATAAAATACTATTATTTCTTTAATTTTTTCTGTTCTTCCGCTTGTTGCATTACTTCCTGTAATTTTTGTTGAAATCTTCCTTGTTTTTTAGGTTCTTTCATTTTGTTTTCCTGAATTTGTGCATGGATTTTATCACTATCTACTATATAATTTTTAATAACGTACATAATAGCTATTGTAATTAAATTTGATATAAAGTTATATAAACTTAATCCTGATCCATAATTATTAAAAAACAACAACATCATTATTGGAGATATGTAAATCATAATTTTCATCATTTTAGCCATATCCGGCATTCCCTCTTGTTGAGGCGCAGCCATTTGTTGGTCCCCTGAAGTCATTTTCATATAAAAGAAAATGGCTATAGCAGCTAAAATTGGAAACAAACTTATATGATCACCATACACAGGAATGTTGAACGGTAATTTAAAAATTTCATCGAAAGAAGACAAATCATCAGCCCAAAGAAAACCTTTTTGTCGTAATTCAAATGCGGATGGAAAAAACTGAAATGAAGCATACATAAATGGAATTTGAATCAATGCTGGAATACATCCTGCCATTGGGTTTACTCCCGCTTTGTTATATAACTTCATTGTTTCTTGTTGCTTTTTCATTGGATCCTTAGCGAATTTTTCATTTAATTCGGTAATTTCTGGTCGCAATACTTTCATTTTGGCTTGTGACAAAAATGATTTATATGTTATTGGAGACATTGCTATTTTAACAAGTATAGTAAAAATAATAATAGCAATACCATAAGCTATGTATGAACTTAAAAAACCAAATAGTGGTATAAAAATAAATTTGTTAATCCAACCAAAAATCCCCCAACCTAATGGTATAATTTTATCTAAATTTTTGTCGTATGCTTTTAAAGTCTTATAATCAGTAGGGCCAAAATACCAACTCATTTTGTGATTTAATTCTCCATTTGTAAATGCAAGAGGAATAGTTGCTTTAAATTGTTTTGTAAAAACTGTATCTTTTTTTTCGTCATTAACTAGTTTGTTAGAATACAATTTTACTTTTGAAAAAGGAGTACTTGTTACTAAAATACTCGAGAAAAAATGTTGTTTAAATGCAATAAAACTGACTTTCTCAGGCGCTTCTTCTTTGTCTTTACCATCATTTACACTACTTTCTTTTCCGCCTTCATATTCATAACGAATATCGGTGTATCGGTTTTCGTAAACAATACTTTTTTCATTTCTATATGTTTTTAAATCCCATTGTAAATCAATTGGTTTTGAAATGTTTAATGAATTACTCAATCCTTGAGATTGAATATCAAAATCAACCATGTAGTTATTTGGTTTTAAAACATATTTATATTCTAAATACTCATTTGCCCCTGCTTTTAATCGCATAGTAAGCACTTGATTTTCTCCAATTTTTACAAAGCTAGGTTCGAAAATTAAATCACTTGAATTTAAAACTATATTATTCTTGGTTAGTAGCTGAAGATTAAAACGGCTGTTATTATCTTTAATTAGCTCGACTATTTTCTTTGAGTTTTTATGAAACTTTTCAAATTTTTTGAGTTTTGTTTCTACTATATAACCACCTTTATTGGCTATTTTTAATTGAATTACATCATTCTCTAAAACTGTAAAGCCAGTTTTGTCAATTGGAAGTGTTGCTGTATAAGCAAAATTTCCTAATTTGCTTTTAAGTACATTAATTTGTGAAGAATCCGTTGGATTTAATTTAGGAACTTCTTGAAAACTACTTGCAACTTCTTTTATTGATTGTTGATTTGCAGTTACACTTTTCTCTGATTTTGATTTTGCTTTTTCAGCAGCAAGTTGTTCCGTTGAAGGTTGATTTTGATAAATAATCCACATCAAAATACCGAAAATCAATACAAAACCAATTATTGTGTTTAAATCTAACTTTTTATTTTCTTCCATTGTATCTAATTTATTGAACGCATTAAGGCTCTTTTACATTATTTATTATTTGTTCTATTTTTAACTATTGCGGCTACAAAGCTAACAAAAATTGGGTGTGGATTTGCAACAGTGCTTTTGTATTCAGGATGATATTGTACACCTATAAAAAAAGGATGATTTGAAAGTTCAACTATTTCTACCAAACCAGTATCTGGATTTATTCCAGAAGCATGTAATCCAGCTTTTTCTAATCTTTGAAAATAAGTATTATTGTACTCAAATCTGTGTCGATGACGCTCTGATATATTCGTGTTTTTATAGATAGAATATGCTAAAGTAGCTTCTTTTATTTGACAATTCCAAGCACCTAAACGCATAGTACCTCCTTTGTACTTTATACTTTTTTGAGATTCCATTAAATCTATTACAGGATTTGTAGTATCAGGATTCATTTCAGTAGAATTTGCATCTTTCAAACCAAGAACATTTCTGGAATATTCAATTACTGCCATTTGCATCCCTAAGCAAATTCCAAAAAATGGAATTTTATTTTCTCGAGCAAATCGAACTGTTTCTATTTTTCCTTCAATTCCTCTTTCTCCAAAACCAGGTGCAACAAGAATTCCGTCCAGATGAGCTAATTTTTCACCTGCATTTTCTTTATTAATAAATTCAGAGTGGACAGAAACAACAATAACTTTTGTTTCATTTGCTGCTCCTGAATGTATAAAAGCTTCCAATATTGACTTGTAAGAATCTTGTAATTCTACATATTTTCCAATTAATCCTATTGTAATTGTATTCTTAGGATGTTTCAAACGACTTAAAAATGTATTCCAGTTTTTAAGATCCGGAGCTGTTTTTTTCGGAAGGTTTAATTTTCTTAATGCTACAAGATCCAAACCTTCTTCAAGCATTAAATTTGGAACCTCATAAATAGTTGAAGCATCAATAGACTGAATAACAGCCTCTTTTTTAACATTGCAAAACAAAGCAAGCTTTTGACGCAAATCTTCCGAAAGTTCATGCTCTGTTCTACAAACCAAAATGTCTGCTTTTATTCCACTTTCCATAAGAGTTTTAACAGAATGCTGTGTTGGCTTTGTCTTTAACTCTCCTGCTGCTGCCAAATAAGGCACTAGGGTTAAATGAATTACAATTCCATTTGTTTCTCCTAATTCCCAAATTAACTGTCGTACTGATTCTATATATGGCAATGATTCTATATCACCAACTGTTCCACCAATTTCAGTAATTACAATGTCAAAATCTCCTGATTTCCCTAGCAATTGCATGCGCTCCTTAATTTCATTGGTAATATGAGGAACTACTTGAACTGTTTTTCCTAAAAACTCACCTCTTCGTTCTTTTTCAATAACAGAAAGGTAAATTCGTCCAGTTGTAACATTGTTAGCTTGTGATGTAGGGACATTCAAAAAACGCTCATAATGTCCTAAATCTAAATCAGTTTCTGCTCCATCATCGGTAACATAACATTCACCATGTTCATATGGATTTAAAGTTCCTGGGTCAACATTAATGTAGGGATCAAATTTTTGAATGGTTGTTCTATATCCTCTAGCTTGAAGCAATTTTGCTAGTGAGGCTGCTATGATTCCTTTTCCTAAAGAAGAAGTAACTCCTCCAGTTACAAAAATGTATTTCGTTTGATTCATTGCTGTTAGTTTTTGGATAACTAACTTGCTATCCTAATTGTTGTGTTGTTGTTGCGTATTCTTGTAAAAAACGATGCAAAAATACAATTATAAATTGACAACTAACAACCCCTATTTCACAATTGTAAAGAAATCTTTAAATTCAAAATTATGGCTTTGGATATTGCTTTTTGATGTTTCTGATTAGTTTTTCCAAACCGTTTAATTTTAGTTCATAAACAAGTTTAATTTGTTCACCAAGTTGACCTTTTGGCAATCGATTGTTGTGTATCCAAACTAAATAATATTCAGGCAAATCAATTAAAAATTTACCTTCATATTTTCCAAAAGGCATTTGGGTATGTGCGAGTTTGATCAAATATTTTTGTTGGTCATCCATTTTATTTAACCGAAAAGTTCAAAAAGATTCGATAAGAAATTATCACGCTTTATTTCCAATTGAAAGTTATTACTTGTTTAATTTCTGGATGCAAACTTAAATGAACTGGACAAGTCATTCCCGTGCGTTCCAAAATAGTTTTGACTTTATCATCAGCTACTAAACTCATATAAAATGTCACGTGAATTTCAGAAATTCTTCTTGGTTCTGTAGCCATTATTTTGGTTACTTCAGCTGTTGAACCTGAAAAATCAACATCTAAATCACTTGCTTTAATACCCATTACGGTTAGCATACAAGTTGCTAATGAATTAGCAACCATATCTGTTGGAGAAAAAGCAGCTCCCTTTCCATTGTTATCTGTTGGAGCGTCTGTTATAATTTCTGTTCCTGATTGCTGATGAACAGAAGAGGTGCGTAAAGCTCCTAAATAGGTTACTTTTGATGTCATTTTATTGTGGTTCAGAGATGGTTAAATCGTTAGTGTATTGTTGAATAAAAACACCCATGTTTTTGTAACCTCCATTTGGTTCTTTGGTATATTCAAATTTGTTTTCTACTTGCTCAGTTGTGGATTTTTTTATGGTTTCTTCAAAATTCACTTCTTGCGAAACGCGAATTAAAGTATCAAAAGTTATATCAAATCCTTTAATTGCATATTGGGAGGGTGCAATTTTGTTTTTCTCTTTAAATGCAATTTCAAATTTTTTATATTGCCCTAAATTATCATATTTTGTAAAAGAGGGAAAAGTTAGCTTTAATTTAGTAAGTTTAGTCAAAGGTATTTCTTCAAAATCTAGCGTTGGATTAGGTTCAATTATTACTAATCGAATTTGATAGTCATTTAAACTTGCAATTAAAGTGTTAATAGTCGCCAAAACCATTCCTGTTTTTTCAGCTGCTAAAACCACATAATTTATTTTATCTTTAATTAATAAACTTTTTAAACTCTCCGTATTCAAATTGTTTTTATCATCAAATTCAGTAAATTGAATAGCTTCTAATTGTGTTTTTAAAAATTGTCTTGTTGCTATTTTTTTGGAATCAACAACAGCTATTAAAGCTCCTTTTTGTTGTTTTAAAAATCGAACCATACCTAATCTTAGTGCATCAACTGATGGACTTGCTACAAACATGTTAGCAAATGACTTAGCGTTTTCTTTTGAAAGTGGAGAAATTACGGGTACATCACTTGACTCTAATAAAGCAGCCACTTTTTCTACTTGAGTTTGATAAAATGGGCCTATTACAGCATTAAAATTCTGTAGGTTATTTTGTTTCACCAATACTTCTACATTAGATCCCGACTTCGATTCTTCTGAATCTAAAATACTAATATCTAAATTTAATCCAAGAGTTTTAGCTGAATCTATAGCTTGAAGCGCTCCTGCATAAAAATCTAAAGTCATGTTTAAAAAGCTATCTTTCTTCAACCGATCAGCAAGTGTATTTACTGAATCTTTTTCAATTTTTGCAATATTAAATGGTAACAAAAGAGCTACTTTTTTCTTTTCTTTATTTTTTATAGATTGTAATAAATCTGATTTTGCTTTTGTATCATTTATATAAACGGAACTTGAAGGAATTTTAATTTTTTGCCCTTCTTGAATTCCTTCTTTAATCTCTGGATTTAACGCAATCAATTCATCTTGCTTTACACCATAACTTTTTGCAACACTAAACACTGTTTCTTTTGCTTTAACTTCGTGTAAAACAAATGTAATTCTAGCAGGATTTACTTCTAATGTAGCGCTTTTAGAGTCCTTAGATACAAGTAACTTATAACCTAAAGGCAAATTTTCAGGAATAGTTGGATTCCAATTATTTAATTGTTCTAAAGTTATTCCATATTGTTTTGCAATTGAAAATTTAGTCTCTTTAGCCAAAACTTCATGATATTTAGTTGTTACGCTATTATTTCCTAAATTATTAATTTTTGGTTTAGGAATTACTAATATCTGACCTGTTTTAATGCCATTTGTTTCAATTCCTGGATTTGATTTGTATAATTCACCTACTGCAATTTCATAGTGTTTTGCGATACCGTAAACAGTTTCTTTTTGAATTACTTCGTGAATTCTTGAATCTGATTTTTTCTCATTTTTAGTTGCAATTGGAATCAACAAAACCAAATCTTGTGCAATACCATTTTTTGCATCTGGATTTTCTCTATAAATATCAAATGGTGTTACATTATATTTCTGTGCTATTTGCTTTACGGTTTCTCCTTTCGCAACTATATGCTTAGTAAAACTCTGTGCAAAAACAGTAGTAGTAAAAACAAAAAACACAAGGTAAATAACTCTATTAAGCATATCTTTTATATTAAATCCTAATCAATTTTTAACTATTCCCACTCTATCGTTGCTGGCGGTTTAGAACTAATGTCGTAAACCACACGATTTACCCCTTTCACTTTATTGATAATATCGTTGGATATTTTCATCAAAAATTCATAAGGCAAATGTACCCAATCGGCAGTCATTCCGTCAGTAGATTCTACAGCACGCAAGGCAACTACTTTTTCATAAGTACGCTCGTCACCCATAACGCCTACACTGTTTACAGGAAGCAAAATAGCTCCCGCTTGCCAAACTTTATCATACAAACCCCACGATTTTAAACCTTCAATAAACACGGCATCTACCTCTTGCAAGATAGCGACTTTTTCTGGAGTTATGTCTCCTAAAATTCGGATGGAAAGTCCAGGACCAGGAAATGGATGACGACCCAATAATTCGGGGTCAATTCCCAGCGTTGCTCCTACTCTACGCACTTCATCTTTGAACAACATGCGCAAAGGTTCTACAATTTTGAGCTTCATGTAATCGGGTAATCCACCTACATTATGATGCGATTTTATCGTTGCCGATGGCCCTTTTACAGAAACCGATTCAATTACGTCAGGATATATAGTGCCTTGCGCCAACCATTTAACGTCTTCAATCAAATGGGATTCGTCATCAAAAACTTCAATAAAAACACGTCCTATGATTTTGCGTTTGGTTTCTGGATCGCTCACTCCTGCTAATGCTGCCAAAAAACGATCGCCTGCATCGACGCCTTTCACGTTCAAACCCATGCCTTTGTATTGTTCGAGTACATTATGAAATTCGTTTTTGCGCAACAGTCCGTTGTTGACAAAAATACAATACAAATTCTTTCCGATGGCTTGGTGCAATAAAACAGCAGCAACCGTAGAGTCCACACCACCTGACAAACCTAAAACTACTTTATCTTCTTGCAATTTCTCTTTGAGTTCCGAAACCATTTCTTCCACAAACGCATTTGGAGTGAAATTTTGAGGTACTTCGGCTATTTTAACTAAGAAATTTTCGAGCATTTTAGTCCCATCGGTCGAATGAAAAACCTCGGGATGGTATTGAATGGCATAAGTTGTTTCGCCCTCAATTTTGTAGGCAGCATATTCCACATCGTGGGTGCTGGCTAGTTTAATTCCGTTGGTGGGAAGTGCTTTAATGCTGTCGCTATGGCTCATCCAAACTTGACTATTTTCAGGAACGCCTTCAAAGAATAGTTCGTTTTCTTTGATGTAAGACAAATGGGCTCTTCCATATTCTCGGGTGTTGGAAGCCGCTACTTCGCCTCCACTGAAATGGGACAAATATTGTGCTCCGTAACAAACGGCAAGCAAGGGTAATTTTCCTCTTATTTGTGATAAATCTGGATGTGGCGCGTCTTCTGCACGAACAGAAAAAGGGCTTCCGCCTAATATTACCGCTTTGTAAGACGATAAATCCTCTGGAAAATGATTGTAAGGAAAAATTTCGCAGAATATATTCAATTCGCGAACTCTTCGGGCAATAAGTTGTGTGTATTGCGATCCGAAATCTAAAATTAGTACGTTGTGTTGCATGTGCAAAAATAACTTTTATATTCGGAAATTAGTAGTTGTGCAAAAAAAATAATGCCTCGAATTTTAGACTGAACCCAAATAGTGTCTAACTTTTTGGGTTCAGTCTATTTCAAGGCATTTTTTGTTAGTTAAGGATTTTAAAAATCACTACTCCTTCATAAACTTTTCTGTAGCACTGCCTTTGTCGGAAGTTACTTTTAAGAAATAATTGCCTGTTTTCAAGCTGGAAACATCAACAGTATTCAAGTTTTGAGCATTTGGAATCGCTAGCACCACTTGTCCTAATAAGTTGTATATGGTTAACGAATGCACTTCAATTGTAGATTTGGTACTAATGTTCAACTCGTTTTTGGCTGGGTTTGGATATAAGGTAAAATAGTTACTGAACTCAAAATCTTGATTTGCCAATGCTTGTATCGTTGTAGTTGCCGTATTGGTGATAATTGGAAAATTATAATCAAAATAGATACTCGCCGTGTTGCTGAAGGTGTTTCCTAAAACCAAAGTGGGTTTGGTTTTGATTTTAAACGCAACATAACCCGTGTTTGTGCCAGCAGTAAAAGGCAAGTTGATGTTTTGAAACACAAACTCCACTTGGTTGGTGTTCGTGATTCTTGTCGTGTAAGTAGCGCTTCCGCTTTCCGGGATAAGTGTTGTAATATCAAATTTGGTAGTATCTATCATATCTTTTACGACAATGTTTTGGGCGTTAGCTGTACCATCATTCTCAAAACGGATGATGTAATGCACATAGTCACCCACTTTGGCTGGAGCAATAGTGTTACCTTCTAAACATACTTTTTCGTTGGGGTCAAAGGCGTTTACAACGGTTTGGTTGTAGGCAAAAGTATTGTCCGAAGGCGTTGTTTCGGTTGCTGAACTGCTAACAGAAGTGGTATAATTCAGCACATAACCCGCGGTAACAGCCGGTGTTTCGGTTGGTGCATTGACATTCAAAGTAAACACTATTTCTCTTGTTTCAAAAGGATGCAAATTGCTGAAATCCCAACTCAAAGCGTTTAAAACTTGTGTGCTTACAGCAGGATTAGCCGAAACCAAATCTAAAACCGCATCGTTGAATGTGAGATTGACACTACCCGATTGGGTTTGATTGCCTTTGTTTTTATAGACTAATTTATAAACCGCATCAAAGCCAGGTCGGGCACCAATTAATGGGACAAGCATTACTTCTAAATCGGGGTGAACGCCATTGGCAGTAACGCAAAAGTTTTGAACAAACGGACTGGCTGTTGTTGGAAAAGTAACCGTTGCAGTAGTAGGCGAAACATTAAAATAGCTTGGGTTTTCTATAACGGGAGTAAAAGTATGCGTGCCGGCTGATACTGGTATTGAATAATTTCCTGTTGTATCTCCAAAAAAACTCCCGTTAATAGTACCGTTAGAAAAATTTAGTTTTATATTAGGTATTAAACTATCATTTGCATTACAACCGTTGTTGTCTATATCAAAATAATTCGTGACTTGAACGGTATAAAAAATGCCACCTGGTGTAAACGAACAATAGGAATTTACATGACAATTGGTATAACCGTAAAGTGATATTAGATTTTGCACATCTACAATTTGTGCATCATCAGCGCAAACGTACTGCAAATTAGGATTGCTATAAAGGTTCAAATTTCCTGAATCTTCAATTGAACCGTTTTTCATCAACAGGGTGGTAAGCTGGTTATAACTGCAATCTAATGTTTGAAGATTAGTTAAACTACTAACATTTAAATTAGAAATTAGATTATTACTGCATTTTAATGTTTGGAGAATAGTTAAACTACTAACATTTAAATTAGAAATTTGGTTATGAAAGCATTCTAATGTTTGAAGATTAATTAAATTACTAACATTTAAATAAGAAATTTGGTTATAAGCGCATCTTAATGTTTTAAGATTAGTTAAACTACTCGCATCTATACTAGTAATTTGATTATACGTAAAATCTAAAAATTCAAGATTATTCAAACCACTCAAGTCTACGCTGGGAAGTAGGTTGTTAATACAAGATATAAGTTTTAGATTATTCAAGCCACTAACATTTAAACTATTAAGTTGGTTGAAATTGCAACCAAAAGTTTGAAGATTAGCCAAACCACTAACATTTAGACTGGTAAGATAATTATTACTGCAATTTAAAGATCGAAGATTTGTCAAACCACTAACACTGAAACTAGGCATTTGATTAAAAGCGCAATATAAAGCTTGAAGATTAATAAACCCACTAACATTCAAATTTGAAATTACATTATAATTGCAGTTTAAAAGAATAAGATTTACAAACGACTCAACTCCTGTCATATTTGTAATAGTTCCAAGTATATTATACGCAGGTCCGCTAACATCAAGATATTTAATCGCTAAAGCTTCACTTACTTGAATTTCTCCATCATTATTAGTATCTATTTTATTATAACTACTTACTGACCAAAGATAATTTATAGCATCATAAACAGGTGTTTGCGTAGAAGCAATACTGTTTGTTGCATCAGCTTCCAACAACTTCGCTTTAAAGGCTGCATCAGGAAAGTTAATAATCTGTGCATTTCCAATAAAAGCACATAATAAAACGAGGGCTAGGGTGTAGAGGTTTTTCATAAACAGTTAGGTGTTAAAAATTTATGGACTAAAGATAGGAAGATAATTATGAATTATTAATTAATTAGTGTTTGATTTTTATATTAAACACCTTATTAGCAGTCCGAGACCCATATTTTGGGGTCTGAAATAGGTCGCTAGCTGTCTTAGACCCTAAATTTACGGTCTTGAACATATAATTTAGGGTCTTGAACGTATAATTTAGGGTTCGAGACCCATAATTTAGGGTCTTGAACCTATAATTTGGGTTTCGTGACCTATAATTAGGGCTTCGTGACCTATAATTTAGGGTCTTGAACCTATAATTTGGGCTTCGAGAGGGCAACCGAGGCTCTCAAAAATAAAAAAAACTGGCATGAAAGCCAGTTTTAAAGTTGTTGATTTCCTTGAATTATTATTTCTACGGTTTTGGTATTTTTGGTTTTGGTGTTTTTTTAAAAAACTGTTTAAGTTCCGATGCTTTTACATCAAATCCAGGTGCTCTAGTGCCCGATTTGTATTGGCTATAGCCATAATCTCTCAAAACATCGCTATAATTATCGTTATCTTGCTGAATTTTTTTGTTTTCCAAGCCGTCAATAATACTTTGTAATCGAGTCATAATTCCTTGAATAAAATCTCTAGAATCATAATCGTTTTGAACACTACTTTCTAATTAGTATTGCATTATAGCAATAAAAAAAGGGCTGGAAAAATCCAACCCTTTAGCATTTATTAATTTTGAAATTATTCTTTAATTAATTTTTTTGTAACTGTTCCTTGATCTGTTGTTATTTTTAACATATAAATTCCAGTTGTTAAATCTGAAATTGAAACTTGAGGTTCTGTAACAGAATATGAATTGTTTTTTACAATTCTACCATTGATATCTGTAACTTCAATATTAGTTACATTATATCCAGAAGCGTTTTTAATGTTAACTAAATTTTTTGCAGGATTTGGAAACACTGAAAAACTAGAATCAGACACAGTATTATTTTTAGTTCCTAATAAAGTTTCTGTAGCATTAAAGTTTAATGAAATATTATCTAATTGAACAGCAGCACCTATAGTATTTGCAGTTGCAGAGCTTACTTGCATTGCTACTTTAAATAAATCTACACCAGGATCTCCAGGGATAGTTGAAGAAGATGTTCCTGTATAAAATAAACCTGTAGCTTCTTTCCAAGTTATTGCTCCTGTATTAAAATCATAAGCAACGGCTACTCTGTACCATGTATTGTCTGCTAAAGTAATATCAACTGCAGTAGCAGGGGTAGTCGTATTATCAACACCTAACTTGTAAACATAATATCCTAACACACCTCCAGCAGTAGCAGTGTTGTCTATATAAGCCCAACCTTTAATTATCTTTGTTCCTGGCTCAAAATATAATCCAGCCACAGCTTTATTATTTGTATTGTAAATGTATGTTCTATAAGTACTCAATGATGAAGTTGGATCACCTGTATACAAATCAAATTCAAGTTGTACAAAATCATTTCCTGCAGTTCTATTAGTCCAATCAGCTGTAAAATCACGATAAATTTGTCTAGATTGACTTGTAGTAGTTGTAGCGGCAGCGGCAGAACCATTAATTTGAATTACCTTTCCGTTACTAGTTGCGCTATCAACAACCTGAAAATCAGAATTTGCTCCAGCAGGTACTGCTGCAGAAGAAACAAAAGTGTACCAACCGTTTTGACCTACGGTAACTCCAGTAATATCAGTTCCCAAATCTCCTAAAGTTAAACCTGAACAGTCTTCAGTTATAACTGTATCTTGAGCAAACGTTAACCCAGATAAAGATAATGTTATTAAAAGTAAAATTTTTTTCATTGTATAAGATTTTTATAATTTAAGTCACAAACTTAGTAAAGTTATTTAATAAAAAAACATTTTTAACTATTTTTTTCCCATTTTCCTACTACAGATGTGGCCAATGCATTTCCTAATACATTTGTAGCACTCCTAAACATATCACAAAAGTGATCGATAGGTAGTATCAAAGCTATGCCTTCAACAGGAATTTTAAACATTCCACAAGTAGCAGCAACAACGACCAAACTTGCCCTTGGCACTCCCGCAATTCCTTTACTCGTGAGCATTAAAACCAATAGCATGGTCATTTGAGTAGCAAAATCCAAATGAACTCCATAAACTTGTGCAATAAACAAACTGGCAAAAGTCATGTACATCATGCTTCCATCTAAATTAAAGGAATAGCCCAATGGCAGCATAAAAGAAACTATCTTATCTTTCACACCAAATCGTTCCAATTCTTCAGTTAGTTTTGGAAAAACAGCCTCGCTGCTTGTGGTTCCAAATGCTATAATCAAGGGGCTTATTATACTTTTTAACAAAAGTGTCATTTGTTTTTTTAAGAAAACATACCCTACAAGCAATAAAAACAACCATAGTGATCCTATTCCAACTAAAAAAGAACCAAAAAATTTAGCATATGTTTCCAATAAATCGCCAACATCTTTTATGGCAAAGACGCCTGCAATTGCTCCAAAAACGCCTATTGGTGCAAACTTCATTACATAATTTACCATTTTCAAAACTATGTGAGACGTTTTGTCTAATGCACTTACAATTGGTTTTGCGGCAGTACCTAAAGAAGCCGCAGCTAGTCCAAAGAAAATGGAAAATATAACAATTTGCAATATTTCGTTATTAGCCATTGCCTCAACTATACTTTTAGGAATAATGTGTTCTACAAAGTTTTGAGCAGAAAAATTTTGTGTTTTTTCAGTAACTTCTGTTGCAGTTGTTAAATCTAGATTTCCTAATCTCAAACCAACGCCAGGCTGTAATGTATTTACCCAAAACATTCCAATTAATAGCGATATAAAAGAAGCAGAAAAAAACCAACCTAAAGCTTTACCTCCTATTCTACCAACAGCTTTAATGTCTCCTAATTTAGCAATTCCTACAACTAAAGTGGTAAAAACTAATGGCGCAATTATCATTTGAACTAAACGTATAAAAACAGTAGCCAACATTTTAATTTTATCACTAAAGTTTTTAGCAATTACTACATCATAATTGGAATGAACTAGATAACCTAAAATAGCTCCTAGTAGCATCGCAATTACAATTTGTACAGTTAAATTTCTAAAAATAACTATTTTTTCTTTTTTTACTTGGTTCATTAATTAGATGTATATATTTTATTTAATAAATAATAATCTGCTAATACCATTGCGGCCATAGCTTCAACAATTGGTACTGCTCTCGGCACTACACACGGATCGTGCCTTCCCTTACCTTGTTGGATTACTAGTGTATTTTGATTAGTTAAAACTTCTTGTTTTTGAAGTAAAGTTGCAACAGGCTTGAATGCAACTCGGAAATAAATATCCATTCCGTTGGAAATTCCTCCTTGAATTCCTCCAGAAAGGTTTGTTTGTGTAGTTCCATCTTTTAAATAGTGATCATTGTGTTCACTTCCTTTCATTTGAGCACCACAAAATCCACTTCCGTACTCAAATCCTTTAACGGCATTGATTGACAACATTGCTTTACCTAATTCTGCGTGTAGTTTATCAAAAACAGGCTCCCCCAAACCAATTGGTACATTTTGAATTACACAGGTTATGGTTCCACCAACTGTATCACCATCTTTTTTAATTGTTTTTATATAATTTTCCATTTTTAAAGCCGATTCAACATCAGGACATCTTACCAAATTGGATTCAATTAATGAAAAATCAAGCTTTTGATAAGGCTTATCAATAAAAATAGGCCCAACAGAAGATACAAAAGCATTTATTTTTAAGTTACTAATTATTTGCTTTGCTATAGCACCAGCAACAACTCTACATGCTGTTTCTCGAGCAGAACTTCTTCCTCCGCCTCTATAATCCCTAATCCCGTATTTTTTTTCGTAAACATAATCTGCATGACTTGGTCTATAGGAGTTTTTCAAATTGTCATAATCGTGCGTTTTTTGATTCGTATTTGAAATAGTAAACCCAATTGGAGTTCCGGTTGTTGTTCCTTCGAAAATGCCAGACAAAAAGTAAACCTTATCAGCTTCTTTTCTTTGGGAAACAATTTCAGATTGACCAGGTTTTCTTCTATTAAGTTCGTTTTGAATACTATCAAAATCTAAAGCAATTCCCGATGGACATCCTTCAATAATACCACCTAGAGCTTCTCCATGTGATTCTCCAAAAGTAGTTACTTTAAATAAAGTCCCAAAACTGTTACCTGCCATTTTTATTGTTTTGAACAAATGTAATTGAAATTATTTAAAGAAAAAATATTTAGTTTTAATTGTAATTCATCAACAACTTTAAAAATTTTAACGTGTAAATTGTTGATAGAGTTCTGTTTTTTCTTTTATTTGTAAAAAATTATAGCTTATGAAAACTTTTTTAAACAAATTGGTAGCGTTATTAACAATTAGCATAGTTGTTTCTTGTTCCTCTTCTTCTGATAATCCTGCGGGAAGTCAAGACAATTCAGCATTGACCAATTACCTTCCTTTGCATTCGGGTAATTATTGGACTTATAACGTTCATAGCCAAGGAACCGTATCTAGAGATTCACTATATGTGGCAAACGATACGTTAATTAATTCAATTTCTTACAAAAAAATGAAAACATTAGCAGTTCCCACTGGCTTTTTCAGTACTACTTTGCGCAATAATGGTTTGCGTACCGATGGAAATATGTTGAAATTATCGGGTAAAATTTCTTTGAATTTAGGTCTTGCAGCTCCTTTAGAATTTACAACTAATGATTTTATTATATTTAAAGAAAATGCCATTACCGGAGACGCTTTATCTAGTTCTTCTGGAACATTTACACAAGATGTTCAATCGGGTACAAGTACAATTCCTTTGACGTTTACTTATACTTTAAGCTCCGTTTCAGATGGAAGTTTGAGCACTTACACGGCAGTTGACGGAACTGTTTCTACCACATACACTGACGTTAAGAAAACCAAAGTTGTTTTAAACTTGAAAATTACAACAACCCAGACTATCCCAGGATTTCCTAACCCTATTACAATAAATATTATGGATCCTCAAGATGTAGTAACGTCTATACAATATTATGCTAAAGACAAAGGGATGGCTTACACCAACACTCATATTACCTATCATTTGAATTCTATTCCTGGAGTAACGTTGCCAATTCCTTCAACAGGCGATCAAACACAAGAAGAATATTTACATACTCATGTTGCTAATTAACTGAACGGATAATAACCAATCTAAAAAAGGGCAATTTGAATTTTCAAGTTGCCCTTATTATTTTCAATACTTTTTATAGGATAAAAATTCTCATTTACTTGACTTACCCTTTTTTCTGTTGTAGATTTGCAACAAAATTATTTGGGTTATTCTAAATATATTTAAATATGGGGTCGACTGGTTTTGACAGCAAGTCGAATTGAAAAGTAAGCATACCGAGAACTGAAGTAATTCTCGTAAATAAAAGGCTTCAAACATTTTACACGGCGAAGGAAACTACGCTCTTGCTGCATAATCTGAATTATAGTAAGATTAGCCTCGTCCTACAAGGTAGGAAAGCAGGATTTGCCTCGAAAGCTTTGGTTTATAGCGGTCGATAAAGGTGAATCGTAAATTTAAACCTAGATTTTCATTTGCTTCGCGTGAATTTCGAAATTAAGAAGCTAAGTGTTTGGCGACTGTTTCTGGTCAATCCTTACATCGAAAAACTAATCAGGAAATAAGTATGTAGAAAGCTCTTTAATTGCTTGTTTGGACGGGAGTTCGACTCTCCCCGACTCCACTAAAAATACCGTATTTGTTTATTTAAACATTTACGGTTTTTTTGTTTATTCCCAATTACAATTATATTTATGACTATTGAAATTATAAAATAAAGTTGTTTATAAAAGAAATTGAACTTTTAAATGAAAAGGAGATGCCAAATAAAAATTAATTTTTTTGTTTTTTTGCTATAAAAAAAAGCGGTGTAACAAAAACCTATATTTAAGTACTAATTAAACTATATCAAAAGTAGTAGTAATAGTTAATTTTTAAAATATAGCAATATGGTAAATCCCTTAATAAAAATCACAAACATTACCCGCGATTTTGTTTTAGGAAATGAAATTGTTTATGTCCTAAAGGGTATCAATTTAGAAATAAATAAAGGTGAATATGTTGCTTTAATGGGACCTTCTGGATCAGGAAAATCAACATTAATGAATCTTTTGGGTTGTTTGGACACGCCTACATCTGGCTCTTACGTTTTAAATAATAAAGATGTGAGCAAGATGCACGATGATGATTTGGCTGAAATTAGAAATAAAGAAATTGGTTTTGTTTTTCAAACTTTTAACCTTTTGCCTAGAACTACAGCGTTAGACAATGTGGCTTTGCCAATGATTTATGCAGGTTTTTCAAAATCGGAACGTAATGAACGAGCAAAAGAAGTGTTGACACAAGTAAATCTTTCAGACAGAATGGACCATCAACCCAATCAACTTTCTGGAGGACAGCGTCAAAGAGTAGCTATTGCTAGAGCATTAGTAAACAATCCATCTATCATATTAGCAGATGAACCTACAGGTAATTTAGATAGTAAAACTTCGGTTGAAATTATGAAATTATTTGATGACATTCACGCAAAAGGAAATACGGTAATTTTGGTAACCCATGAAGAAGAAATTGCTAATTATGCCCATCGTATTATCCGATTAAGAGATGGCGTAATTGAAAGTGATACAATTACGAAAAAGAATTAATTTTAATTTATTTTTTTATTATTTTCATTTTAAAGAATTCTGAAAGCTGAATAGTTGCAGCTATTAAAAGAAAACCATAAAAAACGTCTTCAAAAGGTATTGTTCCCAAACGAATTCCGAGATTTTGAGCATTGTTATATTTAACAACCGGTTCCTCTATAAAGCTACCTGTAAGAATACCATTTACAATAAAAAATGGTAGTAAAATAAATAAATAAGCTCTGTAGATATTAGCTAAATTTATTTTTCTAAGGTAACTAAAAATTAAAAAACAAGCCGATAAAATAAAAGTAATTGAAGTGTACAGTCTGTTCCAAAACAGCGTTCCAATACTCAGAAGTAAAATAAATAAGAATACTGTAAACCGATTGGCATACTTTTCAAATGGGTTTGAAGGTGATAAATAATTTAAAGCAAAATACACAAAAACACTAGAATAGGGTATAAAAAAGAAAAAAAATACTTCTTCTAATGGAATAGAATAAAAGTTTGTACCCAATAAATAACGTGGGTTAAAACTCCAAACTCCATAATTTGTAAAAATAATATCCCAAATAATAAATAAAATAGCAACAATTGTATTGGCTAAAAAATGATTGATCCATTCTTTATAAAAAGGATGTTTGGGGTAAAAACTAGCTAGAAAAGGAACCAAAATACTAGCTAAATTAATAGTTAAATACAAGTATTTATCCATTACATTCTGAAATATTTACTAGGTACATTGAGCATTCCAAAACATTCACCATCTTCTTTACCTAAATGTTTGTGGTGAATTTTGTGTGCTTTTCTTAAACCCACAAAATATCTAATTTTAGTTCTGGTAAACCACTTTATCCTTTGGTGAATAATAATTTCATGAATAAAAAAATAAGCCATTCCATATAATAAAATCCCCAAACCAATAAAAAATAATTCATTTAAAACAGGTGTAACACCATAGTAAAAAAGAGCAATACTAGGAATAGAAAAAATTATAAAAAACAAATCGTTTCGTTCAAAAAATGACAAATATTTAGGCTGATGGTGATCTTCGTGTAAATACCACAAAAATCCATGCATTACATATTTATGTGTCAACCAAGTAACGCCTTCCATTCCAATAAATGTGGCTAAGGTTATGAGAGTAAATTCTAATTCCATGATTATATCATTACATTTAATTGGTACCTTACATACGACTTCCCTACAATAAAAATTTTGTGAAAATCGCCAACTCTTATTCTTTTATTCAAAATTTCATTTGATTCAGTTTTACTAATTTTATGGAGTAATCTCAAATAATATTTGTATGCAGTATAAACACCAAATTTAGCTTCTTTTGGCAACAATACAATACCTTTTAAAGCATTTTTAAAATCTAATTCAATTTCAGATACAAGTTTAAGTTTATCTTCATTGGTCAATGATTTTAAATCAATATTTGGGAAATAAATCCTTCCTAGCGATTCGTAATCATGCTTTAAATCTCTTAAAAAATTTACTTTTTGAAAAGCTGAACCTAATTTCATTGCGCTTTCTTTTAGCGCTTCATATTTTACATTGTCTCCATTTAAAAAAACTTTTAAACACATTAAACCTACTACATCAGCAGAACCAAAAATATATGTTTCATATTCTTTTTGCGTTAAATATTCTTTTTTATTTAAATCTAACTTCATACTTTCTAAAAAAGGTACAACTAAGTCCTGCATGTCATAGCGATGCACCACCTCTTGAAACGAATTTAATACAGGATTTACACTTATTTTTCTTTCATAAGCCTTTTTAAAATCACTTTCAAATTCCAATAACAATTCCTCTTGGTTATAATTGTTAAAAGAATCTACAATTTCATCAGCGCATCTAACAAATCCATATATAGCATAAATGTCATTTTGAATTCTTCTAGACAACATTCGTATTGCGAGAGAAAAAGAAGTACTGTATCTTTTTGTAATGAGTTTACTACACTCTAATGAGGTTGTATCAAATAATTCTTTCATATCTTATGTAGCTTTATTATTTTATCACTTGCTATTTTCCCAGAAATTAACGCCGGCGGAACTCCAGGGCCTGGAACCGTTAATTGACCTGTAAAATACAAGTTTTCTATTTTTTTACTTTTAATTTTAGGTCTTAAAAATGCCGTTTGAAATAAAATATTTGCTAAACCGTACGCATTGCCTTTATAAGAATTGTAATCTTTTTTAAAATCATTTACACAATACGATTCTTTAAAAAGTATGTGCTCTTTTACAGATTGATCGGTTAATATTTCAAATCGCTCTATTATTTTATTGAAATACAACGCTCTAATCTCTGGAGTATCTTCTAAATTAGTTGCTAAAGGTATCAAAAAAATTCCAGCTTCAAAGTGTGTAGGAGAAACTGTTTCATCTGTTTTAGATGGGAAACTTGCATAGAATAATGGTTTTTGGGGCCAAACTTTAGTATCATAAATCTCCTCAGCATGCTGAATAAAAGGTGCGTCGAAAAACAATGTATGATGATTAACATTGGATATTTTTTTATCAAAGCCCACGTAAAATAATAAAGAGGAAGGTGCAAAAACTTTATTGTCCCAATATTTCTCGGTGTATTGTCTAAAAGGTTTATCAAGTAACGATTCTGTAAAATGATAATCTGCTCCACTTAGAAAAACTGCAGCGTCTTTTGTAATTCCATTTACTTCAATACTAACTACTTTATTGTTAACTGTGTTTATTTTTTGAACATCGGAATTCAAATGAAAAGTTACTCCTAACTCTAACGCTAAACTTTCAATAGCTTCAACCACTTTATACATGCCTCCTTTTGGATGCCAAGTTCCTAATCCAAAATCAGCATAGTTCATAAAATTATAGAAACCAGGAGTGTTAGATGGTTTTGCTCCTAAAAAAAGTACTGGAAATTCTAAAATCTGTCTTAATCTGTAATCTTTAAATCTAGAATGAACTGTTTGGGTAATAGTTGAAAAAAACTGATTGATTTTTAAAGCTGTTTTAACAGTAATTAATTCTAAAATTGAATCTCCTGGTCTGTAGACTAAATCTTTAATAGCAACATTATAATTGGTTTTAGCTTCTTCGATAAAAGATGTTAATTTTTTTCCACTTCCTTTTTCAATATCCTCAAAAGTTGCTGCAATTGAAACTAAATTATCAGCTATTTCAATTTCATCATTTTTATCGAAAAAAACTTTATAGGCTGGTGAAAGCTTTTCGAGATTATAATAATCTGATACTTTTTTTCCGAAGTCAGCAAAGAATTTTTCAAAAACATCTGGCATCCAATACCAAGTTGGACCAATATCAAATGTAAAACCATCTTTTTTAAATTGTCTTGCTCTACCTCCAATTGTTGCATTTTTTTCATACACTTCAACTTCATAACCAGCTTTTGCAAGATAGCATGAAGCGGCAAGGGATGAAAATCCAGATCCAATAATTATAACCTTCATTTTAGATTTATTTGTTTAACAAATATATGTTTTTATTAAACACGAAAGTAAAAATTAAATTGATTTTATTGATATCTTTATAAGAATTTGAGATATAACCTTATACAGTTGCAATTAATTGTTCAAGTGTATCAAATTTAAGTACCGCATTATAATTAGAATGAATAAATTTTGCCTGATTTCCAGAAACTAATAATTTGCTTTCGGTATTTTTAAGAATCAAATCGTTAAACTTTATTACATAATCATTAATTTCATCAACTGTTGGAGAAATTGTAAAATAAGACACAAAATCTAAAGTATCATGAAATTTAGAAATTTCAATTAAGTCAGTTAAAGGCACACTTGAACCTAAATATATTGTTTTATACCCCTTGTTAATCAATTGATAATTAATAAACATTAAAGAAATTTCATGAGGCTCGTTCTCGGGTAAAAATAATACTATTGTTTTTTGACCGTTGATTATTTTGTCATGTAGTTGTATTAAACTAATGTTTTCCATTAGTTTTTGATAAATTAAATAACTTATAAAATGTTCATGAATAGGTTTAATGGAATTAGTTTGCCAAAGCAATCCAATTTCTATTAATAATGGTATATAAACTTCTAAAAAAATTTCACTAAAAGTTTTGGTTTTAATTAATTCAATATAAGTTTCATTAAAAAGTGCAGCATCAAAGTTTAGCATTGCAATTTTTAATTCATTTATTGAAAAGTTAACACTTGTTTTGTCGGAATAAATTTGCTTAACCAATTCATTTATTTCAGCTTCATTTAATTCCGCAATTCTGGAAATTTTGTAACCATAATTATTTAAATAGGTTATACTTAAAAGCTTTTGCAAGTCATTTATAGAATAAAATCTTATGTTGGTTTCGGTACGTAATGGATTAAAAATCTGATACCTCTTTTCCCAAATTCTTATCGTGTGTGCTTTGATACCTGAAAGATTTTCCAAGTCTTTTATATTGAATTGAAATTTTATTTTGTTCATTATAAATGTGTATATATTAAACAAAAATACAAATTCTATTTCAATATATAAAATAAATTACCTACTATTGCTAAAACAAGCAAAAAGAGTGCATAAAAAAACTAATTTTGGATAATTAATTTTAAAAAAATGAAAGTATATACAAAAACTGGTGATACCGGTACAACCTCGTTATTTGGAGGTACACGAGTTCCAAAAGACCATGCAAGAATTGAAAGTTATGGAACAGTTGACGAACTAAATTCATACATTGGTCTAATTCGAGATCAAGACATCAACGAAAAATACAAATCAGTTTTAATAGAAATTCAAGATCGATTATTTACAGTTGGTGCACTTTTAGCAACACCTCCTGATAAGGAAAAATTAAAAAATGGAGAATTTAGATTACAAAAATTGGGTATTTCTGAATCCGATATTGAATTTTTAGAAAATGAAATAGATACTATGGAAGCAAGTTTAGTACCTATGACACATTTTGTTTTGCCTGGAGGACACACTACTGTGTCATATTGTCATATTGCAAGATGCGTATGTAGAAAAGCAGAACGTTTAGCAGTTCATTTAAGTCATGACGAACCAATTTCAACTCTTGCAATTAAGTATTTAAACCGACTTTCTGACTATTTATTTGTGTTGGCACGGAAATTGTCTTTTGACCTGAACGCTCACGAAATTAAATGGATTCCAAGGAAATAAAAAATATAATTTTAATTTTTTTAAAGAAATCTGTATTAAAAATGAGTACGTTCTTAACTTTTTATTAAAAAAAATTAGTTTTTACTTGACTTTTTCAGTAAAAAAATTATTTTTGCATAAATATTAAAATTGAAATCAGATGTATTGGACATTAGAATTAGCATCGTATTTAAGTGATGCACCATGGCCTGCAACCAAAGATGAACTTATTGACTATGCTATTAGAGCAGGTGCTCCATTGGAAGTAGTTGAAAATCTACAGTCAATTGAAGACGAAGGAGAAATATATGAATCAATGGAAGAAATTTGGCCCGATTATCCAACAGACGAAGATTATCTTTGGAACGAGGATGAATATTAAAAAAATAATAAAACCAATCAAAAGTCTCAACTGAGGCTTTTTTTTTGTTTAAATTTGCATACCTATATTTAATTAAGAAATTACACACCTATATGAGTTTTATTAACGGTTTAATCAAAATTTTTGTTGGGGATAAATCCCAAAAAGATGTTAAAGCAACACAGCCTTATATCACTAAAATAAAAGCATTAGAAACAGTTTATAGTGGTTTGTCGCATGATGAACTTAGAGCTAAAACTGTTGAATTTAAAAACAAAATAAAAGAAGCAAGAGCAGCTAAAGATTCTGAAATAAATTCATTACGACTTGAAGCTGAAAACACTAGCGATATAGATAAAAGAGAAGTATTTTACAATTCCATAGATGCTTTAGAAAAGGAAGCTTACGAAATATCAGAAAAAGTACTTATGGAAATTCTTCCAGAAGCCTTTTCTGTTATAAAAGAAACTGCTAAGCGATTTAAAGATAATTCGGAGATAACAGTTAGTGCTTCACCAAAGGACATTGAATTTTCAGCCAGTAAATCCTATATAAAAATTCAAGGAGACCAAGCTGTTTGGTCTAATTCTTGGAATGCAGCAGGTAAACAAATCACTTGGGATATGGTTCATTATGATGTACAATTAATTGGTGGTATTGTACTACATGAGGGCAAAATATCTGAAATGCAAACAGGAGAAGGTAAAACATTAGTAGCAACTTTACCTTTGTACTTAAATGCATTAACTGGAAATGGAGTTCATTTAGTTACCGTAAATGATTATTTAGCTAAACGGGATAGTGCTTGGAAAGCTCCATTATTTGAATTTCATGGTTTATCTGTAGATTGTATAGATATACACGAACCTAATTCACCTGGAAGAAGAAAAGCTTATGAAGCTGATATTACTTATGGAACTAATAACGAATTTGGTTTTGATTATTTAAGAGATAACATGGCTCATTCACCAGAAGATTTAGTGCAAAGAAAACACAACTACGCTATCGTTGACGAGGTTGATTCTGTCTTAATTGATGATGCAAGAACTCCTTTAATTATATCTGGACCTGTACCTCAGGGCGATAGACATGAATTTAACGAATTAAAACCTAAAATAGAGAATTTAGTTAATTTACAAAGACAATTGGCAAATGGTTTTTTAACTGAAGCAAAACGTTTGTTTAAAGAAGGAAATACAAAAGATGCTGGTTTCAACTTATTAAGAGCATACAGAAGTTTGCCCAAAAACAAAGCGCTAATTAAGTTTTTGAGTGAAGAAGGTATAAAACAATTGCTTCAAAAAACTGAAAATCAATACATGCAAGACAACAACCGCGAAATGCCTAAGGTAGATGAAGCTTTGTATTTTGTAATTGAAGAAAAAAACAATCAAGTTGAATTAACAGATAATGGTATTCAATTTTTGTCTTCAGGTGGAACCGATAGTAACTTTTTTGTACTCCCTGATATTGGAACTGAAATTGCACGTATTGAAAAATTGAATTTAGACAAAGATGCTGAGGCAGAAGAAAAAGAAAAACTATTTCAAGATTTTGGTATTAAAAGTGAGCGTATCCATACATTGACACAACTTTTAAAAGCTTATTCATTATTTGAAAAAGACGTTGAATATGTAATAATTGACAACAAAATATTAATTGTTGACGAACAAACAGGACGTATAATGGATGGTCGTCGTTATTCAGATGGCTTGCATCAAGCAATTGAAGCAAAAGAAAATGTAACCATAGAGGCTGCAACTCAAACTTTTGCAACAATTACACTACAAAATTATTTCAGAATGTACAGTAAATTAGCAGGAATGACTGGTACTGCTGTTACTGAAGCTGGAGAATTTTGGGAAATTTACAAATTGGATGTTGTTGAAATTCCTACTAATAGATCTATGTCTAGACAAGATAAGGAAGATTTAATATACAAAACTACAAGAGAAAAATTCAATGCTGTAATTGAAGACGTTACTGAACTTTCAAAAGCAGGACGACCAGTTTTAATTGGTACTACATCTGTTGAGATATCAGAATTATTGAGCAGAATGTTGAAAATGAGAGGGATTCAACACAATGTTTTAAATGCGAAAATGCACAAACAAGAAGCTCAAATAGTAGAAGAAGCTGGAAAACCAGGGGTAGTAACTATAGCTACTAACATGGCAGGTAGAGGTACCGATATAAAGTTGACTCCCGAAGTTAAAGCTGCTGGAGGATTAGCAATTATTGGAACTGAACGACATGATTCTCGTCGTGTGGACAGACAGTTGCGTGGACGTGCAGGTCGACAAGGAGATGTTGGTAGTTCTCAATTTTATGTTTCTTTAGAAGATAATTTAATGCGACTATTTGGTTCAGAAAGAGTTGCAAAAGTAATGGATAGAATGGGACTTAAAGAAGGTGAAGTAATTCAACATTCAATGATGACCAAATCAATTGAAAGAGCACAGAAAAAAGTAGAAGAAAATAATTTTGGTACTCGTAAAAGGTTATTAGAATATGATGATGTAATGAATGCTCAAAGAGAGGTAGTTTACAAACGTAGAAAACACGCTTTACATGGAGAACGTTTAAAGCTAGACATTGCTAACATGTTATACGACACTTGCGAATTGATTGTAGAAACAAATAAATCAGGTTCTAATTTTAAAAATTTTGAATTTGAATTAATACGCTTTTTTTCAATTACATCGCCATTTACTGAAAATGAATTTACAAAGTTATCCGAAAATGAACTAACTGGTAAACTATACAAAGCTACTTTAGATTTTTACACTCAAAAAACAGAGAGATGTGCTAGAGAAGCGTATCCAATTATTGCTAATGTTTTTGAAGAAAAAAATAATCAATTTGAGAGAATTGTAGTTCCTTTTACTGACGGTATTAAAACCTTAAATGTAGTGACGGATCTAAAAAAAGCGTATGATAGCAAAGGAGATTACTTAATTGCTGATTTTGAAAAAAATATAACATTAGCAATTGTAGATGAAGCATGGAAAAAACATTTAAGAAAAATGGACGAACTGAAACAGTCTGTTCAATTAGCAGTCCATGAACAAAAAGACCCTTTACTTATTTACAAATTAGAAGCGTTTAAATTGTTTAGAAATATGCTTGATGGTGTAAATAAAGAAGTAATTTCGTTTTTATTTAAAGGGGATTTGCCACAAGAAAGTTTTCCTGAAATCCACGAAGCAAGAACTGTTCGTCAAAAAGAAAACTATACTACAAGTAAAGATGAAATCGTGAATAACGAAGAGGCTTCTATGATTAATAAAGAAGCTGGGCAAACCCAATCCAGACAAATTACAGAAACCATTGTAAGGGATATGCCTAAAATTAACAGAAATGATACTGTTACAATTAAACATATCATGAGTGGTAAAACAGAAATTTTAAAATATAAAAAAGCAGAAAGCATGCTTCAATCAGGTGAATGGGTACTTGTATCTGAATAGTATATGATTGTTAGAATTAGTATAAAGCATAAATAAAAAAAGATGGAATTTACATTCCATCTTTTTTTATTTATGCAAATTCAGAAGTAACCTTACTTTTTGGCAAAAAATATAAAAATGACCAATTTTGATTTTCATTTTTGGTCATTTTTGTTTTTCAAAAGATTCTTTTGTGTGAAAAATGTTTTTTTGATCGTGACGAGGCGCACGTTCCCTAATAAG
>CANGIF010000021.1 GCA_947453885.1 Flavobacteriaceae bacterium
CTCGTCACGATCAAAAAAACATTTTTCACACAAAAGAATCTTTTGAAAAACAAAAATGACCAAAAATGAAAATCAAAATTGGTCATTTTTATATTTTTTGCCAAAAAGTAAGGTTACTTCTGAATTTGCCTTTGTATGCTTAATTCAAAATGTTATTTAATTCTACCAAAAACAACATTCCTACCTAATGCTATTTAATTTAAGTGAAGAACAGTTTATTAGAAATCAATAGTAAGATATGCTTTCCTATTTTCCCTAAAAAAATGGCTGTCAAAATAGACAGCCATTATAATTGAACGTACTTTGAAGTTTAGTTCATAACCTTTTTACTAATCTTAGTACCGTTTTCAGAAGTTATTTGAATCAATACAACTTGATTTGCAAATTCAGTAGCGTCAATACTAGATTGCGTAGCTTGAACTTTATTGTTTTCAAAAAGTAAACGACCTCTTAAATCAAACATTTTAACAGAACTCATTATTGCTGTTCCTGAGTTGATATGAATTTGACCATTCTTTTTGTATACAATCACACTGTTTTCATTGAATAAATTTGTGTTGGTACTTAATGGCGCTTGATAAATAATTTCAAATCTTGAATCGAAAGTACCAGCTTCTGAAGCAAATGTATAAGCCGAATTTTTAATTGCTTGAGCAGTATTTAACAAGTTATCTTTCAGATAAATTTCTTGAGACGCTTCAAACATACCGTCTAAATGATCAATAGTAATTGAATAACTACCCGCAACAACAGCTTTAAAGTGCAATGGAACTACGTCTGAAGTTACAAATGGCAATGCTCTACCTTGAATGGTATATGGAGTTGTATCAATTAATGAAGCTAATTCAACATCCCCATCGTTAATAAATTTACCATCAATTTGTTGATCAACACCTTGAGTAGCATTACTAAAATAACCTATTACCGCTTGAGAAGTAATACCGTTGGCATTGGTTGCATTCAACCAAAACCTATGACTTTCTATTGTTGCTGTTCTGAAAAATTGATCTGAATTATTTACAGTTCGCATGCTATTTTTAAAGTTTACTGTAGTTCCAGCACCTGAACCTTCAACAAAGAAACCTTGACCTGTTTGTATAACTCCATTTGGATTCACAACTTGTGCTTGTCCATTGGATACAAAAGTACCGTTTCCTCCACCTGCTGGTGTCCAAGTACAATATGTAGGATTTGATGGGTTATTAGTTTTTCTCCAAAAATACAAAGTACCTGTGGTATTGGTATTATTTGTACTATCACTTGTAAAGCTCATTGCACTTATTGGTGATGGATATGGATTTCCAATCAAATTATAACGTTTTCCAGTTCCGTAATCATTTAATGTCAATGAGTAATCACCATTATTTGCAACTCCTGTAAAAACACCATTAAAAGTAGTAGTTGTTGCAGTTGGATAATTATTAGGTACGCGAATTAAATAACCGTTTGCGGCATCAAAATTTGTTGTACTTGGCGATGAAATTGCGTTAAATAAATTGGTATTGGAATTATAAGTATAAAAACGATTCGAATTGGTTAAAGGCGTAAATGCTTGCAATTGTTGACCAGATACCGGTGATGACCATAACACATAATCTTGACGGTACAAAGGAACTGAGTTTCTATTTACATATACTGTTCCTGAATTACTAGCAGTTGTATTTTGAAATAAATTAGCATTATTGCTCAAGGTAAACGCCCCTCCCGATTCAACCGTTAAAACCCCATCTAAAGTAACATTATGGCCAGAAGAAATAACTACAGAACCTGTACTTGTAACTGTTAAATTACATGCTGTTATACTTGCGGTAGAAGTGTAATTACCAGAAATAAAGGCAGAAACACCGCTAGTTGGTGCACTATTACTCCATGAAGTTCCGTCCCATGTTGTTGAACTTATTGTTACAGTTGTATAATCCGATGCTACTTCACTACATGTTCCGCTTTTTACCACCGCTCTAAATCGTGTTGTTTCTGTAATAGTTCCTGAAGTATAAGTAGCACTGGTATGCGCAATTGTACTCCATGATGCAAATGGACTTACCGAAGATTCCCATCGCACTACTGAACCTGTATGGCCTGATAACGTCATCAAACTACTAGTTGCTCCTGAACAAGTAGCAGTTCCTCCTGTTACAGCACCTCCAACTGTTGTTGCATCCACTGTAACTGTAGTTGTAGCTGAACCTGCTTCTAAACAAGTTCCGTTTTGTACTACTGCTCTAAATTGAGTAGTAGCTGATAATGTTCCTGAAGTATAAGTTGTACTTGTAGTTGCAATCGTAGTCCATGATGTAAATGGACTTACTGAAGATTCCCATCGAACTACTGAACCTGTATTTCCTGCTAATGTCAATAAACCACTTGTTGAACCATTACAAACTGTTGTCCCTCCTGTTACTGAACCTCCCACTGTTGTTGCATCCACTGTAACTGTTGTTGCTGCAGAATTTGCTGTCAAACAACTTCCATTTTGAACTACAGCTCTAAATTGAGTTGTAGCTGATAAAGCTCCTGAAGTATAAGTTGTACTTGTAGTTGCAATCGTACTCCATGATGTAAATGGACTTACTGAAGATTCCCATCGTACTACTGAACCTGTATTTCCTGCTAATGTCAATAAACCACTTGTTGAACCATTACAAACTGTTGTTCCTCCTGTTACTGAACCTCCAACTGTTGTTGCATCCACTGTAACTGTTGTTGCAGCAGAATTTGCTGTCAAACAACTTCCATTTTGCACTACTGCTCTAAATTGAGTAGTTGCTGATAATGTTCCTGAAGTATAAGTTGTACTTGTAGTTGCAATCGTACTCCATGATGTAAATGGACTAACTGAAGATTCCCATCGTACTACTGAACCTGTATTTCCTGCTAATGTCAATAAACCACTTGTTGAACCGTTACAAACTGTTGTTCCTCCTGTTACCGAACCTCCAACTGTAGTAGCATCTACTGACACTTGAATGACATTACTTTCTGCTGCACCTGTCCAAGACGATTTACAAGAAACTCTTGCCAATCTTTTAAACCAAGTAGTTTGAGTTAAAGTGCCTGAACTATATGTGGCAGCGTTTGAACTTGCAATATCTGAAAAACCGGCACTTGAGCTTGTGGTTGACGATTGCCATTTGTACTCTAATGTTCCTGATTGACCTGAGGCTGCTACGCTACTTGTAAATGCCGCTGGTGATGACCCTGAACAAATGGTTTGATTAGTAGCAATTGTACCGCCACTTGTTGGATTTATACAACAACCTACACTTGCAATATCACCTGCAGTTACGGCTCCAAATTGAGAAATTGAAGCCGAAATTGTATTTGTACTAGTTGTTACAGCTCCTAAACAATTCCAAGTTGAACCAACATAATTTCCTCCGTATAAATTAGCTTCTGTTCCTGCAATATCGGCATCCGTATAAGTGAACGAAGCAGTACAAACTGGACTTGTAATTCCACTGGTTGAAACCGTCCAAAAACGGTTGATAAAATCAGTAGTACTTGCATTATTAGATTGTTTGCTATTGGAAAGTTTAACTCCTGCATAAGCAGAAGAGAAAGAACCGGATGTAAAGTTTAGCGTAACTGGGCTATATTCTGCTGTTGAAGTAGCATCTCCAACAGGAAACACAAACGAACCTGTAGCTGAATATACTTTACGCAACTCTCCAGCACCTGTGGCAACTATCATTCTTGTAGCATCTGGTGAAGTTACCGCTATGCTACCTGAGCCACCAATTGTAAGATTATTTGCTCCTAAAACAATTGTTCCATTAGTTAACGTCAAAGTACCGTTTACATTCAAATCATTTCCTAAACTAAAAGTTCCTGTAGAAGAACGGTCTAACGTAAGGTTGTTTACTACATTGGTTGTGCCAGGAGTAGTTGGATCGAAATAAATTGTTCCTAACGACCCAGAGCCTAAAATGGTAATGGTAGAAGTTGACGAACCTTTGATGTATCCAGAAGTAACAATACCTGAATTAAAAGTAGAAGAATTACCTGCTGCTCCTAAGTTTAGCGTAAAACCATTTAAGTCTAAAATACTTGTAGTTCCTTGAATTTCCATTGCGTTAGCACCATTAACACCTACACAAGTTAAGTTTGCTAGCATTTTTACGCTACCCGCTGTTTTGTTGATTCTTACAAAAGGAATATCAAATGTTCCTGAACCTTGAATGCTTTGGGTATTGCTTCCTTGAAAAAATACTGCACGGCTATTGAAGTTAAATGTTCCATTATCGGTAATATCACCTTGAACTTTTATATCACCACCAATTGAACTTGAAAGTGTTATTGTTCCTCCTGAATTATTATTAACACTACCAATCACAGTTAAAGCTGCCGTCATTACATTACCGCTGTTGTTTAATGTAAGGGTTGAACCATTTGTAACCGTTAAATCACCAGCCATTTGTCTTGCAGTTCCTGTTCCTCCATTTCCTAAATCTAATGTTGTATTTCCTTGAAGGGTAACATGGTAAGGATAACCTGGGCCAGAGGTTGCACTCCATTCAAGTGCTCTTCCGTAGGTAGTCCCTGAATTGTAGATTAAAGTAGAACCTGATCCGTAAGTAGGTACATTCGTATTTATAAATCCTCCTGAATTGATTTGTAAAGAAGTTAAAACAGTAGCTGCTGTACCAAAATTAACACCAAGGTTAATAACAACACTAGGTAAATTGATAGTTCCAGAAACCGTTCCTGCACCCACAAAATATAAAGGTCCCGCAGTTGCTGTAAAGTTTCCACCGGTTCCTGCTACAGTACCGCCTGCAGGTATAGAAAGTTGTTTGCTGTTCAAGTCAAAATTACCAGCGGTTAAAATTAAAGAGTTGGTAGTAGCAGTAATTCCTGTAATGGCTGATAAGGTTACAGTATTATTTCCTGTTGTTCCCGTATTATTTATTGCTAAAGTATTTACTGTTGCTGGTAAACCTGTTCCTGTGATTTGATTGGCAACACCATTGTAGACATAATTGGCACCCGCTGGGAATGTTCTTGTAGTGGTTTGTACATTACCTGTAGCACCTGAACTTGCAATACCAACTGTAGAGCCAATGCCTAAAGTACCGCCTGCTGTAACAGCAAATGTTCCAGCACCAGAAATTACGGTACTTGGCGCAAGGTTAACAGTGGAAGTAGCCCCTACAGTTAAAGTTCCATTTGAACCTACTGTAAGTACACCCGTTCCAGTGGTAGTTATTGTTTGAGCGGATGTACCATTCAAATTTATAGCTGTTGCAGACGCTGGGACAAAACCTAAAGTAGCACCATTCGCTACTGAAATATTCCCTTTAATATTTATTGCAGCAGTTAAATTAAGGTTCAATGTACCTTGTGTCATAGTGATATTATCAAAAGTTACTCCAGCAGCACCTGTTACAGTTTGATTAAAGGTAGAAGCAATAACTTCAAAATTAGCATAAGTCCTTCCATTAAATCCTGGAGCAGAATTTTGATTCATTTGAAACAAACTACCTGATTGAAACGTTACAATTGATGCAGGTTGTGTTTTTTGAAATGGATTTGCTCCAGCCGTTGAAACATAAGTAGAACCAGAAGCAAATATTACACTATTACTAGTAGCACCTGTACCTCCAAAAGCTCCACCTGTAAATCCTGTACCTGCAGTAAAAACAGCTGGACTATTAAATGTAATACCGCTAGCATCAGTTGCAACTAATGTATGAGTTGAGTTAGTAAAAGTCATGTTTCCTGTTATACTTCCTGTAGCTCCCGTTGGTAGTGTTAAAGCTAGTGCAAATGATCCATTGGCATTCAAAGCACTGCCCGAAGCAACGGATAAATCAGCACCTGAAATACCGTTATTAACGGTTAAGGCTCCAGCTGCAGCCATTTGCAAATTAACCGTTGTATTGGCTGAAACCGTTAGACCGCCAATTGTCTCGGAGGCTGGAATATTAGTAGCTGTTGTTGTAGCTCCGTTATTAAAAACTAATAAATCCATAGTTCCTACAGTAGTTCTGTTTGGTGTCCAATTAGTAGCTGTTGCCCATGAAGCAGTTGCAGTTTGGTTCCATGTATAAGTTGGATATGCACTAGGCAATGTATAACTAAAGTTTGTTCCGCCACCTGCAAAATTTTGACCTGATGAATTGTACAAATTCAAAGTAAAATAATCGGCTTGTGTTGTACTTGGTGCTGTAGATTGATTCGAACTAAAGATATAGTACGAAAGAGTTGCACTTGGTGTATTTATAGAAGCTGGAATTACTGCAGTACCTGAAGTTCCTGACATGGTAACCGCTGCAATTGTAGAAGAAGCAAAACCATCGTTGGAATAGCGAATGTAAATGTATTCTGCAGCATTCTTTGTAGCTGATGTTGTTACCGTAACGGTTACGGGAGCACCGGCAATTACCGAAGCAGCAACTGGACTTTGGGTACAATTGGTGATATTTACGGGATTATAAGTAGTAGATAAAACCGACATAAAGTTATCACTGGTACTATTACCACCCACAATAAAAGTATAATAAGAACCCGAAACTACTGCAGGTAATGTACCACTTGCCCCACCTGAACCTGTATTGTAACGAGCCGAACCTGCCGTAGGCCCTGGATCAACATAAGTATTATAAGCGGATAACTGAGTTGCGCTATAGGGCCTCCAATTTGTAGTGTAGCTAGTAGATGCCGCCGTTCCAGTGGCGAACTCCCAGTTTCTTGCTCCAGCAGTTCCTGCAGACGTAGCATTGACTCTAACAAAACGAACGCCACCACCGCGTGTAACTAAATCATATTTAGAATAAGTTCCATTAGCAACACTTGAACCTAGCACCGTGGGTTGTGCAAAAGATTGCTGCGTCCCGCCAATGACAAGGAATACAAAAAGCAAACACAAACGCAAAGCGTGTTGCTTTACCGAAAAAGGTTGTTCTTGAAAATTTTTAGTAAAGTTTTTCATAATAAAAAAATTTAGAAATTAAAGTAAAGACTAATGTTAAAATTACAGTTATGCTACTTTTAGCCCATAAGAATTTACCATTTTGCAAATATAGAGATTAAAATGATAAACTAATTATGCGTATCGCAACTAAAACGTTTTCGTGTTAATAATTAATCTTATCTTAACAAACAGATTGTCAATTTCTTTGTTTTGTATCTAATAAATTATTACCAACAAATTGCAATTTAAAATTGTAGTTCCATTACTTTTTGAGGCATTTGATGAATGGATCAACTTGTAGGTTTGCTATTTTGAGGAAAAAATAGTTCTTCCCAAATCCAGTAATCCTAAATAGGAAGCATTTTTATTACTACCAAAATAATAGCATCAAATCCATTTTAGTAGTACACTAAAAAAGCTAAAAAACCGATTTTAATAGTTGTAACTACCAAAATCGGTTTGCTTTTTTGTTTTTAGATAGCTCTAAAAAAAAGAAATTATAGTATCAACATGGCATCGCCATACGAATAGAATTTATATTGTTCTTTAATGGCCTCATCGTATGCTTTTCGCATCAAGTCGTGACCACAAAAAGCGGAAATCATCATTAATAATGTTGACTTTGGCGTATGAAAATTGGTTATCATACAGTTTGCAATACTAAAATCGTGTGGAGGAAAAATAAATTTATTGGTCCAACCGTCGTACGTATTTAGTGTTCTTCCTGAAGAAACAGAACTTTCAATGGCGCGCATTGACGTTGTTCCTACTGCACAAATTCGTTTCTTTTTGCCTATTCCTTCGTTTACAATATCGCAGGCTTCTTGCGTAATTTTCAGTTCTTCCGAATCCATTTTGTGTTTCGATAAATCTTCTACCTCAACTGGATTGAAAGTACCAAGACCAACATGTAGCGTTACTTCGGCTAAGTTTACCCCTTTAATTTCCAAACGTTTCAATAAATTTTTAGAAAAATGCAAACCTGCAGTTGGTGCTGCTACAGCGCCTTCCTCTTTTGCATAAATGGTTTGGTAACGCTCCGCATCGTCTTCATTTACTTCACGATTGATGTATTTTGGAATTGGCGTTTCACCAAGTTCAGTTAACTTATTTCTAAACTCTTCGTAGGTTCCGTCGTATAAAAATCGAAGGGTACGCCCACGAGATGTAGTGTTGTCTATAACCTCAGCTACAAGTGAATCGTCGTCACCAAAATAAAGTTTGTTTCCAATTCTAATTTTACGAGCTGGATCAACTAAAACATCCCATAACCGTTGTTCTGAATTTAACTCTCTTAATAAAAACACTTCAATTCTGGCTCCTGTTTTTTCTTTATTTCCATACAAACGAGCAGGAAAAACTTTTGTATTGTTCAAAATCAATACGTCGCCATCGTCAAAATAATTGATAATGTCTTTAAACAATTTGTGTTCAATAGTTTGTTTTGCTCTATCGATAACCATTAAACGGGATTCGTCGCGGTTTTCGGCTGGGTATTCTGCAAGAAGTTCTTTAGGTAAATTGAATTGAAAATGAGATAATTTCATATTGGATTATTAGTAACTAGTTGTTTATAACTAGTGATTAGTAATTAGTCCCTAGCAAAAAATAATAGGTCTCTACTACTTTTTTTAGGTTTGCAAATATACGTTTGTAAAATAGGCGTTGTCAAGTAAAATAAGGGTTATTTTAAAAAACTACGTTTTTTAGTGTGCTTCAGTAACTTGAAAGCCTATATCTGCTAGATCTTTCCAGAAATTTGGGTAGGATTTAGCAACCACCTCCGCATCTTGAATTAGTAGCGGCACTTTTAACGCTAACGGCGCAAAAGCCATTGCCATTCTATGATCTTGGTAGGTTTTTAGGGAACAATTGGGGTTTATTCGAGTTGAAGCTCCTATTTTTAAAGAATCGTCTGAAGTAATTACAAATGCGCCTAATTTTGACAATTCTTTTTCTAATGCAACCAATCTATCGGTTTCTTTGATTTTTAAAGTATGCAAACCGGTTAAATTACATCCAACACCAAGTCCGAAACACGTTACTGCAAGTGTTTGAGCTAAATCGGGACATGAAGTAAAATTATATTGAAAATAATTGGCTACGTATTTCACTTTTTTAAGTTGTATTCCTGTTGTAGTAAAAGTGGTTTCCACACCAAAGTGCTCGTAAATTTGAACCAAAGCAACATCGCCTTGTAAACTATTGAATTTAAAATTTGAAAGTGAAATTTGGGTATCCATTTTTGAAAGCGCAACAATTGAATAGAAATAGGACGCTGACGACCAATCGGATTCAATTATGAAATGTGAATTCGATTCGCTTTTTTCGTTTAATGCTTGTTTTTGAATTGTGGATAGTGGTTTGACTGTTATGCAATTGTTGCTAAATGAGGTTGTAACTCCAATTTGGTTCAACAAGGCAAGTGTCATCGTGATGTAAGGCATAGAGGTTATTTCGCCTTCTAGAGTTACTTCTATTCCTTTTTTAAGCTTTGGTGCAATTAATAAAAGTGCTGAAATGTATTGACTGCTAACATTTGCAGCTATGGTAATTTTATGTTCTGTAAGTTCTTTCCCTTTGATTTTTAGAGGTGGAAATCCAATTTTGTCTAGGTACTTAATGTTGGCTCCTAATTGCTGTAAAGCTTCAACCAAAATTTTAATTGGACGTTCTTTCATTCTATTTGATCCTGTTACAACCACTTCTCTCCCTTCTTGAATGGCAAAAAAAGCGGTTAAAAAACGCATGGCTGTTCCGGCATGATGAACATCAACTACTTGTGAATTGTTCACTTTGCGTTTTGGGTGTAATGCATCCAACATTACTTCTGAATCTTCAGAATTGGATGCGTTTTCTAGCGTAATCGTTAGATACAACGCTTGAAGTAACAACAAACGATTGGTTTCTGATTTGGAGCCAGACAATTTTAATTGTGAATGGTGAATGGTGAATTGTGAATTATGCTTTATGTGTAAATTCATTTTAATTGTGAATTTAATAATAAGTTTATTTTTTTCCTATTTTCTGTTTAGTTGTACTACTAATTGATGCTAAAATAGTATTAATTTCAACATAATCTGTTTTTTTATGATTGGAATTGAGCCTTTTTTAACATGCTGACTGAAACAATACTTCAAGCCAATAATCAGATTCATTAGCTTCTTTTTGAGCAATTGCCAATTTATGAATAAAATCTAACTTGCTTTCTGCTTGTTCTGATTCTCTAACCAAAGCACCTATTGTTGTTCCACTTCTTAATAATTGTTTGCTCAAATCATATTCTTTTTTCTCCTGATTTAAAAATTGAAATAATTTAACAATTCTTAAAGCAAAACTAAATGATTTGGTCTTAATTATATTTTCACTCATAATTCACAATTTACCATTCACAATTATTTCAGTTTTTCATTATTGTGATGACGGTCGTGGTCTCGATTGGTTTTTACGTCCATTTTTTTGTCGAAAGCGGCTTGCAAGTCGATTCCTGTTTGGTTGGCGAGACATAAAACTACAAAAACGACATCGGCCAATTCTTCGCCTAAATCTTTGTTTTTATCGCTTTCTTTCTCGGATTGTTCGCCATACCGACGCGCAATAATTCGAGCCACCTCCCCTACTTCTTCTGTAAGTTGTGCCATGTTGGTTAGTTCATTAAAATAGCGAACACCGTGGTCTTTAATCCAAGTGTCTACGTCTAGTTGGGCGTTTTTTAAGTTCATTTTTAAATGGTAAATTGTGAATTGTGAATTATTAAAATGGAGCCTAATTAAGGATGAGATTGACCTAAAAGGTTCAACGATTCACCATCAGACCCCATTTATTATTTCGCTGATTTTAAACTGTTATCTTTTTTACAAAATGTTTGGCAGTTTTCGACTATTGATTTTCCTACTTCGTGCCAAGGTGTGATGTGATCGGCTTCCATTTCGCTGATTTTAAATCTTTATCTATTCCCTTTAGCTCTATTGTGTGTTTTACACAATAACTCACAGTTTTTTATATCTGTTGCGCCGCCTTTGCTCCATGCGTCTACATGGTCGGCATCCATATCGGCTAATTTCCAAATTTTGGCTTTGTTGGCATCGTGACCAATTGCACAATGCGAACAATTGGAAACTCCTTTTTTCTCTGCTTCGGCGGTTTGATTAGTATAGACTGATTTTTTAGTAGCTTCATCAAAAACTCGTACATCTAATAATTTAGTATCTACAGCACCACCCAAAATATATTCAAAAACACCTTTTCTGTTTTTTACATAAGGGTCGCCATAGAGTTTTTTAACTTGTTCAGATACTTTTTTAGTATCATATCCTTGTTTATGGTAAAGCTCATACAATCTGCCCCACTCTAAACCTCGCATTTCACTTTCTACATCGCTAAAAACGGAAGATACCCAATCAATAACACTTGTAAAATAATTTTTTAATTCAGTAATATCAGTGTCTTTGCGATGACTACTCATATAATTGCCAATGTTGCCTTTGCTTACCCAATCTAAAGCACATTCTAAAAACTCTTGACGGTTGGCACTACCCGATATGTAAGCACTCCATTTTTGAATATTTGCATTTTGGCTGTTGCTAAACTCAGCTTTGCCCAAGGTAACAAACGGACCCGAATATACCGCATTCAATAACTCCTGATTATTAAGCGGAACTCCTGCTATATTAATGGTTCTAAACCATTCTTTTATTTCGCTTTCGGTGCCTTCACATTCGTAGATAAGCAATTTAGCTTCTAATATTTTGGCTTGTTTGTCGGCGGCAATACCACTAAAATATTGCTCCATGCCGTGTTCATCTTTTACGGCAAATTTATTGGTTACATAACGACCAAAACTCGTGATGCGTTGTTGCCCATCAAGTACTTCTAGTGCGGTAGCATTCACTTTATTAAAATAAATCAACCCTAACGGATAGCCTTTAAGAATGGAACTTATAACTGCCACATCGCGTTTGCCATCGGCATAAATGTAGTTGCGTTGGTACTCGGGTTGAATGGTTAACGCACCCGATAACCCAAACAAACCTTTGCCTTCTAATTCGTTATAAACAAAACCATCACATATATCTTTTATGGTAATATCGGTTCGTAATGTTGTTTTCATATTATTTTATATGTTTTATAAAAATTCTATCATAAGTCCTTCTACCATTGACAATGGTGCAACCACCCCTATCATCAGGATGAATTTTATATTTTAATCTTTCTAATATTTCTTTAGGTGCGGAAGCACGCGTATTGCCACTTGCTTGCCAAATAATTTCAAATTGTTCAGGTGAATGTTTACTTAAAAAACTAATTGGCACACCCATAATACCATCATAATCACTAGGAATATGTTTGACATTTGGAACTTCAATTGCATTATAGTTTTCATATAGTTCAAAAGGTTTCTTTGTGCCAAATTTTATAACATCTTCTTCAGTCATTAAAGCAATTGGTTTATGTCTTCTTCCGTGGTCAATATTAGTAAACCAAATCGTCCCAGCCACAAATGCATATTTTTTACCATCTTCTTCTTTGTGAAAAGAATCAAAATTGTCTGGAATTTGATACCAAACATTACGCCCATCATTTTTACCTGCTCCTAACCATATTTTTTTATCTGAAATAAACGGAAAAACTTCTTTATACTTGATAGCATTCATATTTCCAATAATTACAAACAATTTATCAGCTTCCATAATCCAAGCCAAAAAATCACGAAACAAAGAAAATGGTGGATTGGTTATAATAATATCGGCTTCGTCACGGAGCTTCATTATTTCTTTACTTTTAAAATCACCATCGCCATCCAAGTAACTCCACTCTAAATCGTTTACATCAATCTTGCCATCGCCTGTTTTATCGTGCGTTAGTGTAAATATTTTTCCGTTGGTGATGGTTTTCTTTTGGTCAAACTGTGGGTTTTCGGTTTCAAAAAGTGTGGGTTGGTAGCCGCTTTTATAACTTTTACTATCGGGTGCATAGCTCGTACTGATTAGTTTTTTTAAACCAAAACTCTCAAAATTTTGTGCAAAAAACTTAGTAAAATTGCTCCATTCAGGGTCATCACATGGCAATAGCACGGTTTTACCTTTAAATACATTGGGGTTAAATTCTAAATAGGCATTAATTTCTTTTTCAATATCGGGGTATTGCGTGTAGAACTCGTCGTTTTTTGCAGTTTTAGCATTAGTAAGATTGCTGTTTGCCATTTTAGTTTTTGTGTTTTTTAAATTTCAATTTGTGAACTGAACAAATATATAGAATTGAACATTGAAAATTAAAGATAAGACGTAATTTTCTCCAAAAACGCCAAATTTGACGTCCCTGATGTCAAATTTCACGTTGTTGACGTAAACGTTTACGTTCCTGACGCCAAACTTTACGTTGTATGACGTAAAACTTTACGTCCTTGACGCCAAACTTTACGTTGCTGACGTAAACGTTTACGTCCCTGACGCCAAATTTGGCGTTTTTGGCACTGGCACAAAAAAAATACCCTTTTAGAATTGCACTTCTAAAAGGGTATTAACATTTGCCTATAGCCTATTGCATACTGCCTATAGCTTATACCGTTGGTGTTGAATCAGCCGCAGGGTTTGATGTACCTGTTCTGCTAAAAAACTGAGACAATTCGTTAACTTTAGTTTCAAATCCAGCGGTTTTTGTACCCGCTTTGTATTGGCTGTAGCCATAATCAGTCAAAGCGGCTTGATAGTTGTCAAAATCGTGCAAAATTTTGTTGTTGTCCAATCCGTCAATCATGCTTTGTAATCGAGCAATAACGCCTTGAATAAAATCTCTAGAATCAAAATCGTTTTGAAACTCCACCCAATCCACATCGGCACTGCTCAACCCCGGTTGGTTGGTTCTATAATCGTGCACTTTGTTTACAATGAGTTTGTTTTGTTCGTTGATGCTTCCGTATTTCTTACGTTCTTCGGGCGATAGGTTTTTGAATTTTGCAGTTAATGCAGTTTCCAAAGCCGTTAGTGCTGTAGTGGCTGCTGTTTTTTCAGCAGCGGTGTAATGATTGTTGTTTAAATTATCAAATGGCATACTAAATAAGGTATTAAGTTAAAAATTATTGTATGTTTCAAATATAATAACTTTTTCAATACTAAAAACACCTATTGTTGCTTTTATACGCACTATTTACATAAATTTAACATTTACTCCCTGTTTTTTGTGTCAATAATAATAGTAACAGGCCCATCGTTTATAAGCATTACTTTCATATCTGCTCCAAACTGCCCTGTTTGTATTTTTTTGCCCAGCTCTGCTTCCATTTGAGCAATGAATTTTTCATACAACGGAACGGCAATTTCTGATTTTGCGGCTTTTATGTAACTCGGACGATTGCCCTTTTTGGTCAATGCATGGAGTGTAAATTGACTGACCACAATCATGTCGCCATTACAATCTTTCAAAGATAAATTCATAACTCCCTGTTCATCGGCAAAGATGCGAAGATTAGCAATTTTAGAAGTTAACCAAGCACTATCTTCTTGTGTATCGGCATCTTCAATTCCGATTAAAACAAGCAAACCATTTTGAATCTGCGCAACAATTTTGTTGTTGATTGTAACTGAGGCAGAAGCAACTCTTTGGATTACGGATTTCATTTAATTGTGAATTGTAAATTGTGAATTGTAGTTTGAATTCACAATTATTTTTTTAAGTTTTTTTTGGTTGAGATAATTATAGATGCTAGGAGTTTATTAATTTCAACTATATCAGAATTTAAAGAATGAAATTGAGATTCATTCAAATACTCGGATTGAAACAACAATTCCAACCAATAATCACTTTCGTTAGCTTCTTTTTGAGCAATTGCAAGTTTATGAATAAAATCAGGTTTGCTTTCCGCATGCTCGGATTCTCTCACTAATGCTCCTATAGCGGTACCGCTTCTAAGTAATTGTTTGCTTAAAACAAATTCTTTCTTTTCAACACATAAAAATTGGTACAATTTTACAATTCTTAATGCAAATGCAAATGATTTTAATTTTATACTATTATCTCCCATAATTAACTGTTTTAATGATAAATTGTGAATTGTGAATTATTGTGTGAATTAATAATTCACCATTTACAATTCACAATTATTTCCTAGTTTCATCGCTTGCTTTTCGTTCTTCGCTGTAAATATCCAAACGATAATGTTCGTCATCGCCTTCCAGTATTTTCAAATAACTGTTGTAGCGCGACCATGCAATTTTATCGTTTTCTAAAGCGGCTTTAATGGCGCAGTTGGGTTCGTCTTTGTGCAAACAATTGTTGAATTTGCATTGGTCTTTTAATTTGAAAAATTCCGGGAAATAGCCACTAATTTCGGCTGGTTCCATATCTACAATTCCAAAACCTTTAATTCCAGGTGTATCAATAATTTGTGCAGCAAACGACAAGTCGTACATTTCTGCAAAAGTGGTGGTATGTTGCCCTTGCCTACTTTGTTCGGAAATGGTTTTGGTCTTTAAATTCAAGCTAGGCTCTAACGCATTGACTAATGTTGATTTTCCCACACCTGAATGTCCCGAAAACATGGATACTTTACCAAGCATTAAATCTTTTATTTGCTCAATTCCTTTTCCATTTTTGGCAGATGCTCGCAAACATTTGTACCCAATTTCTTGGTAAACGTGTTGTAAGTACAATTGCTCGTCAGAACTCTCGTTATCTAAAGTATCGATTTTATTAAAAATTAAAATGGTTTCAATGCCATACGCTTCGGCAGTAACCAAAAAGCGGTCGATAAAGCCAGTGGTTGTAGGAGGATTAGTAATGGTTATTAAAAGAAATACTTGGTCAATATTAGCCGCAATTATGTGCAACTGTTTGGATAAATTGACGGACTTCCGTACAATGTAATTTTTACGATTTTGAATTTTGAAAATAGTGCCTGTAACGGTGTCTGAAGTTGCTTCCAGTTCGTATTCTACTAGGTCACCAACAGCAATTGGATTGGTGCTTTTTATGCCCTTCATCCTAAACTTTCCTTTCATTCTACATTCTATAAACGTGCCACTTGCCGCTTTTACGGTGTACCAACTTCCTGTAGATTTATATACGGTTCCTATCAAAATAAGTTATGAATTATGTTTTACGAATTACAAATGTAGGTTTTCAAATTTACTATTTATATTTCAAAACTGATTAAATACTTTTTCTTGTTTTGCAATACTTTCTTGGTGAATGGTTTTAAAAATTTTTACTATAAATTCTTCGCTCAACCCATTGGTTTTTCCAAAAGCTAACATTCGTTCTAAAATTGCATTCCATCGTTGATTTTGAAGAATTGCAACATTTTTTTCTTTTTTTAGTTGTCCGATTTGTTCCGAAATTGCCATTCTACTTGCCATGTTTTCTAAAATTTTAGCATCAAATTCATCAATTTTAAGGCGTAATTTTGTTAAGAGTTGGCAATAATCGTCGGCATCGTCAGTACTTTTTCGAATGGTCAATTCGCCTAAAATTGTTTTTAAAACACTCGGTGTTATTTGTTGAGCAGCATCGCTCCATGCATTATCGGGGTCAGTATGGGTTTCAATCATCAAACCGTCGTAGTTCAAATCCAAAGCTTGTTGCGAAACTTCTTGAATCATACTGCGTTTACCTGTTATATGCGATGGATCGCACATCATAGGAACAGATGGAAATCTATTTTGAAAATCAATTGCAATTTGCCATTCAGGATTGTTGCGGTAACTTGTTTTTTGATAAGTAGAAAACCCTCTGTGGATAACGCCAATTCGTTTAATACCTGCATTTTTAATGCGCTCTACCGCTCCAATCCACAAAGCTAAATCTGGATTTACTGGGTTTTTAATTAAAATAATCTTATCTACTCCAACCAAAGCATCTGCTATTTCCTGCACTGCAAATGGGTTTACTGTAGTTCTGGCTCCTATCCAAAGTACGTCAATATCATGTGCTAACGCTAATTTTACATGAGCTGCGTTGGCTACTTCAATTGCTGTTTGAAGCCCTGTTTCGATTTTGACTTTTTGTAACCATTTTAAACCAATTTCACCAATACCTTCAAATCCTCCAGGTCGTGTTCTTGGTTTCCAAATTCCGGCTCTAAAAATACTTACTTTAGTGTTTTTTAGCTCATGAGCAATCTGCAGAACCTGTTCTTCAGATTCTGCACTACAAGGTCCAGCTATTACCAATGGATTTGTAAATTGAAAATCGTCGAGCCAAGTTTGTTCTTCTCTTTTAGTTGCCATAATCTTGATTTCGTGCAAAATTAAGGTTTTGCTTTTTTAGTTTATGAAAAAAGTAATAAATTATGAAAATCATACCTTTACATTTCTTTACTTTTGCCCTATAAAAAAAAGTGGTATGTCAATAGAAGTTCAAAATATTTCAAAAAGTTACGGTACTCAAAAAGCATTAGACAATGTTTCTTTTTCAGTCAAAAAAGGCGAAATTGTCGGTTTTCTTGGTCCAAATGGTGCAGGAAAATCAACTTTAATGAAAATTTTAACTACCTATATTGCTGCTGACGAAGGTACTGCCGAAGTGAATGGTAATGATGTTGTTGTACACGCAAAAGAAGTTCAAAAAACAGTAGGTTATTTAGCAGAACATAATCCTCTTTACTTGGACTTATACGTTAGAGAATACTTAGAATTCAATGCAAGTGTGTATAAAGTTGCTCCTAAAAGAATTGAAGAAGTAATTGTTTTAACTGGTTTGTCTAGCGAAAGTCACAAAAAAATTGGTCAATTGTCAAAAGGCTATCGGCAACGTGTGGGTTTAGCCAATGCTCTATTACATAATCCAGATGTTTTGATTTTAGACGAACCAACTACAGGTTTAGATCCCAATCAATTAGTTGAAATTAGAAACGTAATTAAGAATGTAGGTAAAAACAAAACCGTTTTTTTGTCAACTCATATAATGCAAGAAGTTGAAGCAATTTGCGACCGTGTAATCATAATCAACAATGGAAAAATTGTTGCCGACAAAAAGCTTGAAAAACTGATTTCAGAGGAACAAGAGCAACTAATTGAAGTTGAATTCAATAAAGCTGTTACAGTAGATTTACTAAACACATTACCCAATTTAAAAACGGCGTTAAATACACACGATTTTGTTTGGGAACTTACTTTTACTTCTTCAATTGATAGTAGACCGGCAGTATTTGACTTTGCTCAAACAAACGATTTAAAAACCCTTCAATTGAATCAGAAAAATAAAAACTTGGAAACTGTTTTCCGAGAAATGACCAAATAGTTATTGAAAATAAAGTTGCCCATGATAATGTGCAACTACTTGTGGCGTTTCAGTTGGATGGTTTTTACAGATTACATTTCCTGTGCTATAAATGTCTCCTTGAATACTCGTAATTGGAAATAAAATCAGGTCGTTTGAACCTCTATGAAAAATTTTAATTGTGTTGGCATGAAAAGCATCCGCTTGAAGTCTTCCATTTCCTTCGTAAAAATTTACCATTAAATTATCAGTTTGTCCCGAAATGTAATAGTTTGAAATGTTGTTATTTTCTATGACTACTTGACTATTATTTATTTGTAAATTAAAATCTCCAGTACCTGCTCCGTCTGACAAATCCATTGAATTCAATCTTAAAATTGGAAAGGTTAAAACACCATTTGAACTGATGTTTCTTTCTGTTTTACAAATTATATCGGTAATGTTTGGAGCTGTAATGAACACTTTTGTTTGTCCGTATTCTCTAACCCAATTACAGGTAGTATTGTCTTTTAAAGTAAGCATATTATCTGCAAAACTCACTTCAATATTGCTCATTAAATTCTCGCCCGTTTGCACTAGAACTTTGCATTGTGCCCCTTGTGAAATTATAAGTTCAATTCCTTTATAGGCAGTTACTTTTTCAAAACTTCCATCAAATGATTTGGTTATATTTGCACCAGTAGATTCAACACACTGACTCGGTTTAGAACAACTATTAATTGCAATAAAAATTACAAAAAGAAGAAAAATTTTTTTCATAAGTAGTGATTTTTTTTTAAAATCTTGTACCAATAATAAACTCCATTGCTTCTGCTAAAAAACCGTGAGTTTTAACAGAAACGCCCGTAAAAATATGCTTGGTAAAGTAATATTTCATCCCCAATCTATCGTAAACTGCAATGTCATATTTGTAAGGTTGGTAAACGTAATATCCAAGCTGGGCTTCTAAAGAAATATGATTAATAAAAAGTTCATGACCTACAAATACCCCTACTCGTCTATAATCCGTATTGGGATCAATGTGCTTGTTGGGATAAGCTTGCGATTGGTAATAAATAAAATCTTTAAAAAATGTCGTAAAAAAAACTTCCGTTCCAAATTGCAAAGCGCTTTTTCTGTTAAAACGTTTGTCTGCAAAAAAACTAACGTGATAAAATGGATGCTGACCAGAATCAATAACTGGACTTTCATCTACTCCAGTTCGTAAAACCAAACTGAATTTAATTGGTTCTCTATAATTTATTTTGGGGGTAATAGTATCCTTCTGGTAAGCAAGTTGCTTTTGGAAATTATAATTAATACCTACATTAAAATTGTACGTATTTATTCCACTATTAGGAGCTATGATTCTTCCGTTTGAGAAATGTGTAAAAACCAAACCTGCTTGAAATCCAAATTTATCAATTACGTTTTCTTTCTTATACTGTAAAACAAAATCAGTATTGGCTAATACATGAGACCCAAACGCTTTGTTTTTGTTGTTATTTTCTTTGTCATAAGGATGCGTTGCATAAGCAATTCCTTGCGCCACTTTAAAAGACAAGTTTCTATTTAAAAAATAAAAAGTATAATGCGCACCTAAAGCAAAATTGTGTGCTAGGTATTGATTTTTAAAATCTTGATATAAAACAAATAAACCATAATCTGGATAATTATAAGCTTTTTGCCATTCTTCAAATCCATACGTTTTTTTAGACACATTTAACATCACACTTTCGGGGTGACCCGTAATTAAATGCCCTAAATCTGGAGCATGAAGTAAAATGTTACCTGCTAAATAATTAAGTTCAACCGAAGTTGTTTCTTTATTTTCTTGTGCAAAGGCAAAGAAAAAACAACTTGTACATAAAAAACATAAAATGGTTCGCATAGAGTGCATCAAAAAAAGCAAATATATTGTTTTTCGATATACTATTTAAAAATTGCAGGTTTTATAGAAATAAATTAATCGTTAATTTCCATTTTTTCTGCAAAATAGGCACAAAAATCTTTCATTGTGCTGGCCATTTGTTCATCGGCAGTTGCTCTTTCAAAGGTTTCTGACATTGCCAAAAGAGTTTGATGAAAAAAAACTTTCATTTCATCAACAGGCATGTCTTTAGTCCATAAGTCAATCCGTAATGTTTCTTTTTTTGTACTGTTCCAAATAGAAAGCATGATAGCTTTTGCTTCTTCGTCAATAATTCCACCTTCTGGAGCAGTCCATGATAGTCGTTCTGGAATTTTGTTTTCGTCAAGTTCAATTTGAAATTTAATGTCAGAAGTGTTTTGTATAGCCATTATTTTACGGGTTTGTATTTTGATTTTTCAAAAAGTTCTTTTGCATCCATTCTCAATAAATCTTGTAATGGAATTGTATTATTTTCCATGTAAGCTCTAACAATTTGCCAACCAATCCATGCGCCAACTCTACCTGGCGAGTCATTATCTATTTCTAAATAAAATTTTGAAAAAGGTGCTGGATTAATAAATCTATTGGCAAGTTTTGGATCGGTATCAAAAAGGAGTTTATCATCAATAAAATAACGCCACATGTATGATTCGTTTTCACGACACCAAGTAATTTGCTCTTTTGTGTATCCAATTTTATCTTCGTCAGAAAAGTTTGGTATTAGTTTGTCTTTTAAATACAACTCTTTTCCAGCATAAATCATTTGAGCAAGTAATGTCCTGTCTTTAGGTATAGCAATTTTCCGATAGGCAAAACTTGATACTAAATCAGGAACAATTTGATTGGACTCAAAATTCTGTTTCACATAATTTGGAAATTCATTTGTATAGAATTTATGATTCTTTCCTAGATAAAGTTCCATTGAAATCAAAACCAAACTATCAGCATAAATAGCTTTTGAATTACAATCCATTTCAGAGATCAAGGTAATTACTTTAGGTGTTTTAGCATTTGGATAGTAAAATCGTATGTGCTTTATCAAATCTTCTAATTGACTATGTAGAGTAGAAAAATTAGCATATTTGTTTTGAACTTCAGTATATAATGATCTCCAAAGGGGATTTGTCATCTTATTGACCCATACGTTATCTTCAGTTCCAGCGGGAAACAAATAAGGGTATTTTTGTTTTAATTTCCCTAAATCTTCTGGTTTTGACTCAAAAAACAATTTGTCAAAACGTTCTACTTTCAAATCAACCGGAATTGCATCAATTTCTTTCTCAATTTTTGAACGCTTATCACAAGAAATTATCACAAGAAATAAAACGAATACTAAAATTAGTTTTTTCATAAATTAATTAATTAGATTCCAAAAGTTTTAAAACAATATTTAGAGTTATTTGTACTAAAAAGTTTAAAAAAGAATAGATAAATAAGTATTTAAAAAAGTATTAATTTTGCAAATATACATTCCTACAGTTTAAAAATTATTAATAGTATGTCAAAAAATAATACATTTAATGTTGAAGACATTAACTTACATATCGTCAATTGGTTAAAAGAATATGCAATTACAGCAAATGTTAATGGATTTGTAATAGGAATTTCAGGAGGTGTTGACTCTGCTGTAACCTCAACACTTTGTGCTCAAACAGGTTTAAAAGTTATTTGTGTTGAAATGCCAATTCATCAGGCAGAAAATCAAGTAAAAAGAGGAAAAGAACACATTTCTCAATTAAAAAAAAGATTCCTAAATGTGGAATCTGTAGAAGTTGACTTAACTACTGTTTTTGAGAATTTTAAAACTACTGTTCCTACAACAGCTGACGAGGGCAAATTGCAGCTGTCATTAGCTAACACAAGAGCTCGGTTAAGAATGTCAACTTTATATTATTTAGCAGGAATTAATGGTCTTTTGGTTGCAGGAACTGGCAACAAAGTAGAAGATTTTGGAGTAGGATTTTATACCAAATATGGTGATGGTGGTGTAGATTTAAGTCCAATTGCCGATTTGATGAAATCTGAAGTTTACGCTTTAGGAAAGCACTTACAAATTCCAGGAGCTATACTAACAGCAGCACCAACAGACGGGTTATTTGGAGACGATAGAACAGACGAAGAGCAACTTGGCGCTAGCTATAACGAGCTGGAATGGGCTATGAATGAAAAAGAAAATGGAAAAGTTATATCCGACTTTAGTCATCGCCAAAAAGAAGTGTTTGAAATTTTCTTAAAACTAAACCGAATTAACCAGCATAAAATGCATCCTATTCCTGTTTGTAAGGTTAGATAATCCTTTATTGTTTAACTTTTTTCGACCAAAAAGTATTCTTTTTAAAAAATTATATAGTTTTTGGATGTAAATACAAACGCTTTTTGTAATTTAATTGAAAACTGAACGAATTCTACCAATACTTCTAGTTATGGCTACTTTAAGTTTGTTGTAATCATTTATTGTAGCAATAATTTCCATTTTATCTACTGATTCTGAATTCAAAACGGATTGCATCAAGTCAGAATTTAACTTGTTAATTAAATATTCTCGATAGGCTACAATGTTTTCAGTAACTAAACGTAATAAAATTTCTTCGTCGTTTTTTTCTTTAACAAATACCTGTTTTTTATCAAACCACGCGTGCAAATGATGCTTTTCGTCGTCCATGAATAAATCCGTAACAAGTTGCGAATATTCAGGGTTCAATTGGCTCAAATATATAGCTTTATCAAAATTATCACCTTGTAAATAATGTTTTAATAAGTCGTCATAAATCGCTTTAAAAAGCGGATTTGAAAATTCAATTTCATCTTCTTGAAGGTTCAAATAAATGTGTTGGAAAATTTTTGATCTTACTTTTTCTATTTGTTCGTATTCTTTTCCATGTTCATCAAAATTTACAAAAACATTTTGAAATTCAATTTCATAATTTCCATATAACAATAAAATCCCTAAAATTGATCGTTCTAATCGGTTAACAATATCCACTTTTTCAAGTGATAAGGGGTTCTCTTTTTTAACAACTTCAAATGCTTTTTGATCTTGTGAAGTTTTTTTACCCGATTCAATGATTTCTTTTTGAATCAATTGTGCCAATGTATTTAAAAGCACTTGTTCTGAAATATCCATTATTCTGGAACATTCCTGAATGTAAATTTCTCTTTTAATTCTATCCGGTATTTTAGAAATACTGACAACCATATCTCTAATTAAATCCGCCTTTTTAATAGGATCATTTTTGGCGTCTTTAATTAACAACGATGCTTTGAATTGAATAAAATCGTTGGAATTTTGATCTAAATAGGCAACTAAATCAGCATAAGGTGTTTTTTTAGCAAAACTATCTGGATCTTCACCATCTGGAAACGTACACACTTTTACGTTCATTCCTTCTTCTAAAATCATATCAATTCCTCTAAGTGAAGCTCTTAAACCCGCTGCATCTCCATCAAAAAGTACTGTAATATTTTTAGTTAATCGGTTAATTAATCGAATTTGATCTGGTGTCAAAGCAGTTCCAGAAGATGCTACCACATTTTCTATTCCTGCTTGATGAAACTGAATAACATCTGTGTAACCTTCTACTAAATAGCAGTTATCTTGTTTAGCAATAGCTTGTTTAGCATGATAAATTCCATACAATACTTTACTTTTATGGTACAATTCGCTTTCGGGAGAATTGAGGTATTTAGCAGCTTTTTTATCTGATGTTAAAATTCGACCACCAAAACCCAATACGCGCCCAGACATACTTTGAATGGGAAACATAACACGCCCTTTGAAACGGTCAAATTGTTTTTCGTCTTTAGAAATAGTTAATCCTGTACTTTCTAAAAATGTCAATTTGTATCCTTTCCCAAGTGCTTCTTTGGTAAAAGCGTCCCAAATTTCTGGCGAATATCCTAACGCAAATTTTTTAATTGTTTCCGCTGTAAAACCTCTCTCTTTAAAGTAAGAATAACCAATAGCTTTACCTAATTCGCTATTAACAAGTTGGTCTTGAAAATAATTTTTAGCAAATTCGGACACCAAATACATGCTTTCTTTTACATCTGTGTTTGCCTTTTCTTCATCTGATTGTTCTGTCTCTTCAATTTCAATGTTGTATTTTTTTGCTAAATATTTTATAGCTTCTGGATAGGTAAAATGTTCGTGTTCCATTAAAAAAGTAACTGAATTACCTCCTTTTCCAGAACTGAAGTCTTTCCAAATTTGTTTTACAGGCGATACCATAAATGAAGGAGAACGTTCGTCAGAGAAAGGACTCAGTCCTTTAAAGTTACTTCCTGCTCGCTTTAATTGAACAAAATCACCAATTACCTCCTCTACACGGGCAGTTTCAAATACAGTTTCTATTGTAGCTTTTGAAATCAAATTTTTAGTTGAAAGTTGAAAACATCAAAGTTAAATCAAATAAATAAGTTTTCCACAGTACGAGTTATAAATAATTGAGTTGTGTTAGAAATGCATTTATATATTAATTTTTAAAAATTCGTTATTCTAAAACAAACTCTAGTCATAAAGAAATATTAATACGCTAACTGTTTTTTTTCATTTCATCTAACATTTCGATAATTTTATCTAATTTTTCTACTTCTAGTTTGTTTAGCTTTAATGTAAGTGCCTCGATTTCTAATTTTGCTTCAATATTTGTTTGGTAATCGGCTTGTGCATGCATGCGGTCTCTTTCATTTTGACGATTTTGTGCCATCATAATTATGGGAGCTGCATAGGCTGCTTGGGTTGAAAACAACAAATTTAAAAGGATAAAAGGATACGGATCCCAGTGTGCAATAAATGCAACTACATTCAAGCCCATCCAGATTGCAACAATAATAGTTTGAATAATAATAAATCGCCACGACCCCATTCCTGTTGCTACTTTGTCTGCCAATCGACTTCCGAAACTTAATGATTCAGCATGTTTTACATGCCAATTTTTTTTATGTTCCATTTTCAAGTTATGTCTAAATTATTATTATCAAATTATATTCAAATGTACTTAATTATCAATAGCTTTTAATTAAATCGAATGTAAACCTAAAATACATTTTTATTTTAAGTTCTTAATAAAAAAACCCTTCTAGTTTTTTACAACTACAAGGGTTTTCAACTAACCAAATAAAAATTAATTAAAATCGAATCGAATACCTAAAGAAACATTGTTTTGTTGTATCAAATTGTCTTTAAACAATGGGCTTATATCATATTTTACATATAAACTTGTCTCTTTATAACCAATATAAGCACTTGCGCCATAAATAAATTGGTTTACATTAAAACTACCTTTTGTCTTTGAAGTTGTTTCATACCCATTTTCTTCTGTTACTAAAATTTGTTTTGATTTTACATTCAAACCCGCATATCCGCCTAAACCAATTCTTAAACTATTGTGGGAATTGAAAATTTGTTTACCATCTTTGATTTTAGTTTCAGAGAAATCGAATTCAAAATGAATTGGCAGAACTAAATATACGTTTCTAAATCTGGAATCTTTTAAGTTTACTGAACTTGTTTCTAATGTAGTTTGATTGCCGTTTACCACAAATTCTCTATTGTCAGTTGGGCGCAAATTGTTATACATTAAAGAAAGTCCATACTTCAAATGCAATAAATTGTTTTTTGCCAAAAGGCGGGTATTATTGGTAAATCCCCATTCGTAAAAATGTGAACCCCAATATCTAAAATCAGAATTAGCAATGTGTTTATCTGCAACTAAATTATTTAAACCAGCTGCAAAAACAAATTGAGATGTAGTTCTTCGTTCAGAAATATTATCTTTTTTGTTTTTGTATTTAAAACTAAATTCTTTTTTTTGGGAAATAGTATCATTTTTAGGCGTTTCTGAAATTTTACCGTCTACTTTAGCATTGATTAATGCAACCAATTTTGCTTGCTCAACTGCAACGCGTTGCTCAATATTTTTAGCTCTTTGTTCTGCTAATTTTGTTTTTCTTTCTGCCGCTTGTTCTTTTGAAATAGTTCCTTTTTCAAGGTCGGCATTCACAGTTTCAATTTCGGTTTTAAGTCCGTCTTTTTCTTCTTTAGTGATAATTTCAATAGCATTTCCAATTGCTTTTGCTTGACATTCAAAAGTTTCTTGTGCATAAACTCTTGTTAAAAATAGACTTAAAAAAGCCGTTGCGAATAAAATAAAATTTTTCATGATTTCTTGATTTAATTTAATTGATTTCTGTTTTCCAATGCCACTTTGACGGATTGGTAATTTTTACTAATTTTTTGGAGAATCGATTCCCTAAAATTATTTTCTAACTCTCCATTTACTTGCAAAAGTAAATGGTTGGGATTTACATTTAATCCTGTTGCTTTTAAATTGGCAATAAGTATTTTCTCAGGTTCCGTTTCTGATTGATTTTTGATTTCTGTAACGACAGTTTGTTTCAAATTAATAAACTGATCCTGTTCTGTTTTTTGATTGATGAATGATTGTTTATTTATTCCATTTGATTGCATTATTAAATTAGTATTTACTTTCAAGTCATTCAGATTGGTTGCTGTTTTTTTAATTTCATTTTTGGTTCTATTCAGATCAGAATTAACTAATACTTTTGATGCTGAACCACTAATTTTTATTTTTGGAATTAACGATTCCTTTTTATGTTCTAATACAACTGGTTGATTTGTATTGCTTTTTTCTGTTTTTTGTGAAAAATATACAATTCCTATAAAAAGAAATCCTATAAAGGAGGCGGCAATATATAGCCATTTATATTTATTTTTGGGTGCAACTTTTTCCGAAAAAGACAACATAGCATTTAACCGATCCCAAGAATTTTCACTTGGCTGAATTGTTCTGCTTTGCATTTTTTTTCTAAAAACAAATTCTAAATTACTTAGTCCCATTGCTATTTATTTTTAAAGTGTTAAGTTGTTTTTGTAAAATTTTTCGTGCTTGTGCTAGTTGCGATTTTGAAGTGCCTTCCGAAATACCTAACATATTTGCTATTTCAATATGTTTGAATCCGTCTATAACAAATAAATTGAAAATCATTTTGTAACCATCAGGCAAACTGTCAATCAAAATTTGAATGTCTTCAACACTTATAACAGCTTCTAAATCATTTGTGTAATCAAAATATTCTATTTCATCATCCAAAAAAGTTACTTTTTTATGCACTCTTAAATGCGAAATACATTCATTAATTACGATTCTTCTTATCCATCCTTCAAAACTTCCTTTAAATCCAAATTTGTTCAAATGAACAAAAACCTTCATAAACGAAGCAATCATAACATCCTCTGCTTGTTGTATGTCTTTTATGTATTGCCGGCAAACACTCAACATCTTTGGAGAAAATTTTGTATAAATAAACTGTTGTGCTTGTCTATTTTGTGCAACAGCAAGTTCAATTATTTCGTTTTCTTTATGATGCAAATGAATTACTTTCATTAATTTGATTTTTTCAAAAAACGCTGCTTATTTTTTTAACCAACATAGTTTCTATTAGCATAGACGCTTTAGAAAATAAAAAGGTTGCATGAAAGTAAAAAAATTATTTTTTTCTTTCAATAACGTAATTTACCATTACAATTAATGAGGTTTTAAACTCGGAATCAGGATAACTATTTAATAAGGCAAGTGCCTCTTGTTGAAACTGCTCCATCTTTTGTTCGGCATATTGTAATCCATTTTTGTTTTTTACAAATTGGATTACTTCTTTTACCCTTTTTTTATCTTTATTATAGTTTTTTATAGAATTTATGAGCCAACTTTTTTCTTTAGCATCACAATTATTCAATACATATATTAAAGGCAACGTCATTTTTTGTTCCTTTATATCTATTCCAGTAGGTTTGCCAATCGCTTCTTCACTATAATCAAACAAATCATCTTTTATTTGAAAAGCCATTCCGATGAGTTCTCCAAATTTTCTCATGCTTTCGACTTTCACTGCATCATCAATAACTGACTTTGCACCTAAAGCACAACATGAAGCTATCAAAGTAGCTGTTTTTTTTCTAATTATTTCATAGTAAATAGCTTCTGTAATATCTAATCTTCTTGCTTTTTCAATTTGAAGTAATTCTCCTTCACTCATTTCTCTAACCGCTACCGAAATAATTTGAAGCAAATCAAAATCTCCATTATCAATGGATAGTAATAATCCTTTTGAAAGTAAATAATCGCCCACTAAAACAGCAATTTTGTTTTTCCAAAGTGCATTTATTGAGAAAAAACCTCGTCGCCTATTACTGTCATCTACAACGTCATCGTGAACCAAAGTTGCAGTATGAATTAGTTCAATAACACAAGCACCTCTGTAAGTTCTTTCGTTAACTGTGCCATTTGCAAGCATTTTGGCAGTAAGAAAAACAAACATTGGTCGCATCTGTTTTCCTTTTCGGTTTACAATATAATAAGTAATTCTGTTTAATAAGGCTACTTTAGAAGACATGGACTCGTAAAACTTTTTTTCAAAAAGTTCCATTTCCATTTGTATTGGCTGTTTTATTTGAGAAGTAATATTCATTTATAGTTCAAAGATACTTATTCTTTTTAGAGTGTAAAAGTTAAAAAAAATAAAATATTGTAAATGTCAATTAAACCATTTACTTTTGATACAGTCTTAATTTAAAATGTATTAAAATTATTGAACTTATGAAAACAAAAATTTTTTTTCTTGGTTTGCTTTTAACAGTATTTACCATTAGTTGTACAAAAGATAAAGATGATACTGCCAGTATTACAGCTGAAGAGGCAAGTATTAATTCCAAAATTGACATTGCTAACAATGACGTTTCGGATATTGTAGAAGAACAGGAAGCCAATACTTATGCAAATCCAACTACTGGGAAATCAAATGAAGTTGCATTTTCTACTTTTTCTATTTGCGCAACCATTACTCGTGTTCCTGCATTTGGAACAGCAGTAATTCCTGGTACTCTAGTCACTAAAACAATTGATTTTGGAACTTCAGGTTGTGCGTTAAACAACGGAAACATTGTAAAAGGTAAAATTATTATTAACTATACATATGAACCTCAAGCTATTTCGCATACTATAAATTATCAATTTGTTGATTTTTACCACAATTCTATTAAATATGTTGGAAACAAATCATTTACTAGAACAATGACAGCTAACTCAGGTAGTTCAATATCACATCCCATTGTTACAATGGATATGGATATTACCGCAACTTTTCCAAATGGAAATATTTATACGAGAGTTGGAAATCGAACAAGAGAAATTGTTTCGGGTTATGACACCCCATCGACATGGACAGATAATATTTACCAAGTTACCGGTAGTTGGACAACAACTTTTCCAAATACCACTGAACAAACAAGTACAATTACATCTCCGTTACTAATTAAAATGAGTTGTGTGAGTGTCAATAAACCATTAATTGTTCAAGGTGTTATTACTTTTGTAAGAAATTCACATACCGCAACATTAGATTATGGAAATGGTAATTGCGATAATCTTGCTGTTTTTACTATTAATGGCAATTCATACAATATCGTAATTGGCAATTAATAAATACTACATTTGTAGTAAAAAAAACGTTCGTTTATACTAAACGAACGTTTTTTTTTATGCTTCCTTGTTTGCTAATTGACCACAAGCAGCATCTATGTCTTTTCCCCTACTTCTCCTTACTTTAACTACAATGTTATGAAGTTCTAATGCTACAATGTATTTCTGTATAGCCTCTTCTGATGCTTGTTGAAAAGCACCATCATCTATTGGGTTGTATTCTATTAAATTTACTTTACAGGGTACTTGTTTACAAAATTTAACCAAAGCATCAATTGCTTGTTGATTGTCGTTAATGTTTTTCCAAATAACGTACTCGTAGGTTATTTTACTTTTAGTTTTTAAATACCAATAGTTCAAACTATCTTTAAGTTCGATTAATGAAAAACTAACTGAAAATGGCATAATTGAATTTCTAACTTCTTCAATAGCTGAATGTAAAGAAACAGCTAACTTGAATTTAACATCTTCGTCGGCCATTTTTCTAATCATTTTTGGAATTCCAGAAGTAGAAACGGTAATTCTTTTTGGAGACATTCCTAAACCTTCAGGTGAAGTTATGCGGTCAATTGCACTAATTAAATTATTGTAATTCATTAAGGGCTCACCCATTCCCATAAAAACAATATTTGAGAGTGGTCGGTTGTAGTAAAGTTTGCTTTCCTTATCAATAGCTAAAACTTGATCGTAAATTTCATCAGCATTTAAATTACGCATTCTTTTTAATCGAGCTGTAGCACAAAAATTACAGTCTAAACTACATCCAACTTGACTTGAAACACAAGCTGTTGTTCTAGTTTTAGTTGGAATTAGAACACTTTCTACCACTAAGCCATCATGTAGTCTTACTGCATTTTTTACCGTTCCATCAGAACTACGTTGCATTTGATCAACTTTAATATGATTGATTACAAAATGGCTTTCGAGTAAAACACGGGTAGCTTTAGATAAATTGGTCATTTCTTCAAACGTGTATGCTCCCTTGCTCCACAACCATTCGTATACCTGATTACCCCGAAAAGGTTTATCAGCATTTGTCACGAAAAAATTCCGTAATTGTTCTTTACTTAACGCTCTTATATCTTTTTTTTCAATTTGCATGTAGCAAAGGTAAAACAATTTAAGGAAACTTATAAGTAAGCATAAATTGGTTTTTAAAGGTTTTAGATTAGTATCCTTAAGGTGACTTTTCCATTCTTAAATATAGCATTGTTAATTAAAATACTATTGATTATAATCAAATTGAAATAAACCAAAATAAAATATTTTCTTCAAAAAAAAATAAAAATATAAGTAATGGAATTAAATATCTACTATTTTTGAGCTTTCTATTACTTTATTTTATAATAAGCTAAAGTAAGACAATCCCTTTTATTTATTAAAACAACCTGTTTATATGCACTTTATTTCGGAAGAACTTGAATTATATGTCGAACAACATTCTGAAAACGAACCTGAATTGTTACAGAAATTAAACAAAGAAACACATCAAAAAGTACTTTTACCTAGAATGTTAAGTGGTCATTTTCAAGGTCGTGTTTTAAGTATGCTTTCAAAAATTTGTAACCCAAAGCACATTTTAGAATTGGGTACTTATACAGGGTATGCTACATTGTGTTTAGCTGAAGGACTTTCGGTAAACGGAAGTATTGATACTATTGATGTTAAAGAAGAGTTGGTGACCATTCAGCAAAAATATTTCAATTTATCGCCTTGGAAAAAACAAATTAATGCACATTTAGGCGAAGCCTTAACCATAATTCCTTTATTAAATAAAAAATACGATTTAGTTTTTATTGATGCGGATAAAGAAAACTATCTTAATTATTTTGAATTAATAGTCCCACTTATGAACAAAGGAGGAATAATTTTAACAGATAACGTACTTTGGAGCGGTAAAGTTGTAGAAACTTTACATCCTAAAGATTCTAGCACAAAAAATCTTTTGGAATTTAATAAAATGGTTAAAAAAGATAAGAGAGTTGAAACAGTATTACTCCCAATTCGTGATGGTTTAACGGTTTGTAGAATTCTTTAGACTTTTTTTGAAATTGTTGGTGTACACCCTATAAAATCCAAAACCAAAAATTGTTCCTGCAATATACCCAGATAATATATCAAGAGGATAATGCAAACCTAAATAGATTCTACTGTACCCAAAAAGGATTGGCCAACAAAAAGCGAAACCAATTAACGAATATTTTTTTCTTAAAAGTAGGTATAAAAAAACAGTGACTGCAGCTGAATTCGCTGCATGACCAGAATAAAAACTATAAGTATCGCTTGTTTTTACTATTCTAATAACCGATTTAATAACTTCTGTATTACATGGCCTTTCGCGTTGTACTATATTTTTTACTAAATTGCATGTCTGATCACTAAATAGTACTAAAACAGCTATAAATACTATCAAAAATAGAGTTTGTTTTGTATCAAATTTTTTGTAAACTAAATACAACAGTACTAAAAAAAAAGGAGTCCAATTAATTTGTTTGGTAAGAAACAACCAAAAACCGTCAAATGGAGTTGCACCAAGTCCATTAAGAAAAATAAATATTTTTTGATCTAAATGTAAAAGATAATCAAACATTAAAATTGTCTTTTAATTGGCCCTGTAGCTTCGTCAATGTCTTCTTTAATTTTAGTAATTGTTTTGGTCGCATTAACTGAAAAATTTTCTTTTGCTGCCGAAATTTCAGATGTAATGTCTTTTATTGAAGCATCTAATCCATTGTCTTCCACACTTTTTTGAATTTCGCTTTTAATATCGTTTGTTGCATTTTTAAGCTGCGCCATTAATTTACCTAATGTTCTAGCAATTTCTGGAATTTTATCTGAACCAAACAACATTAAAACAACTAAAAGAATGAAAAATATTTCTCCTCCACCTATTCCAAACATAATTTATTTATTTAATAATTAACAAAGCAAAGCTACAATCTAGAACGCTTGTTAAGTCTTTGCAATTTATTCAAATTTTGATTTTACTTCTTGTTTCGGCCAAGTATTGTTACTTAAATCAATGTCTGCCGTTTCTAAATTAGGATCTACAACTATCTTAGAAACAATCTTCTGAGTTGCAAAAGTTCTGGTCACTTCATCATCATTCATACGCCAAATTTGTGCAGGAAACGTTTGCTTTTCAACAGTTCCATCTTCATAAGTGATTGCAACAATAATAGGCATTACTAAACCTCCAGGTTTGTTAAAAGTAACTTGATAAAAATATTTTGGGATTGATAACTTATTTTTCTCTGATTCCGAAAAATTTTTTTGAACAAATTCATCTAGTGTTTTTACTTCTTTTAATACCAATGGTTTATTAATTTCAGGTTTATAGTCTTCACTACCTTCTGCTATCATGTAAACAAGAGGACCAGTAGCTTTTAAACGATTTCTTCTATTTGGAATAGGAGCTTTAAATCCTTTAGGTTGTTCTTCGCTAACGAAATAACGCTTAACTTCTTTAATACCAATATCAGTGTAGTCTGTTGTATAAAACCAACCTCTAATAAACCAATCCAAATCAACAGCAGATGCGTCTTCCATTGTCCTGAAAAAATCTTCTGGTGTTGGATGTTTAAACTTCCAACGATTTGCATAAGTTTTAAAAGCATAATCAAATAATTCATGACCCATTATGGTTTCACGTAAAATATTTAATCCTGCTGCAGGTTTTCCATAAGCATTATTACCAAATTGCTTGATGCACTCTGAATTTGTCATAATAGGTTCAATTTTTGATTGATCGCCACTCATATAAGGAACAATCATTTTTGCAGGTCCTCTATCGACAGGAAAAGTAGGTTCCCAAGAAATTTCAGCTAAATATTCCATAAATGTATTTAAACCTTCATCCATCCAAGTCCATTGACGTTCATCTGAATTGACAATCATTGGAAAAAAATTATGTCCTACTTCGTGAATTATTACGCCTAACATACCGTATTTAACCCGATCTGAATAAGTTCCATCCGAATCTGGACGACCAAAATTCCAACATATCATTGGATATTCCATTCCTTGATCTTGAGCGTTAACAGAAACGGCTTTAGGATAAGGATAATCGAATGTATAACTTGAATAGCTTTTTAAAGTATGAGCTACAGCTTTAGTTGAAAATTGTTCCCATAACGGATTTCCTTCTTTTGGGTAAAGAGAAATTGCCATAATATTTTTATCACCAATTTTAACCGCCATTGCATCATAAATAAATTTTCTTGAAGTTGAAATAGCAAAATCTCTAACATTTTCAGCTTTGAACTTCCATGTTTTCTTTAATACTGAAAATCCTTTTTCATTTTCAGTTGCTTCTGCTTGTGTGACAATAACAATTGGTTTATCAAAAGATTGAGTTGCAATTTCATATCGCTTGATTTGATCTGCAGTAAAAACGGCATTTCTGTTTTGTAAAACACCTGTTGCCTCCATTATGTGATCAGAAGGAACCGTTATGTTTACTTCGTAATTACCAAAAGGCAAAGCAAATTCGCCACTTCCCCAAAACTGCATATTTTGCCATCCTTCAACATCATTATAAACTGCCATTCTTGGGTAAAACTGTGCTAAAATATACAAGTTATTACCGTCTTTAAAATGTTCATAACCTGAACGACCGCCATCTAAAAGATAATTATTTATAGTATACCACCATTTTATTGTGAAAACTACTTTTTCACCATGGTGCAAAGGTTTAGATAAATTAATTCGCATCATCGTTTCATTGACGATATAATTAAGCGGATTGCCTTTTGCATCTTTTACAAATTCGATATTAAAACCTCCATCGAATTTTTCTTCCATATATTTTCTAGAAAAGCCTGCTGCACTAATGGAAGATTCAATACCAGCGCTTTCAACTAATGGCGTTTTAGAAGTTTTAGCGGCAATATTTTGATCCAATTGTAGCCAAACATATTCTAAAGTTTCTTTAGCATTATTATGATATGTAATCGTCTCTTCTCCATAAAGTTTTGTGTTTTTATCATCAAGCTCAATATCCATTTTATAGTCTGCTTGCTGTTGGTAGTACTCAGGGCCGGGTGCTCCAGAAGCGGTTCTATACATATTTGGAGTTGCCAAAAGATCGTACATTTGACGAAATTTATTTTTATCTTCGTGACCTTTCTCCTTTGGTTTTGAGGGTTCTTTTATTTCTTGAGCTGCAGATTTTAAAGAAAAAAGAAGTAAAAAAGATACCAGTAAAGCAATTTTTTTCATAAGCAAAATTTGGAATTCATACTATATTTTTAAAAAAACGAGTAAAAATAAAATAGGAAATTTAATTAAAGTGTATAAAAGTACTTTTTTTTATTTTAATATTTTAGTTCAATTTACTTTTAACATTCCTTTAAAGTTTTCACTTGTCAACAATAAGGTCTGTTTGGTCTCATTTAAATTGGCATGAATAATGTTTTGCTGCTCAGCATTCAAATCGAATAAGCACGTATTTTGCACTTCAAACACTTTAATTTTAGAGATTTCTTTGCAATTAAAATAACACACAATTACATTCCCATCACGTTCTTTTTGAACATAATTAATTGTTTTGAATATTCCATTTATTTTAATTTTAAAATTTTCATGAATATAGGTATCCATTAATTCTAAATCATTGCTGTTTTCGTTTACTTCTCCTATATGTGTTTTTAGTTTGTATTTTTTAAAAAGAACATCATTTAAATCATCTATGAAAATTCGGGATGTAATTTGAAGCATTTTTTTTTGAGGAACAAAATTAATTTGAAAGATAGATACATAAAATTTATGAAATACAAATCCAGAGTTTATAAAAAAAAGTAAGCAACAAATTGTAATTACAACTCCTTTTTTCATTTTCTTACAGTAATTGATTTTTGAAATTCCTTGTTTTTAACAACCATAAAATCCATTAATTCAAACTCATATTTATTTTTAAGCAACAGTTTTGACCGATCATCATTTTCACAAAAAAGTAAAAACAATCGAATTTCTTCGTCTTTCAATTTCAATGTCTTTGTGTAAAAACTATAACTTACTTTTTTTAAAACTGCTTCTGTAAAATCTACGTTTGAAAAAAAGTCTGTTTGTTTTCTGTGTTTTTTTATTAAAAGTTTCATTATATCTTTATAAAGTCTAACAAAATCGGCACCATTTTCTATACTTCCATCATATACATTTTTGTTTTTTGGGGATGATTGATTATCATCAAAATACTTTTGATCGACGTATTTTTGAGTATTTTCCGATACTGCCGCTTTTACTGGTTTTTTAGCTTTAGCAACAACTACTTCATTAAGCTGTCTTGTAAATATTTCGAGTTTAACAATTAAAATTGGCTCATTCAAAATATCATCTGTTATAACTATTTTTTTTGTTTTAAATGACAAACTTGAAAATATTAAAGTATCTTTCTCTTTAGCTTGAATTTCAAATTCACCTCCTATTTGAACTACACCTCCAGTTCTAGAATGACTATTAAAAACAATTACATTTTCTACTTTGATAGAATCATTTTCAACTCTTCCTTTAATTTTTTTTTCTTTTACTTGTGCAAATGTAATTTGGCAAAGAAAGCATATTGCTAAAAAGTTAATCAGATTTTTCATTTGTTAAAGTAGTTTTAAATTTAACTGCTAATTTACTCATTAAAAATTTGATTAATGACTTATTTTTAGAATTTAACGCTGTAACAAATTCACTGTCTTCAATACAAAAATACTTAAAGGATTTAATGTCATATTGTTCTAATTTAAAACGTTTTATATAGTAACTTTCTTCAAAAAGATTATTGAGTCTTTCTAAATTAATTTCATTTCTTTCCACAACAACTTCTTTTTTTAATATTGATGTTCTCCCTGAAATTGCATTTATTATTGGATCAACCGGCATCGTTACGCCTGCTAATAAACCAATCATAGCTGTTGGTTTGAATTCTCCAGCTGTTTTTAATCGCCGTTCAGCTGGAGTATACGTTTTTTGTCCTTTAGGAACAATACCCAAATTTTCAGTAGTTATTTTGGAATTATTTTGAATTTTAACTTCATTTAATTGAATTGCTGCTTTTTCGAGTTCAATTGTCAAATTCGAATTACTAAAATCTTCTTTTTCAATAAAATAACGTTTATATACATACTTTGGAGAAATAAAAACCAACATATCCTCTGCTTTTGCATCTATAGTAAAAATTCCAAATTCGTTTGAAAACACTGATTGCTCGGTAACCAGATTTAACACTTGAATACCTTGTACTATTGAAGATTCTGACACTATTTTTCCTTTGATTTGGTTCGTTTTTTGTCCAAAAAAAATTTGCCAGAAAATCAAAAAAAATAATACTATAATCTTATTGCTTCTCATTTGTTATAATAGCATTGTATTCTACAGCTAATTCACCCATCATAAAACGAGCCATTGGTTTATTTTTTTCTTTAAGTAGATTTACAAAAGTATTGTTTTCAACAAGAAAATATTTGAAACCTTTAATATTTTCAAAATTTATTTTTAATTTATCAACAAAAATTTTATCTGAAAACAATTCGTCTAAGATTTGTAACCATATTTCTTTATGCTCTACATCTAATTCTTTTAATAATTGATTTCCTTTTCCTGAAAACCAACTTAACAAAGGATCAGTCGAAAATGAACCACCCATCATACCATTAATACTTTTTGAAAAATCTAATCCAGTAGCTGTTTTCAAACGTCGCTCTGCTGGTGTGTAAATTTTTGTGTCTTTTGGTATTATTCCTAGTGAAATTGCATTTATGTTTTTATATTGTCTAATCAAAACTTCGTCTAGTTTTCTTAACATCGTTTCTAAATGTACAAAAAACAACTCTTTTGCAAAACATTTTGCTGTAATTGGCACTAATTTACCTTTAAATTGTATAGCAGAAAACATAATTGTATCTCCAATTTTTGCCTCTATCGAAAAATATCCACCATCTTTAGAAATAGTTGATTGTTCATTTTTTAGATTTATTATGTAAATCCCATCTAACTCTTTAGAATCTGCAATAATTTTTCCATTTAACTTTTGCCTTACATCTATTTGTGCTTTAAGACCGAAACTATATATAAAAGCTATAAAAATTATTAAAAATTTATTCATTATCACTTCGTCTTATCGGTTTGATTTTGAAGTAAATGTATTTTAAAAATTCAAAAAAAATTACTAATGATAGTATAATGTTGTGTTAAAAAAAGGCATAAAAAAACCCATTTGAGAAATCAAATGGGTATATTTTAAAAGAAAAAAAAACAGTTATGCTTCAAACGGAAGTATAGAAACAAATGATTTATTTTCTCCTTTTTTCTGGAACTTAACAACTCCATCAACTTTTGCATGTAAAGTGTGATCTTTACTCATGTAAACGTTTTCACCTGGATTGTGTTTTGAACCTCTTTGTCTTACAATGATGTTCCCTGCAATAGCAGCTTGTCCACCAAAAATCTTAACACCTAAACGTTTAGATTCTGATTCTCTACCATTCTTGGAACTACCGACACCTTTCTTGTGAGCCATGACGTATTAGTTTTTAATGTTAATTATTCTTGTGAATCTTCTTTTTTAGCTTTTGGAGCTTTTTTTACTTTTGCAGCTTCTTCAGTATCTACATCAGCTTCAACTGTTGCTTTTTTTGCAGCTTTTTTTGCTCCAGAAACTGAAATACCTTCAATTACAATTTGAGTAAGAAATTGGCGGTGACCATTTCTCTTTTTGTAACCTTTTCTTCTTTTCTTTTTGAAAACGATTACTTTATCTCCTTTTAAGTGTTGTAACACTTTGGCTTCTACTGAAGCACCTTCTATAGCTGGGGCGCCTAAAGTTACATTTCCATTGTCATCTAATAAAAGAACTTTATCAAAAGATACCTTTGAACCTTCTTCATTAGATAAACGATGAACATAAACCTTTAAGTCTTTGCTTACTTTAAATTGTTGCCCTGCTATCTCTACGATTGCGTACATAACAATAATGTTTAGTTAATTTTTTTAAGTCTGCAAATATACAATTATTTATATATCTCACAACATCAAAAAATAAATTTAAAATATTAAAAACACTCGATAAAAATAAAATTAGAATTGTTAGCCACTTTATACGTCAAAAAAAGCATGATTTTTAAAATAAAAATTACATTTGTTGTAACAAATCATTTTATTTATCAACAAATAAAAAACTTTTTATTTAATTATTAATTTATATGAAAAAATCATTAATGGCTTTAGGCGCAACACTATTACTTGGAGGTGTAACTTCTGCACAAAAAGTGGCTTTTGAAGAATACAACTTAGACAATGGTCTTCATGTGATTATGCACAATGATGCATCGGCACCTGTTGTAATCACATCAGTTATGTATCATGTAGGATCTAAAAATGAAAATCCAGAAAGAACTGGCTTTGCTCACTTTTTTGAACATTTACTGTTTGAAGGAACAGAAAACATAAAACGAGGTGAATGGTTCAAAATTGTAACATCAAATGGTGGTGTTAATAATGCAAACACTTCTGAAGATAGAACGTACTATTACGAAGTTTTCCCGTCCAATAGTTTAGAATTAGGATTGTGGATGGAATCAGAACGCATGTTGCATCCAGTTATTAATCAAATTGGTGTTGACACTCAAAACGAAGTTGTTAAAGAGGAAAAAAGATTAAGAGTTGATAACCAGCCTTATGGAAATCTAATTGCCGAAGTTAAGAAAAATTTATTTGTAAAACATCCTTACCGTTGGGCAACAATAGGATCAATGGCTCATTTAGATGCTGCTAAATTAGAAGAATTTCAAGCATTTAATAAAAAATTCTACATACCTAATAATGCCGTACTTATAGTTGCGGGCGACCTAACTGATATTGCCAAAACCAAAGAATGGATTCAAAAATATTTTGGCTCTATACCAAAAGGAACCGCAATTGAAAAAAGCAGCTTTACTGAAGAGCCAATAAAAACTACAATAAAGGCTACTTATCAAGATCCAAATATTCAAAAACAAATGTTAGTCGCAGCTTATAGAACTCCTTCTATGAAAACTAGAGAAGCAAGAGTACTTGACATGATTTCTACAGTTTTAAGCGAAGGAAAAAGTTCAAGACTTTATAAAAAAATTGTTGATGACAAAAAAATGGCTCTTCAAGTAGGTGCTTTTAATAACTCACAAGAAGATTATGGAATGTACATTCTCTATGGAATGCCACAAGGAACAAATACTTCTGAAGATTTACTAAAAGAAATTGACGAAGAAATAGTGAAAATCCAAACTGAATTATTAACCGCAAAAGAAATGCAGAAACTTTTAAATATTTATGAGAACAATTATGTAGAAGATAATTCAAGTATTGAAGGTATTGCAAGTAATTTAGCGTCATACTATTTATTATATGGTGATGTGAATTTAATTAATACAGAAATGGAAATTTATAAATCAATTACACCACAAGAAATTAGAGATATTGCCAAAAAATATTTAAATCCAAATCAACGTTTGATTTTGGATTATGTTCCATCAAAAGACAAAGCTCAAAACTAAAGCAAACTGAATCATGAAAAAAGTAACAATTATATTATCCAGCTTGTTTTTAACTATAATTATGCAAGCACAAGATCGTTCACAACCTAAACAAGGTCCGTCACCAACAATAAATATTAAAAAACCAGAATCATTTAATTTGCCAAATGGATTAAAGGTAATGATTGTTGAAAATCATAAACTCCCAAGAGTAAGTTTCAATCTTAGTATAGACAATACCCCTAATGCCGAAGGCACTAAAAAAGGTGTTGATAATTTAACAAGTAGTTTACTTGGAAATGGAAGTCAAAAAATAGCAAAAGATGCTTTTAACGAGGAAATAGATTTTTTAGGTGCTGACATAAACTTTAGTTCAACAGGAGTATACGGTAGCTGTTTGTCTAAATATTCTGGTAGAATTTTAGAACTTTTAGCCGACGGTGCTTTACATCCAAATTTTACTAAAGACGAATTTGATAAAGAAAAAGAAAAACTAATTGAAGGCTTAAAAACACAAGAAAAAAGTGTAGCAGCGGTCGCGGGTAGGGTTCAAAATGTTTTAGCCTATGGGAAAAGTCATCCATTTGGCGAATTTTTAAGTGAAGAAACCATTAAAAATGTTACACTTGAAGATGTAATTAACAATTATCACTCAAGTTTTGTACCTGAGAACGCTTACCTTGTTATCATTGGAGATGTAAAATTCAAAGATGCTAAAAAAGCAGTTGAAAAACTTTTTAGTAAATGGGAAAAAGCAACTGCACCTCAATTAACTTTTACCAATCCAAACAACGTTCAATATACACAAATCAATTTTGTAGATATGCCAAATGCGGTACAGTCTGAAATTGCATTGCAAAATACTGTTGAATTAAAAATGACCGATAAAGATTATTTTGCAGCAATTGTTGCTAACCAAATTTTAGGAGGCGACTTCAATAGTTACTTAAATATGAACTTAAGAGAAAAACATGGTTGGACATATGGCGCACGTTCAAGTATTTCAGGAAGCAAATATATTTCTACTTTTAAAGCTTCTACTCAAGTAAGAAATGCAGTTACAGATAGTTCAGTAGTAGAATTTTTAAAAGAAATTAAAAGAATTAAAACAGAAAAAGTTTCAGACGAAGTTTTAAAAAATGTAAAAGCTGGATACATTGGAAAATTTGTAATGCAAATTGAAAAACCACAGACAGTTGCTGGTTACGCATTGAGAATAAAAACACAAGGATTACCTGAAGATTTTTATGAAAACTATATCAAAAACATTTCAGCAGTTACAGCTGAAGATGTTATGGAAGCAGCAAAAAAATACTTTCTTGATGAAAATATCAGAATTGTAATAGTAGGAAAAGGAAGTGAAGTATTACCAGGTTTAGAAAAATTAAAAATTCCAATTTTTTATTATGATAAATTTGGAACAGCAACTACAAAGCCAGTTATGAAAAAACCAGTTCCAGCAGGTGTAACTGTTAAAACTGTTTTAGAATCATACATTAATGCAATTGGTGGAAACAAAATAGTTTCGAGTGTAAAAACAATAAAATGTATTGGTTCGGCATCAATTCCTCAAGCTCCAGCTCCATTGAGTTTTGAATCAAAAAAAGATGTAAAAGGGAAAGTTTCGATTGAACTATCTATGCCAGGAATGGGAAGCATCATGAAACAAGTAGTAAATGAAAAAGGTGCTTACATTATGCAACAAGGAGCACGAAAAGATGTTACTGGTGAAGAACTTTCAGAAATGAAGGCTTCTGCTACAACTTTTGACGAGCTTTTAATGCTTAAAAAAGAAAGTATTGTACTTGATGGTATCGAAAGTGTAAATAATAGCGACGCTTACGTTATTAAAAATGGAAAAACTACTCTTTTTTATGATGTAAAAACCAATTTAAAAGTTGCTGAAACTAAAACTGTCGATAGAGGGGAACAAAAAATGACAATTTCTACTAATTTTAGTGATTATAGAGAAGTAAAAGGAGTAAAAGTTCCATTTGAAATGAATGTTAATCAAGGTTTTGAAATTGATATTAAAATGAGCGATATCAAAATAAATGAAGGAGTTACTGATAAAGATTTTGAATAGCTCATCAACAAAACAATTTAATAAACCGCCACTTAAAAGGCGGTTTTTTTTGTGGATAAAAGCAAAACACTTCAAATCAGAGCAAGTAGTAAGTTCAATATATAAAAAACATAATATATAAGAATGTAAGTTAATTTATTTTGATTGAACTATTTTACTGGATAGAAAAACTCCAATTAAAATAATAAAAGCACCTACAATTTGTATTGTAGTAAGCGTTTCATTGTCGAATAAACCCCAAATACACGCTACAATTGGAATCATATAGGTTACAGATGAAGCAAAGATTGGAGAAGCAATTTGAATTAACTTAAAAAAAATAATGTTTGCTATTCCAGTTCCTATAATCCCTAAAATTAATATAAAAAACAATGAATGTTTTGTAACTGGCTGTTGAATTTGGTGAATAATTGGAGTCGTAAATAAAATAATAAGTGCTGGAACTAATAAAACCGCAAAATTTCCAGTGGTAATACTTAAAGGATTTAAATTAGCTAAATGTTTTTTAATTAAATTGATGTTTATAGCGTATCCAATAGATGCCAAAACCACTAAAAAAGTAAACCAATAGTTTTCATTTGGGTGGTTAACAGCTCCGTTAAATACCAATAACAAGCTTCCAACTAAACCTATTAGTACTCCAAAAAATTGTTTTTTTTGATACCCAATTTTAAAAATAAGTGCTCCCAAAAGCAAAGTAAACAAAGGTGTAAGAGAATTTAAAATAGAGCAAATTGAGCTAGAAATTTGAGTTTCAGCAATAGAAAACAAATAAACGGGTGCAAAAGTTCCAAAAAAGGAGGTTATGACTATGGATTTCCATTGTTGTTTGTTGATTTGTTTTAAGCTTTTAAAACCAATCATTAATAAAAAAAAAGCTGTAAAAATAATACGAGCCGATCCAAGCTGCAAGGGATTTAAACCTACCAATCCTTTTTTTATTAGGATAAATGAACTGCCCCAAATAAAAGAAAGCAATACCAAAAAAAACCATTTCAATTGCTGAATATTCATACTTTATGTTTTACTTAACAAAACTCTATTTTTTTTATGACTTTTAGAGTAAAAATTTAATTAATTTTGTTCAATTAAATAAATCAAAATATTTTAAAACTATAAATATTAAACCATGAACTCTTTAAAGATTATTGTTTCTGTTTTCGCTATTGGATTATTGATTACAAGCTGTAAACAAACTGATAGTAATGTTTCCGAAAAGAAATCTACTTTAGAAACAAGTAGTACTTCTAAAAAACCAATATCTGCTGATGCAAAATTAGTCACTACTAGTTTTACAATTGAAGGGATGACTTGCGCTATTGGTTGTGCAAAAACAATTGAAAAAGAATTAAACGAAACAAATGGTGTAAAAAAAGCAACCGTTGATTTCGATAAAAAATTGGCAACAATTGAATACGACTCAAGCACTCAAAAACCTGAAAACTTAATTAAAATAGTAGAAAAAACAGGCGATGGCGAAACATATAAAGTTTCAAATTTGAAATAAAAAAATGTTAAATAAAAAAGAAGGAATGTTGTACTATTAATCGTTCCTTCTTTTTTTGAATTAATAAGATAACTATTTAACTTATTGCTATTTCCATTTTATAGTTTCCATTAAATGCTGCATGTCGTTTTTTATATAACTCGTAGCAGGCATTACAGAGTCAAAATTTGGTTTTGCATAAAAATAAACAGAACAATCTAAAAAATGTTTGGTGCTATCTGTCACATAAAATTGAGCATTAGTAGCAGCATTTCCATTTACATGATAAAACATACCATATACTTTCTTTTTAGGATTTAAATAAGGTTGTTCCAAAATATCGTCAGCTTTTATTACATGATTGTAGGTTAATTTCTGAGCATCTTTAAGTAATAATTTTACATTTCCAGATACTTGTTTGTAGTTCAAATACAAGGTAGCTTTCATTTTTGGATAATCAATAGTAAAACTACAACTTGATTTTTCTTTAATTATTGCAGCTTCGTTCATTTCAAAAGTAAATGGACATGAACTTTCAAAAAGTGCGTACTCTGCTTCAGGATATTCTAATCTTAAATAACTAGTTGGTTTAGGAACTGTATTTTTTTTGCAAGAAACTAAAACAAAAGGCGCTACGAATAATAAAAAAAATTTGGCTGCCTTAAAATATTTATTCATTTACTGTAACTTTAACTTGTTTAATTCTTTTTTTATCCACTGTTTCAATACAAAACGTATAGTTTTGAAAAAATAATTTATGTCCTTTTTTAGGGAAGTTACCTAAAACTTCTAATATAAATCCAGCCAATGTTTCTGCTTCCCCTTTTTGACTTTCAAAAATTGATTCATCACAATCTAAAATTCTATAAAAATCTTTTAGATTTATTTTACCTTCAAAAATAAAATTTTGTGAATCAAGTTGTGAATAATTTATATCATCATCGTCAAATTCATCACTTATATCTCCAACAATTTCTTCAATTACATCTTCTAAAGAAACCAAGCCAGAAGTTCCTCCGTATTCGTCAACAACTATTGCCAAATGGCTTTTCATGGATTGAAAATCTTTTAACAGATTATCGAGTTTTTTGTTTTCAGGCACAAAAAAAGCTTCTCTAAGTAATGACTGCCATTCAAATTTAGATTTATCAATGTGCGGTAATAAATCTTTTACAAATAAAATCCCTTCTATTTGATCAATATTATCTCTGTAAACAGGTATTCTAGAATAGCCTTTTTCAATAATTTTTATACAAATTTCTTGAAATGATTCAGTAATTTCCAAACCAAATATCTCAATTCTAGGACTCATTACTTGCTTGGTATCTGTATTTCCAAAGGAAACAATACCCTCTAATATTTTTTGTTCATCATGAGACGTTTCTTCCGAAGAAGTAAGCTCTAAAGCTTGAGACAATTGATCTACTGAAAAATTTGTTTTTTGTTTTCCTAGTTTGTTATGTAAAAAGATAGTTATACTCCTCATTGGTATGCTAATAGGAGAAAGAATTTTGTCTAGAATAGTTAACGGATAAGCTACAAAATAGGAAAATTTTAAATTGTTTCTACTAGCATAAATTTTGGGTAACACTTCTGCAAAAAGTAAAATTAAAAAAGTATCAACACCAACTTCTATCAAAAATCTTGACAATTCGAATGTTTCATGTTTACCAAAAATAGTATCCATTATATAGGAGAAAAGCATTACAACTCCTATATTCATAAAATTATTAGTGACTAAAATAGTTGCTAATAATTTTTTTGGTTTCTCTAATAGTTTAGAAATTAATTGCGATTTAGTTGCGTTTTCAGCAAGTGCATTATCTATATCTTTTTGAGATAAAGAGAAAAGAGCAACTTCTGAAGCAGAAACCATTGCTGAACAGAAAAGTAAACCAACAATACCAACTACACCTAATATCAAATTAGTGTCAATGGCTTTTATAAAATCAATACTGGGTTCGGGATCCAAAGTTGTTTTTTTTAATTAGACAATTAGAAAGGCAAATCATTTTCAGGCCTAATGTTACCTTTTGGTACATCGGTATCTTTTGATTCATTTTCTTTTTTTACACTTAAAAAAGTAAACTCAGTTACTTGTATTTCATTTGCATATTTCATAGTTCCATCGTCAGCTTGCCATTGTCTTGATTTTATTCTTCCTTCTACATATATTTTATCTCCTTTAGAAAGAAATCTTTCACATAATTCAGCTGCTTTGTTTTTAACAACTAAATTATGCCATTCTGTTGAATTTATTTTTTCTCCAGTTGTTTTATTGATGTAAGTTTCATTTGTAGCCAATGGAAATCTACCGATACAATTTCCACCATCAAAATAATGCATTTTAACTTCATCCCCTAGTCGGCCGATAAGCATAACTTTATTTAATGTTCCGTCCATAGTAATTTGAATTGTATTTGGAATCAAATTTAGTTTTTTTTTCATAATACATTCCATTCCTTTTCAATAAAATTAAAAAGCACGATTGGAAAAGGCAAAGTAACCATTTTTTTTACTGAAATTCCATCCTGCAAAGCGCCATTTACTGTTACTCTCCAAAATTTTATATTCAAATGTTGGTGCGAAAGTTTGTGTATTATTTCATGATGTGTTAGTTCGGTTATTGAAACAATAGTGTTTTTTATATTCAAATTTACTTTTATGGCTTCGACATTTTCATTTTTCTGAGTTTCAATTAATGGAAATTCATATAAATTATGCCAAATACCTCTTTCTGTTCTTTTTTTTACAAGTGTATTTTGTGCAGAATCACTATATATAATATAATTAAAATAACGTTTTACTATTTTAATTTTTTTTAGTTTTACAGGTAATTTTTCAATTTGCTTTTTTTGCAAAGCGAAACAACTTTGTTTAAAAATACATTCTTGACAATTTGGATTTTTAGGCACACATTGAAGTGCACCAAACTCCATAATTGCTTGATTAAATAAATCAGGTTGTTTGGTTGGCATGAGTTGAAATGCCAATTGAGAAAATTCATTTTTAGTTTTAGATAGTGAAATATCCGATTCTATACCAAAAACACGAGCTAATACTCTAAAAACATTTCCATCAACTACCGGAACAGGTTCTTGAAATGAAAAAGAAGCAATAGCAGCAGCTGTATATTCCCCTATACCTTTAAGTTCTAATAAATCATTATAATTGTTTGGAAAAACACCTCCAAATTTATGGACTATAATTTGAGCTGTTAGGTGCAAATTTCGAGCTCTAGAATAATATCCAAGACCTTGCCATAATTTTAATACCTTTTCTTCGTTAGCATTTGCTAAATCAAAAACAGTTGGAAATGCGTTGGTAAAAGCTAAATAATAAGGTAAACCCTGTGCAACTCTAGTCTGTTGTAACATGATTTCAGAGAGCCAAATCAGATAAGGATTCGTTGTGTTTCGCCAAGGCAATTCACGTTTATTTTCTAAATACCACTTTATTAATTGTTTACTGAAATTCATAGTTAAAATTGTGTTAGCAAAAGTAAAAGTTTATGTGATTAAATTTTAATCAATTAGCTTGAATATTTATTTATTTTATTACTATATTTGCAACCTCAAAAAATATTACATCATTATTAATACGAAAAGAAAATGACGAAAGCAGATATCGTAGCAAAAATTTCAGAAAAATTAGGACTTGAAAAAGGAGATGTTCAAGCCACTGTTGAAACATTTATGGAAGAGGTTAAAAGCTCATTAGAATCAGGAGAAAATGTTTATCTAAGAGGTTTTGGAAGTTTTATTATTAAAACTAGAGCTGAAAAAACAGGAAGAAACATTTCTAAAAACACAACAATTAAAATACCAGCTCACAATATTCCAGCGTTTAAACCTGCAAAAGTTTTTGTTGAAGGTGTAAAAGCGAATAACGAAGCAAAATAAAAATATTTATTAATCACAAAAACTACAAAGTATGCCAAGTGGTAAAAAAAGAAAGAGACATAAGGTAGCTACTCACAAACGTAAAAAAAGAGCAAGAGCTAACCGTCACAAAAAGAAAAAGTAGTCTAAAAACTACTTTTTTCTTTTTAAAGTTCATTGAAATTGAAAATTAGCATTTATTTACAAGTTTTATATTCAGTTAACTGAAAACATAAAATTGAAATTTGAAAGCTAATTTCACCGGGTAAAAAACCTGTTAAAATATTGTTTAATCCATCCTTACAATTAGCATTTAGCAATTAACTGTAAGCCATTAGCAAATTCATATTTGTTAAAAGCTAAAAGTTAAACGCGTTAGCCAAAGAGTATGGATAAAAATTTACAGAGTGAATAAAGAATTAATCATCAGATCTAGTTCTGAAGCCGTAGATTTTGCCTTATTAAAAGATGGAAAACTAATTGAATTACACAAAGAACAAGAGACTAGTAATTTTCAAGTTGGAGATATATTTATAGCCAAAATTCGAAAACCTGTCGCTGGTCTAAATGCCGCTTTTGTCCATGTAGGCTTTGAAAAAGATGCCTTTTTACATTATCACGACCTTGGACCTAATCTTGCTTCTCAACTGAAATTCATAAAACTTGTAAGCGCAGGTAAATTAAAAGATTTCTCACTAAAAAACTTTCAGTTTGAAAAAGAAATAGACAAAAATGGAACAATTACAGATATAATTAATTCGAACCAGTCTATTTTAGTACAAGTTGTAAAAGAACCTATTTCAACTAAAGGTCCCAGAATTAGTTCTGAACTATCTTTGGCTGGAAGATACATTGTATTGGTTCCATTTTCCGATCGAGTTTCCATTTCTCAAAAAATTGAAGACAAAATCGAAAAAGACAGATTAAAAAAATTAGTACATCAAATCAAACCAAAAGGTTTTGGGGTTATTGTTAGAACAGTAGCCGAAGGCAAAAAAACAGCCGAATTAGAAAAAGATTTGCAGAGCCTTGTAGACAGATGGACTGCAATGTGTAAAAAATTACCAACTGCACATCATCCTTCGAAAGTATTAGGAGAACTAAACAGAGCTTCCTCAATACTTAGAGATGTTTTTAATGATACCTTTAGCGGTATTCAAATAGATGATGAAGAGTTGTTTCAGCAAACAAAGGACTATTTACAAGAAATTGCACCTTCAAAAACTTCAATTGTGAAGTTTTACCAATCTAAAGACACACCTATTTTCGAAAAATACAATATTGAACGACAAATAAAAACGTCATTTGGAAAAACAGTATCAATGAGCAAAGGTGCTTATTTAATAATTGAGCATACAGAAGCTTTACACGTCATAGATGTAAATAGCGGAAATCGTTCAAACAAGGCTACAAATCAAGAAGATACAGCCATGGAGGTGAATATGATTGCAGCCGCAGAAATTGCTAGACAATTGCGTCTTCGCGATATGGGAGGTATAATAGTTGTTGATTTTATTGATATGGCTGATCCTGAAAACAGAAAAGTGTTATTTGATTTCTTGAAAGAAGAAATGAGTGATGACAAAGCCAAACATAAAATATTGCCACCAAGCAAATTTGGTTTAGTTCAAATTACACGTCAAAGAGTAAGACCAGAAGTTAACATAAAAACCAGAGAAGAAGATCCGAATAATGAAAATGGAGAAATTGAAGCTCCAATCTTAATAATCGATAGAATTGCTATGGATTTGGAAAGAATTCTTAAATCTAACAACACAGTTATACTTAATGTTCATCCTTTTGTTGCTGCTTATCTTAGTAAAGGTTTTCCTTCTTTGCGTTCAAAATGGTTTTTTGAACACAAGAAATGGATAAAAATTATACCACGTGACGCTTACACGTATTTAGAATATCGTTTTTTTACTAAAGCAGGAATCGAAATTAAAGATTAAGCTGTTCAGCTAAATTCCAATAAAAAAAACCGCCATTTTAAAAGAATGGCGGTTTTTTTTATTTCAAATGCAATAAGATAAAAAATTTATTTCAAATTAAAACTTAATTAATATTGATTCAATAATAATTAAGTTTTAACAAAAGAACTGTAAACAGGGTCATTTATTGATAAAAGTTTACATATTTTACACATAATAATAAAAATACTACAATGAAATATTCCTAATAATAATATGGTAAGAGGTGGCATTCCTAAAATCTGAGGTTGCCAAGTATATCGCCACACTCCATAATAAATAACTACTGTTTCACCTAATACAGGAAGTATTATAGCTGGAAGTATTATGCAAAAAATAAGTTTGTTACTAAATGTGGTGAAAAAAGTTAGCAATGCTTGCTCTAATTTATACAGTGCTTTATATGCCAATCCCCAGGCAAAAGGTACCCAAAAGGGTATTTCTATATTTTGAGGCAATCCTAAATAAATCCAATAATCATTTTGAGTTCCCCAAATTTCGACTACTAAACCCAAGGATAAGGTTAAAAAAATTCCAATAAATGAAAGCCAAAAATTAGAAGAATTCTGCTTTTTAGTCTTAAAATTACGAATAAGTGAAAATGCTATTACTATAATAAGAATAATTGCCAAAAAGAAATGATATTTCTTAAAATAACTGATAATACAAGATGCTATAACTAGTATACCAATTATTAAAAACACTGATAATAATGCGTTTTTTTTGCTTTTTATGATCATTATTAATTTGAGATTTGATATTGGAATCTTCTGTAAAATATATTTAAGCAATAATCAATTGTAGCAAATATAAAAAAAGAAGTTTGTTTTCTTATACTTCAATCACTTTTGTATTATATTTATCTATTTTTTACTCTATTATTTTTCCAAAAATTATTGAATAATTTTCTTAATCAAACAATGAAAATTTTATTTATGTTTAGGATTCTAAACATACAAAATGATGAATTATAATTTCAACAGTCAAAATTAAATATAAAATAATTTAGTAGTAGCTGTTAAAATATTAACTTTAATGTAATTTTTGAATAGATTTAGTTCTAAATACTCAAAAAAATGACTTAATATTATAAATTTATTCCATTATAATTATCACTCATATAAACATGGTTAACATTTCTTTGTTAAGAAACAATAAACTATTTTTCTTTTTAATATTATACACAAAAATATTATTCATAATAATTCTAAATAATTTTGCTAACTTAAAAGGAGTGATTATATTTGCGCTTATTATTTTTAATTATTCTAAATAAACGCAGATGTATAAATTATATTCTATTATTGCTCTTCTCTTTAGTATTTATGGTTTTTCACAAGAAACTAGAAATTTCAAAGAAATATTATCAATTAATGATACAATCAAGAACAAAAAAAGTGAACTCCTTAAAGAAATTATTATAACGGCAAATCAACAGAATGATCCTATAAATGTTGGTAAAGCAGTAATAAAACCAATGGATTTACCACAAGCTACTTCAATTATTAGTAGTGCAGTTATGTCAAATCAACAAACGCAATCGTTGACAGATATATTAAAGAATGCAAATGGTGTATACATAATGGGAACCACAGGCGGCTACCAAGAAGAAATAGCTTCCAGAGGATTTCCTTTATCTAGTTCAAATACGTTTAAAAATGGTATTCGGTATTTTAATGGAATGGTTATTGAAACAAGTGGTTTAGATAAAGTGGAATTAATAAAAGGGAGTACAGCACTTCTTTATGGAAATGTAGCTGCTGGAGGGATTTTAAATTTAATTACCAAAAAGCCAAAATTTGAATTTGGAGGTGAAATTGGTGCTACTATTGGAAGTTTCAATACTTATAAACCTACATTTGATGTCTATAATACAATTGGGGAAAATAAAAAAATAGCTTTTAGAATTAATGGAAGTTTTGAAAAAGGAAATAGTTTTAGAGATTATGTTACTTCGGAGAGGAAATACATAAACCCTTCTTCTATTATAAAATTTAATGCTAAAACACAATTACTTGTAGAAGGTGATTATATAAAAGACAAAAGAACTGCTGATTTTGGAGTAGGAATTATAAATTATGAATTGATAGATTTTCCTCGTAATAAATTTGTCGGGGTCAGTTGGGGCTATTATAAAAGCGAGCAAGCATTAATTTCAGCAACTTTAACTCGTAAATTATCAGAAAATTGGAACTTAAATTTTGTAAATGGAATACGTTTTTATCAAAATGAACTGTTTAGTAATACAAGACCTAATTCTGGAACTAATGGATTCGTATTATCAAACGGTATTTGGACAAGAAGTCTACAAAAGAATGAGGCTAAAGACAATTATTATATTCAACAAATAGACTTGAAAGGAAACTTTAATACTGGAAAAATTAGTCATCAATTATTAATTGGTATGGATTCTGAGCAATTTAAAACAGAAACAATAGCTTATAAAAACTATAATAATTACGATACAATTAACATCTTTGATACATACTATTCCGCAAATGAAGCTCCTATTCCAAACTTAGAAAAAAGTACTAAAACGACAGCTCCAATTAATAGATTTGGTGTATATATTCAGGATCTAATTAGCGTTACGTCTAAAATAAAAGTTTTAGCTGGAATCCGTTACAGTTACCAAGATACAAGAAGTGATGTATTAAACTTCTCTAACAATATAATTACGAATACAACAAATTTTGATGGTGCTTTTTCACCTAGAATTGGTTTAATATATCAACCTACAAATAATCATTCTTTTTTTGCGAGCTATTCTAATTCATTTGAAATCAATACAGGACAAGATGAAAGTGGTTCTGCATTAAAACCCTCAATAATTGATCAATACGAACTAGGAGTTAAAAACAAATTATTTGATCAAAGGCTGTTTTTAAATATAACTACATATCAAATATCAAATGACAAATTTTACCAACAATCTTTAACAAACGGGAATTCATATTCTTATATTAAAGTTTTAGCTGGCGAAGTTAGAAGCCATGGTGTTGAAATTGACATCATAGCGAATCCGTTGAAAGGATTGTCTTTACTAGCTGGTTATAGTTTTAACGAAACTAAATATAGAGATGATAGCTACTTTATTAAAGGTAGCCAATTAAAATATAATCCAAAAAATACAGCAAATTTTAATATTAATTATAAATTTGAATCAGGAAAAATAAAAGGCTTAACTATTGGTTTAGTCAATACCTATTTTGGAACTCGTTATGCTGGCAGACCAACTAGAGTTTTAGTTACAAATGATACAAGAAAATTAACATATATTCCAGATTATTTTCAATTTGATGGAACAATGGGTTATATTCAAAAAAAATGGAGAGTTGTTACCAAAATAAGCAATATTTTTAATGCATTAAATTATAATATTCACGATGACAACAGTGTAAACCCTATAGAACCAAGAAATTATTCTGCAACTTTGACATATATCTTTTAAAAATGAACCAACAAAAAATTAGAAATCTTCACCGTGATTTAGGATACTTTTATATTGGATTAATAATATCATTTGCACTTTCTGGGATATTAATGAATCACCGAGACAATTGGCATGCTGAAAAATATACTATTGAAACAAAAGCTATTAAATTAAAAATTTCGGAAAAGGCAATTATAACAGATAATTATGTTGATAGTCTAAGTAAACATTTAGAAATAGATGATAAAATTCGTCGTTTTAAAATAGATAAGGAAAAATTAAGCATATCCTTTGAAAAAAATGATGTTTCAATAAATTTAAAAACCGGAAAAGGTGAAATTGTTACTTATATCAAAACACCAATTATCAGTTCAATGATGAAATTACATAAAAGCACATCAAATTGGTGGATATATTATGGAGACATTTTTGGCCTATCGTTAATTACAATTGCATTTACAGGAATGATAATGATTAGGGTAGGAAAAAACACTTTTAGCAAACGAGGTTGGAAATTAGCTCTAATAGGAATAATTGTACCACTTTTAATATTATTAATTGTCTAATAAAGATTAAAAAATGGATTATATTCAAAATTTATTTTTCAATATTTTATTTTTAAAAATCTAAAGAAATGCAAGATTAATTTGTTGAGCTACTCAAGTTTTTATTGCCCGAAATTAGAGTTAATTATTTTGAACTAACTTCCTTATAAAAAAGGCGAAGAAATACTTCATCTTTACATAAAAGAGATGAATTCAATCCCCGAAGAATATCGACAATCTAAATTAAGCTCCAAAGAATTCTTTGATGAGATAACAGTAAAGTACTTTCCAATTCGCGGACATCAAGTATATCTTCATATTACTCGCAGAAGATGGCTCAATGAAGATACTGGACTAGTAGTATTTAGAGATTGAAATTTAGTAGCAAACGGAACTCGGGTAACACAGGAGTTTGCGTCTTTTTTTTAAAGAAATCAATAGATTCCAAGACAAATGATTGCCATGCTATCGCCTCTTTCTATGGTGTTAGTGATAAAAATCTACAACATCATTACTAAGATTTCTTAAGTGATTTTAAAATATGGAATAAAAACCATATGCAAAAAAATGGCTTATTTTTCCAGAGAACATAGGCAAACGTTTATCAATAGACGAAACCTCCTTGTCTAATGGTGAACTCTATACCATTTTAACCAATAAAGCCTCTAAAGGCAAAAAAGGTTCGTAGTAGCAATGGTTGCTGCCACTAAAGCGGAGTAAGTTATTGCCGTTATTGAAAAAATTGCCATTAAACAACGAAATCTAGTTTCCGAAATCACCCTAGATATGGCAGCAAATATGGGATTGATTGCCAAAAAAATGCTTTTCCAATGCAACTCGTGTTACTGACCGATTTACTCTTGTATTTTATTTAAATTTTGAAAGTCGTGATACCGCTTCGCTAAATTCATGTTCAAAAACTAGTTACAGAGGCTTTACAAGAAATAAGAATCAAATACCGTTTGCAAGCAATGGATCAGGAAAATGAGGCGATAGAAAAAGCTAATAAAAATAGAGAAAGGTTCGAACCTGAAGTCTTGAAAAATAGAGATATACTCAAACAAATACTAACTAGAAGTCGCTATTTCTTATACAAGAAAAAATCAAAATGGTCGAAAAACCAAATAGAACGAGCCAATTTATTATTTGATTTGTTTCCCGATATTCAAAAAGCATACGATTTAACGCAAGAACTAAGAAGTATCTTTGAAAGTACAATCGATAAAATAGTTGGCTTTGCTAAACTCGAAAAATGGCACGAAAAGGTAGATCATTTAGGGTTCAAGTCATTCAATACAATATCCCGAAAAATAATTAATCATTATCAAACCATATTTAACTATTTTGATAACAAAGCACCAATGGTCGGCTGAATACTTTAATGCCAAAATAAAAGCTTTTAGATCGCAATTTAGAGGTGTTAGAAATGTAGAATTCTTCTTTTTTAGGCTAACTAACATTTATGCTTAAAATTTGTTCCTCC